>NZ_JBVHPV010000019.1:0-141733 GCF_055567715.1 Streptomyces sp. NPDC026377
GTAGACGGCTACGCTGGCGATCCCGGCGTCCCGACACGCCCGGGCAACGCGGACAGCGATTTCGCCACGGTTGGCGATGAGCACCTTGCGCACGACGACTGCTCCTCAACTTGCGGGTGCTGAAGCGGAAAGATCGAGAGCGAAACGCCCTGTGGTTTGTACAGCTCCACCCTCGAAGCATCCTGGAGAGACGGTATCCGGCGTTACTCCGCAGTTGTCCACCGTCCGGTAATCCAACGCAGAGCGCCGGGTACCGGAGAGGCCCCAAGCGCCCTGGTGCGTACGGGAGTCGGTGGCGGGCGGCGGACGGTTTCCCCGCCCGGGGCGCCCCCGGGCGGGGAATTGCGGGAAATGGCTCGGGGGTTGACTTCGGCCCTGCCCGGCGATCGCCCGATCGGTCCCGGTAATGCATTCCTGGTCACGGGAGACCGGAATCCCCGAATTCCCGTACTCCGCCGTGAACTGCCCCGAGGATGACCCCGGTCGGCTGTCGTGTACGTCACAGATCGCCGATCTTGCGGCCCCCGGCGCCGACCTGGGGGCTGCCTCCCCCGTAAGGCTCCGTAAAACCAACCTGTCGTACGGTTCCTCTGACCGGGCGGGAGGGGAAGCTTCGGAATCCACCGATAGTTCTGGGCGATTCGCCCGCGTATCATACTTTTGACAAACCGGGATGCCGGTTTGTAATCTCTTTAACAAGTCAATGCGGCGCGCTGGTGCACACAGGACTTGGGGGAGTTATGCGCTTTCGTATGCTGGGGCCACTTGAGGTGATGTCCGGTGGTCGGCCTGTCACTCTGGGGGGAGTGAAACAGCGGGCGACGCTGGGCTGTCTGCTGCTCCAGGCGAACCAGGTCGTTCCGACGAGCAGGCTGCTGTCCGCGCTCTGGCGGGCGGACAGCACCCCGGCGACGGCACGCAAGATCCTTCAGAACGCGGTCTGGGGGCTGCGCGGGATCCTCGGCGAGAGCGACCCCGAGGGGGCGGGAGGCGCCGAACTGCTCACCCGCGCGCCCGGGTATCTGATCCGCACCGACCCGGACCAGATCGATCTGCACGTCTTCCGGCGCAAGGTCGGCGAGGGCCGGGCCGAACTCGCGGGCGGGCGGCCCGAGGCGGCCGTCGCCTCCCTCGGCGCGGCACTCGCCCTCTGGCGCGGCCCGGCGCTCGCGGACCTGGCCGAGACGGGCGTCGTGTGGCCCGAGCTCAGGGCCGTGCAGAACACCCGGCGCGATGTCCTGGAGGACTACTTCGAGGCGCGGCTGGCGTGCGGCCAGCACTACGCCGTCCTCGGTGAGCTGGAGTCCGCCGTCGAGGCCGAGCCGCTGCGCGAGCGCAGTTCGGGTCAGCTGATGCTGGCCCTGTACCGCTGCGGACGGCAGGCCCACGCGCTGGCCGTCTACAACCGCCTGCGGGCCACCCTGGTGGAGGACCTCGGTCTGGAGCCCGGCCACGAGCTGCGCGGCCTCCAGCAGGCCATCCTCGCCCACGACCCGTCCCTGGACCTCGCTCCCGGGCGCCCGGCGCCCGTCCCCGCACGGTCGGCGGCCCTCGCGCCCGTCGCCGCCGCCGACCAGCCGTGCGAGCGCGGCGACCGGCGCCGCACGCTGACCGCCGTCTCCGGCCACCGCAGGCACGCCAGGACTCCGGAGCGTACGGCGTCGACGCGGCCCGTGGCCGTGCCCCAACGGACTGACGTACAAGAGGACGTGACACGCCGTGAGGTGCTGAGCGTCCTCCTCGTCCAGGCACGCGTCGGCTCAGGGGTGCACCCCGGCGGCGGCCTCGGTCCCGGGCTCGGTCCCGGGCTCGGCGAGGCGGTCGATCTGGACGAGATGCTGGAGCGGGCCGGCGCGGTCACCCGCGCCCGGGTCGAGCACTTCGGCGGACTGGTCGTCGGCTCCGTCGGCCCGGTCTCCCTCGGCCTGTTCCAGGACACCCGGGGTGACGGCGCCGCCCTGCGCGCGCTCCGGGCCGCCGCCGCCGTGCGGGACGCGGTCGTCCCCGACCGGGGCTTGCGCCTGCACGCGGCCGTCGCGACCGGCCGGGCGCTGGTCCGTTACGCCCCCGGCGACCCCGGAACCCCGCTGGCCGTCAACGGGGTCCTGCTGGACCTCTGCCAGCGGCTGCTCGCCCGGGCCGCGCCCGGCGAGATCCTCGTCTGCGACGACTCCCGCCTGGCCGCCGGACCCGAGGTCTCCTACGGCCCGGCCGAGGCCTCCCCGGGCCACTGGCGGGTGCACGAGGCCTACGCAAGGCCCGGCACGCCCCGCACGCGCCCCCAGGCCGTCAACGGGCAGCGGGAGGGGCAACTCGTCGGGCAGCGGGACGGGCAGCCCGACGGACAGGTGGCCCGGGTGCGGACGGCCGCGTACTCCGCGCCCTACGTCCGCCCGCCCCGGCGAATCGGAGCCTGACCGCCCCCGGCCACGGGCCCGGCCCCCGGTCACGGGCCGGCCTCGGCCACGGACCGGTGCGGGCGCCGGGATGGATCCGTGCCCCGTCGGGGGGCGGGACACGGACCCACCCCCGACGCCCGCACCCCTGCGGCGCCGAAAGGATGCGGGGCCCGTCCGCCGGACGGGCCCCGCATCCGTGTGCCGGTGGGCCGGTGTGCCGGTGTGCCGGTGTCTAGACGGGCAGCGCGGCGGCCAGGCCGGGGCTGCCGTCGGGCTTCAGCGAACCGAGTGCGTCGGCCCGGGCGAGGCGGGGCAGCAGCAGCCGCCAGAACTTGCCGAACATCTGCCGCGAGGACCAGCGCGGCTGACTGCGCCCCATCGCCTCGAAGCCGACCGTGGTCGCCGCGATCACCGCCTTGGCGTCCTCCACCGCGACCCCCTCGGCGAGCGCGCCCTCGGCCGCCGCCCCGGCCAGCACGTCACCGACCCAGTCCACCCAGTACTGGCGCAGATCCATCGGCCCCTTCCAGGTCGCGTCCGAGCTGAGCCCGAAGCCCGCCCGCAGGACCACGTCGTCACCGAGCCGGAAGGCCAGCGCGTGTGTGGTGTCCACCAGGAGCTGGAGCGCCCGGCCGTGCCCGGACTCGCGCGGGGGCGCGATCTGCCGCAGGGACGTCATGGCGTGCTCGGCCACCGCCTCGGCCAGGGCGTTCTTGCTGACGAAGTGGAAGTGCAGCGCCCCGTTGCTGACGCCTGCCCGGGTGCTGATCGCGGTCAGTGAGGAGGGGGCGAAGCCGTCCCTGTCGAACACCTCGGCCGCCGCCAGGATCAGCGTCTGACGTGTCCGCTCAGCCCGTTGCTGCTTGCTCATGGTGGTCACTCCGTTGTCGCGCAGGAAGGAGGGGGGCTTCTGGGGTGACAGGAGCCGAGGAGGAGAGTGTATATAAACCAACTCGACGGTTTCTTTAGTGCGGATGGAGTCTGGCCCAAAGCGTTCGTCGGCCGGTCCCGGCCCACTCCGCGTCCTACCCATCTGGCCTGCCCGTAAAGGTGAGTTGGGGTGGGACGGGGCGGCGGACTCCGGCTGGAAGCGGGTGGGTGCTCCTGTCCGGGCCTCGTCGGGGCCTCGTGCGGGCACCGTCCGGGATGTCCCGCTCGGCGCCGACGAACGGGACACCCGGTCTGTAAGGCTCTGCTTCGGGTGATGTTGGGGGTACGCGAAAGGGCCCGGCGGATCAGTGGATTCCACCGGCCCGCCGGGCTCTTCGGACGCGTATGTCTGCTTCGTGCGCCGACTGCGTCTCTACGTCACCGCGTCCGCGTCACCGCGTCTACGTGACCGCGTCACCGCGTCAGTTTCACTGCGTCTGCGTCTCCCCGGCCGCCGCGCACTCCGCGCAGGTGCCGAAGATCTCCACGGTGTGCGCCACGTTCACGAAGCCGTGCTGCTCCGCGATCGCGTCCGCCCACTTCTCCACCGCCGGGCCCTCGACCTCCACGGCCTTGCCGCACATCCGGCAGACCAGATGGTGGTGGTGGTCACCCGAGGAGCAGCGCCGGTAGACGGCCTCGCCGTCGCTGGTGCGCAGCACGTCGACCTCGCCCGCGTCGGCGAGCGACTGAAGGGTGCGGTAGACCGTGGTCAGCCCCACGGAGTCGCCCCGGTGCCGGAGCATGTCGTGCAGCTCCTGCGCGCTGCGGAACTCGTCCACCTGGTCGAGGGCCGCCGCCACGGCGGCCCGCTGCTTGGTCGACCGGCCGCGTACGGGTGGTCCAGCCGTCGCCACAGGTGCCTCCCTCTAACCGTCGCCCGCTCACGTCGTCGGGCCATTCTGCCAGGTCGGGGTCAGACCGTGGCCTCGTCGGAGGCGGTACGCGCCCCCGGCACCTCCAGGGTGCACCGCTGGGCGGCGGTTTCGGCCACCCGCGCGCGCCTGCGCGCCAGGGGCGCGGCCAGCGCGGTCAGGGCGATGAACGCGCCGATCGCGAGCAGCACGATCGTCGCCCCGGGCGGCACGTCCTGGTAGTACGAGGTGACTGTTCCGGCCAGGGTGACCGTCGTACCGATGACCACCGCGAGGACGAACGTCACCGCGAAGGAGCGCGAGACCTGCTGGGCCGCCGCGACCGGCACCACCATCAGCGCGCTGACCAGCAACAGTCCGACGGCCCGCATCGCCACCGTCACCGTGATCGCGGCGGTGACCGCGACCAGCAGGTTCAAAGCCCGCACCGGAAGCCCGGTGACCCGCGCGAACTCCTCGTCCTGGCTCACCGCGAACAGCTGTCGCCGCAGCCCGACGGTGACGAGCACCACGAACGCGGCGAGCACGCAGATCGAGGTGACGTCCGAGTCGGAGACGGTGGAGAGCGAGCCGAAGAGGTACGAGGAGAGGTTGGCGTTGGAGCCGGTGTCCGAGAGGTTGACCAGCAGCACACCGCCCGCCATACCGCCGTAGAAGAGCATGGCGAGCGCGATGTCGCCGCGCGTCTTGCCGTACGCGCGGATCAACTCCATCGTCACGGCGCCGAGGACGGAGACGAGCGTCGCCATCCACACCGGGCTGGTGTTGAGCAGGAAGCCGAGGCCGACGCCGGTCATGGCGACATGGCCGATTCCGTCGCCCATCAGGGCCTGGCGGCGCTGGACGAGGTAGATGCCGACGGCGGGCGCGGTGATGCCGACCAGGACGGCCGCGATGAGCGCCCGCTGCATGAAGGCGGTCTGGAGGATTTCCATGGTCAGCTCAGCAGTCCTGTACGGATCGGCTCGACGGCCGAGTGGGGGTGGACGTGGTCGTGGCCGGGCAGGGCATGCTGGCCGGTGGCCTTGGGCGGCGGCCCGTCGTGGGTGACGCAGCCGTCGCGCAGCACCACCGCGCGGTCGATCAGCGGCTCCAGCGGACCGAGTTCGTGCAGGACGAGCAGGACGGTCGCGCCGCCCGCGACCTGTTCGCGCAGGGTCGCGGCGAGGATCTCCTGGCTGGCCAGGTCGACGCCCGCCATCGGCTCGTCCATGATCAGCAGTTCGGGCTCGGAGGCGAGCGCGCGGGCGATCAGGACGCGCTGGTGCTGGCCGCCGGAGAGGGCGTTCACCGAGTCCTTGGCGCGGTCGGCGAGGCCCACGAGCTCGATGGCCCGGGCCACGGCCGTCCGGTCCGCCCGGGAGAGCAGCCCCAGTTTCGTACGGGACAGCCGCCCCGAGGCGACCACCTCGCGCACGGTCGCGGGCACCCCGCTGGCGGCGGTGGTGCGCTGCGGTACGTAGCCGACGCGCGCCCAGTCCCGGAAGCGCTTCAGCTCCGTACCGAACAGCTCGACGCGGCCCCCGGTGAGCGGCACCTGGCCGATGACCGAGCGCACGGCGGTGGACTTGCCGGAGCCGTTGGCGCCGAGCAGGGCGACGACCTCGCCGCGCTCGACGGTGAGGTCGATGCCGCGCAGCACCGGGCGCGAGCCGAGGGTGGCCGTGGCCGCGCGCAGGGATATGACGGGTTCCGTCGTGGGGTCCATCACTGGTGCCTCCGATGTGCCGGATGCGGATGCGGATGCGGGCGTGAACGCCGAGGTGGATGCGCGGGCCGGGCGGGACGCGGGGCCGGGAGCCGGTGCTTCGCGGGTCGTCACTTCGCGCCGAGCGCCTTGCGGAGCGCGGCCAGGTTGGACTCCATCACCTGGAGGTAGTCCTTGCCCCTGGACTTGTCGGTGATGCCCTCCAGCGGGTCCAGGACGTCGGTCTTCAGGCCGGTGTCCCCGGCGAGCGTCCTGGCGGTCTTGTCGCTGGCCAGCGTCTCGAAGAAGACCGTGTCGACGTGGTCCTTCCGCGCGATCGACTGGAGCTCCTTGACCCGGGCGGGGCTCGGCTCGGCCTCGGGGTCGATGCCCGCGATGCCCTCCTGGGTCAGCCCGTACCGCTCGGCGAGGTAGCCGAACGCGGAGTGGGTGGTGATGAAGGTCTTGGTGGCGGTGGTCCGCAGGCCCGCCGCGAACTTCTCGTTGAGCGCCCCGAGGTCCTTGACCACTGCGGCGGTGTTCTTCTCGTAGTCCGCCGCGTTGTCGGGGTCGGCCTTCTCCAGGGCCTTGCCGACGCCCCGGGCGACCTCGGCGTACTTGACCGGGTCCAGCCAGACGTGGGGGTCGGCGCCCGCCTCGCTCTCGCCGTGGTGCTCCTCGCCCTCGTGGCCGTGGCCGACCTCGGTGCCGTGGTCCTCCAGCTTGGTCAGCCCGGCGGCGTCCACGGTGTGCCCGGCGCCGGACTGGGCGATGGCCTTGTCCACGGCGGGCTGGACGCCCCTGAGGTAGACGACCAGACCGGCCCGGCCGAGCGAGGCGGTCTGGCGGGGGCTGAGCTCCAGGTCGTGCGGCTCGACGCCCGGCTTGGTCAGGCTGCGTACGGAGACGTGGCCGGCGCCTATGCGCTCCGCCAGGTACTGCATGGGATAGAACGACGCCACCACGTCCAGCTTGCCGTCCTTGCGGCCCGGGCCCGCGTCGGTGTCCGAGCAGGCGGTCAGGGCGCCGAGGCCGAGCACCACGGTGGTGGAGAGGGCGGCGGCCGGTATGAGGCGTCGTACGTTCATGACACTCATTTTCAACAAAAGTGGAAACGATTGTCAACAAGGGTGGGGCGGCGGCCCTCCCCGGGCGCTGCCGGGGGGCCTGGCGCGATGCCTGGCGGGATACCGATTTGATCCAGGGGTGCAGGCCGCCGCTAATCTGAGGCATTCGCCGTTCGTCGTCGTCGTAATGAAGAGAGCAACGTGGCCGCCGACAAGATCGACACCATCGTCAACCTGAGCAAGCGCCGTGGCTTCGTCTACCCGTGCAGCGAGATCTACGGTGGTCAGCGCGCCGCCTGGGACTACGGGCCGCTGGGTGTCGAGCTGAAGGAGAACCTCAAGCGCCAGTGGTGGCGTTACATGGTCACCGCGCGCGAGGACGTCGTCGGCATCGACTCGTCGGTGATCCTGGCCACCGAGGTCTGGGAGGCCTCCGGTCACGTCGCCACCTTCACCGACCCGCTAACCGAGTGCACCTCCTGCCACAAGCGGTTCCGCGCGGACCACCTGATCGAGGCGTACGAGGAGAAGCACGGCAAGGAGCCCGCGAACGGCCTCG
This sequence comes from Streptomyces sp. NPDC026377, assembly GCF_055567715.1. Lineage (NCBI taxonomy): Bacteria > Bacillati > Actinomycetota > Actinomycetes > Kitasatosporales > Streptomycetaceae > Streptomyces > Streptomyces sp. NPDC026377. Next base: position 7,518 of record NZ_JBVHPV010000019.1, read on the forward strand.
CCGAGCTCAACTGCCCCAACTGCGGCAACAAGGGCACCTTCACCGAGCCCAAGAACTTCTCGGGTCTGCTCTCCACCCACCTCGGCCCGACCCAGGACAGCGGCTCCGTCGCCTACCTGCGCCCCGAGACCGCGCAGGGCATCTTCACCAACTTCGGCCAGGTCCAGCAGACCTCGCGCAAGAAGCCGCCCTTCGGCATCGCGCAGATGGGCAAGTCCTTCCGCAACGAGATCACGCCCGGCAACTTCATCTTCCGCACCCGCGAGTTCGAGCAGATGGAGATGGAGTTCTTCGTCAAGCCGGGCGAGGACGAGCAGTGGCAGGAGTACTGGATGCAGGAGCGCTGGAACTGGTACACCGGCCTGGGCCTGCGCGAGGAGAACATGCGCTGGTACGAGCACCCGAAGGAGAAGCTCTCCCACTACTCCAAGCGCACCGCCGACATCGAGTACCGCTTCCAGTTCGGCGGCAGCGAGTGGGGCGAGCTGGAGGGTGTCGCCAACCGCACCGACTACGACCTCTCGGCGCACGCCAAGGCGTCCGGCAGCGACCTGTCGTACTTCGACCAGGAGGCCGGTGAGCGCTGGACCCCGTACGTCATCGAGCCCGCCGCCGGTGTCGGCCGCTCCATGCTGGCCTTCCTCCTCGACGCCTACAGCGAGGACGAGGCGCCCAACGCCAAGGGCGTCATGGAGAAGCGCGCCGTGATGCGCCTCGACCCGCGCCTGGCGCCGGTCAAGGTCGCGGTGCTGCCGCTCTCGCGCAACCCGCAGCTCTCGCCGAAGGCGAAGGGCCTCGCGGCGGACCTGCGGCAGAACTGGAACATCGAGTTCGACGACGCGGGTGCGATCGGGCGCCGCTACCGCCGCCAGGACGAGATCGGTACGCCGTTCTGCGTCACCGTCGACTTCGACACCCTCGACGACAACGCGGTGACCGTCCGCGAGCGGGACACCATGTCCCAGGAGCGGGTGTCCCTGGACCAGATCCAGTCGTACCTGGGTGCGAGGCTTCTGGGCTGCTAGTTCGTCCGCGGGTGATCTGTGGTTGTCCGCGCAGTTCCCCGCGCCCCTGAAGGCCTGGTCCCGTACCGCATGAACACGCGGTACGGGGCCAGGCCTTCTGCCTTGAGGGGCGCGGGGGAGGCGCGACCAGCCCCCGCCGCCCGCAGGTGACGTCCTACGCGCGCCGCCCCGCGACCACCCCGCACGCCACAGCGAGCGGCAACTCCGCGAACAGGGCGAGCGCGATGGCCGTCGCGCATTCCGGACCGGCCGCCGCCGTCGTCACGTCGAACCACGCGTCCATCAGCAGCAGCGCCCCCGTCGCCGCGGCGGCGGGCGACACCCGCGGGTCCCCGCGCCGCAGCAGCATCCCGGTCCCCACGAGCCCCACGGCGAGCCCCGCGTCCAGACCTATCCAGGCCAGCGGCCAGTTGGACACCTCCACCGTCGACGGCAGCGTCTTGGCCAGGACCACCATCCACGGCACCAGGACGACCCCCGCACCCGTCAGCAGCGTCGCCAGGCGCGGCCGGCGGATGCGGATCTGCGGGGCGACGAGTGTCATGGCGGCGGTCTCCTTCCGGCCCGGCGGCCAGTCCGCCGAGCACGGCAACAAGCCTCGCCTGCCCAGCCGTTGAGATCAGTAACGCGACGGCCCGAACCGGGGGTGGTGCCAGCTTCACCCCCGGGCGGGCAGTAGCGTGATGGCACCGCTCCGAGCTGGGCGTTTACGGTATGCACATGGCAACTCCCGGCCCGCTGCGGCGCGCGACCGACTGGGCCGCCGCGCACGCCCCGTGGTCGGCGTGGGCCTGGCGCAACACCGCCTTCGCGGTGGCGGGCATACCGCTCGCGCTGCCCGCCGTGGGCTCGATCACGTATCTGGTCCTGGCGCCCGGACACACCCCCGACGCCCTGCTCTTCGTGTTCCTCCTCAGCCCGCTCCTCACCACGCTCCAGCGCAGCCGCTTCTGGTCGCTGCTGGGCCTGGACGTGCCCGGCATCGCCTGGCAGAGCCGCGCCTTCACCCGGCGCGGGCTCGTTGAGCGGCTGCGGTCGGAGTCGACCTGGCGGAGTTACGGCTACCACCTCCTCATCGCCCCGCTCGCCGCGGCGGCCGGTGTGCTGGTGGTCGGCGGTTGGGTCGGGGGCCTCTTCTGCGCCTTCGTGCTGTCCTGGCTGTGGGCGGTGCCGCTGCACGCGGGACTGCCCGAATGGACCGACGCGTACGCGCTGTTCACCGTCGCGGGGGTGCTCCTCCTGCTCGCCACGCCCTGGTTCGCCGCGGCCGCCGTCCGGCTCGACGGCCACGCGGCCGCCGCCCTCCTCGGCCCCAGCCGGGCCAAGGAGCTGGAGCGGCGCGTGGAGACCCTGGCCGAGAGCCGCGCCGGGGTCCTGGACGCCGCCGACGCCGAACGCCGCCGCATCGAACGCGATCTGCACGACGGCGCCCAGCAGCGCCTGGTCTCCCTCGCCATGAACCTGGGCCTGGCCCGCGCCACCCTCACCGACCTGCCGCCCGAGGCCCGGGCCGTCATCGACGAGGCGCACCGCGAGGCCAAGGAGGCCATCGAGGAGCTGAACAGCCTGGTGCGCGGGCTGCACCCGGCCGTCCTGGACGACCGGGGCCTGGACGCGGCGCTCTCCGGCATCGCCGCCCGCGCCCCGCTGCCGGTCGAGCTCACCGTCGACCTGGACCGGCGCCCCGCGCCCACCGTGGAGGCCGTCGCCTACTTCGTCGTCTCCGAGGCGCTGGCGAACGTCGCCAAGCACGCCCGGGCGACGCGCTGTTCGGTGCGGGTGCGCCGCCGAGGCGACCTGCTCCGCCTCACCGTCAGCGACAATGGCGCCGGGGGCGCGGACGCCGCCGGCGGCACCGGACTGCGCGGCCTCGCCAAGCGCGTGGGGTCCGTGGACGGAACCATCCATCTCGACAGCCCCCTCGGGGGCCCGACCGTCATCACCGTGGAGCTGCCGTGCGGGCTGTGATCGCCGAGGATTCGGTGCTGTTGCGCATAGGACTCGTCAAGGTCCTGGAGATGGCGGGGTTCGAGGTCGCCGCCGAGACGGAGGACGCCGACGGGCTGCTCGCCGCCGTCGAGGAACACCGGCCGACACTCGCCCTCGTCGACGTCCGGATGCCGCCCGGTTTCACCGACGAGGGCGTACGGGCCGCGCTGATGATCCGCCGGCAGTGGCCGGACACCGCCGTCCTGCTCCTGTCCCAGTACGTGGAGGAGCGGTACGCGGCCGATCTGCTCAGCGCCCGCTCGGGCGGCATCGGCTATCTGCTCAAACAACGCGTCGCCGACGTCGAGGAGTTCATCGACGCCCTGCGGCGGGTGGCCGGCGGCGGCACCGCGCTCGACCCCCAGGTCGTCGCCCAGCTGCTGCTGCGCCGGGGCGGCGGCACCGACCCGCTGGACCGCCTCACCCCCCGCGAGCGCGAGGTCCTCGCCCTGATGGCCGAGGGCCGCTCCAACGCGGGGATCGCCGAGCAGCTGGTCGTCGGGGAGAGCGCCGTCGCCAAGCACATCAACAGCATCTTCGCCAAGCTCGACCTGCCGGTCGCCGACGGCGACCACCGCCGTGTCCTCGCCGTCCTGCGCTTCCTGGACGGCGGCTCACCGGACAGCGGTTCACCGGACGGCGGCGCATGAGCACCACCGCCCGGCCCGGCCCGGACCACCGCACCGCCCCCCGCGCCGACCGGCCCCGGCACCGGGGCAGGTGGATCCTGGTCGCCGTGCTCAGCGCGCTGTTCGTGGTGGCGCCGCTCGGCATCGAGGTGTACGCCCAGCTCGCCCGCCAGACCACCAGCCACACCAGTGTCGAGACCAGCGACCGCCACCCGGTGGGGGCCGTCGAGGTCGAGGCGGGAAGCGCCGAGCTGACCGTGGTCCCCGGCGCCGACGGCGAGGTCCGCGTCCAGGAGCGGCTCTCCTGGTCGCTGCGCAAGCCGAAGGTCCGCAAGGAGTGGGACGGCGACACGCTCAGGCTGCGGCCCGAGTGCGACGGCCGGTTCGCCGTCACGAGCCTCGGCTGCTCGGTCCAGCTGGACCTGACCGTCCCGGCCGGGGTCCGCCTCACGGTCCGCAGCGGCTCCGGCGCCGTCCGGGTCAGCGGCCTGACCGGACCCGTCGCCCTGCACGGCGGCTCCGGCACCATCAAGCTCTACGGCGTGCGCGGCCCGCTGAAGGCCGTCGTGGGCTCCGGCTCGGTCAGCGGCGCCGCGATCGGCTCCGCCGAGGCCGAGCTGCGCTCCGGGTCCGGCCACGCCGAGCTGGAATTCGCCGCCCCGCCCCGGAAGGTCACCGCCACCACGAACTCGGGCAGAGTCGAGCTCATCCTCCCCGCCGGCTCGCACTACCGGATCACGGGCACCAAGGGATCGGGCACCCGCGACATCGACGACTCCCTGCGCGACCCCGCCTCGGACCGCCTCGTCGAGCTCTCGGCCGGCTCGGGCACGGCGATCGCGGACCGCACCCGCTGGTAGCACCGGTAGCACCGCCCGCCTCCGCCGTCACGCCCGGTGGGCCCGCAGGCCGTGCACCACCAGGTCCACCACGGCCGTGAACTCGCTCTCGATCTCCGGCCGCGGCCACTGCGGCGCGTACGCCGGGTCGTGGAAGCGGTTGGTGGCGTCGAAGACCGCCCGCGCCGTCCGCCCGTCCGGCCCCAGCGCCGTGAACCGCCCGCGCTCGACGCCCCGGTGGACGATCTGCGCGAGCTGGTCGACCAGTTCGGTGATGTGCTCCTCGACCACCGCGCTGTTCTCCGCGAGCAGCACCTCGTACGTCGCGAAGAGCTCGGGGTCGTCGCCCGCCTTGCGCCGCTTGGCCTCGAAGAGCTTCGCCAGCCAGGCGCGCAGCGTCGCCTCCGCCTCCTGGGGCTCGTCGTCCGCGATCGAGGCGAGCTCGCGTGTGGTGCGGTCCAGCCAGCGCTTGGTGACGGCCTCCCGCAGCGCCGACTTCGTACGGAAGTGGCGGTAGACGCTGCCGTGGCTGACGCCGAGCTGGCGGGCGACGTCGACGACCGTGGCCTTCGCCGGGCCGTGGCGGCGCAGCACCTCCTCGGTCGCTTCGAGGATGCGCTCGGCGGTCAGGGGTTCCGTACTCATGACCTTGACGTTACCCGCCGACTCCGCCACCGGGTCCGGCCCTGTGGACAACGCGAAGACAGGCCCTCAGCGCTCGCTGTCCAGATGCGCCATCTGCGCGGCCGGGTAGCGCTCGCCCGCCGCCGCCCCGGCCGGGACCGCCGCCTCGATGGCGGCCAGGTCGCGGGCGTCGAGGGTGACGTCCAGGGCGCCCAGCGCCTCGGCCAGCCGGTCCCGGCGGCGGGCGCCGACCAGCGGCACCACGTCCGCGCCGAACCGCTCGCCCTGCGCCATCACCCAGGCGATCGCGATCTGCGCGACCGAGACGCCCTGGTGCTCGGCGACCTTCCGCAGCGCCTCGACGAGGCCGAGGTTGCGGTCGAGGTTCTCGCCCTGGAAGCGGGGGCTCATACCGCGGAAGTCATTGGCCGCCAGCTGCCGGTCGCGGCTGAAGTGGCCGCTGATGAGCCCGCGCGAGAGCACGCCGTACGCGGTGATCCCGATGCCCAGCTCCTTGGCGGTCGGCAGGATCTCGTCCTCGATGCCGCGCGAGATGAGCGAGTACTCGATCTGGAGGTCGCAGATCGGGGCGACGGCCGCGGCCCTGCGCAGGGTGTCCGCGCCGACCTCGGACATCCCGATGTGCCGTACGTGACCGGCCTCGACCAGCTCCGCGATCGCGCCGACGGTCTCCTCGACCGGGACGTCCGGGTCGAGCCGGGCGATGCGGTAGACGTCGATGTGGTCGACGCCGAGGCGCTGGAGCGAGTACGCCGCGAAGTTCCGCACCGCCGCCGGGCGGCCGTCGTACCCGGCCCAGCCGCCGTCCGGGTCGCGCAGGGCGCCGAACTTGACGCTGGTGAGGGCTCGCTCGCGGGCGGCGGCGGGCGCGCTGCGCAGCGCCTCGCCGATGAGCAGTTCGTTGTGGCCCATGCCGTAGAAGTCGCCGGTGTCGAGCAGGGTCACGCCCGCGTCGAGGGCGGCGTGGACGGTGGCGATCGACTCGGCCCGGTCGGCGTCGCCGTACAGCGCGGACATGCCCATGCAGCCGAGGCCGAGGGCGGAGACCTGGGGGCCGGTGGTGCCGAGGGTGCGGGTGCGCATGGCGGTCACTCCTTGGAGGGGACGGGAGGGGGTGCCCCTCCACTGTGACATGTCAGATGACAGATTTCAATATCTGTCATCTGACACCTGCCACCTCTCGTGCGGGTGTCGCCCCTCACCCCACGGTCTTCGGCAGCCGCAGGCTCAGCAGCGCGGTCAGGACCACCGCCGCGAGCTGGACCAGCAGGGTCACCACCAGCGCGTCCCGGGTGCCCATCGACGGCAGCAGCGACAGGAAGAGGCTGCCGAGGGTGGCGACACCGAGGGCGAGGGCGGACTGCTGGGTGGTGACCAGCACGCCGCTGCCCACGCCGGCGCGGTCGGTCGGCACGTCCGAGAGCACGATCCGGAACAGCACCGGCAGCTGGAGGCCCTGGCCGAGCCCGGCGAGCGCCACCCCGGGCGCCAGCTCCGCTATGCCGAGGCCGGACCAGCCCCGCCAGACGGTGAGCACCAGGACCGTGATGCCGATGCCCTGGAGGATGCCGCCGGTGGTGACGATCCGGCTCCCGTACCGGCCGATCAGGCGCGGCCCGGCCAGCGAGGCGGCGAAGAACGCCACCGCCATCGGCACCAGCGCCAGCCCGGCCGACACCGGCCCCATCCGCAGACCCTGCTGGAGGACGACCGCGATCACGAACATGAAGCCGCTGAAGCCGACCGAGAACGGCACGATCATCACCAGGCCCCGGCGGAGCGAGGGCAGCCGCAGCAGGCTCGGCGGGACCAGCGGCGTCCCGCCGAGGCGGTCGGCGCGCCGCTCGGTGCGGTAGAACGCGAGGGCGGCGAAGGGGAAGACGGCGAGCGAGACCCAGGTCCACAGCGGCCACCCGGCCGCCCGCCCCTCGGTCAGCGGCAGCAGCAGGCTGATCAGCGAGAGCGCGAGCAGCAGCGTGCCGGGCACGTCCACCGACGCGGGCCGGTCCGAGCGGGTCTCGGGCACACTGCGGACCGCGAGCACCAGCCCCACGATCACCACCGGGACGTTGACCAGGAAGACCGCGCGCCAGCCGCTGCCCGCGATGTCGGCCGCCACCAGCACGCCGCCGAGGATCTGCCCGGCGACCATGGAGAGCCCGGCGGTCGCGCCGTACAGGCTCATCGCGCGCGCCCGGCGCGGTCCCGCCGTGGTGGCCTGGATGGTGGCGAGGACCTGCGGCAGCATCAGCGCGGAGGCGGCGCCCTGGGCGACCCGGGCCGCCACCAGCGTCCAGGCGCTCGGCGCCAGACCGCAGGCGAGCGAGGTCACCCCGAAGGCGGCCATGCCGATGAGGAAGAGCCGGCGCCGCCCGGCGGTGTCGCCGAGCCGGCCGCCGAGGACGAGCAGCACGGCGTACGCGACGCCGTAGCCCGCGACCACCAGTTCCAGCGTGGCCGGGCCCGCCGCCAGGTCCTTCTCCATGGCGGGCAGGGCGACGTTGACGATGAAGAAGTCGATCAGGGGCAGGGCCGCGCCGAGCAGTACGGTGAACAGCCCCAGCGGGCCGATCGCCGCGCCGCTGTGGCGGATCACCGGGACGGCCGGGGTCTCGGCCGTGGCGGTGGATGCGGAAATAGTCACGTCATTGCTCACGCAGAAGACGATCGCCCCTCGCCCAGCCTGGTACCAGAGTCTCTTTATCCTGGTACACGCAGTACCTGGCAATGGGGTGGGCGCTGCGGCACCCTGGTGCCATGACCACTGTGGCCCCGGAGTCCGACGTCCGCCGGCACGAGCTGGCGGAGTTCCTGCGCAGCCGCCGCGAGCGCATCACGCCCGAGCAGGTCGGCCTGCCGCACGGCCGCCGCCGGCGCACCCCGGGGCTGCGCCGCGAGGAGGTCGCCCATCTCTCCGCAGTCGGCGTCACCTGGTACACCTGGTTGGAGCAGGCCCGCGAGATCCAGGTCTCCGCCCAGGTCCTGGACGCCCTCGCGCGCGCTCTGCTGATGGACGCCAGCGAGCGCACCCATCTGTTCGCCCTCGCGGGCGCCACCGACCCCAACCCCAACGCGCCCTGCCCGACGGTCACTCCGGCCCTGCGCGCGATGCTGGACCAGCTGGAGCCGGTGCCCGCCTGCATCCAGAACAGCCGGTACGACATCCTTGCCTACAACCGCACGTACGCCCGGCTGCTCTGCGACCTGGACGCGCTGGCGCCCGAGGACCGCAACTGCATGTGGCTGGCCTTCACCAACGACGACTGGCGCGCGGCCGTGGCCGACCTGCCGGACGTCAACCGGATGATGGCCGCCAAGTTCCGCGCCGCGATGGCCGAGCACCTGGCCGAGCCCGCGTGGAAGACGCTCCTGAACCGGCTGGAGAACGGATCGCCCGAGTTCCGCGAGATCTGGGCGCGGCACGAGGTGGTCGACCAGAGTGGCCGGGAGAAGTACATCCGCAACGCCCATGTGGGGCTGCTGCACCTGGAGCACACCAACCTGTGGCTGGGGCCCTCCTCCGGCCCGCGCCTGGTGACGTACGTGCCGCTGGACGCCGCCTCACGCGCGGGGCTGGAGCGGCTGCTGGAGATCTCGGTCCGGGAAGCGGCGCCGGTCGGGGCCGCGCGGTGATCCCGACCGGCGCACGCTCAGATGGAGCCGAACTCACCGGCCTTGAGACCTGCCACGAAGGAAGAGAAGGTGCCTGCGGGGAGGTTCAGGGCCGGGCCGGTCGGGTTTTTGGAGTCACGGACGGGGACCGTGCCGCGTGTGGCGGCAAGGTTCGTGGCGACCTCTACGCACTGGCCGCCGTTACCGCTGTACGAACTCGTGAACCAGCAGGGGGATTCGGTCGTCACTGGGAACCCTTTCGAAACTGGTCGATCAGAGCCACGGACGCCGCTTGCGGCAACGCCTCGGCCTGCAGCTGATGGTATGCCTTAAGTATGGCCACGACAGCGCCGCCGTCCCGCTCCAGATGCCCCCGCTGCGCCGACTCGGCATAGGACATGATCGAGCGGTCCGGCATGGTCAACACGGTTACCGGCAGACTGAACGGCCTCCTCGCCCCCATGCTGAACGGGGCGACCTGGAGCAGGGTGTTCGGCATCGCGGCGAACTCCAGCAGACGGTCGAACTGGGCCGCCATGATGGAAGAGTCGCCCATCGGCCGCCGGATACAGCTTTCGTCGAGCACGACGTGGATCAACGGGGACGGGCTGCGGACGAGCGTGGATTGCCTGCGGGCCACCAATCGGACTCGCTCTTCGGCCTGTTCGGGCGTACTGGCCTCCCGCCGGACCGCGTCGGCTTCCAGCGTTGCCGCGTACTCCCTGGTCTGGAGCAGGCCCGGGACGACACCCACCTCGTACAGCCGCAGCTCAACCGCCCGCCCCTCGTACTTCACGTACTCCGGGAACCCCTCCAGCAGGCTGCCGTGCCGCATCTGTCGGTACTCGCGCTCGAACGTGTCCCCGGTGCCCTGAAGGCCGAACGCCCGGTCCGCACTGCGCGAGAACCGGAGAGTCGAAGGCTTCCGGCCGGTTTCCACCGCCGAGATGTGAACGCTGGAGTATTCCATCCGGTCGGCGAGATCGTCTTGAGTCCAGCCTTTCGCCTCCCGCAGGCTGCGCAGACGCGCCCCATAAGCTGCCTGCGGCGAGGCGTCCGGCCTCAACTCCTTGCGGTTCAAAGGACGTTCACCAACCTTCCGTTCGCTTCCAGCAAGTTGAATGGTCCCCAGGTGTGAGCCACGCTGAACGCGCCCAGTAGTAATAGCACTACGGAGAGGAGCGGACGTGCCCGGCGAGAACAGGGCCGCCGAGAGGGCGGGATCATGAGCAGCCCGGAATACGTGACGGAGCGGCACCCGGCCGGCGAAGTGACCATGACGGCCCAGTGCCTGCACGGCAGCGGATGCGCATGGACGCTGGCCGCGACGAACGACCTGGAGGGGGGAAGTGTCGAGATCATGACGCACACCGCCGAGACCGGGCACGGGATCTTCGCCCGCCGCTTGGAAGACGTGGCGTACGTGGTCCGTGGCGGGGCGGGTGCGCAGGCGCGCCGTGGGGCCTTCGAGTGGCGGTTCGTGTAGTACGGCTAACTAATAACCTCGGGCATGCGCGACAATGGCGTAATGACCACGCTCAACATCGGCCCGCATGCCGTGCAGCCCCCGGTGGTGCTGGCGCCCATGGCCGGCATCACCAACGCCCCGTTCCGTACCCTGTGCCGCGAGTTCAGCGGTGGCAAGGGGCTGTTCGTGAGCGAGATGATCACGACGCGGGCGCTGGTCGAGCGCAACGAGAAGACCATGCAGCTGATCCACTTCGACGCGACGGAGACGCCCCGCTCGATCCAGCTGTACGGGGTGGACCCGGTCACCGTCGGCAAGGCGGTCCGGATGATCGTCGACGAGGACCTGGCCGACCACATCGACCTGAACTTCGGCTGCCCGGTGCCCAAGGTGACCCGCAAGGGCGGCGGCTCGGCCCTGCCCTACAAGCGGCCCCTGCTGCGCGCGATCCTGAACGAGGCGGTCTCCAACGCCGGGGACCTGCCGGTCACCATGAAGATGCGCAAGGGCATCGACGACGACCACATCACCTTCCTGGACGCCGGGCGGATCGCCGTCGAGGAGGGCGTCACCGCGATAGCGCTGCACGGCCGCACCGCCGCCCAGCACTACGGCGGCACCGCCGACTGGGACGCCATCGCGCGCCTGAAGGAGCACGTCCCGGAGATCCCGGTGCTCGGCAACGGCGACATCTGGTCCGCCGAGGACGCGCTGCGGATGATGAAGGAGACCGGCTGCGACGGCGTGGTCGTGGGCCGAGGCTGCCTGGGCAGGCCCTGGCTCTTCGGTGACCTGGTGGGCGCCTTCGAGGGGACGGGCTCCTACGCGCGCCCCACCCTGCGCACGGTCTCCGAGGTGATGGTGCGGCACGCGACCCTGCTCGGGGAGTGGATCGGCGACGAGACGCGCGGTGTGATCGACTTCCGCAAGCACGTGGCCTGGTACCTCAAGGGGTTCTCGGTCGGCTCGGAGATGCGCAAGCGCCTGGCGGTCACCTCGTCCCTGGAGGAGCTGAGCGCTCAGTTGAGCGAGCTGGACCTGGACCAGCCCTGGCCGGACGGCGCGGACGGGCCGCGCGGGCGCACCTCGGGCAACAACCGCGTGGTCCTGCCGGACGGCTGGCTCAAGGACCCGTACGACTGCTCGGGTGTCAGCGCCGATGCCGAGCTGGACACCTCCGGGGGCTGAGAGGCTCGGATCCGGGTCCGGATCGTGGAATTCCAGCCCTCCGCACGGCGTGATTCTCGCCACCCCTGATAGGGGTTGCGCTCAGATGAGCACTTTGAAGGCGGCCGCATCTCTAGAAGGGGTGGCACTGAGTGCCACCCCTTCAGTCTTCAAGAAGTGAACTCACCTGTCGAGAGCGACGCTCAGGTGAGCGCTAAATCTTCGGTTTTGGTAAAACCGGCTTCAGGGGGTGAACACATCAAGATCGCTCCGGTTACTTCCCGGTTACTTTCGATCTGCTGGCGGACGAGTGGTTAAGGCCCCATGACGCGCAAGTGGACGTACCCAGACACCTTCGATCTGGGTATGTTCCTGGCCGTCAGGGCAGCCCGCCACGCTTTTTCGGAGCCGAGGAGTCGAGACCCGTGTCGGAAGACAAAGACCTCCAGCACAGCCAGAAGTTCGTCTACGACTTCACCGAAGGGAACAGGGACCTCAAGGACCTGCTCGGTGGAAAAGGCGCGAACCTCGCCGAGATGACCAACCTCGGTCTGCCGGTCCCTCCCGGCTTCACCATCACCACCGAGGCGTGCAAGGTCTACCTCGACAGCGGCGAGGAGCCGGCGGAGCTGCGCGACGAGGTCACCGCGCACCTCGACGCCCTTGAGCAGAAGATGGGCAAGAAGCTCGGCCAGGCCGACGACCCGCTGCTCGTCTCCGTACGCTCGGGCGCCAAGTTCTCCATGCCCGGCATGATGGACACCGTCCTCAACATCGGCCTCTCGGACGCCTCGGTGACGGGCCTGGCCAAGCAGTCCGGCGACGAGCGCTTCGCCTGGGACTCCTACCGCCGCCTCATCCAGATGTTCGGCAAGACCGTCCTCGGCGTGGACGGCGAGCTCTTCGAGGACGCCCTCGAGGAGGCCAAGGCCGCCAAGAAGGTCACCGTCGACACCGACCTCGACGCCGCCGATCTGAAGAAGCTGGTCAAGCACTTCAAGAAGGTCGTCAAGACCGAGGCCGGCCGCGACTTCCCGCAGGACCCGCGCGAGCAGATGGACCTCGCCGTCAAGGCGGTCTTCGAATCGTGGAACGGCGACCGCGCCAAGCTCTACCGCCGCCAGGAGCGCATCCCGGGCGACCTGGGCACCGCCGTCAACATCTGCTCCATGGTCTTCGGCAACCTCGGCCCCGACTCGGGCACCGGCGTCGCCTTCACCCGCGACCCGGCCTCCGGCCACCAGGGCGTCTACGGCGACTACCTCCAGAACGCCCAGGGCGAGGACGTGGTGGCGGGCATCCGCAACACCGTGCCGCTCGCCGATCTGGAGCAGATCGACAAGAAGTCGTACGACCAGCTCATGCAGATCATGGAGACCCTTGAGACGCACTACAAGGACCTCTGTGACATCGAGTTCACCATCGAGCGCGGCCAGCTGTGGATGCTCCAGACCCGCGTCGGCAAGCGCACCGCCGGCGCCGCCTTCCGCATCGCCACCCAGCTCGTGGACCAGGGCCTGATCGACGAGGCCGAGGCGCTCCAGCGCGTCAACGGCGCCCAGCTCGCCCAGCTGATGTTCCCCCGCTTCGACGAGAGCGCCAAGGTCGAGCAGCTCGGCCGGGGCATCGCCGCGTCGCCGGGTGCCGCCGTCGGCAAGGCCGTCTTCGACTCGTACACCGCGATCAAGTGGTCGCGTTCGGGCGAGAAGGTCATCCTCATCCGCCGCGAGACCAACCCGGACGACCTGGACGGCATGATCGCCGCCGAGGGCATCCTGACCTCGCGCGGCGGCAAGACCTCGCACGCGGCGGTCGTGGCGCGCGGCATGGGCAAGACCTGTGTCTGCGGCGCCGAGGAGCTGGAGGTCGACACCAAGCGGCGGCGGATGACCGCTCCCGGCGGCGTGGTCGTCGAGGAGGGCGACGTCGTCTCCATCGACGGCTCCACCGGCAAGGTGTACCTCGGTGAGGTCCCGGTCGTGCCGTCCCCGGTCGTGGAGTACTTCGAGGGCCGGATGCACGCGGGCGCCGACGACGCCGACGAGCTGGTCGCGGCCGTGCACCGGATCATGGCGTACGCGGACCGGGTACGCCGGCTGCGCGTACGGGCCAACGCCGACAACGCCGAGGACGCCCTGCGGGCGCGCCGCTTCGGCGCCCAGGGCATCGGCCTGTGCCGCACCGAGCACATGTTCCTCGGTGAGCGCCGCGAGATGGTCGAGCGGCTGATCCTGGCCGACACCGACGACGAGCGCGAGAAGGCACTCAGTGCCCTGCTGCCGCTCCAGAAGAAGGACTTCGTCGAGCTCTTCGAGGCCATGGACGGCCTGCCGGTCACCGTGCGCCTGCTCGACCCGCCGCTGCACGAGTTCCTGCCCGACATCACCGAGCTGTCGGTGCGCGTCGCGCTCGCCGAGTCCCGCAAGGACGCCAACGAGAACGATCTGCGCCTGCTCCAGGCCGTTCACAAGCTGCACGAGCAGAACCCGATGCTGGGCCTGCGCGGTGTGCGCCTGGGCCTCGTCATTCCGGGCCTGTTCGCCATGCAGGTACGGGCGATCGCGGAGGCGGCGGCCGAGCGCCGGGGCGCCAAGGGCGACCCGCGCGCGGAGATCATGATTCCGCTGGTCGGCACGGTCCAGGAGCTGGAGATCGTCCGCGAGGAGGCCGACCGGGTCATCGCCGAGGTCGAGGCCGCCACCGGCACCGAGCTCAAGCTGACCATCGGCACGATGATCGAGCTGCCGCGCGCCGCCCTGACGGCGGGCCAGATCGCCGAGGCCGCCCAGTTCTTCAGCTTCGGCACCAACGACCTGACCCAGACGGTGTGGGGCTTCTCGCGCGACGACGTGGAGGCGAGCTTCTTCACCGCGTACCTGGAGAAGGGCATCTTCGGGGTCTCGCCGTTCGAGACCATCGACAAGGACGGCGTCGGCTCGCTGGTCCGCTCGGCCGTCGAGGCCGGCCGCGCCACGCGCCCCGACCTCAAGCTGGGCGTCTGCGGAGAGCACGGCGGTGACCCGGAGTCGGTGCACTTCTTCCACGAGGTGGGCCTGGACTACGTCTCCTGCTCCCCGTTCCGCATCCCCGTGGCGCGCCTGGAGGCGGGCCGCGCGGCGGCGGTGTCTCCTACGGAGGCCAAGGGCAGCGACTCGCGCTGAGGCTCCGGAGCCGCCGTCGGGTCCCCGACCCTCACCACCGATCCGACGGCGGTTCCGGTTCACATGGAAGGGGCGGCACCCTGTGCGGGGGTGCCGCCCCTTCCGCATGTCCGCGCGGCATTCCGCTTGTTGTTGTTCCGGGGCCCGCGCGGATGTGCTCCGGGTGTGCGGGCGCTTAATTCCTGTTGAAGCACGGACATTTAACGGCCCCTGGCCCAAATGCAGAGTGCGGTTCACGGATCCCCATCCGCGAACCGCACTCTGTCATCCCCGCCGGGCACGGAGCCGCCACCTTGCCTACCGCCGCCAGACGAAGCAAAGCCCCCCACGGTCCTCACAACGTCTTTCCGGTTGGCCCGGTGTCGTGCCCGACGTCGTACAGCTTTTCGGTACTCACCGACTGCTCGCGATGCCTTTCAACTGTGGCTGAAAGGCCGGTGGTCACGGCGTGTGACGGTAGGCATACTCAGGGGCGGGACGATTGCGGGTGCAACATGATGCGACACGCTGCAACATTCGAGACAGGTGGAGATTCGGTGCTGCGTATTCATTTCACTGGCGTGGACCTGGCCCGGGTGCGCATGGCGCCCGGTCCGGACGCGCTGTGGGAAACGATTCTCAGCTTTCATCGATTAAGAGACCGTCGGGGCGCCCTAGTCTTCGGTGAATGGCGAACGGAAACGCGTACCCGGTTGAACGGTGAAACACGACTGCTCTCCGCAGTGGTGCCGGGCCGCGGCTATTTTCCCGACTTTCTCACGCCCGCCGAAGGGCCGCACACCATCGACTCCGGGCTCGAAGCCGTCCGCGAGACGGGACAGGACCGGCTGCACGACGAGCTCTCCCGGGTCGCGGGACCCAGGGGGCTGCCCCGGTGGCTGCGGGCGCTCGCCGACGGGCGCGCCGAGCCGCTGGATCGTCTCATGGGCGTCCTGCGCGGCTACCACCGGGCCGCCATAGCGCCGTACTGGACGCACATCCAGGCCCGTGTCGACGCCGACCGCGCGGCCCGCGGACGCGCGCTCCTGGACGGCGGGGCGGACGAACTCCTCGCCTCGCTCCCGCCGATGACGCGCTGGCGGGCCCCCGTCCTGGAAGCGGACTACCCGGTGGACCGGGACCTGTACCTGGAGGGCCGCGGGCTGCTGCTCCAGCCGTCGTTCTTCTGCCGCCGCACCCCGGTGGCGCTCCAGGACCCGCTGCTGCCGCCGGTGCTGGTCTATCCGGTGACGCACACCCACACGCCGTACGAGCGGCAGAGCGCGGGCACCGCGCCCGGCCCCTCGCTGGGCCGGCTCGTCGGGCACACCCGCTCGGCGGTGCTCCAGTCGATAGGCCACGGCTGCACGACGAGCGAACTCGCCCGCCGGGCGGGGGTGTCGCTCGCCTCGGCCAGCCAGCACGCCGGCGTCCTGCGGGAGGCCGGCCTGCTGGTGACCCTGCGGCACGGCAGCGCGGTGCTGCACACGCTGACCCCGCTGGGGTCGGCGCTGCTGCGGGGCGGCCAGCCGACGGTGGCGGAACGTTCCGCCACGGCGACGCTGTAGGGCGCGGCCGTACGGTGGATTCCCCGGGGGTGGCCGGAAACAGCCGCTCCGGGGGGGCCGCCCTACAGCCCGTACCGCACCCCGGTCAGTTGCTCGGAGGCCACCCACAGCCGTTCCCCCGTGGCGTCGTCCAGGGTCCACTTCGCCCGGGACGACCGCGCGGGGGCGCCGCGCCAGCCCTGGAGGCGGGGGCCGGTGAAGGAGTCGGGGCGGACGCCGGGCGCCGTGGCCGCGTAGAGGGTCGGCAGGGCGCCCGCCTCGGCGGGCTGGGCCAGGAGGCGGTTGCCCAGCCGGGCCAGGCGCTCGGCCGTGCGGCGGCCCTCCATGCGGACACCCGCCGTCTGGAGGTTGGTGGAGGCGTAGCCGGGGTGCGCGGCCGCGGCGACCACGCCCGAGCCCGCCGTGCGCAGCTTGCGGGCCAGCTCGTGGATGAAGAGCAGGTTGGCCGTCTTGGAGCGGGCGTAGGCGGTCCAGCGGCGGTAGCGGCGCTCGCTGTTGAGGTCGGTGAGGTCCAGGTCGGACAGTGCGTGCATCCCGCTGGAGACCGAGACCACCCGCGCCGCCGGAGCCGCCCGCAGCCGGGACAGGAGCAGGCCCGTCAGCGCGAAGTGGCCCAGGTGGTTCACCCCGAACTGCCGCTCGAAGCCGTCCGCCGTCGTGCCGTACGGCAGGGCCATCACCCCCGCGTTGTTGATCAGCAGGTCCAGGCCGTCGCGGCGGTACGTCCGGGCGAAGGCCCGCACCGAAGCCAGGTCGGCAAGGTCCAGCGGGGCGAACTCGACGCTGGCGCCGTACACCTGACGGTGGATCAGCGCCTCGGCTTCCTTGCCCCTGGCCTCGCTGCGGCAGGCCAGGATCACATGGGCGCCCTTGCGGGCGAGTTCGCGTGCCGTGACGAGCCCTATCCCGCTGTTGGCCCCGGTGACCACCGCGGTACGGCCGCTCTGGTCGGGGATGTCCCTCGCGCTCCAGCCCTGAGTCATGCGGTTACCGTACCGTCCGGTAGGTCCGGGCAGCAGGGGGCCGCCGGGCCCGTTCAGGCGGCGGCGCCCCCGTCGATCACCAGGTCCGTGCCCACCGCCGACGCGGCCTCGTCCGAGGCCAGATAGAGGACCGCCGCGGCCACCTCGGCGGTGCTCGACACCCGGCCCAGCGGCGACTCCTCCTTCATCCGCGCCGCGCGCCCGGCCTCGTCCTCGCCCGCGCGCAGCGACATCGTGGTGGCGGAGGCACCGGGGCTGACCGCGTTGACGCGGATGCCCTCCTGGATGTGGTCGAGGGCGGCGGCCCGGGTCAGCGCGGAGACCGCGGCCTTGGTGGTGAGGTAGCCCGCGGCGCCCGGGATCCGCTTGTGGGCGCCGAGGTTGGAGCCGATGTTGACGATCGCGCCGCCCGTCTCCTGGGTGCGCATCTGGGCGACCTCGGCCCGCAGGGCGAGGAAGACGCCGGTGAGGTTGGTGTCGAGCATGGCCCGCCAGTCCTCGGGCGCCAGGTCGGCGAGGGCCGCGCCGCCCCGGCCGCGCAGCACCCCGGCGTTGTTGACGGCGACGTCGAGCGAGCCGAAGCGGGCGACGACGGCCTCCACCAGGGCCTGGACGTCCTCGGCACGGGACACGTCCGCGGTGAACGCGGCGGCCGTCCCGCCCGCTTCCTCGACCAGGGCGACGGTCTCCTCCAGCGGCGCGGCGGTGCGGCCGGCGACCGCCACCCGCGCCCCCTCGGCGGCGAAGGCGAGCGCGACGGCGCGGCCGATCCCGGAGCCGGCGCCCGTGACGAGGACGGTCCTGCCGGTGAAGCGGGCGGCTGAGCGAGCAGACATATTTGACCAACCGTTCTGTTATGAGGGGAGAAGAAAGGGGCGCCGCTTCGGTGCGGCGCCCCTCGGGGGCGTTCAGTCCAGCAGGGTCAGCGCGGCCTCGGCCGCCTCGCGCACCCTCGCCGGGTCCTCGCACGCCCTGCCCGTCACGCGCATGCCCTGCATGAGTACCAGGAACATCCGGGCCAGCGCGCGCGGATCGCGCTCCGGCGGCAGCTCGCCCTGGGCCGCGGCGCGTACGAGCGCGGAGTGCAGCAGTGTCTCCAGGCGCTCCCAGGACTGCTCGACCCGGCGGGCCGCGGCGCTGTCGCGCGCGCCCACCTCGGCGGCGGTGTTGGTGACGAAACAGCCGTGTCGGCGGGTTTCCGCGGCCGTGGACTCGGCGGCGAAGCGGCGCACGACCGCGCGGACCGCGGGCAGCGCGGGGCCGGGCTGCGACAGCTCGCCGAACAGGGCCGCACTGGACGTCTCGCCGTAGCGGTCGAGCGCCTTCAGATACAGCTGGTGCTTGTTGCCGAAGGTCGCGTAGATGCTGGCCCGGCCGATGCCGAGCCGGTCGACGAGGTCCGCCATCGAGGTCGCCTCGTAGCCGCGCTGCCAGAACAGCTCAAGGGCCGACTGGAGCGCGGCGTCCGGATCGAATTCCTTGGTTCTGGCCATGAGGCCGACAGTACGGCTATCTGGAACGAACGGTCAAGATCCTTTGGGTGGTCCGTTCAGGACGCCTCGGCCGCGTACGCCTGGATGCTGACCTCGTCGTCGTCCAGGCACCGGCCCGTCTCCAGGTCGAAGCGCTGCTTCAGCAGGGGAGAGGCGACGAAGACCCGGCCCCCGGCGGAACCGAGCAGCCCGCGCGACATGACGTACGCGCCGGTGAACGGGTCGCGGTTGTCGATGGCGTACGCGCGTCCGGCGCGGTCGGTGAAGACCGCCGCCTGGCGCCCGTCGGGCAGCAGCGCGGCGACTCCCCGGCCCGGGATGAGCCGCTCGCGCCCGCACACCTCGAACCAGCCGTCTTCCAGTCGCAGTCGGATGCTGTTCTCGTTCATCGTGCGGCCACCTCCAGGGCCAGGACGGGCAGTTCGGGCTTGATCTGGCCGCGCTCGGGCACGAACCGGACCGTCGGGTCGGGCGTGCCGGGCGCGTTGACGAAGGAGACGAAACGGGCGAGGCGCTCGGGGTCCTCCACCGTCTCGGCCCACTCGTCGCGGTAGGCGGAGACATGGGCGGCCATCAGCGCCTCCAGCTCGTCGCAGATGCCGAGGGAGTCGTCGACCACCACGTCCTTGACGTGCTTGAGGCCGCCCTCGATCCGCTCCAGCCACACCGAGGTGCGCTCCAGGCGGTCGGCGGTGCGGATGTAGAACATGAGGAACCGGTCGATCAGCCGGACCAGTTCGTCGTCGTTCAGATCCTGGGCCAGCAGGTCCGCGTGGCGCGGGGTCGCGCCGCCGTTGCCGCCCACGTACAGGTTCCAGCCGTTGGCCGTGGCGATCACGCCGAAGTCCTTGGACTGGGCCTCGGCACACTCGCGGGCGCACCCCGAGACCGCCGCCTTCAGCTTGTGCGGGGAGCGCAGCCCCCGGTAGCGCAGCTCCAGGTCGATCGCCATCTTCACCGAGTCCTGCACCCCGTACCGGCACCAGGTCTGCCCCACACAGGACTTCACCGTCCGCAGCGACTTGCCGTACGCGTGGCCCGACTCGAACCCGGCGGCCACCAGGCGCGCCCAGATCACCGGGAGCTGGTCGACCCGGGCGCCGAAGAGGTCGATGCGCTGACCGCCGGTGATCTTCGTGTAGAGGCCGTAGTCGCGGGCCACCTCGCCGATGACGATCAGCTTGTCGGGGGTGATCTCGCCGCCGGGGATGCGCGGCACGATCGAGTACGAGCCGTTGCGCTGGATGTTGGCGAGGAAGTGGTCGTTGGTGTCCTGGAGCGCGGCCTGCTCGCCGTCGAGGATGTGGCCGTGGCCCAGGCTCGCCAGGATGGAGGCGACGGCGGGCTTGCAGATCTCGCAGCCCTCGCCGCCGCGCGCGGCCGGGCGTCCGTGCTCGTCCAGGAGCTGCCGGTAGGAGCCGACGCGCAGCGCCAGCGCGATCTCGTACAGCTCCTGGCGGGTCTGGGCGAAGCAGTCGCACAGACCGCCGTCGCCGGTCTTCGGCAGCAGCTTCTCCAGCGTCTTGACGCAGCTGCCGCAGCCCGTGCCGGCCCTGGTGCACTTCTTGACCTCGGGCAGCGAGGCGAGCGGGGTGACCTCGCCCTTGGTGACGTTGTGGCAGGAGCAGATCACCGCGTCGTCCGGGAGCGCCTCCGGGCCCAGCGCCACGGGCGCGCCGAGGCCCGCGGGGAGCACCAACTGCTCGGCCGGGATCGGCGGGATGTGGCCGGTGAGCGGGCGCAGCGTGCCGTACATCTCGGCGTCCCCCACCAGGACCCCGCCCAGCAGGGTGCCGTCGGGGGAGACCACCAGCTTCTTGTAGATGCCCGAGCGGGCGTCGGTGTAGACGACGTCGAGGCTGCCCTCGGCGGTGCCGTGCGCGTCGCCGAAGGAGGCCACGTCCACGCCGAGCAGCTTGAGCTTGGTGGACATGTCGGCGCCGGTGAAGGACTTCTCCGGCGCCGCCTCGCCCCGCGCCAGCGCGTCGGCGACCGCGACCGCCATCTCGTAGCCCGGCGCGACCAGGCCGTACACCTTGCCGTCGCAGGCCAGCGCGCACTCGCCGATGGCGTAGACGGCCGGGTCGGAGGTGCGGCAGCGCTCGTCGACCACGATGCCGCCGCGCTCGCCGACCGCCAGACCGCAGTCGCGGGCCAGCTGGTCGCGGGGGCGCACCCCGGCCGAGAAGACGACCAGGTCGGTGTCGAGGCGGGAGCCGTCGGAGAGGAGCATGCCGTCCACGGCCCGCTCGCCGGTGATCTCCTGGGTGCCGACGCCGGTGTGGACCGAAAGGCCCATCTGCTCGATGGTGCGCAGCAGGGCCGCGCCGCCCCCGTCGTCGACCTGGGCGGGCATCAGCCGGGGCGCGAACTCCACGATGTGCGTGGCCAGTCCGAGGCCCTTGAGCGCGCCCGCCGCCTCCAGACCGAGCAGCCCGCCGCCGACCACCGCACCGGTGGTCGCGGTGCGGGCGTACTCCTCGATGGCGAGCAGGTCCTCGATGGTCCGGTAGACGAAGCAGCCCGTCAGGTCCTTGCCGGGCACCGGCGGTACGAACGGGTAGGAGCCGGTGGCGAGCACCAGCACGTCGTACGCGAAGACGCGCCCGGAGCGCGCGGTGACCGTGCGCCCCGCCCGGTCCACGCTCTGCGCCGGGTCGTCCAGGTGCAGTTCGATGCCGTACTTGTCGATGAACCCCTCCTCCACCATGGAGAGTTCGTCGGGAGTGGTGCCGGTGAAGTACGAGGTGAGGTGGACCCGGTCGTAGGCGGGCCGGGGTTCCTCCGCGAGGACCGCCACACGGGCGTGGTCGGTGACCCCCTTCTCGGCGAGGGCTTCCAGGAATCGCTGGCCGACCATGCCGTGGCCGACCACGACGATCGTGCGGGCTGCGGCCGAGGGTGCGGGTGTGGTCATGTCGGAACCCTCCGTCGTGGGTGAGCGGGTGCGGCGGGGGCCAGTTGGCCGGCGGCGGGCCGGCATGGTGTCCGAACCCATGACCGCAGCCTGCAAGACGGCTGTTTCCCGGTCGGATCTGACCGGTTTCCCGGGCGCAACGGGCCGCTCAGCCCCGCGACGGGGTGCCTGTGAGTGTTCTGCGCGAACGGGCCGGCCGGCGGTGAGCCGGCGCGTGCGGGGAGGGGGTGCCCTTCGGGTCCTGCCGGTTCCGGTGCTGCCGCGGGAGGGCGTGCGGGGCCCCTCGATCCGGGCAGGGTCCGGACGTGCCGCCCCGGGGCGCCCGGTGGGCCCCCGGCCGGGGCCCCGTGGTCACTCCGTCCCGGTCAGGTGGGCGAAGACCACCACGTTCCCCCGGTAGCCCGTCTTCTCGCTGAAGCCGCCGCCGCAGGTGATCACGCGCAGCTCGGGACGTCCGGCCGGGCCGTACACACGCCGGTCGGGGAAGGCGTCGTTCGGATACACCTCGACCGCGTCGACAGTGAAGACGGCCGTGCGCCGGTCGGCGCGGGCCACCTCGACGCGGCTGCCCTTCTTCAGCGCGCCCAGAGCGTAGAAGACGGCGGGCCCCCGGACGTCGTCGACGTGCCCGGCCATCACGGCCGTACCGTCGGCCCCCGGCGCGGTCCCGTCCTTGTACCACCCGGCCGCGCCGCCGCTGTCCCGCGGCACGTCCAGGGAGCCGTCCCGGGCGAGGCCGAGCCGGATCACCGGCGCGTCCACCCGGATCGCCGGGATCCGCAGGCGTACGGGCTCGGCGGGGGGCAGGGCCCCTCCCGCGAGGGCGCCGCCGGTGCGGGGTCCGTCCACGCGCGCGTGGGGCGAGCCGGTCCCGCCCGCCGGGGCGGACCCGGTGCCCGCGTCGGCGAACGCCTCCGCGCGCGTGGGCCGCGGCGGCTCGGACGCCTCCGTGCCCTGCCGCAGCAGCCACACCCCGACGCACACGGCCACGCATATCAGCCAGCCGTTGCGCCGCCGCGCGGCCTGGGCGTCCCGCAGTGCCTGGGCCGACCGCGCCGACAAGAGCGGTCAGCCCCGGTCGCGCAGCTCGCCGGCCCGGCGGCGCAGCAGCACCCCGCCGGCGACGGCGGCGACCGCCAGAACGGCCGCCCCGGCCGCGATCTCGGTCCGGTCGGAGGTGGCCGTACTGCCGCCGAGCCCGGTCTTCACATGCCCCCGGGGCTCCTGCCACTCCTTTGAGGGGTGGTGCTCGCGCTCCTCCGGGGGCTGGTGCTCACCCCAGTCGCGGAAGGTGTTCTCGCCACCGCCCGAGACCGTCAGTTCACCCCGCGCGGACTTGCCGTTGTCGCAGGCCACGGTGATCTGGAAGGTCCCGGACCGGGCGGTGGGGGGCACGGTGAACTGCCCGGCGAGCACTTCCCGGTGGGTGGAGACGCTCAGCGGGAACTCCCCGTCGCCCACCGCGCGCGCGTCCCCGGTGGCATGGCCGTCGTGGCCGCACGCGGTGGTGTTCACGGTGACGGTGGCGCCCGGCGCGGCCGTCGACGGCGAGACCTCCACGCCCGCCCCGCCGAAGTCGTTGGCGTACGAGGGTGCGCCGCCCAGGCCCAGCAGGGCGGCCGCGAGCGCGGAACCGGTCAGCAGGCGGGCAGTACGCATGGGTCCTCCGGGGAGCGGGATGCCGTGCTTCTCCCTCCGAGGTAAGTGGCCCGCGCCGGCGCCCGCCCCCCGGCAGGGGGCGAACGGGTGACGGCCGGGTGCGGCCCGTCACCCGTTCGCGCGGGCGCCCCGGCTCACACCGTGTCCCACGGCACCTCCGCGTACAGCCGCCGGAGGGTCTCCATCAGCTCCGTGTCCACGGCGAAGGCGGTGTCGTCGATCCGGGCCACCGGGGCGATGCCCTGCGAGTTGGTGACGAAGGCCGCCCGGTACGCGCCGAGGCCGTCCAGGGTGACCGGGCGCCGGGCGGTGGCCGTGCCGTACGCGGGCAGCCGCTGCTCGACCAGCGCCATGGTGGTGCCCCGCAGCGCCGGGCGGTCGGGCCACACCACCGTGCTGCCGTCCCAGAACGCGATGTTGGTGACCGCCCCCTCGGCGATCTCCCCGCCCGGGCCGGTCAGCAGCGCGTCGGTGCGGCCCTGGCGGACGGCGGCCCGGCCGTAGTACCGCTGGGCGAAGCCGCCGAGGTGCTTGATGTGGGCGACCGGCCGCTCGTAGGGCACGGAGAGCAGGTCCTGGGGCTCGGGTGAGAGGTCGACCGGCGGGCGCACGGTCACCATCACGGCCGGGTCCTCCTCCGGCTCGTACACATAGACGCGCACCGCCGCGTCCTCGACGCCGGCCCCGGCCAGGGCGCGGCGCACCAGGGTGCGGACCCGCTCCCCGTCGAGCCCCGTGCCGAACAGCTCGCGGGTCGCCGCGTCGAGCCGCGCCAGGTGCAGGGCGAGCCCGCGGACCCGGCCGCCGCGTACCTGCATCGCGGTGAAGTGGCCGTAATTGCCGGTCAGGGCGGGGATACGGAGACTGACCGCGTCGGCGGGCAGGCCGTTGATCTCGACATGAGGGCTCGTCATGGGGCCACCGTAACCGGACTTGACCTGAAGCCAACTTGAGGTGTGACGCTCCTCCGCATGGACCTCACCACCGCTCCCCACGCGGAGCCCACCGCCCCTTCCAACGCCCCTCTGCGCCTCGCCGTCGTCCTCGGCTCCGACCGCGAGGGGCGCTTCGGCCCCGTCGTCGCCCGGTGGCTGCTCGCCCGGCTGCGCGAGCGCGAGGACTTCGCGGTGGAGGTGGTCGACCTCGCCGGGGCCCGGCTGCCGACCTCGCTCTCCTACGATCCGGCGCCACCGGTCAGGGCGGTCCTCGACACCGTCACGCCGAAGCTCGCCGGGGCGGACGCCTTCCTGGTCCTCACCCCCGAGTACAACCACTCCTTCCCGGCCTCGGTGAAGAGCCTCATCGACTGGCACTTCGTCGAGTGGCAGGCCAAGCCGGTCGGCTTCGTCTCCTACGGAGGGATGTCGGGGGGCCTGCGGGCGGTCGAGCACCTGCGCGCGGTCTTCGCCGAGATGCACGCGGTCACCGTCCGGGACACGGTCAGCTTCCACCACGCCCACGGCCTGTTCGAACCCGACGGCGAGCTGCGCGAGCCCGCCGGTCCCGAGGCCGCCGTCAAGCGGCTGCTCGACCAGCTCGCCTGGTGGGGCAGGACCCTGCGGGACGCCAAGGAGTCCCGTCCGTACGCCGCCTGAGCCGCGGCGTACGGACGGGTCGGGGCGCCGGGGTCAGCCGACGGAGACCGCCGACCAGGCGGCGGCGACCGCGTTCTGCTCCGCGCTGCCGCTGCCGTACAGGTCCTTCGCCGCGTTCAGGGTCGCCGTGCGGGCGGCCGCGTAGTTGGTGGAGGACGTCATGTAGACGGTCAGGGCCCGGTACCAGATCTTGCCGACCTTGTCGTGGCCGATGCCGGAGACCGTGGAGCCGTTGCAGGTGGGGCTGTTGTACGAGACGCCGTTGATCACCTTGGCGCCGCTGCCCTCGGAGAGCAGATAGGCGAAGTGGTTGGCGACGCCGGAGGAGTAGTGGACGTCGAGGTTGCCGACGCCCGAGTACCAGCAGTCCGCCGACTTGGTGTCCGTGGACGGCTTGTCCATGAAGCGCAGGGCGGGCTTGCCGAAGCCCGGCTTCACGATCTTCTCGCCGATGAGGTAGTCGCCCTGGTCGGCGGAGTTGCCCGCGTACCACTCGACCATGGTGCCCATGATGTCGCTGGTGGCCTCGTTGAGGCCGCCGGACTCACCGGAGTAGGTGAGGGCGGCGGTCTTGGAAGTGACGCCGTGCGACATCTCGTGCCCGGCCACGTCGAGGGCGACGAGCGGGCCGAACGTGGTGCCGTCGCCGTCGCCGTACGTCATGCAGAAGCAGCTGTCGTCCCAGAAGGCGTTGTTGTAGTTGCTGCCGTAGTGGACGCGGTTGTACGAGCCCTTCCCGTCGCCGGCGATGCCGTTGCGGCCGTGGACGTTCTTGTAGTAGTCCCAGGTCGTGTTGGTGCCGTACTGCGCGTCCACGGCTGCCGAGGCGCGGTCGGTGTTGGCACCGTTGCCCCAGTGGTTGTCGGCGTCCGTGAACAGGACGGCGGGCGCCCGCACGAAGCAGATGCCGAAGAAGCACAGGTCCGTCTTGTTCTGGGCGTCACCGGTGTAGGTGTTGCCGCGGGTGGGGTCCTTGAGCTGGTACGTGGACCCCGACAGCGTGGTCTCCAGCGGCACGGTGCCGCTGTAGAGCGACTGGCCGTCGCCGGTCGCGGTCTCGATGGCGTCCCAGCCGTCGATCCCGGCGCCGGTGCGGGCGTCGGTGAGGACCACGCGCGCGACGGGGTTGCCCCGGGCGTCCCGGGCGGCGATCTGGGTCCGCCAGACGAGCTTCGGGGTGCCGTGCAGGGCGTCCACGACGAGCTGCGGCCTGGCCTTCAGACCGGTCAGGCCCTTGTGGGCGGCGCGCAGTTCGGCGGAGGCGAGGTCCGCGGCGCGGGGGGCGGGGATCGCGGGGGTCACGGTCGGTACCGAGAGGTCGTTCCCCACGGCGCGGTCGGCGCCGCGGTAGGCGCCGGAGGGGGCGAGGTGGACGACGAAGTCGCCGCCGAGGACGGGCAGTCCGCGGTACGTGCGGTCATAGCGCACATGCCGGCTGCCGTCGGCGTCCGTGATCACGTCCCTGACGGACGTGCCCTGCGCGGCGGTCACGGCGAGCGCGGCGGCGTGGGCGCCGACGGCGCTGTCGGCGGCGGCGATGGCGGCGGTGCGGGCGCTGGAGGGGGTCTGGGCCTGGGGCCGGGGTTCGGCCACGGCGGAGGCGGGGGCGAGCGCGGCGGCGATCATGGCGCCGGCCGCGACGGCTATCCCGGCGGTGGTGAGGCGCGATGCGTTCCGTGTCGGTCTCATCGGGCTCCTCGGTCATGGGGGGTCGGTCGGCTCGGGTAAAGCTGATGCCGCATCAGTTTTAGGGGGACATGACAGGGGCTGTCCATAGGGCGGGGGTGGGGGGTGCGTGGGGGGTTGGTTGTCCGCGGGTGGTGGGCGGCTGGCCGCGCAGTTCCCCGCGCCCCTTCAGGGGGACCGGGGTGTTCGTTCGGCTGCGGGTGGTGGGTGGCTGGTCGCGCAGTTCCCCGCGCCCCTGAGGGGGTCCGGGGCGCCCTGGCCGTCTGGCTCGGCCACGGGCTTTTAGGGGCGCGGGGAACTGCGCGCTCAGCCAGGCACGGTCCGCAGGCGGGGGATGACAGCAGCGCCGATGGCGGCCCCCCGGGCACGGCCCGCAGGCGGGTGGGCGCCGCAACGCAGATGGCGGCCTCCGGGGCGCGGCCCGCACGCCGGTGGGTGCAGCGGCGCCGATGGCGGCCCCCCAGGGGCGCGGGGAACTGCGCGCTCAGCCAGGCACGGTCCGCAGGCGGGAGATGACAGCAGCGCCGATGGCGGCCCCCCGGGCACGGCCCGCAGGCGAGTGGGCGTCGTAACGCAGACGGTGGCCCCCGGGGGCACGGCCCCGCACGACGATGGCAACCCCCCAGGGGCGCGGGGAACTGCGCGCTCAGCCAGGCACGGCCCGCAGGCGGGAGATGACAGCAGCGCCGATGGCGGCCCCCGGGCCCGAGGTCCGCACGGGTGCGTTGAGGCGGGCCGCCTCCAGGACGGCGCGGCACCCGGGACACTGGGTGGCAGCCGTGCCTACGCGCGGTCCCAGCCGTCCGACAAGACCCGGGCCGAGGCCCCGCCACCCCGAGGGAGCGCCCCCGTGACCCCCGCCGAGTACCTGACCGTAACGACCACCACCGACAGCCCCGCCGCGGCGGACGCCCTGGCCCGGGGCGCGGTCGAGGCCCGTCTCGCCGCCTGCGCGCAGATCACCGGCCCGGTGACCTCCGTCTACCGCTGGCAGGGCGCCGTCGAAACCGCCGAGGAGTGGCGGGTCCAGTTCAAGACGGCCGCCGCGCGCTACGCGGACCTGGAGCGCCATCTGCTCGCCGCCCACACCTACGACACCCCGGAGATCATCGCGACCCCGGTGGTGCGCGGCAGCGCCGACTACCTGGCCTGGCTCGCCGCGGAGACGGCGTGAGGGCCGGCGCGCCGGCCGCCCCCGGGCCCGGGCCCGGGCCCGGGCCCGGTCTGCCGTTCTTCGTCTACGGCACCCTGCGCCCCGGCGAGCGCTACTACCTGCGGCTGCTGGCCGGCCGTACCGCCCACGAGGCCCCCGCGCGGCTGCCCGGAGCGGTGCTGTACGAGGGGCCGGGCTATCCGTACGCGACGCGGGGGGACGGCGTGGTCACCGGCGCGCTGATCACCCCGCGCCCCGAGGCGTACGCCGAAGTCCTGCGCGTACTGGACCGGTTGGAGGAGTGCCACGGCCCGGGCGACCCCCGCAACCTGTACGACCGGGTGGAGCGGACCGCCGAGCTGCCGGGCGGGGCAACGGCGCGCGCCTGGGTCTACCTGGCGGCGGCCCCGCTCGCCCGGGAGCTGCGCGAGCAAGGCACCGCGCTGCCCGGCGGCGACTGGCTCACCGCCCGCCGGCCAGCGCCCGCGCCACCCCGCTCTCCTTCGGCCCGAGGAAGCGCGGACCGGGTGTGAAGGCGGCGTCCAGGGCCGCCTTGCCCGCCGCGAACACCTCGCGGGTGGCGCCGTAGTACCAGGTGGCGTCGTGCACGGCGTCCACCGCGACCCCGAAGGAGTCCACCCCCGCGGCCTCGCACAGCGCGACCGCCCGCCGGATGTGGAAGCCCTGGCTCACCAGCACCGCCCGCTCCACCCCGAAGATCTTTCTGGCGCGTACGCACGAGTCCCAGGTGTCGAACCCGGCATAGTCGCTCACCACCCGCCGGTCCGGGACGCCGTGCGCCACCAGGTAGGCGCGCATCGCGTCCGGCTCGTCGTACTCCGGCCGCCCGTTGTCCCCGGTCACCAGGACCGCCCC
This sequence comes from Streptomyces sp. NPDC026377, assembly GCF_055567715.1. Classification (NCBI taxonomy): domain Bacteria; kingdom Bacillati; phylum Actinomycetota; class Actinomycetes; order Kitasatosporales; family Streptomycetaceae; genus Streptomyces; species Streptomyces sp. NPDC026377. The sequence continues at coordinate 35,962 of NZ_JBVHPV010000019.1, forward strand.
GACCTTACGGGCCCGGTACAGCTCGACGGCCGCGTCGAGGCGGTGCGCCAGGTACGGCGACGGCTCGCCGTTCCACAGCCCGGCCCCGAACACCACCGCGACGCCGGACGAGGGCGCCTGCGCCACCGTGCCGACCTTGCCGTCGGCGGCCGTGAACATCCAGGCGGCGGGCGCCAGCGCCAGGGTGCACAGCGCCGCGACCACCTGCACGGCCCGCCGCTGACCTGTGCGGGTGCGCGGCAGAGCGATCCGTGGGCGGGCGCGCGGCAGACGCATGGGGTCCCCCTGGGGTCGACGGTGTTACGGGAGATCGGACGCGGGGGAGGGGGCGCGTGGTTCTGCCCCCGCGCCCCTCGTACGAGATCCCCGCGCGCGCCCCGCGCCCGTGAGGCGGCGGAAAACACTCGTCACCACGACGCAACGACATGGCAATGTGGGCCCGGCAGGATCGGTCCATGACGGAGACGGAGCCCCAGACCCGGTCGCACTTCCCGCCCGCCCGCCGGTCGCCGCCGCTCGACAGCACGGCCGGTCTCGTCACCCGCGTCGCCGCCCAACTGGGCAGCCAGCTCAGCCACGTACGACTGAACGGGAGCCGCAAGCCGATGCCCACGACCTCCCGGCCGGCCCCCTCCCGGCCCACCCTGGTCGCCGTCGCCCACGGCAGCCGCGACCCCAGGGCCCTGCGCACCGTCACCGCCCTGCTCGATCTGGTCCGCGAACTGCGCCCCGGGCTCGACGTGAGGCTCGGCCACATCGAGATCGACGAGCCCGCGCTGCCCGACACCCTCGCCGGACTCGGCGCCGGGCACGCCGTCCTCGTACCGCTGCTGCTGAGCCGGGGCTACCACGTCAAGCAGGACATCCCGGCCGCCGCCGCCGACGCCCCGCGGCTGCGCACCCGTATCGCCCGGCCGCTCGGACCGCACCCGATGCTCGTCGAGGCGCTGTACGAGCGGCTCGTCGAGGCCGGATGGGACGAGGACCCACGCGCGCGTGGCGGGCGGGCGGTGGTGCTCGCCGGGGCCGGATCGCGCGACCCCCAGTCGGCCGCCGACACCCGCCGCACCGCCGCGCTGCTCGCCGACCGCCTCGGCGTACCGGTGCTGCCCGCCTACGCCTCGGCCGCCGCCCCCACCGTCCCCGAGGCGCTGCGTGCGCTCGCCGCGCGCGGCTGCCACCGGGTCGCGATCGCCTCGTACTTCACCGCGCCCGGCCGGTTCGCCACCCAGAGCGCCGCCCACGCGCGCGGGGTCGCCGCCGCCCCGCTCGGCGCCCACCCGGCCGTCGCCCGCCTCGTCCTGCACCGCTACGACCAGGCGCTCGCCGCGGCCCCGTTCGCCTCCCCGCCCCGCGCACTCGCCACGGCCTGAGCACCCGCCCCGTCCGCTTGTCAGTGGTTCCGTTTACTGTCGGTGCATGGAAGGCATCGCAGCACACCACCCCGGATACGAGCCGACCGACGTCGAACGGTGGGCCGCGGAACCGGACAAACGACCCGGCCGCACCGCCTTCCAGCGCGACCGCGCACGCGTGCTGCACTCCGGGGCGCTGCGCCGGCTGGCGGGCAAGACGCAGGTCGTCACGCCCGGTGGGACCGGCCGCCTCTGGGACGCCAGCCCGCGCACCCGGCTCACCCACTCCCTGGAGTGCGCCCAGGTCGGCCGCGAGCTCGGCGCGGCCCTCGGCTGCGACCCCGACCTCGTCGAGGCGGCCTGCCTCGCGCACGACATGGGCCACCCGCCCTTCGGGCACAACGGCGAACAGGCGCTCAACGACTTCGCCAAGGACTGCGGCGGCTTCGAGGGCAACGCCCAGTCGCTGCGCCTGCTCACCCGCCTCGAACCCAAGCGTTTCATGCGCGACGAGGAGAGCGGCGAGGCGGTCAGCGTCGGCCTCAACCTCACCCGGGCCGCCCTGGACGCGGCCACCAAGTACCCCTGGCCGCGCGGCGGTCACCCCACCGACCCGCAGTCCGTGAAGTTCGGGGTCTACGAGGACGACCTGCCGGTCTTCGACTGGGTCCGCGAGGGCGCCGTGGCCGACCGCCAGTGCTTCGAGGCCCAGGTCATGGACTGGGCCGACGACGTGGCGTACTGCGTCCACGACTTCGAGGACGGGCTGCACGCCGGCCACATCGACCCCAACCTGCTCTTCTCCGAGCCCGAGCGAGAGGACATCTGGCGCGTGGCCATCGGGCGGTACGTGCCGGCCGGCACCGACCCCCAGGAGCTCGCGGCCGCGCTGGACCGGCTGATGGACGAGGAGTGGTGGCCGCACGGGTACGACGGCTCGGCGGTCGCCCAGGCCCGCCTGAAGGACGCCACCAGCCAGCTCATCGGCCGGTTCTGCCTGGCCGCAGAGGGCGCGACCCGCGAGCGCTGGGGCGCGGGCCGGCTGAGCAGGTACGGGGCGGAGCTGGTGGTGCCGCGCGCCGCGCGCAACGAGTGCGCGGTGCTCAAGGCGGTGGCCGTCCGCTATGTGATGCAGCGCGACGAACAGGAGCGGCTCCGCGCCGACCAGCGCGTCATTCTGGCCGAACTGGCCGAAGCGCTCACGGCGCGCGCTCCGGCGGACGGGCTCGACCCGCAGTTCCGCGCGCTCTTCGCCGCGGCCGGTGACGACCGGGCCCGCAAGCGGGTCATCGTCGACCAGATCGCGTCCCTGACGGACGCGGCGGCCCTGTCCCTGCACGCCAGACTCACCGGTCCGCGCCGCTGAGCGGCGGCGCGGCGCCCTTTCCCGGACGTGATCCCGCCGTATTCCCTTCGTCTTTCCCTACGTACGACGCACCGATCAAGCCCGGCCACTCGGCGCCCCCAACGGAGCAAGCCCTCTTCCCCCATCACGCTCCGTGCGGGACGCTCGCAGATGGCGGCTGAGCAACGAGGAGGCATCAAGTGGTCGACGCAGACCGGACATTTGTCATTGTCGGTGGAGGACTGGCCGGGGCCAAGGCCGCCGAGACCCTGCGCGCCGAGGGGTTCAACGGCCGGGTGATCCTCATCGGCGACGAGCGGGAGCACCCCTACGAACGGCCTCCCCTGTCCAAGGGCCTCCTCTCCGGCAAGGAGGAGCGCGACAGCGTCTTCGTCCACGAACCCGGCTGGTACGCGCGGAACGACATCGAGCTCCACCTCGGCCAGACCGTCACCGCCATCGACCGCGAGGCCAGGACCGTCCGCCTGGGCGACGGCACCGTCATCGGCTACGACAAGCTGCTGCTCGTCACCGGCTCCGAGCCCCGCCGCCTGGACATCCCCGGCACCGACCTGGCGGGCGTCCACCATCTGCGCCGCCTCGCCCACTCCGAGCGGCTGCGCAACACGCTCAAGGCCCTCGGCCGCGACAACGGCCACCTGGTGATCGCGGGGGCGGGCTGGATCGGCCTGGAGGTCGCCGCCGCCGCGCGCGGGTACGGCGCCGAGGTCACCGTCGTCGAGCCCGAGCAGACCCCGCTGCACCAGGTCATCGGCCCCGAGCTCGGCCAGATCTTCACCGAGCTGCACGCCGGTCACGGCGTCCGCTTCCACTTCGGCGCGCGGCTCACCGAGATCGTCGGCCAGGACGGCATGGTCCTCGCCGCCCGCACCGACGACGGCGAGGAGCACCCGGCGCACGACGTGCTCGCCGCGATCGGGGCGGCGCCGCGCACCGCGCTCGCCGAGTCCGCCGGGCTCGCGCTCGTCGACCGCGCGCACGGCGGCGGGGTCGCGGTCGACGCCTCGCTGCGCACCTCCGACCCGGACATCTTCGCCGCGGGCGACGTGGCCGCGGCCCACCACCCGCTGCTCGACACCCGGCTGCGGGTGGAGCACTGGGCCAACGCCCTCAACGGCGGCCCGGCCGCGGCGCGCGCGATGCTGGGCCAGGAGACCAGTTACGACCGGGTGCCGTACTTCTTCTCCGACCAGTACGACCTGGGCCTGGAGTACTCGGGCTGGGCGCCCCCCGGAAGCTACGACCAGGTGGTGATCAGGGGCGACGCGGGCAAGCGCGAGTTCATCGCCTTCTGGCTGAGCGAGCGGCGGGTGCTGGCGGGGATGAACGTGAACGTGTGGGACGTCACAGAGGCGATCCAGGACCTGATCAGGGCGGGCACGAAGGGCGTCCAGGTCGACCCGGACCGCCTGGCGGACCCGTCAATCCCCCTGACCGACGTGACGAGGCCCTGACCCCCGGCCCCACGCCGCCCGGGCCCCCGGCCGGGCGGCGCCGGGCACTGTCCTCCCCGCCCCGGCGGTCTCTCCCGGGGGCGACCCCCGGACCCCCGGCCGGGCGGTGACGGGCGCCGGGCACTGTCCTCCCCGCCCCGTAGACTTGCCGCGTGGCAGGCAGGATCAACGATGACGACGTGAAGGCGGTCCGGGACGCGGTCCCGATCGACGCCGTCGTGTCCGAGTACCTCCAGTTGCGCAACGCGGGCGGCGGCAACCTCAAGGGCCTGTGCCCCTTCCACGACGAGAAGTCCCCGTCCTTCCAGGTCAGCCCCAGCAAGGGCCTCTTCCACTGCTTCGGCTGCCAGGAGGGCGGCGACACGATCGCCTTCGTCCGGAAGATCGACCACCTGTCGTTCTCCGAGGCCGTCGAGCGCCTGGCCGCCACCGCCGGCATCACCCTGCGGTACGAGGAGGGCGGCTACAACCCCTCCCACCAGCGCGGCGAGCGCATCCGCCTGGTCGAGGCCCACAAGGCCGCCGCGCAGTTCTACATCGAGCAGCTGGGCACCAGCCCCGAGGCCGAGATCGGCCGCAAGTTCCTCGCCGAGCGCGGCTTCGACCAGGCCGCCGCCGCCCACTTCGGCGTCGGCTACAGCCCGGCCGGCTGGGACCACCTCACCCGCTTCCTGCGCGGCAAGGGCTTCAGCGACAAGGAGCTGACCCTCTCCGGGCTCTCCCAGGAGGGCCGCCGCGGCCCCATCGACCGCTTCCGCGGCCGCCTGATGTGGCCGATCCGCGACGTCTCCGGCGAAGTGGTCGGCTTCGGCGCCCGCAAGCTCCGCGACGACGACAACGGCCCCAAGTACCTCAACACCCCCGAGACCGCGATCTACAAGAAGTCGCAGGTCCTGTACGGGATCGACCTGGCCAAGAAGGACATCGCCAAGTCCAGCCGCGCCGTGGTCGTCGAGGGCTACACCGATGTGATGGCCTGTCACCTCGCCGGGGTGACCACCGCCATCGCCACCTGCGGCACGGCCTTCGGCGGCGACCACATCAAGATCCTGCGCAGGCTCCTGATGGACAACGGCAGCGCGCGCGTGATCTTCACCTTCGACGGCGACGCGGCGGGCCAGAAGGCCGCCCTGCGCGCCTTCGAGGACGACCAGAAGTTCGCCGCCGAGACCTACATCGCCATCGCCCCCGACGGCATGGACCCCTGCGAACTGCGCCTGGCCAAGGGCAACGAGGCGGTCGCGGACCTGGTCCAGCCCCGCACCCCGCTCTTCGAGTTCGCCATCCGCCAGATCGTGCGGCGCTACGACCTGGAGACCCCGGCGGGCCGCGCCGCCGCCCTCGACGAGGCCGCCCCGATCGTGGCCCGCATCAAGAACGTCGCCTCCCAGCACGAGGTGGCCGTCCAGCTGGCCGGCATCCTCGGCATCCTGGACACCCAGTTCGTCGTCAAGCGCGTGGCCCAGCTGGCCCGTTGGGCCCGCGACCGGGGCGGCAAGGGCCCGGCCCCGGACCGCGGCCGCCCGTACGGGGAGGCGCTGGCCCCGGCCGCCTCCTCCGGCCCCGCCCTGAACCTGCGCAGCCCCGCCCACCGCACCGAGCGCGAGCTCCTCAAGCTCGCCCTCCAGCACCCGCACCTGGTCTCCCCGGCCTTCGACGCGTACGGAGTGGACGAGTTCACGGCCCCGCCGTACGCGGCGGTGCGCCAGTGCATCATGGACGCCGGCGGCGCCACGGACGCCCCCTCCGACTACCTCCAGGCCGTCATGGAGTCCGCGCCCAACGACACGGTCCGCGCCCTGGTCACCGAGCTCGCCGTGGAGGCCGTCCACGCCCGCGTGGTCGACGAGGCGTACGCGGGCGAGCAGCTCGTCGCCGTCCGCCGGCGCGCCGTCGACCGCCGCCTCCTCGACATCCAGGGCACGCTCGCCCGCCTCGGGCAGAACGGCGACCCCGAGCGACTGGCCGCCGTACAGAACGAGTTGTGGGTCCTCCAGCAGTACGGCCAGGCGCTGCGCAACCGGGGCTCGGAAGCCCTCTGAGCCCCGGGCGCGGCCCGCTCGGGCGCGTCCGGCCGGACTGACCGGGCCCCCGCGGGGTACCCGGACCCCGGCAGCACGGCGCGCGTCCGCTGCCACAGAGGTAACCGCCCGGTCACGGACCGGCTTCAAAAAGTCACCGCACGCCCCTCGTGGCGGAGATGTGTCGTACCCCACACTGGGGGCGGTGCCTGAGTCCTCGGAGCGCGGCCGGCCCACCGAAGGTGGGTACCACATCCCCGCGGATCCGCTCATCGTGTACGGGACGGACAGCGGCCCGGCCGCCCCCGTCCCGCTGCCGCACGCCCCCGATCCGGCAGCGATCACCCTGGAGGTCGCCCCCGTGCAGACCCAGACCCTGACCGACAACGACGTCGTGGCCACCGTGCCCCCGCAGACCCGGGCCGTGCTCCACCCCGAGGCCGAGGCGCCCCCCGTCGAACTCGTCGACGACGTGGTGGAGGTGCCCGAGCCGCCCGAGCGGGTGCCGGGCCGCGCCGACACCGGCGGCCCCTCGTCCGACCTGTTCCGCCAGTACCTGCGCGAGATCGGCCGCATCCCGCTGCTCACCGCCGCGGAGGAGGTCGAGCTGGCGCGCCGGGTGGAGGCGGGCCTGTTCGCCGAGGAGAAGCTCGCCGGAACCCCGGACCCGGACTCCCAACTCGCCGTCGACCTCGACAAGTTGGTGGTCATGGGCCGGATGGCCAAACGCCGGCTCATCGAGGCGAACCTGCGCCTGGTCGTCTCCGTCGCCAAGCGCTATGTGGGGCGCGGGCTCACCATGCTCGACCTGGTGCAGGAGGGGAACCTCGGACTGATCCGCGCGGTCGAGAAGTTCGACTACGCGCGCGGCTACAAGTTCTCCACGTACGCGACGTGGTGGATCCGCCAGGCCATGTCCCGCGCGCTCGCCGACCAGGCCCGCACCATCCGCGTCCCCGTCCATGTGGTGGAGCTGATCAACCGCGTGGTGCGGGTGCAGCGCCGGATGCTCCAGGAGCGCGGCTACGAGCCGACGCCCGAGGAGGTCGCCGCCCATCTCGACCTGGCGCCCGAGCGCGTGAGCGAGGTGCTCCGGCTCGCCCAGGAGCCGGTCTCGCTGCACGCGCCCGTGGGCGAGGAGGACGACGTGGCGCTCGGCGACCTCATCGAGGACGGCGACGCGGCGTCTCCCGTGGAGTCGGCGGCCTTCCTGCTGCTGCGCGAGCACCTGGAGGCCGTGCTGTCCACGCTGGGCGAGCGCGAACGCAAGGTGGTGCAGTTGCGCTACGGGCTCGCGGACGGGCGCCCGCGCACGCTGGAGGAGATCGGCCGCATCTTCGGCGTCACCCGCGAACGCATCCGCCAGATCGAGTCCAAGACCCTCAACAAGCTCCGCGACCACGCCTTCGCGGACCAGCTGAGGGGTTATCTGGACTGAGGCTCCGCCCGAGCCCGGGCGGGCACAGGCGGAGCCCCGGCGCCGGACCGGCTCTCAGTCGACCTCCGCCACCGCCTGCGCGAACTGCGCCGCGTACAGCCGTGCGTAGGCGCCCTCGGCGGCCAGCAGTTCGTCGTGCGTGCCCTGCTCCACGATCGCCCCGTTCTCCATCACGAGGATGACGTCGGCGTCCCGGATGGTGGAGAGCCGGTGCGCGATCACGAACGACGTACGCCCATGGGCCAGCCGCGCCATAGCCTTCTGGATCAGCACCTCCGTGCGGGTGTCCACGGAGCTCGTCGCCTCGTCGAGGACCAGGATCACCGGGTCGGACAGGAACGCCCGGGCGATGGTGATCAGCTGCTTCTCGCCCGCGCTCACCCCCGTGCCCTCGTCGTCGATGACCGTGTCGTACCCGTCCGGCAGCGTCCGGACGAACCGGTCCGCGTGCGCCGCCCGGGCCGCCTCCTCGATCTCCTCGCGGGTCACCGGCCGGTCCGCGCCGTAGGCGATGTTGTCCGCGATGGTGCCGCCGAACAGCCAGGTGTCCTGGAGCACCATGCCGATGCCCGAGCGCAGCTCCCGGCGCGACATCCGGGCCGCGTCCACCCCGTCCAGGGTGATCCGCCCGTCCGTCACCTCGTAGAACCGCATCAGCAGATTGACCAGCGTCGTCTTGCCCGCGCCCGTGGGACCGACGATCGCGACCGTCTGCCCGGGCTCGACCTTCAGCGACAGGTCCTCGATGAGCGGCTTCTCCGGGTCGTACCGGAACGCCACCTTCTCCAGGGTCACCGCGCCGCGCCGCTCCACCGGCCGCTCGGCCGACTCCGCGTCCGGCTCCTCCTCGTCCGCGTCGAGCAGCTCGAAGATCCGCTCGGCGGAGGCGACGCCCGACTGCACCAGGTTCGCCATCGAGGCGACCTGGGTGAGCGGCATCGAGAACTGCCGCGAGTACTGGATGAAGGCCTGCACATCGCCGATGGACAGCGCGCCCGAGGCGACCCGCAGCCCGCCGACCACCGCGACCAGCACATAGTTCAGGTTCGAGATGAACATCATCAGCGGCTGCATCACCCCGCTGTTGAACTGCGCCCGGAACCCGGCCTCGTACAGCGCCTCGTTCTGCTCGTCGAACTGCCGCGCCGACTCCTCCTGGCGCCCGAAGACCTTCACCAGGGTGTGCCCGGTGTACATCTCCTCCACATGCGCGTTGAGCCGGCCCGTGGTCTTCCACTGCTGCACGAACTGCGGCTGCGACCGCTTGCCGATCCTCGTCGCGACGAACACCGACAGCGGTACGGTCGCCAGCGCCACCAGCGCCAGCAGCGGCGAGATCCAGAACATCATCGCCAGTACGCCGACGATGGTGAGCAGGGAGTTGATGAGCTGGCCCATCGTCTGCTGCATCGTCTGCGAGATGTTGTCGATGTCGTTGGTCGCCCGGCTGAGCACCTCACCGCGCTTGGCGCGGTCGAAGTAGGACAGCGGCAGCCGTGACAGCTTCGCCTGCACCTGCTCGCGGATCCGGAACACCGTACGGTTGATCGCCCGGTTGGAGAGCCGGGTCGCCACCAGCATCAGCAGCCCCGCGCCCACGTACACCGCGAGCGCCACCAGCAGCACCCGGCCGACCGAACCGAAGTCGATGCCGTGGCCGGGGGTGAAGCGCACCCCGGAGAGCATGTCGGCGAGACCGCCGTCGCCCTTGTCGCGCAGCCGCTGGAGCGTCTGCTCCTTGGTGGTCCCCTCCGGCATCTGCCGGCCGACGACTCCCGCGAAGACCAGGTCGGTCGCCTTGCCGAGGACCTTGGGCCCGACCACCGAGAGCCCCACGCTGAGCACCGCGGCCACGAGCATCACCCAGAGCGTGCCCCTCTCCGGCGCGAGCTGCCGCAGCAGCCGCTTCGACGAACCCTTGAAGTCCATCGAGCGTTTGCCGTCGCCCTGGCCCATCATCCGGGCCATGTTTCCGCTCATGCCGCCTCGGCCTCCGTCAGCTGGGAGAGCACGATCTCCCGGTAAGTCTCGTTCTCGGCCATCAGCTCGTGGTGGCGGCCGGTGCCGACGACCCGGCCCTCGTCCAGGACGACGATCCGGTCGGCGTCGCGGATCGTGGAGACCCGCTGGGCCACGATCACGACGGTCGCCTCGCGTGTCTCGCGCAGCAGCGCCGCCCGCAGGGCCGCGTCGGTGGCGTAGTCGAGCGCAGAGAAGGAGTCGTCGAAGAGGTAGATCTCCGGGCGCTGCACCAGGGTCCGCGCGATGGCGAGCCGCTGGCGCTGGCCGCCGGAGACATTGGTGCCGCCCTGCGCGATCGGCGCGTTGAGCCCGCCCTCCAACCTGGCGACGAACTCCTTGGCCTGGGCGACCTCCAGGGCGTGCCAGAGCTCCTCGTCGGTGGCGTCGGGATTGCCGTACCGCAGATTCGTGGCGACGGTCCCGGAGAAGAGGTACGGCTTCTGCGGCACCATCGACACCGTCCTGGCGAGCAGGGCGGGATCGATCCCGCGCACGTCCTCGCCGTCCACCAGGACCGAGCCACCCGTCACGTCGAACAGCCTCGGGACGAGCCCGAGCAGCGTCGACTTGCCGCTGCCGGTCGACCCGATGACCGCGGTGGTCTCACCGGGACGGGCCACCAGGTCCACCCCCTTGAGCACGGACTCCTCGGCGCCGGGATAGGTGAAGTCGGCGCCGCGGACCTCCAGATGGCCGCTGCGGCGCAGCTCGCGCACGGGGGCCTTCGGCGGCACCACACTGGTGTCGGTGGAAAGGACCTCCTCGATGCGCTCGGCGCAGACCTCGGCGCGCGGCACCATCATGAACATGAAGGTGGCCATCATCACGGCCATCACGATCTGCATCAGATACGTGAGGAACGCGGTGAGCTGGCCGATCTGGAGGGAGCCGCTGTCGATCCGGTGGGCGCCGAACCACACCACGGCCACCGAGGAGACGTTCACCACGGTCATCACGGTCGGGAACATCAGCGCCATCAGCCGGCCGGTGCCGAGCGAGACGTCGGTCAGCTCGGTGTTGGCGCCCTTGAAGCGGCCCTTCTCGTAGTCGTCCTTCACGAACGCCCGGATCACGCGGTTGCCGGTGATCTGCTCGCGCAGCACGCGGTTCACCGTGTCCAGGCGGGTCTGCATGGTGCGGAACAGCGGCCGCATCCTCCGCACGATCAACGAGACGCAGATGCCGAGCACCGGCACCACGGCGAGCAGCACCGCGGAGAGCGGCACGTCCTGGCCGAGCGCCATGACGATGCCGCCGACGCACATGATCGGCGCCGAGACCATCAGCGTGAACGACATCAGCGTCAGCATCTGGACCTGCTGCACGTCGTTGGTGGTCCGGGTGATCAGGGACGGCGCCCCGAAGTGGCCCACCTCACGCGCGGAGAACGACTGCACCCGCGCGAAGACGGCCGCGCGCATGTCCCGGCCCAGGGCCGCGGCGGTGCGCGCGCCGAAGTAGACGGCGCCGACGTTGCAGACCACCTGGACGAGGCTGACGGCGATCATGATGCCGCCGAACTCCAGGATGTAGCCGGTGTCCCCGTCGACGACACCGTTGTCGATGATGTCGGCGTTCAGGGTCGGCAGATAGAGGGTCGCGCAGGTCTGGAGCAGCTGGAGCAGCACCAGGAGCGCGATCGGTTTCTTGTACGGAACCAGATGGGTCCGCAGGAGACGTATGAGCACGTGAAGGCTCTCCGGGTCGGCAAGATCGAGGGGTTCGACCCCCCATCTTGCGACACTCCGCCCCTGGAACCTCAAGCGATTAAGCCAAGGGCGAGTCAAAAGGATGAGTCAAGGACGGACCTCCGGCGCAGTCAAGGCACCGCACCGGGAATCACCCCGTACGGCTCGATTTCCGCGCCCGATGACCGGAACCTGCCGCTCGGGCTCCGCTCGGGCTCCGCTCGGGCTCCGCTCAGACCCCGGTGTCGAACGCGCCCGGATGGATCTCGTCCCGCGTCGCGATGTACTGCTGGCGCACCGCCTGCCCCACGGCCAGCTCCTCGCCCGGCTCGAAGACCTGCGCCGCCGCACCCTGCCAGGCGGGCGGGGTGTGCGGGGCGAGGGAGCCCTGCGAGACCCCGAGGGCCCAGGCCGCCTGCCGGGCCGCGCCGAGCGCCGCGTACTCGGCGGGCTGCGGCACGACCACCTGGGTGCCCAGGATCGCCGGCGCCGCCGCCTGTACGGCCGGCAGCTCGGCCGCGGCGCCGAGCAGGAAGACCCGGCGCACCTCGACCCCGCGCGAGCGCAGCACGTCCAGCGCGTCCGCCAGCGAGCAGAGCATGCCCTCGAACGCGGCCCGCGCCAGGTGCTCGGGCTTCATCGACTCGCGCCGCAGCCCGGCCAGTGTCCCGGCCGCGTGCGGCAGCCGGGGGGTGCGCTCGCCCTCCAGATACGGCAGCAGGACAAGCCCGCTGGCGCCCGGGGTCGACTTCAGCGCCAGGGCGGAGAGCTCCTCCAGGCTCTCGACGGCGAGCATCTCCGCCGTGCCGCGCAGCGCCCGTACCGCGTTGCTCGTATGCACCACGGGCAGATGACGGCCGGTGGCGTCGGCGAACGACGTAATCATCCCGGCCGCGTCGGCCAGCGCCTCGTGGTGCACGGCCATGACCGAACCCGAGGCCCCGAGCGAGACGACCGCGTCGCCGGGCCCGACGCCGAGGCCGAAGGCCGCGGCCATCGTCTCGCCGGTCCCGGCCGAGATCAGCAGGCCCTCGGGGGTGGTGCCGGCGGCGTCGGAGGGGCCGAGCACCTCGGGCAGCGCCACGTGGTGGCCGAGCGCGAGCTCGACGAGGTCGGGGCGGTAGAAGCCGGTCGCGGCCGACCAGTAGCCGGTGCCGGAGGCGGCGCCGCGGTCGGTGGTACGGCGGGCCGGACGGCCCAGGAGCTGCCACACCAGCCAGTCGTGGGCCTGGACGATCGCGGCGGTGCGCTGGGCGGCGTCGGGTTCGTTGCGGGCCAGCCAGCGCAGCTTCGCGACCGCCTGGCTCGCCTGCGGCACACAGCCGACGGCCTTGGCCCACGCCTCGCGCCCGCCGAGCGCGTCGGTCAGATCCGCGGCGGCCACCTGGGCGCGCTTGTCGTTGCCGCTCAGCGCGGCCCGTACGAGAGAGCCCTGGGCGTCCAGCGCGATCAGCGCGTGCTGCTGGGCGGCGACCCCGATGGCCTGCACGCCTTCGAGCAGCCCGCCCGCCGCGGCCTCGCCGAGCGAGAGCAGCCAGGCCTGTGGATCGACCTCGGCGGCCTTCGGATCCACGGGATGCGGGGCGTACCCCTGCCGCAGGACGGCACCGGTGTCGGTGTCGCAGACGACGATGCGAGTGAAGGCGGAAGAGCTGTCCAGCCCGGCGACTATCCCCATGCGCACGATTCTGCATCACGCGGGGGCCCACCGGGCCCCCGCGTGATGACCGGCTCCCGAGGGGCGCCGGTGTCAGGTGTTGCTGGTGCCCCAGTCGTCCTCGCCGCCCTGGCCGCGCCCGCGCAGCGAGCGCACCCGGTCGGCGATGGACTTCGGCGCCTTGTCGCCGACCTTGTCGGAGACCTTCTCGCTCACCGCGTGGATGGCCTTGCCCGCGTACGCCCGGCCGTTCTGGGCGGCCGACTCCGCGGTGTTGCGCACCGCCGGGTTCTGGGCGACCTGGCGGGCGGACTTCTTCAACTGTTCGTAGCGCTCGCGTCCGGCCCGGGTTCCGAGCACGTACCCGACGACGAGTCCGACGGCGAACGTGAGCCGGTAGCGCATGGCGGTCACCCTTCTGTGGCGTCTGTCCGACGTCACTGTGACGTCGTGTGCTGCGCCTACCCGCGCAGCCCCGAGATCACCCGGGGCGGAACCGATTGGCGGAGCACCCCCCTGCTTGCGCTAATGTATGTGTCGCAGCGAGCGCACGCCGCCCGGGGACACCCGGGGTAGGTACGTTCGGTGCAACGAGACATTCCCCTGTAGCTCAATTGGCAGAGCAGCCGGCTGTTAACCGGCAGGTTACTGGTTCGAGTCCAGTCGGGGGAGCTCGGTCTCCTGTAGCTCAATTGGCAGAGCAGCCGGCTGTTAACCGGCAGGTTACTGGTTCGAGTCCAGTCGGGAGAGCAGTGAAAAGGGCCCCTTGAGGGTCCTTTTTCATGCCCCGGGGAACCGCGCGGGGCGCGACGGGGTCCTCATGGGCGTGCGTTGCCGACCATCCGAGGCAGGAGATCGTATGAGCGGCTATGCTGCGGCAGACGGCGCGCACAAATGTGCGCGACGCGCCGTTAGGGGCGGTAGCTCAGCCGGTTAGAGCAGCGGACTCATAATCCGTCGGCCGTGGGTTCGAGTCCCACCCGCCCCACTCTGCGTTCCCTCCGCAGAAACGTTTCAACCTGCGCGGTGCGCCCGCGCGGGCCAGAGCCCCGACCACTTGGCGGTCGGGGCTCTTCTTGTGCGGGGGCCTTGGGCGGGGAGGGGCGGCGGGTCTGTGCCGGTTCGGTGCCCGGCCCGCACCGCGGAGTGTGCCCGGGGGCCGGGAGGGGGTGGGCGGTTTCGTGCCGGTTCGGTACTGGGTCCGTACTCGGGAGGGGCGCCGGGGGTGCCCGGGGGCGTGGCCGGGCGGGGCCGGGGGTGGGCGTCAACACGGTGGTGGTCCGCGCCGCGAGAGGCGGGGCGGGGCAGCCGGGGCGGCCGTCGGTGGGGAATGGCGTTCGCCGAAATGCGCGGCGGGAAATGTCCGGGGGTGGGGGTGGGGGCGCGCGTTTTTCTTTTCCGGTTGGGAATTGCCGGGGGCGGGGTCTGCTCATTTCCGAAGAGGAATTGCGGGCGCTGGTGGGGGGCGGGGGATTCGGGTTTCCGGAGGGGGCGGGCGACCACTCGGGGTGGGGGGCGGCTGGGTCCTCGGCGGGACCTGCGGCCGAAGTCGGGGCTGCCGGCCACGGGCCGATCGGTTGTGGATCGGCGGTTCCGGCCTCGGGGCAGGGGGCAGGGGTTTGGGCCTGCGGCCTCTGGCCTGTCGGCGTTGGACCTCCGGGCCCACGGGTCTTGGGCCACTGGCCTGGGGGCCTGGGTCTGCGTCCGGGCCTGTCGGCCTTGGGGCACTGGCCTCAAGCCCCCGGCCCCGCCCCGGTCCCGGGCCCGCGCCAGCGCGGCCCGAAGCGGGGGCGGGCGTCCCGCGTCCGGGCGGGACGTGCCGCCCGGTGGCCCGGGGTGTGGGGGCCCGGCCCGATGCCGGGCCGGGCCCCCACACCCCGGGCCACCATTTCCCGCTCCCTCCCGTTCCGGAATTCCCTCCCCTGTCAACCCCCGTTCAACCGCGGAGTTCCCGAAATTGAACGTCTGATCAGCCACCCGGACTTGTCCCGAGAGGATTGGGTCCGGGAGATTGACCGCATCGCTTGATTTCGGCGGACCGTAAACGGGAGGCACCACGTGAGCACGGAGCAGGTCTACACGGCGGGCAGCGCCAACTTCGATCCGCTGTACGCGGGGAAGGTGCGGACGGAGGGGCTGGGGATGAAGTTCGACTTCGCGCCCTGGAACATCCCCGAGCCGCAGCCCGTCGTCGTGGCCCTGGAGGCGTCCGGCGCGTTCCACGGCAAGGTGCTGGACGCCGGGTGCGGCACCGGGCAGAACTCGCTGCACCTCAAGAGCCGCGGCCACGACGTCACCGGCCTCGACTTCTCGCCCTCCGCCATCGGCCAGGCCCAGGAGCGCGCCCGCGAGCGCGGTCTGGACATGACCTTCGCGGTGTCGGACGCCACGAAGTTCGAGGGGATCGAGGGCGGCTTCGAGACGGTCCTGGACTACGGGCTCTACCACGTGCTCAGCGACGAGCAGCGGCGCGCGTACGCCGCGGCCCTGCACCGGGTCACCGTGCCGGGCGCCAAGCTGCACCTGTTCGCCTTCGCCGAGTCCGAGCTGGTCGGTCTGCCGCCGCAGCAGCTGCGGGTGAGCAAGGACAACTTCCGTACCAACCTGGACGGCCAGTGGCGGATCCTCGCCATCGAGGACAGCCTGTGCACCACCAACCACACCCGTGAGTACTTCGAGAAGCAGCGCCAGGAGACCGGCGGCACCCTGCCGTTCGACCCGGACGCCTTCGACGTGGACGAGAAGGGGCGCATCGTCTACCCGATGTCGTACGTGCACGCCGAGCGGGTCTGACCCACGGCCGTGACGGGGCCGGGCGTCCGCGTGGACGTCCCCCCGTCGCCCGCCGGCCCGGGGCCCGCCGGTTAGCATCGCGCGTGACCGCCGACAGCGAAGCCCCGCCCAAGACCCGCAGCCGGATACTCGCCGACCTCACGCCGCTGCGCGGCTCGGCGCACTACCGGCGGCTCTGGTTCGGCAACACCATTTCCTGGGTCGGCCAGGGGATGACCAGCCTGGCGATCTCCCTCCAGGTGTACGACATCACCGGGTCCAGCTTCAGCGTCGGGCTCGTCGGGCTGTTCTCGCTGGTGCCGCTGATGGTGTTCGGGCTGTACGGCGGGGCGATCGCCGACACCGTCGACCGGCGCAAGCTGGGACTGGCCAGTGCGACCGGGTCCGCAGTGCTGTCGGCGGGGCTCGCCGGTGCCGCCTTCGCCGGGTTCGCGCACGTCTGGTTCCTGTACGGGATCGTCGCGCTCCAGTCCGTCTGCGCCGCCCTCAACGGGCCCGCCCGCTCCTCGATGATCCCCCGGCTGCTGCCGCCGGAGCAGCTGCCCGCGGCGAACGCGCTGAGCTCGATCACCATGACCTCGGGGATGCTGCTCGGGCCGATGCTGGGCGGTCTGCTCGTCGGGTTCGCGGGCTATCAGTCGGCGTACACCATCGACGCGGTGACCTTCGCCGCGTCGCTGTACGCGATGTGGCGGCTGCCGTCGATGCTGCCCGACCGGGAGGGCTCGGGAGGGCGGCGGGCGTCCGTGCTCGACGGGTTCCGCTTCCTGGCGACCCGGCCCAATCTGCGGATGACGTTCTTCTCCGACTTCTGCGCCATGATCCTGGCGCATCCGCGCGCGCTGTTCCCGGCCGTCGCGGTGCTCTGGTACGGCGGTGACGCCCGCACCACCGGCCTCCTGGTCGCCGCGCCCGCGGTCGGTGCGCTGCTGGGCGGGGTGTTCTCGGGGTGGCTCGGCCGCGTCCACCGGCACGGCCTCGCCATCCTGCTGGCGGTCGGCGCGTGGGGCGCGGCGATCGCGGTGTTCGGCCTCACCCGCCAGCTGTGGTTGGGCCTGGTCTTCCTCGCGGTCGCGGGGTGCGCGGACACGGTGTCCATGGTGTTCCGCAACACGATGCTCCAGGTCGCGGCGCCGGACGAGATGCGGGGGCGGTTGCAGGGGGTGTTCATCGTGGTGGTGGCGGGCGGCCCCCGGCTCGGCGACTTCCTCGCGGGGACGACGGCGGATCTGGCGTCGCCGGGGGTCGCGGTGGTGGGGGGTGGGGTTGCGTGTGTGGTGGCGGTGGGGGTGCTGGGGGTGGTGCGGAGGGGGTTCGCGCGGTACGACGCGCGGGACCCGCAGGCGTAGGGGTGCCCGGGGGCTATGCCCCCGGCCCCCCGTTCCGGGGCCTGCGGCCCCTGCACCCCGCCGGGCTGTTTCCGTTCACCTGCGGGCCGGTGGTGGGCTGGTCGCGCAGTTCCCCGCGCCCCTGAAAGCCTGGGGCTGAGCCTTGTTCTCCGGGTGCGGCAGACCCCCTGAAGGGGCGCGGGGAACTGCGCGACCAGCCCCGCACGGTTCGCAGACGAACCAAGCGCCCCCCAACCCCCGGAGGGCTCAGGGAACGGGCGGGGCGGGCGAGACCACCCCCCGGGCCAGGCCCAGGCGTACCAGGTCCTGGGGGCGGAGCCCCAGCTGGTCCGCCGTCCCGCGCACCTCACCCTCCCCCCGCTTCAAAATCGCCGCCGCCAACTCCGGCGCGATCACCGAGAAGTAGCTCGACGGGGTCAGCCAGGTGCGGCCGGGGGACGCGAGGGCCAGGGCGCCGCCCGAGCCGCCCTCGCCGATCACCAGCGTCGTCACCGGCACCCCCACCCCCGCCACCGCCCCGAAGCACTCCGCGACGGCCGCCCCCTGCCCGGCCCGTTCCGCCGCCGCGTCGTTGGCCGCGCCCGGGGTGTCGACCAGGGTCAGGACGGGCACGCCCAGACGGTCGGCCAGGTGGAGGAGGCGGGCTGCGGTGCGGTAGCCCGCCGGGCGGGTCGCGGTGCCGGTCTGGGCCGCGTACGCCACCGTACGGCCGTCCCGCGACCCGAACCCGCACATCACCCCCGCGTCCACACCCCCGCACCGGTCCCCGCTGATCGGGAGACGGTGGGTGAAGTACGCGTCGAGGTAGGCCGATGCCCGGGGGCGGGACGCGGCCCGTGCCTGCTCGACCGCCTCCCAGCCCGTCCCCGGCAGCCCCGCCCCGCCCAGCGCCGCGGGTACGTCCGCCGGGGCCACCGGGCCGCCCGGAACCCCGCCGGAGAGCAGCCCCAGCCACCTCCCCAGCACCCCGCGCAGCTCCGCCACCGGCACCACCGCGTCCACCGCCCCGGCCGCGAGCTGCCCCTCGGCCGCGTACGCCGTGGGGTCCGCGTCGGCCGGGCGGACCCGGGAGCCCGCGAAGCCCACCTGCGCACCCGGCAGCGCCAGGACCACGTCCGCGCCCGCGCCCAGCGTGGCCCAGCCGCCGCCGGTCGTCGGGTCGCGCAGGACCGCGATCTGCGGCAGCCCGGCCGCACGCAGCAACGCGGACTGGCGGGCCACCCGCTGGAGCTGGGTGAGCGCGACCATGCCTTCCTGCATCCGGCTGCCGCCGGTCGCGATCAGCGACACCAGCGGCAGCCGCCGCTCCCGCGCCGCCCGGTACGCCGCCTCCAGGCGGTCGCCCGTGCGCTGCCCCAACGACCCGCCGAGGAAGCCGAATTCGAAGGCCAGCAGGACGCACGGCCGGCCGTCCGCCTCCGCCAGGCCGTACACCACCGACTCCTGCTCGCCCGTGCGCTCCTCGGCCCGTGCCCTCGACGCCGCGTACCCCTCCCAGCCGAGCGGGCCCTCCGCCGGGCCCGCCTCGCGTTCGGGCGGGAACAGTTCGGTGAAGGCGGACGTGGCCGCCCCGATCGCGGCCCGCGCGGTCAGCCGCTCAGCCATGGCCCAGCGCCCGCTTCATGATCTTGCCCATGTCGTTGCGCGGCAGCGCCTCAAGGAAGCGGACCGTACGCGGCCGTTTGTGCGGGGAGAGCAGGGCCGCCACATGCGCCGCCAACTCCTCGGCCGTGGGCGGCGACTGGGGGTCGGCCGCGACCACCCACGCCACGATCCGCTCCCCGAGATCGGCGTCCGGCTCACCGGTGACGGCGGCCTCGCGCACCTCGGGGTGGTCGAGCAGCGCGTTCTCGATCTCGCCCGCCCCGATCTTGTAACCGCCGCTCTTGATCAGGTCGGTGGCCTTGCGGCCCACGATCCGTACGTACCCGTCCGCGTCCAGACTCGCCATGTCCCCGGTACGGAACCAGCCGTCCCCGGTGAAGGCGGCGGCGGTGGCGTCCGGGCGGTTGAGATAGCCGGTGAACAGGTGCGGGCCGCGCACCTGGATCTCGCCGATGCCGTCCGACTCGTCCGCCAGTCGCAGCTCCACGCCCGGCAGCGGCACGCCGACCGTCCCCGGCCGGGGCTCGCCGTCCACCCGTACGCTGGTGTTCATCAGCGTCTCGGTCATCCCGTACCGCTCGATCACCGTGCGGCCGGTCGCCGCCGCGATCCGGCGGTGGTCGTGGACGGGCAGCGCCGCCGAGCCCGACACCAGCAGCCGCGCCCCGGCCAGCGCCTTCGCCAACTCCAGGTCGCTGTCGAGGGATTCGGCGATCCGGTGGTACATCGTCGGCACCCCGAACAGCATCGTCGCCCCCGCCGACAGCTCGCGGGCCACCCCCTCCACCGAGAACCTGCCCAGATGCCGCACCGAGCCGCCGCGCCGCAGCGGTCCGAGGACGCCGAGGATCAGACCGTGGACGTGGAAGAGCGGCAGCCCGTGGACGAGGACATCCCGGTCAGTCCACGCCCAGACCTCCGCGAGCGCGTCGAGCGTGACGGCGACGGCCCGGCGGGGCAGCACGGCCCCCTTGGGCGGGCCGGTGGTGCCGGAGGTGTAGACGACGAAGGCGGGGGAGTCCGGGTCGGGTTCGGTGGCCGGGAGCTCCGCGCCCGGCTCCGCCGTGGTGCGTACGTCGATCCTGGTCAGCGCCTCAAACGCGGGCGGAAGCGAGGCGCCGGGGGCGGCGAGGACAGCCGTCGGCGCGCTGTCCGCCAGGATGTGCGCCAGCTCGCGCTCGCCCGTCTTGGGGTTCAGCGGTACGGCGGGGACCCCGGCCAGCAGCGCCGCCACCACCCCGACGACCGTCTCCGGGCTCGGCGTCGCCCAGACGGCGACACGACCGGCTCCGGCGAGCCGGCCCGCCAGGGCGCCCGCGGCCCCGGCGAGTTCCGCGTAGGTGAGGGAGTGCTCGCCGAAGCGGAGGGCCTCCTTGCGGTCGGCGGTTCGCAGCGCGGGAAGGAGAGGGGACACGGGAGAGGGCTCCTCGCAGTCGACGGCGGGCCAGGCAGGAACACCGGCCCGGAAGGGCCACCCGAAACCCTACGCGGCACCGCGATCAAGGAAGGGGCAGCGCCACCTTGACCGCGTACACCGCGACCAGCCCGTAGCCGATCCGGAACGTCCACATCCGGGCCGCCCGGGAGATCCGCGCCCCGGCGAACCCGCTTGCCGCCACGAGCAACTGCTGCCACACGAAGGAGGCGGCGAACACGGCCGCGGCGAACACGGCGCCGGAACCGCCGCCGCGCAGCGTGCCGCCCTGGGCCGTGGTGAGCGCGGTGAAGTAGAGGGCCGTGGTGGGGTTGACGAGGGTGAGGGCGGCGAAGCGGACGAAGACCCGGACGGGGGCGGTGTCCGGCGGTCCGGGCGCGGTCGCGGTGGCGGGTTCCGTGGGGGCGGGGGAGTGGCCGCCGGGCGCGGTGACGCGCTCCACGGAGGCGGCGGACGGGCCGGCGTCCGTCCCGGTGGCCGGTGGCGTGAGGGGGGCCGGGCCCCGGGACCCCCACAGCCCCCGCCCCGCGATCACCATCAGCACGCCCGCCGCCACCAGCCGTACCCACGCCTCCACCCCCGACAGCGTCGACGCCACCCAGGGGCCGAGCGCGGTGGCCACCGCCGCGTACGCGAAGTCGACCACCGCCACCGCCGAGGCCGCCGCCACCGCGCCGCGCCGGTCGCGCATGCCCTGCTGGACGAGCAGCACCCCGACCGCGCCCACGGGCATCGCCACGCCCAGGCCCGCCGCCGCGCCCGCCACCGCCGTCGTCCACATCTCGCTCATGGGGGTACTGTCCGGCCGCACCCGCCCGGTACGCGGCCGGATATCGGCGCGGGCTGCGACAATCGCGGTATGGACCGCCTGGACAGAGACATCCTCGGTGTACTGCGGGAGGATGCGCGGATTTCGTACCGCGACCTGGGGACGAAGGTCGGGCTCAGCGCCAACGCCGCCGCCGAGCGGGTGCGGCGGATGTGCCGCGAGGGCGTGATCCGGGGCTTCACGACCCTGATCGACCCGACGGCCGACGCGGGGGCGGGCCTCGTCGTCTTCATCGACGTCACCCTGCGCCTGGACACCACGAACGAGGAGTTCGAGAAGGTCGCCCTGAAGCTGCCGGGCATCACGGAAGTCGTGCACGTCACGGGCGAGCACGATTACCTCGTACGGGCCAGGGCGGCCGACCCGGCGGCGCTCGACGGGCTGCTGCGGCGGCTGAAACGGGAGGCGGGCGTGGCCCACTCCCACACCCGGATCGCGCTGCGGGCGGCGTCCGGCCCGTGAGCGCCGGCGCCTAGGCGCCGGCCCCTGAGAGTCAGCCCCCGCGAGCCGGCCCCTGAGGGACAGTCACACCGGTGACTGCCAGGTCACGGTCGTCCCGCACGCCCCGCCGCCGCCCGTTCCGTCGTCCGTGACCTCCAGGCGGACGCCCGGGCGCCCGTCCGGCAGGACCGCTGCGGCGTCGACCAGGACCTGTACGGAGGAGACGCCCGGGCGGCGGTGCGCGGCGGCGAGCGCCGTGCGCAGGGCGGCGATCAGCTGCCCGGCGGCCGGTTCGCCGACGACCGTGTCCACCGCGCCCTCGAACCGTACCGACGGGCGGAACCCGAGCAGGGCACCCGCCCCGTCCGTCTCGCGCAGCACCCGTCCCCGTACGGTCGTCGGCGCGTCGGCGGGCGGCTGCTGGAGGGCGAAGATGGCGGTGCGGACCTCCTGGATCGTGGAGTCCAGCTCGTCCACGGCCCGGGTGAGCAGCTCGTCCGTGTCGTCGCCGGAGACCTTCGCGGCGCGCCGGCGCGTCGACTCCAGCATCATCTCGGTGGCGAACAGCCGCTGGACGACGAGGTCGTGCAGATCGCGGGCGATACGGTCGCGGTCCTCGTACACCGCGAGCCGCTCCCGGTTGTGCTGCGCGTCCGCGAGGACCAGCGCGAGCGCGGCCTGCGAGGCGAACTGCGCGGCCAGCAGCCGGTCCACCGCGGTGTACGGCTCGGCGCCGCGGCGCCGGGGGAGCGCGAGCGTACCGATGAGCCTGCCGCCGCTCTGCAACGGCAGCATCATGCTCGGCCCGAACCGGGTCCGTACGTGGGTGGTCATCCTCGGGTCGGTCGCGGAGTCCTCGATGAACACCGGCTCGCCGCCGAGGAGCTGGACCAGGACGGGGGAGCCCGGCGCGATGGTGGTGCCCACGATGTCGCCCGGGTCGTCCGGCGCGGAGGCGGCGACGATCTCCATCCCGCCCTCCGGGGTGGGCTGGAGCACCACCCCGGCGACCGCGTCCGCGAGCAGCCGGGCCCGCTCGGCGACCGTCATCAGCGCGTCCGCCGCGGTGTCGCCGGTCAGCAGTGAGGTGGTGACGGCGGCGGCGCCCTCGATCCAGCGCTCGCGGCGCCGGGCCGTCTCGTAGAGCCGCGCGTTGCCGATCGCGATCCCCGCCTGCGAGGCGAGCACCCGCAGCAGCGCCAGATCCTCGTCGCCGAACGCGCCCCCGCGCTTCTCGGTCAGACACAGGTTGCCGAACACCTCGGTGTGTACGCGGACGGGGACGCCCAGGAACGAGCGCGTCGGCGGACGGCCGGGCCGCGCGCCCGAGGAGCGCGGGCCGGCGGCGGGACCGGCCGCCCGCAGCGGCCGCGTGCCCTCGACGAGCGCGCCCAGCACCCCGGCGCACCCGTCGGGGGCCGCCTCGATCCGCTCCCGCTCGGCGTCGCTGAGCCCGGCCGTGAACAGATCGGTGAGCCGTCCGCGCTCGGGGTCGAGCACCCCGAGCGCGCCGTACCGGGCGCCGGTCAGCTCGGCGGCGGTGTCGACGATGTGCTGGAGGGTGGTGTGCAGTTCGCGCTCGGAGCCGACGCCGAGGACGGCGTCGAGGAGGACGGGCAGGGGGGCGCCGGCCCCGGTGTCGGTTTCGGCGTCGGTCCCGGTGCCGGATACGGCGTCGCCCCCGGCCGTGCTCCCGGCTCCGGCCCTGCTCCCGGCCCCGGTCCCGTCCGGCACCCGCCTCACTCCGCCAGCGGGTCGAGGACCATCGGCTCGATCTGGCCGTCCAGCATCGCGCCCAGGCCGAGGATGGCGCAGACGTCCGGGCGTTCGGCGATGGCCACCGGCATGCCCGTCGCCTTGCGCAGCATCTGGTCCAGGCCCGGCAGGAGGGCGCTGCCGCCGACCATCATGATCCCCCGGTCGGCGAGGTCCGCGACCAGGTCCGGGGGGCAGTCGCGCAGGACCTTGCCGATGCCGTCGAGGACCGCGGTCAGCGGGGTGTGGATCGCGTTGCGTACGGCCGCGGTGTCGACCTGGACCGAACGGGCGAGGCCGGTGGCGACGTCGCGGCCGTGGATCTCGGTGGAGGCGGGGCCGTGCGGGGTGAGGCCGTTGCCGCTGAGGGCGATCTGGAGCGGGCGTACGGACTGGCTCGGCAGCATCAGCTCGTGCTGGTGGCGCAGGTGCTGGATGACGGCGTGGTCGATGGCGTCGCCGCCGACGGGGATGCGCTGGGCGGTGACGATCGCGCCGAGCGAGAGCACCGCGATCTGGGTGGTGGCCGCGCCGCACACCATGATCATGGTGGCGGTCGGCTGCTCCACCGGGAGCCCGCAGCCGACGGCCGCCGCGATCAGGGTGTCGACCAGCTCGACCCGGTGGGCGCCGAGCCCGACCAGCGTCTCGACGGTCGCGCGCTGGGCGAGCGGGTCGGCCTCGTGCGGGGTGCTGGCGGCGGCGCGCAGCCGGGGCTTGCGCCGCAGCTGGCGGCGGAGCTTCTCGCCGATCAGATGGCGCAGCATGCGCTGGGCCATCTCGATGTCGACGACCGTGCCGCCGGAGACGGGGCGGGCGACGCGGATGTAGTCGGGCGTACGGCCCGTCATCTTCTCGGCGAACGTGCCGACGGCGATCAGTGCGCCGGTTTGGGTGTTGACGGCCGCGACGCTGGGTTCGTCGACGACGAGTCCCAGTCCCTTGACGAATACGCGCGTCCTCGCGGCCCCGAGGTCGACGGCTACATGGCAACGGCGCAACTGCTCCAGACTGACGGTCACGGCGATCCTCCCGAGTGGGGTGCTTGATCGAATCGTCCGGCCCCGCGGGGTGGGGCGCGCGCGGGGCTGAGCCGGTCGGGCGTCGGCTGACTGAGTGCCAGGGGGTCCTGGAACGGGGCCGACCGGGCGACCCGCCCCCGCACCCCGGCGCGCCTCTGGGGGTGTGGGGGTGGGGGTGTGCGAGGGGCTGCGGCCCTTTTGCCCGAGGTTCGTCTGCGGGCCGCAGGCGACCCCCGGGCACAAACCGGCCTACACCCCCCGCACCCCCTGCAACAACCCCCAGCAGAACTCCCCCACCACCACCCCACCCCCCACCACCATCTCCAGCTCCCACCGCGTCGGCGCACCCCCCTCCCTCGGCCGGGCCGGGGGGAACGCCCGTGCCGCCTCGTCCACCGTGCACGCCCAGGGGCGCAGATCCGCCGCCGTCTCCAGGACCGGCCCCGGCTCGCCCGGGGCCCGGACCAGCCACTCGTTCCACACCGCCCCGCCCGGCCCCGCCAGCACCTCGAACCGCAGCGTCGGCCACAGCGGCACCGGCCACAGCCGTGCCTCGCACTCCAGGTCGCCGACCCTGCGCCGGGTCACCGTCTCCGGCTCGCCCAGCACCGACCGGTACCGCGCGGCCGCCCCGCGCGAGCGCGGTGAGCGGGTCATCGCCTGCCAGCGCCGGTTGGCCTCCCGCATCCGGGCCGCGGACACCCCCAGCTCGTGGCGGGCCTCCTCGACCAGCCCCGGCTGGTGGTCGGCCATCCGCCGCAGCAGGACGAGCTGGAAGTCGAGCGGGCCGAAACCGGGGGGCTGCGCGTCCGTCATGTCCCCATCCTGCCCGGCCCCACTGACAACGCACCGAACGCCCGACTTCGTGCCCCCGGCCCGCCCCGGAGGCAGGGGTTCCACACAAGATCCACACATTCCCGGCCCCCATTGTCGCCCGCCGCCCGCATAGCCTCCGTTGGCCATGGATTACTGCCACGCCTGCCGACGGCACCTCAACGGCGCACTGGCCTGCGCCGGATGCGGCACCCCCGCGGAGGAACTGCGGCAGCCCGAAATCATCGACCTCGGGGTGTACGAGGCCGCCGCGTCCGGTGCGGCCCCGGCCCCCGCGGGTCACCGCCGCGGGCGCCGCGAGCCGCCCCGCTCGGCGGCCCGCCCGCGACGCCGCGCCCGTAAGCGCCGTGGACGCCTCGTGCTGTTCGGCTCGGCCGGTGTGGTCCTCGCGGCGGGCGCGCTTGGGCTGGCCCGGGTCGCCATGGAGCCGCCGCCGGACGACCGGGGCGCGGCCACGTCCGTACACGAAGAGGAGCAGCTCTCCCAGGAGACCTCCGTGCCCGCGCCGGACGAAAGCGAGGCGGGCGGCCCGAAGCGGCCCAGCGCGGTGCCGGCCGCGAACGGTCACGGCAAGGGACACCACCCGAGCCCCGGCGGGACGCGGCCGGGCCCGGCCGGTACCGCGGGCGGACCCGGGACCGCCGACGGCTCCCCGGCGCCCGGGGGCTCGCACCCGGCCACCGGGATCACCGCAGTGCCCAGCCCTCCGGCCCCCACGCCCACCGGCACGGAGGGAGCGCCATCGCCGTCCACGTCACCGCAGCCCTCCTCATCGGAGTCGGACCCGGCGCCCCCGCAGCAGTCACCCCCGCCCGCGCCCACCCCCACCAAGACCTGCGACCGGTTCCTCTGGTGGTGCCTGTAGCCCACCCCCGGGAGGGGCGCCGGTGCCCTGAAGACGGGCGGCGGCCGCAGTGGCCCGGCCCGCCCCCTACTCCACTCCCAGCATCCGCCGCAGCAGATCCCGCAGCACCGTCCGCTCGTCCTTCGACAGCTGCGCCAGCGGCTCGCGGGCGAAGTCCAGGGAGTCGCGCAGGGCCGTCGCCGTGCGCAGGCCCGCCTCCGTCGGGGCGGCCAGTTTGACCCGGCGGTCGGCCGGGTCGGGGCGGCGCTCGACGAGGCCGCGCGCCTCCAGGCGGTCGATGATCCCCGTGACGTTCGACGGCTCGCACTTCAGCTTCCGCGCGATGTGCCGCATCGGCACCGGCTCCAGTGAGAGCAGCCCGAGCACCCGCGCCTGCGCGCCCGTGAGCGCGTGCTCGGCGGCGGCACGCTCGTACTCCTCGTGGTAGCGCCCCACGACCGAGCCGATGAGTTCGACGACTTCGAGGGTGAGGGCATCCATGCGCGTGGCCATGGAACCAGCGTACCGAGTTGCTTGACAATCTCAAATATTCAGGAGCATGGTTGTTTCAGCACCTGAAGTAATTGGTACCCGAGGTCCTGGTACCGGAATCACCGGTACCGGACCGATCGGTACCCGAAGTTGACGCCCCAGGAGGACGCACCCCATGTCCGCACCGTCCGCACTCCCCGCCACCGGCCGTGAATGGCACCTCGTCTCCCGCCCGCACGGCTGGCCGGTCCCGACCGACTTCGCGCTCCGTGAGGTCCCGGTCGCCGCGCCCGCCGAGGGCCGGATCCTGGTCCGCAACCTCTTCATGTCCGTCGACCCGTACATGCGGGGCCGGATGAACGACGTGAAGTCGTACATCCCGCCGTTCCAGCTCGACAAGCCGATGGACGGCGGCGCGGTCGGCGAGGTCGTGGCCTCCAACGACGAGCGCTTCGCCGTGGGCGACCATGTGCTGCACGGACTGGGCTGGCGCGAGTACGCGGACGTGGACGCCAGGCACGCCACCAAGGTGGACGCCTCGCTGGCCCCGCTCTCGACGTACCTCGGCGTGCTCGGCATGCCGGGTCTGACCGCGTACGCGGGCCTGTTCGAGGTCGCCTCCTTCAAGGAGGGCGACGCGGTCTTCGTCTCCGGCGCGGCCGGCGCGGTCGGCAGCCAGGTGGGTCAGCTCGCCCGCCTCAAGGGCGCCTCGCGGGTGATCGGCTCGGCCGGCTCCGACGAGAAGGTGAAGTGGCTGGTGGAGGAGCTCGGCTTCGACGCCGCCTTCAACTACAAGAACGGCCCGGTCCGCGAGCAGCTGCGCGAGGCCGCCCCGGACGGCATCGACGTCTACTTCGACAACGTCGGCGGCGAGCACCTGGAAGCCGCGATCTCCTCGCTGAAGGTGCACGGCCGCGCCACCATCTGCGGCATGATCGCGGGCTACAACGACACCGAGCCGACGCCGGGCCCGCGCAACATGGCCATGATCATCGGCAAGCGGCTGCGGCTCCAGGGCGTCCTCGTCGGCGACCACGCGGCGCTCCAGCCGAAGTTCGTCCAGGAGGTCGCCGGATGGATCGCCTCCGGCGAGCTGAAGTACGGCGAGACCGTCGTCGGCGGCATCGAGAACGGCGTGGACGCCTTCCTCGGCATGCTCCGCGGGGAGAACACCGGAAAGATGGTCGTCTCGCTGGGCGAGTGACCTCGGCCACCCCTTGAGATGCGACTCCTGAAGACCTTATCGGATGACTTCCGTCATCCGATAAGGTCTTTCCACATCCCGGCTGTCGTGGGCGCGAGCGGTCGGGAACGACCAGGAGGAGCACCCAGCATGTCCATCCAGCAGTCCGACGTCCTCTACACCGCCGTCGCCACCGCCGAGAACGGGCGCGACGGCCGGGTCGCCACCGACGACGGCGCGCTCGACGTGGTCGTGAACCCGCCGAAGGCGATGGGCGGCAGCGGCGCGGGCACCAACCCCGAGCAGCTGTTCGCGGCCGGTTACAGCGCCTGCTTCCAGGGCGCCCTCGGCGTGGTCGCGCGCCAGGAGAACGCCGACATATCCGACTCCACGGTCACGGCCGAGGTCGGCATCGGCAAGAACGACGCGGGCTTCGGCATCATCGTCAAGATCTCCGCCGCCATTCCGAACGTGGACGCGGCCACCGCTCGCGACCTCCTGGAGAAGGCGCACCAGGTGTGCCCGTACTCCAAGGCCACGCGCGGCAACATCACGGTGGACCTCGCGGTCGCCTGACGTTCCCGCTCTCCCGGAGGGGCCGCACTCGGCGGGGTGCGGCCCTTCGCCGTACCCGGGGGCGGGAACGCCCGTACGAGAGGAGCGGATACCGGCCGATAGAGTTCGGCCATGCGTGATCTCGGGGCGGGCTTCGGTTATCTGGTCAAAGGGCAGCGATGGGTCACCGGCCACGGCCGGGCCCTCGGGATCGGGCTGCTGCCCGGTCTGGTCACCCTGGTCCTGTACGCGGCGGCGCTGACCGGGCTCGCCTACGGGGCGGACGACTTCGCCGGCTGGGCGACCCCGTTCGCCGACGACTGGTCCTCGCCGTGGCTGAGTCTGTTCCGCGGCTTCCTGACGGGGCTCGTCTTCGCGATGGGCCTCTTCCTCGCGGTCATCACCTTCACCGCGGTGACGCTCCTGGTCGGCCAGCCCTTCTACGAGAAGCTGTCCGAGGACGTCGACCGCGCCGAGAGCGGCGGCGAGGCGCCGGAGTCCGGACTGCCGCTCTGGCGCGACCTGTGGATCTCCGCCCGCGACTCCGTCCGCGTCCTGACCCGCGTGGCCCTGTACGGCATCGTCCTGTTCGCCCTCGGTTTCCTGCCGGTGGTCGGCCAGACGGTCGTGCCCGCCATCGGCTTCTGCGTCTCCGGGTTCTTCCTCACCGTGGAGCTGACGGCGGTGGCGCTCCAGCGCCGGGGCGTGGAGCTGGCGGACCGCCTCGTCCTGCTGCGCGGGCGCCGTCTGATGGTGCTGGGCTTCGGTGTCCCGCTGACGCTGGCGTTCCTGGTGCCGTTCGTGGCCGTGTTCCTGATGCCGGGCGCGGTGGCGGGGGCGACGCTGATGGTCCGGGACCTGCTGGGCGAGACGGCCCAGGACCCCGACCGGCACCCGCGCCCCGAGCCCGCTACGGGCGGCCCGACGGGCTGATCCGCGCCGCGGCCTCCCGCAGTTCGGCGAGGAAGGCGGCGACGGCCGGGGAGTCCGCGCGGCCGTGCGGGGTCGCCGCGTAGACCGCCCGGCACGGGACGTCGTCCGGGTGCACGGGTACGAGCACGATGTCCGCCCGGACCGACTCGGCGGCGAGGGCGGGCAGCAGGGTCACCCCCAGCCCGGCCGCGACGAAGCCCTGCTTGGCGATCCAGTCCCGTACGACCAGCGTGGTGCGCGGCCGGAACCCGGCCTCCAGGACCGGCCGCATCAGCGTGTCCTCGGGGCGGGTGCTGCCCGCGACCCACTCCTCGTCGGCGAGCTCGGCCAGCCGCAGCCGCTCGCGGCCCGCCAGGCGGTGGTCCCTCGGCAGTGCCACGAACATCGGCTCGTCCAGCAGATGCCGCAGCGCACAGCCGTCGAGGGCGCGCCCGGCGGTGGAGCTGACCACCGCGATGTCCAGCTCGCCCGCGGCGAGCAGCCCGAGGTGCTTGACGGAGGGCCCCTCGGTACGGGCGAGTGTCACCCCGGGGTGGCGGCGCCGGAACGCGGCGAGGGCGCGGGGGAGCAGCGCGGCGTCGGCGGTCGAGAACGCCCCCACACGCAGCAGTCCGCCGTCGAGGGTGCGCAGCGCGGAGAGCTCGGCGCGAGCGGCGGCGAGCCGGTCCCGTACGGCCTCGGCGTGCGGCACCAGCACCCGCCCGGCCTCGGTGAGCCGCACCCCGCGAGCCAGCCGGTCGAAGAGCACGCTCCCCAGCTCGTCCTCCAGTGCCTGGACCTGCCGGGAGACGGCGGACTGGGTGTAGCCGAGCGCCTGGGCGGCGGCGGTGAAGGAGCCTTCGGAGGCGACGCGCAGGAAGACGTCGTAGAGGCTGTGGGTGGTGCCGTGCGCGCTGCCGTGGGAGTCGCTGTGCGAGTTGCCATGCGGGTTGGTCATGCCTGCCATGCTAGACATTCGCTTGTGGCATGGCTGGGAGGATCCGTACGGTCGTGCCATGACGAACGAAACGAAGATCGCGTTCCTGGGGCTCGGCAGCATGGGAACGCCGATGGCGCGACGGCTGCTGGCGGCGGGGTACGGGCTGACGGTCTGGAACCGTACGCCCGCCAAGGCCGAGGCCCTGGTGGCCGAGGGGGCCGTGGCCGCCGCGAGTCCCGCCGAGGCGGTCCGCGGCGCCGATGTGGTCATCACGATGCTCGCGGACCCGGCGGCGGCGCTGGCGGTGGCGGACGCGATGATCCCGGCGCTGGGGGCGGGGACGACGTGGATCGACACCTCGACGGTCGGCCCCGACACGGTCCGAGAGCTGGCCTCCCGCCTCCCCGAGGGGGTCGCGTTCATCGACGCGCCGGTGATGGGGAGCGTGGACCGGGCCGTGGACGGTGGACTGCTGATCCTCGCGGGCGGCGAGACCGCTCCCGTGGACGGGCTGCTGGCGGAGCTGGGGTCGGTGCGGCGGTGCGGGGAGGTGGGCACCGGTGCGGCGCTCAAGCTGGTGCTGATCAGTGGGGTGATCGGCGGGGTGGCGCTGGTGGCGGAGTCCCTGCGGCTTGCGGGGGCGCTGGGCCTGCCGGAGGACCTGACGCGCTCGGCCCTGGAGGCGAGCCCGCTGGCGGGCCTGACGGGCCGGCTGTTCGCGACGGAGGCGCACTTCCCGGTGGCGCTGGCGGCGAAGGATGTGGGGCTGGCGACGGGGGTGGGGGCTCTGCCGGTGCTGGAGGCGGTGCGGGGGGTGCTGGTGGCCCGCCCCGACCTGGCAACCTCAGACCTGTCGTCCCTGCGCCCCTGAGCAGGCCCCCCCGTTACGGGTCTGCGGCCCCGCGCCCTGCTTTGTGCCCGCGGGCCGGTGGTGGGCCGGTGGCGGGTTGGCCGCGCAGTTCCCCGCGCCCCTTTTCCGTCCGGCGTTCGTCTGCGGGTGGGGTGTGGTTGCTCGCGCAGTTCCCCGCGCCCCTGGGGGTCGGGGTGACCCCCGCCGAGAGGGCAGGGACCACAAGCCGCGCCCATAAGGGGCGCGGGGAACGGCGCGAGCAACCCAGGTCGACCGTCAGGGGACCACCGGGCTCTTGAGGGGCGCGGGGAACCGCGCGAGCAACCCAGGTCGACCCGCAGACGAACCCCCGGCCCATAAGGGGCGCGGGGAACTGCGCGAGCGGCCCCCGCCGCTCCGCAGGTCACCCGCGGAGCGGGAGCGGGCCCGGGGGCCGCAGGCCCCGCACAAGCAGCAAGCAGGGGCCCGGGGGTGCAGCCCCCGGCAAAACACCTCAGCCCACCCCACCCCCGGAGGGTCTAGGGAACGGGCGGGGTGGGGGAAAGCGCCACCGCCACAATCGCCCGCACCTGCCCCACGATCTCCCCCCGGTTCCGCTCGAACTCCGCATCCGTCACCACCCCGGCCGACGGATCCGTGTTCCCCGCCCCGAACTGCAGCACAGGCGTATGCACATGCCCCCCGGGAATGGCCAGCCCCAGCCGGTCCCGCAGGAGCGTCGCCCGGTACGCGATCTCGTTGGAGAGGTAGTCGCCCCCGCCCCCGGCCCGCGCCACGGACCCCGCAGACGGTCCCTCCTCCCGTACCACCGGGTCCGTACCACCCGCCGGGATTTCCGTCACCGACGTGTGGTCGTACACCGGGAACGGGCCGGTGCGGGCCGCCACGATCGCCGCGTACGGCAGCGTCGTCGTCGTCCACTGCGGCCGGCTCGCCGGGTCGGCGACCGGCACGGTCTCCGTGCGCGAGACGTCCTCGTTGTCCGGGAACCCGCCCCGCCACGCCCCGTTGAAGCGCTCGACGTCGATCCGCCCCACCCGCCCCTGGCTCACCGTGGTGAACAGGTCCACCCGGGGCAGCACCGGCCGCAGCGTCCGCTCGACCGTGCCCGCCGCGAAGTCGTCCCAGCGCACGGGGAACATGGCCGTCTCGATCCGGGCGGGCCCGGCGGCCGTGCTGATCCAGGTGCCGTCCAGCGCCAGGGCCGTCGCGCCCGACGGGTTGCCGATGCGGATGTCCCGGTCGAGCGTGAACGGGTCGAAGCCGGTGACCAGGATCTTCTTGTAGCCGGCGGCCGAGCCGTAGGCGATCGAGTCCTGGCCCCGCGACCCCCGCTCCAGACGGTCCAGCAGCGCCGCCCGCCGCGCCGCGGACAGCCCGAACCCGGGCTCCCAGCTCCGCAGCTCACGCGTCATCCCCAGCCGCGCCCAGTACAGCGGCCGGTCGTCGCCCCGGCTCAGGTCGCCGCCCGCCGGACCGCGCCCCTGCACCCGGTCCACGGCCCGCCGCCACAGCCCGGCGCCCTCCCGGGCGACCAGCCGCTCGGCCTCGCGGTAGGACCGTACGCCGTCGAGCTCCCGGGCGAACCGCGCGGCCACGTCGTCGAACCCGGAGCGCCGCAGTATCTCCCGTGGCACCGCCCGGTCCAGGCGCTGTTCCTCCACGGTCGGCGGCGCCCCCGTCGCGGGCCGCGCCTGCGCCTGCGCCGGGACCGGCGCGAGCGCCGCGCCGACCGTCAGCGAAGCGGCCAGCAGGGCGAGCCGCGCCACCCGTACGCCCCGTACACCCCGTACACGCCGTCCACGAACCACTGGGCATCCTTCCCTCAAGGCCTGGGCGGCCAGTATCGAGAAGGAACTCCCGTGTGAACAGAGGGACTCGGAGCGGTGTAGGAGTGACGGAAGGGATCAGGCCGTCAGGCCGGCGGGCGCGCCGACGTCACATTGCGGTACGCGATCTCCGCCAGCCGCCCCTGCCCGTCCTTGCTGGGGTGGAACCAGTCCCAGTGGCTCAGCTGCTCACCGGTGAAGCGGTAGTCGAAGACCGCGCCCCCGTCGTAGCGGCAGTAACGGTCCTTCGCGCACACGTCCTTCAGCGCCTTGTTGTACGCCACCACCCGCGCGTACACCGCGTCGCGCCGCTCGACCGCCGCCGGGCCGAGGTCGTCCGCGTCGCCCAGCATGGACTGACAGATGCCCAGCTTCCAGATCTGCTTGCCGAGCGCGTTGCCCCGGCCCTGCGACCACAGGCGCTTGAGGTCCGGCACGCTCGACACGTACACCTGCGTCTTGGGCAGCCCGGCGCGCAACTGGCGCAGCGACCGCTCGAAGCCCGACCGGAAGTCGGCCACCGAGGTCATGCCGTCGACCGAGTCGCGGCAGGCGTCGTTGCCGCCGACCATCACCGTGACCAGTTCGGGGCGGTGGGCCGCGGCCCGGGTCAGCTGGGCCGGAAGGTCGGCCATGCGGGCGCCGGTCCTGGCATAGTTCCAGCTGCGGGCGGCGGCGGAGGCGGGGCCGAGGAGCCGGCTCGCCAGCGAGCGCACCCCCGCGTCGCTGCCGGTCGCCCAGGACGCCTCGGGGCAGTCGGCGAGGACCATGCAGGCGTCGAAGCCCCGGGTGATGGAGTCGCCCACGGCGGCGATCGACGCCGGGCGCGGGTTCCAGTGGGAGGTGGGCGCCGGTGAGGGCTTGCGGGTCCCGGGGCGGTGCTCGACGGGGGCCCCCTCGCTCGTGCACCCCGCCACGGCGAGCGCCGTCGCGGTGAGGGCGGCGGCGGCCGCGGTGCGGCCCCGCGCGGTGCGGCCCCGGCGTGTCGGCGGCGTCCCCTGGTCCATCCCCATGGTCCCCTCCCTCGGGTGCCCCTGGCGTCCTGGCGAGTGAAAGCTTCGTGTTTCCCGGGCCCAGGACCGACCGTACGACACCTTTCTGTCTGCTCCGCGCGGTAGCTTTGGCCCGTCCAGCCAGAGGAACCACGCCAGACGGCTCCGGTAAATTACATCACGTCACATACTGTCCCCATTCAGGAGATTAACTCCCGATGCTGTTTACTGTTGAACCCCGGGGCAGAATGTCAGGTGCTGTCCTGACCGGGACCGGTAGGGGCGCGAGGCCGCTGGGGAAGGCGAACCTCGAACCGCACTGGAGGTCCCGGTGACGACACGTGGAGTTCTGTACGTCCACTCCGCCCCCCGCGCGCTGTGCCCGCACGTCGAGTGGGCCGTGGCGGGGGTGCTCGGTGTGCGCGTCCAGCTCGACTGGATCCGCCAGCCCGCCTCGCCCGGCACCTGGAGAGCCGAGTTCTCCTGGCAGGGCGAGCCCGGCACGGCGTCCAAACTCGCGTCCGCCCTGCGCGGATGGCAGATGCTGCGGTTCGAGGTCACGGCGGAGCCGTGCGCCACGGCCGAGGGCGAGCGCTACAGCGCCACGCCCGACCTGGGAATCTTCCACGCCGTCACCGGCATCCACGGCGACATCCTGATCCCCGAGGACCGGCTGCGGGCGGCGCTGGCCCGCTCGGTGCGCGAGGAGACCGACCTGGAGGCCGAGATCGCCCGCCTCCTCGGCAAGCCCTGGGACGACGAGCTGGAGCCGTTCCGGTACGCGGGCGAGGGCGCCCCGGTCCGCTGGCTGCACCAGGTCGTCTGACCCCCGGCGCGCGACGGAAAGGGCCCCCACCGCTCGGTGGGGGCCCTCCTCGTCGCGTAGGTACGCCTCAGACGGAGCGGAACGCCAGGACGACGTTGTGGCCGCCGAAGCCGAACGAGTTGTTGATCGCGGCGATCGACCCGGACGGCAGCTCGCGCGGCTCGCCCCGCACGATGTCGGCCTCGACCTCCTCGTCGAGCTCGTCGACGTTGATGGTCGGGGGCGCGACGCGGTGGTGCAGCGCCAGGACGGTGGCGACGGTCTCGATGCCGCCGGCGCCGCCGAGGAGGTGCCCGGTCATGGACTTCGTCGCGGAGACCGCGATGTGGTCCATGTCGTCGCCGAGGACCTTGCGCAGCGCCTTGATCTCGGCGACGTCGCCCTGCGGGGTGGACGTCGCGTGCGCGTTGAGGTGGACGACCTCGGACGGCTTGAGGTCGGTGGAGTCCAGCAGGTTCTGCAGGGCCGCCGCGACACCCCGGCCGGTCGGCTCGGGCTGCGCGATGTGGTGGCTGTCGGCCGACAGGCCCTGGCCGAGTACCTCGCAGTAGACCCGGGCACCGCGCTGGGCGGCGTGCTCGGCCGACTCCAG
This sequence comes from Streptomyces sp. NPDC026377, assembly GCF_055567715.1. Classification (NCBI taxonomy): domain Bacteria; kingdom Bacillati; phylum Actinomycetota; class Actinomycetes; order Kitasatosporales; family Streptomycetaceae; genus Streptomyces; species Streptomyces sp. NPDC026377. Next base: position 71,041 of record NZ_JBVHPV010000019.1, read on the forward strand.
GACGACGACACCGGCGCCCTCGCCGAGGACGAAGCCGTCACGGGCCTTGTCGTACGGGCGCGAGGCCTGCTCGGGGTTCTCGTTGTTCTTGGACATCGCCATCATGTTGGCGAACGCCGCCACCGGCAGCGGGTGGATGGCCGCCTCGGTGCCGCCGGCCACGACGACGTCGGCACGGCCGGTGCGGATCATCTCCACGGCGTAGCCGATCGCCTCGGCGCCCGACGCGCAGGCGGAGACGGGGGTGTGGACGCCCGCGCGGGCGTTCACCTCCAGGCCGACGTTGGCCGAGGGGGAGTTCGGCATCAGCATCGGGACAGTGTGCGGGGAGACGCGGCGTACGCCCTTCTCCTTGAGCACGTCGTACTGGTCGAGCAGCGTGGTCACACCGCCGATGCCGGAGGCGATGACCGTGCCGAGGCGCTCGGGGGCGATGGGCTGGTCGTCGCCGGCGGGGGCGGTGTAGCCCGCGTCGGCCCAGGCCTCCTTCGCCGCGATCAGGGCGAACTGCGCCGAGCGGTCCAGCTTGCGGGCGAGCGGGCGGGGCAGTACCTCGCCCGGGTCGACGGCGGCGGTGGCGGCGATGCGGACCGGGAGGTCGGCGAAGCGCTCGCCCTCCAGGGGCCGGACGCCGGAACGGCCCGCCAGCAGACCTTCCCAGGTCGAGGCGGAGTCGCCACCCAGCGGTGTGGTTGCGCCGATACCGGTGACGACCACGGTGCGATTGGTCGAGCTCACAGGAAATTTCTCCACGGTGTAAGGGGGGATCAGCGGCGCCACCGCCGGGTGGCGGCAGTCACGCGGAACTGAGTCCGGGACTGAGTCGGGAGACTCAGGCCTGGTGCTTCAGGATGTAGTCCGCGGCGTCGCCGACGGTCTTGAGGTTCTTGACGTCGTCGTCCGGGATCTTGACGTCGAAGCGCTCTTCGGCGGCGACGACGACCTCGACCATGGACAGCGAGTCGACGTCCAGGTCGTCGGTGAAGGACTTGTCCAGCTGGACGTCCTCGACGGGGATACCGGCGATCTCGTTGACGATCTCGGCGAGACCCTCGACGATCTCTTCCTGGGTGGCGGCCATGTGGCGCTCCTTCGGTGTTTTTACGGGTTTGCGGGCATCCGGAAGATCCGGTGTGCCTAGGGGAGGGTAACGACCGTCGCGGCGTAGACGAGACCCGCCCCGAAGCCGATGACGAGCGCGGTGTCACCGCTCTTCGCCTGTCCGGTCGCCAGGAGCCGCTCCATAGCGAGCGGGATCGAGGCGGCCGAGGTGTTGCCGGTGGTCTCCACGTCACGGGCGACCGTGACGTGGTCCGGCAGTTTGAGAGTCTTCACCATCGAGTCGATGATCCGCATGTTGGCCTGGTGCGGAATGAAGACGTCCAGGTCGTCCGCGCTGATTCCGGCCGCGTCCAGAGCCTGCTGGGCGACCTTCGCCATCTCGAACACGGCCCAGCGGAACACCGCCTGGCCCTCCTGCGTGATCGCAGGGAACTTGCCCGCGGAGTCGTACTCGGTCCACGGCACGGTCTGCTTGATGGTCTCGGACTTGTCGCCCTCGGAGCCCCAGACGGTACGGGCGATGCCCGGCTCGTCCGCGGGGCCCACGACGACCGCGCCCGCGCCGTCACCGAAGAGGAAGGCCGTCGCGCGGTCCTCCAGGTCGGTCAGGTCGCTGAGCCGCTCCACGCCGATGACCAGCACGTACTCCGCGGAACCCTCGACGATCATGCCCTTGGCGAGCGTCAGGCCGTAGCCGAAGCCCGCGCAGCCCGCGGAGATGTCGAACGCGGCCGGCTTGACCGCGCCGATCTTGTCCGCGATCTCGGTGGCGACGGCCGGGGTCTGCTTGAAGTGCGAGACCGTGGAGACGATCACCCCGCCGATCTGCTCGGGGGTGAGACCGGCGTCCGCGATGGCCTTGCCCGCGGCCTCCACCGACATCGCCGTCACGGTCTCCTCGTCGGAGGCCCAGTGCCGGGTGGAGATGCCGGAGCGGGAGCGGATCCACTCGTCGGACGAGTCGATCTTCTCCAGGATGACCTCGTTGGGGACCACCCGGGTCGGCCGGTAGCCGCCGACGCCCATGATCCGGGCGAACGGCGCGCCCTTGCTGGGCTTGATCTTCGCCATGCTGCTGGGGCTCCTTATTCGGCACCCGCCGCGTCAGCGGCAGGTGTCCCGGTCTCGGCGATGAGCGCGCGGGCCGCGTCGAGGTCGTCCGGGGACTTCAGGGCGACGGTCTTCACGCCGGGCAGCGCGCGCTTGGCCAGGCCGGTCAGGGTGCCGCCGGGGCACACCTCGATCAGCGCGGTGGCGCCCAGTTCCCGGAACCTCTCCATGCAGAGGTCCCAGCGGACGGGGTTCGAAACCTGGTTCACCAGGCGGGCGACGACCTCGGCGCCGGTGGCCACCGTGGCGCCGTCGGCGTTCGAGACGTACGTGACCTTGGGGTCGGAGATGTCGAGAGAGGCCGCGGCCTCGCGCAGCTCCTCGACCGCCGGAGCCATGTGGTGCGTGTGGAACGCGCCCGCGACCTTCAGCGCCACGACCCGGCGCACGCCCTCGGGCTTGTCCGCCTCCAGGGCGGCCAGCTGCTCCAGGGTGCCCGCGGCCACGACCTGGCCGGCGCCGTTCACGTTCGCCGGGGTGAGGCCGAGCTTCTCCAGGTGCGGGAAGACGACCTCGGGCTCGCCGCCGAGCAGCGCGGACATACCGGTCTCGGTGACGGCCGCGGCGCGGGCCATGCCCAGGCCACGGGTGCGTACGAAACCGAGCGCGGCCTCCTCGGAGAGCACGCCCGCGTACGCGGTGGCCGTGATCTCGCCGACGCTGTGGCCCGCCACCGCGCCGGGGGTGATGTCACCCAGTGCCGCGGCGGACAGCAGACCGGCGGCGACCAGCAGGGGCTGGGCGACGGCGGTGTCGCGGATGGCGTCCGCGTCCGCCTGCGTGCCGTAGTGGACGAGGTCGAGCCCGATGGCGTCGGACCACGCGGCGAGCCGGTCGGCGGCACCGGGGAGGTCGAGCCAGGGAGTCAGGAAGCCGGGCGTCTGAGCGCCTTGGCCGGGAGCGACGAGTACGAGCACTCTCACACTCTCTCTTGTGGACGGCCCTGCTCGCCCGTGGGGACAGGGACGAAGAACCGTCGGGGGAATTGTGGGTGTCCGACAAAAGTCTAGGACTGAGGATCTCCGTCGGCCAGACGCCCCAGGATCAGGGCGATCCGGAGCGTGAAGGCCGAACGCACATCGGAGGGCGACCAGCCGGTGACGTCCGTCACACGTCGTAGCCGGTAGCGCACGGTGTTGGGGTGGACGAAGAGCATCCGGGCCGCGCCTTCCAGACTGCTCGCCTGCTCCAGATAGACGCTCAGGGTCTCCAGGAGCGCGGAGCCCGCCTCCTCCAGCGGTCTGTAGATCTCCTCCACCAACTGCTCCCGCGCAGCCGGATCGGAGGCGATCGCGCGCTCCGGAAGGAGATCGTCCGCCAGAACGGGCCGGGGAGCGTCCTGCCAGGCCGTGCACGCCTTGAGCCCGGCGGCGGCGGCCTGGGCGGAGCGGGTGGCCGCCAGCAGGTCGGGGACGACCGGTCCGGCCACCACGGGACCGGCCGCGTACGGGCCGATCAGGGCCTTGGCGACTTGGAGCGGGTTGTCGCTGCCGCCCGCGATGACGACCAGGCGGTCCCCGAGCACCCCGGTGAGGACCTGGAGCTTGGCGTGCCGGGCGGCCCGCCGGATGGCCTCCACGGTCAGTTCGCTGTCGCCGTCGGGGGCGGTGCCGAGCACCACGCACACGTGCTCGGGGGAGTTCCAGCCGAGGGCGGCGGCCCGGGACACGGCCCCCTCGTCGGCCTCACCGGAGAGCACCGCGTTGACCACCAGCGACTCCAGGCGGGCGTCCCAGGCACCGCGTGCCTCGGCGGCCTGGGCGTACACCTGGGCGGTGGCGAAGGCGATCTCGCGCGCGTAGACGAGCAGCGCCTCGCGCAGGATCGACTCGTCGCCGGGCGCCGCAACCTCCTCGATCGCCGTCTCCATGACCTCGATGGTGGTGCGCACCATCTCGACGGTCTGGCGCAGGGTGATCGCCCGGGTCAGCTCGCGCGGAGCGGTCCCGAAGACGTCCGTGGAGATCGCCTGCGGGGTCTCCGGGTGCCGGAACCACTCGGTGAAGGCCGCGATGCCGGCCTGGGCCACCAGACCGATCCAGGACCGGTTCTCCGGCGGCATCGCCCGGTACCACGGCAGCGTCTCGTCCATGCGGGCGATGGCGTTCGCGGCGAGCCGGCCGGAGGACTGCTCAAGGCGCTTGAGGGTCGCGGTGTGCGGATGGGCGGCGGTCGGCGGCGGCTGCTGCGATTCGGGTTCGGGCACGGGGACAAGACTGCCTTATCAGGACGGGTGTGTGTCCTGCCGGGGGTTCGGGGGGCGTTCCGGGGCCGCCCGGCGGGGCTACCGTGGAGCCGTGATTTCCGTGAGGCGCGCCGACGAGCGCTACCGGGGCGGCGACGCGGCGGCCGGCATCGAGTCCCTGCACGCGTTCTCCTTCGGCCGTTTCTACGACCCGGACAACCTGCGCTTCGGCCCGGTCCTGGCCTGCAACGAGGAACGGCTCGCCCCGGGCGCCGGTTTCGACGAACACCCGCACAGCCACACCGAGATCGTCACCTGGGTCGTGGAGGGGGAGCTCACCCACCGCGACTCCACCGGACACGCCACGGTCGTACGGCCGGGGGACGTCCAGCACCTCAGTTCGGCCGGCGGGGTGCGTCACGAGGAACGCAACGACGGCACGGCCCCGCTGGTCTTCGTCCAGATGTGGCTGGCCCCCAAGGAGCCCGGCGGCACTCCCGCGTACCGAATCGTCCGGGGCATGGCCGACTCCACGCCGTACGCGGTCCTGGCGTCCGGGGCGCTGCTGCACGTACGCCGCCTGGCGTCCGGCGAGCGCACGGCGGTGCCGGGCGCGGCGGGGGTCTACGTCCACGTGGTGCGGGGCGAGGTCGCCCTGGGGGCCGAGCGGCTGGGCCCCGGTGACGCGGCCCGGGCCACGGACGAGCCGGCCCTCGACGCGATCGCCCGCACGCCGGCGGAGCTGCTGTTCTGGGAGCTGTCCGAGGTGTAGCGCGGTTTCGTCCCGTGGGCCGTGGGTGGGCGCGGGCGGGGCGTGCCTGCTTCGTCCGCGGACCGTGGGTGGCTGGTCGCGCAGTTCCCCGCGCCCCTGAAGACCTGTGGCTGAGCTGGGTTCTCCGGCTGCGGCCGACTACCTGAGGGGCGCGGGGAACTGCGCGAGCGAGCCACCACCGGCCCGCGGCCGACCGGCTAGGCGAGTTCCGCCCGCACCGCGTCGGTGAACGCGGGCCACACCTCGGTTGCCCACGGCCCGAACGCCCGGTCCGTCAGGGCCACGCACGCGGCCGAGACGTCCGGATCGATCCACACGAACGTCCCGGCCTGCCCGAAGTGCCCGAAGGTCCGGGGCGAGGACGAAAGCCCGGTCCAGTGGGGGGACTTCGCGGACCGGATCTCGAACCCCAGGCCCCAGTCGTTGGGGTTCTGGTGCCCGTACCCCGGCAGCACCCCCTTCGTCCCCGGGAACTGCACGGTCATCGCCTCGGCGACCGTCATCGGGTGCAGCAGCCGCGGCGCCTGCACCTCCGCCGCGAACCGCACCAGGTCCTCGACGGTGGAGACGCCGTCCTTGGCGGGCGAGCCGTCGAGCGAGGTCGACGTCATCCCCAGCGGTTCGAGCACGGCCTGGCGCAGATAGTCCGCGAAGGGGATGTCCGTCGCCTTGGCGATGTGGTCGCCCAGCACCTCGAACCCGGCGTTGGAGTACAGCCGCCGCTCCCCGGGTGCCCCCATCACCCGGTGCTCGTCGAAGGCGAGCCCCGAGGTGTGCGCCAACAGATGCCGTACGGTCGAGCCCTCGGGCCCGGCGGGCTCGTCCAGCTCGACGGCACCCTCCTCGTACGCGACCAGCGCGGCGTACGCGGCGAGCGGCTTGGTGACGGAGGCGAGCGGGAAGCGCTGCCCGGTGGGGCCGTGCGTCCCGGCGACGGTGCCGTCCGCCCGGACGACGGCGGCGGCCGCGTGCGGCACGGGCCAGTTCTCGATCAGCGCCAGGCTCTTCATGCGTACGAGCCTAGACGGTCCCCGCGGGGGCGCCCGCGGCACAATCCCCTTGCTTCGAGTGCACTCCAACCTTCTAGGTTGGAGCTCATGACGGTGATCGAGAGCATCCCTGCGAAGACGGCGGTCGTGGACCTGTGCAAGGCCCGCCCGACGCACCCGCGCCCCCAGGGCCAGGACCGCTACACGATCAGCGAGGTCGCGGCGCTGAGCGGGCTCACCGCGCACACCCTGCGCTGGTACGAGCGGATCGGTCTGATGCCGCACGTGGACCGCTCGCACACCGGGCAGCGGCGGTTCACCAACAAGGATCTCGACTGGCTGGTTTTCGTCGGCAAGCTGCGGCTGACCGGGATGCCGGTCGCGGACATGGTCCGCTACGCCGAGCTGGTCCGGGAGGGCGCGCACACGCTCGACGCACGGCAGGAGCTCCTGGAGCAGACCCGGCGCGACGTCCTGACGCGCATGGCGGAGCTCCAGGACACCCTCGCCGTACTCGACCACAAGATCAACTACTACGCGGACGCCCGCCGGGTGTCGGAAACGGCCTGAGCCGGGGGGGGAGAGACGGCCCGAGCGGCGGCGGACCGCCGCCCGGGAGCCGGCGGACCGCTGCGAGAAGCGCTCCCGCCCTCACAGCTCCGCCAGCAACTCCGCCTTCTTCGCGCTGAATTCGTCGTCCGTCACCAGACCGGCCCGGTGGAGTTCACCCAGGTGCCGGATGCTTTCGGCGATGTCGGCGGGATCGCGCCGCCCGGCGGGCACGGCGGCCACCGGGACCGGGGCCCCGGCCGCCTCCCGGATCGCCTGGAGGACCGCCGCCGCGAACGGCAGCGACTCGTGGACCGGCCCGTACCCGAGACCGAAGACGACCGCGGCCGGGTCCTGGTCGGCCTGGGGCGCGGCGGCGTCGGCGTCGCGCCGCAGCAGGCGCAGATAGCCGTCGAAGACCTCCGGCGAGCGCCACTCCACCCCGCAGAGCGAGGCCGCCGGGAAGGTCTGGTCACCCGCCTTCCACTTCGCCGAGGAGGCACCCGTCCAGAACCAGCGGAACGACACCTGGCGGCCGTCGAAGGTCGCCTTCCCGTCGTACGCCTTGAAGCTCTGCGGCAGCTCCGGCGCGGTCACCACGTACCGCTCCGACGGCTGCGCCGCGTCCGGGCCGAGCAGCGCGCGCAGCTCGTCCGCGTAGTACTCGGCGAGCGTCTCGCGCTCCGCCGGCAGCACCAGACGGTACGGGTCGCACCCCTCCTTCAGCTGTCCCGCCGCGGCCTCCATCAGCGGATCGGCGCCGGGTCTCGGCACCGCGTGCAGCACCACCGTGCCGCGCTTGCCCGGGGTCAGCGTGACCGACTCCAACGCTTCGTGGGGGATGCGCCGTTCGCGCAGCGCCGTGAAGAGCTTCGGCGTGCGGATCCCCCGTTCGAAGCGGATGAGTACGGAGTCGGACTCGAACTCCCAGGTGGCATGAATTCCGGCCAGCACATCACCCATGCGCCTCATCGTAGGCGGCGCGCGCCCGCGCGTCCCCCCTCGGCGCCGGCCGCAATGTCACACGTATGTATGCGGCGGCACCGATTTCTACGCGCGTCAGGCCGCGTCCGCACCGGAAATACCGCGCTGGCAGGCCGCATTGCCTTTGAGACAGCTGACCGACTCGTACGAACCGACACCGATGGCGGCGAAGTTGGCGAGGCTCTGGGTGCCGGGCACGAAGTAGCCCGCGTGGCCCACGGCGCCGGCCGCCGAGAGCACCCGCGCGCCGAACCCGGAGGAGACCGGGTCCGCGCCGTGGCCCAGGCCCCCGACGTCCAGGTGCGGCACGTCCTCGATCCAGTCGTCGCGGTCCCGCGTCGCCCAGACCCGGGCGGAGGTGCCCAGGCGGGAGGCGCTCTGGGTGCGCATACCGGGGCTGCCCGCGACCGCGATGTCGACCACGCGGGGCGGCAGCCGGTGCGCGGCGACGCCGCACAGCACCGAGCCGTAGCTGTGGCAGAACAGGGAGACCGGCGCGTTGCCCGGCAGGGCGCGGACCAGGTGGTCGAGCCGGACCGCCCCCTCCTCGGCCAGCCTGCCGATCGCGGAGTCGATGCCGAGCCCGGCCGGGGTGGTGTAGTCGGCCCAGGCGATCACCGCGGTACGGGTGCGCGGACCCGCCGCGCGCTCCGCCGCGTACAGCGACTGCGCCATGCCCACCGGGGCGGAGTACTGGCGCGAGGTCCTCTCGAACGTCATGACGTTGGTGTCGACGCCCGGGATGACCACCGAGACGCGCTCGGCGTGTTCGAGGTCGCCGAAGACCTCGGCGACCCGGCCGCTGTCCCACGGGTCGAAGGCGAGGATCTGGCGGTCGCCCGCGATCAGCGACTCGTACCGGTGCATCCGGCGGGCCGCGCCGCGGCGCCCGTCGACGGTGAGACGGGCGTCGTCCATCCGGGCCCGCTCGGTGTCGCGCGCCTCGGCCACGGCCAGGCGGTTCGCCTCGTAGCGCAGCGGGACCGGCGCGCCGTTGAGATTGCCGACGACCAGCGGGTAGCGCCGCGCCAGACCGGTGCGCTCGGGGGCGCTCAGGGAGGCGAAGAAGCGGGCGAGCCGGCGCGGTGAGGCGTCCGGGGCCGGGAGCTTCTGGCCGTCGAGGGTGCCCCGCGCCCAGGCGGCGAGGGCGACGGCACGTGGCTCGGCCGACCCCTGGTGGCCGCGGACCGCGGTCCAGCCCGAGGTCGCGAGCATCATGAACACGACGCCGAGCGCCAGCAGCGCGCGCCAGACGTTGAGGGTGGGGGAGGAGTCGAAGGAAGTCACTGCGGTACAGAGTAGGAGGCGCGGGAGGCGCACTGGGGTGACAGTGACTCAGATCACGTTTGAACAGGTCGCGGGGGGTGAGCCGGTGTCACCGACCGCGCGCGCGGGCGCACGCTCCGTGCGGCGCGCGTCGGCGGCGATCATGTACGCCGGTGCTGCGCCCGCTCCTCGGCCGAACGGCCTTTCCGCCTGGTCAGGAGCGCCCATCGCCTCACGGGTGCCGGGACCGGATGGCCGGGCAGGGGCTCCGGGCGGCCGCCGCGACGCGCTCTCGCCCATGCTTCCGCGCCGCCTCCCCGGACCCGTCCGCGACTCTCGTCACACCCGGGTGCCCCGCCCCTGGGGAGGCGGTCGGCGCGGCACGCCGACGCGGTTCGTCTCCGTTGTCGTCACCCCCGCAGTCACCCCCGGAGCGTCCTTCACCAGTCCGGGTGAATCCGGGCCGTGCGGAAACCCGGGGCCGCCGGAGTGCGTTCTGTGATCAAGGAGGCCGCGACAACCGGGGCCGACGACACGGGGGTTGACCGATGACACGTACGACCACGGCTGCCGCGACTGCGGCCGTCCTCGCCACCACGGCGTTCCTGCTGCCCGCTCCGGCGCACGCGGTCCCGCCGCGCCTGGGCACCTGCGCGCCCGGCGAGCTGTGCCTGTGGAAGCAGCCGGACTTCCGGGGCGGCCGTCAGGTGTACGACCTGCGGACCATCGAGATCGAGACCTGCACGGCATTACCGCCCGGCACGGACGCGGTGTCCCTCGCCAACCGGACGGGCCGCCCCGTGACGGTGTACCAGTCGCAGGAGTGCGCGGAGACGGCCGAGTTCGCCACCTATCCAGGGGGCGGCTCCTGGGTGCCGCAGAGCCCCTACCGGGTGCGGGCCTTCAAGGTCTGGGAGAGCTGAGCCCCATGAGTGCCCGCGTCCGCCAGGGGGCCTCAGTTCAGAGGCGCGCCCCGGGTGCGCTGTCCGCAGGCGCACTCCGCCGCGCCGGTCGCCGCGCCGGTCAGGGCGGAGACCTGTCCGCGCAGCGACCGCACCTCCTGGGTGAGCGTCTCCAGGAGCGCGGTCTGGCGCCGCTCCTCCGCGTCATCGCGCTCGAAGCGGGAGATGAACCAGGCCGCGATGTTCGCCGTCACCACACCGAGCAGGGCGATGCCGGAGAGCATCAGCCCCACGGCGATGAGCCGCCCGAGCCCGGTGGTGGGCGCGTGGTCGCCGTAGCCGACGGTGGTCATCGTGGTGAACGACCACCACACCGCGTCGCCCAGCGTCTTGATGTTCCCGTGCGGGGCGCCCCGCTCCACCTCAAGGACGGCCAGCGAGCCGAACATCAGCAGCCCGACCACCGCCCCGCCCACATAGACGGTCAGCTGTATCTGCGGGGCCATCCGCGCCCGCCGTCCCACCAGGGCGAGCGTGGAGACGACCCGGAGCAGCCGCAGGGGCTGGATCAGCGGCAGGACCACCGCGAGCAGATCCAGCCAGTGTGTGCGGACGAACAGCAGCCGTCGGCCCGACAGGGCGAACCGCACCAGGTAGTCGCAGGCGAAAGCGCCCCACACCACCCATTCCACCCCGGCACACACCCGGTGCACCCCGTCCCCCGCCCCGGGATGGACCACGGGCACGGTGTACGCGAGGGCGAAGGCGACGGCCAGCGCGAGCAGTGGCCACTGGGTCCACCGCTCCCATCGGGCTTGTGCGGGAAGCTGCTTCATATGCGCATGGTAAAAGCGTCCCCGCGCCCCTCAGGGGCGCGGGGAGCGGCGCGAGGGGCCAGGCCCGGCCCGCGGCGGAACGATCACGTCCCGCCGCGCGCCCGGACCGCGCCCGGCGCGCGGGTGTTACGCGTCGCCGCCCGCCGCGCCCGGATCGGCGGCCGTGACGTCGAGCAGCTGGTAGCGGTCGACGGCCTGCTTCAGCACCGAGCGGTCCACCTTGCCGTCCCGGGCGAGCTCGGTGAGCACCGCCAGGACGATCGACTGGGCGTCGATGTGGAAGTGGCGCCGCGCCGCGCCGCGGGTGTCGGCGAAGCCGAACCCGTCGGCGCCCAGCGAGGTGTACCGGCCGGGCACCCAGCGCGAGATCTGGTCCGGCACGGCCCGCATCCAGTCCGAGACCGCGACGAACGGCCCCTGGGCGTCGGCGAGCTTGCGCGTGACATACGGGACGCGCTGCTCCTCCTCCGGGTGGAGCAGGTTGTGCTCCTCCGCCTCCACGGCGTCGCGCCGCAGCTCGTTCCAGGAGGTCGCGGACCAGACGTCGGCCCGGACATCCCACTCCTCGGCGAGGATCCGCTGCGCCTCGACGGCCCACGGGACGGCCACACCGGACGCCATGATCTGCGCCGGAATGGTGCCCGAGGTGCCCGGGGCGTAGCGGTGGATGCCCTTGAGGATGCCCTCCACGTCGACGTCCGCCGGCTCGGCCGGGTGCTGGATCGGCTCGTTGTAGACGGTGAGGTAGTAGAAGACGTCCTCGCCGGGCTTGCCGTCGGCGGTCTCGCCGTACATCCGGCGCAGACCGTCCTGGACGATGTGCGCGATCTCGTACCCGAACGCCGGGTCGTAGGCGACACAGCCCGGGTTGGTCGAGGCGAGCAGGTGCGAGTGGCCGTCGGCGTGCTGGAGACCCTCGCCGGTCAGCGTGGTGCGGCCGGCGGTCGCGCCCAGGACGAAACCGCGCGAGAGCTGGTCGGCCATCTGCCAGAACTGGTCGCCGGTGCGCTGGAAACCGAACATCGAGTAGAAGACGTAGACCGGGATCAGCGGCTCGCCGTGCGTCGCGTAGGCCGAGCCCGCGGCGATCAGCGAGGCCGTGCAGCCCGCCTCGGAGATGCCGTCGTGCAGCATCTGGCCGGTCGGGGATTCCTTGTACGCGAGCAGCAGATCGCGGTCGACCGCCTCGTACTGCTGGCCGAGCGGGTTGTAGATCTTCGCGCTCGGGAAGAAGGCGTCCATGCCGAACGTGCGGTATTCGTCCGGCGCGATCAGCACGAACCGCTTGCCGATCTCCTTGTCCCGCATGAGGTCCTTCAGGATGCGGACGAACGCCATGGTGGTGGCGATCGACTGCGTTCCCGAACCCTTCTTCGCGGCCGCGTACGTCTTGTCCTCCGGCAGGGCCAGCGGCTTGGCGCGCACCACGCGGGTCGGCACATAGCCGCCGAGGCCCTTGCGGCGGTCGTGCATGTACTGGATCTCTTCGGAGTTGCGGCCCGGGTGGTAGTACGGCGGGGCGCCGGCCTCCAGCTGGGCGTCCGTGATCGGGATGTGCAGCCGGTCGCGGAAGCGCTTGAGGTCCTCGACGGTCAGCTTCTTCATCTGGTGGGTCGCGTTGCGGCCCTCGAAGTTCGGGCCGAGCGTCCAGCCCTTGACCGTCTGGGCGAGGATCACGGTCGGCTGGCCCTTGTGCGCCTTGGCCGCCGCGTACGCCGCGTACACCTTCTTGTGGTCGTGACCGCCGCGGCCCAGGTGCTGGATCTGCTGGTCGGTCATGTTCTCGACCATGGCGCGCAGCCGGTGGTCGTCGCCGAAGAAGTGCTCGCGGATGTAGGCGCCGGTCTCCGTGGCGTACGTCTGGAACTGGCCGTCCGGCGTGGTGTTCAGCTTGTTGACCAGGATGCCGTCGCGGTCCTGGGCGAGCAGCGGGTCCCAGGAGCGGTCCCACACCAGCTTGATCACGTTCCAGCCGGCGCCGCGGAACTGCGACTCCAGTTCCTGGATGACCTTGCCGTTGCCGCGCACCGGGCCGTCGAGCCGCTGGAGGTTGCAGTTGACCACGAAGGTCAGGTTGTCCAGGCCCTCACGGGCGGCGATCGAGAGCTGGCCGAGCGACTCCGGCTCGTCCATCTCGCCGTCGCCGAGGTAGGCCCACACGTGCGAGTCGGAGGTGTCGGCGATGCCGCGCGCCTCCATGTAGCGGTTCATTCGGGCCTGGTAGATCGCGCCGAGCGGGCCGAGGCCCATCGAGACGGTCGGGAACTCCCAGAAGTCCGGCATCAGCCGCGGGTGCGGATAGGAGGACAGTCCGTACGGCGCCTTGGACTTCTCCTGGCGGAACGCGTCGAGCTGCTGCTCCGAGAGGCGGTCAAGGAGGTAGGCGCGGGCGTAGATACCGGGGGAGGCGTGCCCCTGGAAGAAGATCTGGTCGCCGCCCTTGCCGTCGTCCTTGCCCCGGAAGAAGTGGTTGAAGCCCACGTCGTAGAGGGAGGCGGAGGAGGCGAAGGTGGCGATGTGGCCGCCGACCCCGATGCCCGGGCGCTGCGCGCGCGAGACCATCACCGCGGCGTTCCACCGGGTGGCGTTGAGGACCTTGCGCTCGATCTCCTCGTTGCCGGGGAAGAAGGGCTCGTCCTTGGTGGCGATCGTGTTGACGTAGTCCGTGCTGCGCATCTCCGGCACGGCCACGCGCTTCTCGCGGGCGCGCTCGATGAGGCGGAGCATCAGATAGCGGGCGCGCTCACGGCCCCGCTCGTCTACCGCCGCGTCCAGGGACGCGAGCCACTCCTCGGTCTCCTCCGGATCGAAGTCCGGGACCTGGCTGGGAAGGCCGCCAATGATGATCGGGTTGCGATCGGATCCGGAAGCCACGCTGTTCCTTCGCTGTCGGGGGGCGTGCGGGGTTGGTGCGCCGCATCCCATCGTGGACCGCGAGGACGGAAACGTCATCTCTACCGAGGGGTAACGGGATGTGCGGCAGCCCAAATCGCAACCTTACGCCCAGGGCGTGTGTGTGTTCCCCAAAGGGCGCGTCACCCCGATTGGCGTACGCACGGAGCAGAAGCGTGCAAACTATCTGCAAGGGTGTGGGATGAATCACCACCGGGCCCGGGTTCGCCCCTGACCCGGGGCCGGCTGCACCCCAAAGGGCGGGTTCGGGGGCCTGGTACTTGCGCGATTCGTCCCGCCCGTGTGGACTACGCCCAAGCCTCGCGCGTGCGTGGGGCCGCATTACTTACCTAATCAAGATCAGGAGGCAAGCCGTGAGCGCGACCGCGGACCACGCGGAGGAGCGGACCAACCCGGCTGCAAGGCTGGGGTTCGAGCCCGGACAGGTGGTCCAGGAGATCGGCTACGACGAAGACGTCGACCAGGATCTCCGCGAAGGCATCGAGTCCATCATTGGCCAGGATCTCGTGGATGAGGACTACGACGACGTCGCCGACGCCGTGCTGCTGTGGTTCCGCGACGAGGACGGTGACCTCACGGACGCCCTGGTCGATGCCATCGGCCTCCTGGAGGACGGCGGCGTCATCTGGCTGCTGGCTCCCAAGACCGGCCGGGACGGATACATCGAGCCCAGCGACATGAGCGACGCCGCGCAGACCGCCGGTCTCTCGCAGACCAAGAGCATCAGTGTCGGAAAGGACTGGACGGGCAGCCGTCTCGTCGCGCCCAAGCGCTGATCCTCCGCTCTCTTCGGGCCCCCGCCGGCGCACGCCGGCGGGGGCCCTTGCGTAGGGTGGGGCCCACCAGGACGGTCCGCGGCGGCCTGCTGCCCGGGCCCACAGAAGGGATGGCGTTTCCATGGCGATCGAGGTCGGCACGAAGGCCCCGGACTTCGAGCTCAAGGACAACCACGGGCGGACCGTGAAGCTCTCGGACTTCCGCGGCGAGAAGAATGTGGTGCTCCTCTTCTACCCGTTCGCCTTCACCGGCGTCTGCACGGGCGAGCTGTGCGCGCTGCGGGACAACCTGCCGCAGTTCACCGACCGCGACACCCAGCTGCTCGCCGTCTCCAACGACTCGATCCACACCCTGCGCGTCTTCGCCGACCAGGAGAGCCTGGAGTACCCGCTCCTTTCGGACTTCTGGCCGCACGGCGAGGTCTCGCGCGTGTACGGCGTCTTCGACGAGGAGAAGGGCTGCGCGGTGCGCGGCACCTTCGTCATCGACAAGGAGGGCGTGGTCCGCTGGACCGTCGAGAACGGCCTGCCGGACGCCCGGGACCTGAACGACTACGTCAAGGCGCTCGACACCCTGTGAGCCATCGGTTCGAATCGCCTGTTGAGGCGGGAACCGGTCACTAGGATCCACACGTTGATCCGATGCCAACGCACGACGGGGACGCTGACCTAAGCCGGCCCCTCACACCATTGGGAGGACTCGTGGGAGTCAGCCTCAGCAAGGGCGGCAACGTCTCGCTGACCAAGGCCGCCCCCAACCTGACCGCGGTCATCGTCGGTCTGGGCTGGGACGCTCGTACCACCACCGGGGGTGACTTCGACCTGGACGCCAGCGCACTGCTGACCAACGACCAGGGCAAGGTCGCCAACGACTCGAACTTCGTCTTCTTCAACAACCTCAAGAGCCCCGACGGCTCCGTCGAGCACACCGGTGACAACCTCACCGGTGAGGGCGAGGGCGACGACGAGGTCATCAAGGTGAACCTGGCCGGTGTCCCGGCCGATGTTCACAAGATCGTCTTCCCGGTCTCGATCTACGAGGCGGAGAGCCGCCAGCAGTCGTTCGGCCAGGTCCGCAACGCGTACATCCGCGTGGTGAACCAGGCCGACAACACCGAGCTCGCGCGGTACGACCTGAGCGAGGACGCCTCGACGGAGACCGCGATGGTCTTCGGTGAGCTGTACCGCAACGGCGCGGAGTGGAAGTTCCGCGCCATCGGCCAGGGATACGCGTCGGGCCTGCGCGGTATCGCGCAGGACTTCGGCGTCAACGTCTGAGCCGTCGCTCTCCCTCGTCCGGCGCCGCACACGTGTGCGGCGCCGGACGCGCTCAACTCTCGTTCGCCATTCAGGGGAGGACTCACGATCATGGGCGTCACGCTCGCCAAGGGGGGCAATGTCTCCCTCTCCAAGGCCGCACCGAACCTCACCCGGGTGCTGGTCGGTCTCGGCTGGGACGCGCGGTCCACCACCGGAGCCGACTTCGACCTCGACGCCAGCGCCCTGCTGTGCCAGTCGGGCCGCGTCCTCGGCGACGAGTGGTTCGTCTTCTACAACAACCTCACCAGCCCCGACGGCTCGGTCGAACACACCGGTGACAACCTCACCGGTGAGGGTGAGGGCGACGACGAGTCGATCATCGTTGACCTGTCCCAGGTGCCGGCCCACTGCGACAAGATCGTTTTCCCTGTCTCCATCCATGAGGCGGACAACCGCGGCCAGACGTTCGGCCAGGTCAGCAACGCCTTCATTCGCGTGGTCAACCAGGCGGACGGCCAGGAGCTCGCGCGGTACGACCTGAGCGAGGACGCCTCCACCGAGACCGCGATGATCTTCGGTGAGCTCTACCGCTACAGCGGTGAATGGAAGTTCCGCGCGGTCGGTCAGGGGTACGCGTCCGGACTGCGGGGGATCGCTCTAGACTTCGGGGTCAACGTTTCGTAAAGCCGCGCCCAAGTCGGGTGCGGCGCGGGGGGAGACCCTCCCCCAGACTCCGTCTGGGGGGACCCCGCCTAGCTAGATGGGGAAGTCAGTGATTCTGAAAACCTTCGGCTGGTCATTCGTGATCACTGCGGTCGGTCTTGCCCTGGCAGTGCTCTACGACGGCTGGACCGCCTTCGGGATCGTGGCGATCCTGTCCATCCTGGAGATCTCGCTGTCGTTCGACAACGCGGTGGTCAACGCCGGAATCCTGAAGAAGATGAGCGCCTTCTGGCAGAAGATCTTCCTCACGGTCGGCGTGCTCATCGCCGTCTTCGGCATGCGGCTGGTCTTCCCCGTCGTCATCGTCGCCATCAGCGCCAAGATCGGCCCCATCGAGGCCGTCAACCTCGCGCTGAACGAGAAGGAGCACTACAAGGAGCTGGTCACCGACGCGCACGCGTCGATCGCCGCCTTCGGTGGCATGTTCCTGCTCATGATCTTCCTGGACTTCATCTTCGAGGACCGGGACATCCAGTGGCTGCGCTGGATCGAGCGGCCGCTGGCCAAGCTCGGCAAGGTCGACATGCTCTCGGTCGCCATCGCGCTCACCGTCCTGCTCGTCTCCTCGATGACCTTCGCGACCCACGCCCACCTGCACGGCGGCGCGCACGCGGACAAGGGTGAGACGGTCCTCATCTCCGGCATCGCCGGCCTGATCACCTACATGATCGTCGGCGGCCTCTCCGGCTACTTCGAGGACAAGCTGGAGGAAGAGGAGGAAGCCGAACAGGAGGCCGAGGAAGAGGCCAGGAAGAGCGGCAGGGGCGGCGCCTCGGCGGTGCTGCTCGCCGGCAAGGCCGCGTTCTTCATGTTCCTCTACCTGGAGGTCCTGGACGCCTCGTTCTCCTTCGACGGCGTCATCGGCGCCTTCGCCATCACCAACGACATCGTCCTGATGGCGCTGGGCCTGGGCATCGGCGCGATGTACGTGCGGTCCCTCACGGTCTACCTGGTCCGCCAGGGCACCCTCGACGACTACGTCTACCTGGAGCACGGCGCGCACTACGCCATCGGCGCCCTCGCCGTGATCCTCCTGGTCACCATCCAGTACGAGATCAACGAGGTCATCACCGGTCTCGTCGGCGTCGTCCTGATCGCCTGGTCCTTCTGGTCCTCGGTCCGCCGCAACAGGCGGATCGCCGCGGAGGGCGGCGGGGATCACAGCGAGAAGGCGGAAGTCTCCAGCGGGGTCTGAATCCGTGGTGTGACCCGTCGGCGATTGCGGAACGCTCTCAGCGGGGCGGCCGGAGGTTCGTGCCTCCCGGCCGCCCCGCCGTTCTTGGGGTGCGGGGCCGTCGACGTGGTTCGTATAGGGGTGGGGAAGACATGGCCTTCTGGGACAGCCTGCGCGGCAGGCCGTCGGCGCAGTTCGACACGGGCAGCGCCGCGAGCAACGCCATCGAGCTGACCAAACGGCACCCGGTGATCTCGCTCGGCAAGCAGGGCGCCAACTCCGGGTCGCTGCGCGTCAACCTGTCGTGGCGGATGCGCACCTCCGACTTCGGCGGCCGCTCGCGCCCCAGCGTGCTGCGGCACCCGTTCAAGCTCTTCAAGCCCGAACTGGTCCAGGCGCACACCCAGGGCGTCGTCAACGTCGACCTCGACCTCGGCTGCCTCTACGAGCTCACCGACGGCAGCAAGGGCGTGGTGCAGCCGCTGGGCAGCTTCCTCGGCGCCACCAACGCGGCGCCGTACGTCCAGCTCAGCGGCGACGACCGGTTCGGCTCGCCGTCCGGCGAGACGATCTACGTCAACCTCGACCACCGCGAGTCCATCAAGCGGCTGCTCGTCTTCGTCTACATCTACGACCAGACGCCCGCCTTCGACCGTACGCACGCCAAGGTCACGCTCTACCCGAGCAACGGCCCGCGCATAGAGATCGACCTGGACGAGCACGCCCCGCAGGCCCGCTCCTGCGCGGTCGTCAGCATCGAGAACCTCAAGGGGGACATGGTCGTGCGACGCGAGGTGAAGTTCGTCTACGGCTTCCAGGCCGAGCTCGACCGGCTCTACGGATGGGGGCTCCAGTGGGGGCGCGGCTACAAGACGAAGGCCTGAGAGTGCGCGCGTGACCGGGCCCGGCGGGCACCGGCCCGCCCGGCCCCTGCCCTCACTGGCGGAGGAACTGCGGTCCCATCGGGGGCAGTGTGAAGTCCGGGTCCGCCGGGTGTGCCGCCGGCTGCGGATAGCCGTAGCCGGGCCCCGCCGAGGCGGGCTGCGGATAGCCGTACGAGGGCTGGTGCGCCGGCGGGTGCTGGGGCGGCGCGGGCTGCGGATAGCCGTAGGAGGGCGGCGAGGCGGCCGGCAGCGGCGGCACGTACGGCTGGGTGGTCTGCGGCTGGGCCGCCACCGCAACGGCCGGCGGCAGCGGCTGCGACACGGACGCGGAGGGCACCGGGGCCGGGGCCGACCGGCCGTGCGTCCGCGCCTCGCCCGGGGCCTGCGTCCGGGCGCCACCGGAGGAACCGCTGCGGGAGGAGCCGCCGCCGGAGGAGCCGCTGCCCGCGCCCTCCGCCTCGTCCTCGTCCACGGAGATCCCGTGCTCGGTGGCCAGCCCCACCAGCCCGGTCGGATAGCCCTGCCCGACCGCGCGGAACTTCCACGTCTCGCCGCGCCGGTAGAGCTCGCCGCAGATGATCGCGGTCTCCTCGCCGGTCTCCGCCTTCACATCGAAGAGCGCCAGCGGCTCGGCGCCGCCCTGCCCCGCGTCGTACAGCAGGATCCGCAGGTCGCGTACGTGGCCGAAGGTCGCGCCGTCCGAGGAGGCGGTGACCAGGACGCGGTCGACGGACGGGTCGAGCGCGGCCAGATCCGCCTCGACGGTGTCGGTCAGACCGTCCCCGTCCCGCTTCTTGGGCAGCCGCCGCACCAGGCCGGAGGGGTGGCGCGGCTGGTTGTAGAAGACGAAGTCCTCGTCGGAGCGCACCCGGCCGTCGGCGGCCAGCAGCAGTGCCGAGGCGTCCACGTCCGGGACGCCGGCGCCCGGCGTCCAGCGGAGCACCGCGCGCACCGCCGTGGCGTCCAGCGGGACGTTGGATCCCTTCAGCATCGCGTGCGTCATGGTCGCCATCCTGCCTTCCCGCCGCCCGCACGGACAACGCGGGGGCCCGAGGGCGGCCTTGTCCCGCGGTCGAGCGGTACGTACCTTACGTACCGCGTCCGCGCCCGGCACCGGAAGGGCGCGGGCGGGTTACCTGGATTTCACGCCCTCGGGGAACTCCCGACATGCGTTCGTACGTACTATTACCGGCCACCCGTCGTCACTCAGTGCGGGCCATCGTTGCAGTACAGGGGAATCCATATGCGTCATTTCGGGCACGTTCCGCCTGCTGCTCGTAAGGACCTGTTCCACCGGGAGCCCGTCGAGTTCACCGCGGACTCTCCCGCGCGCGTGCTGTCCGCGGCCCTCGGTGCCACGCTGTACAGCCCGGCCACCCGCCCCGCGCTCGCCGACGACGTCCTCAAGCAGGCCCGCCGGGGCGTGGTCTCCATGGTGCTCTGCCTGGAGGATTCGATCGACGACGCCGAGGTCGCCGGCGCGGAGGCCAATCTGGTGCGCCAGTTCGCCGACCTCGACGCGCGCGACGCACCGGTCCCGCTGCTCTTCGTCCGGGTCCGCGAGCCCGCCCAGATCCCCGACCTGGTGCGGCGGCTCGGCCCCTCGGTGCGGCTGCTGTCCGGATTCGTTCTGCCGAAGTTCACCGAGGAGCGCGGGGTGCCGTTCCTGGAGGCGCTGAGCGCGGCCGAGGCCGCGAGCGGGCGGCGGCTCTTCGCCATGCCGGTGCTGGAGTCGCCCGAACTGCTCCATCTGGAGACCCGCTGCGAGACGCTGACCGGCATCTCCCGCACGGTCGACAAGTACCGCGAGCGGGTGCTGGCGCTGCGGCTCGGCGTGACCGACTTCTGCTCGGCGTACGGACTGCGCCGCTCGCCGGACATGACGGCGTACGACGTGCAGATCGTGGCCGGGGTGATCGCGGACGTGGTCAACGTGCTGGGCCGGGCCGACGGCACGGGCTTCACCATCACCGGCCCGGTGTGGGAGTACTTCCGGCTCCAGGAGCGCATGTTCAAGCCCCAGCTGCGCCGCAGCCCCTTTCTGGAGGGGCGCGCGGAGGAGCTGCGCGCCACGCTGATCGAGCACGACATGGACGGCCTGCTGCGCGAGATAGAGCTGGACCGCGCCAACGGGCTGCTCGGCAAGACCTGTATCCACCCCTCGCACGTGGTGCCGGTGCACGCGCTCTCCGTGGTCAGCCTCGAGGAGTACAGCGACGCCCGGGACATCCTGCGGCCGGAGCGGGGCGGGGGTGGGGTGCTGCGCTCCGCTTATACGAACAAAATGAACGAGGTGAAGCCGCACCGCGCCTGGGCCGAGCGGACCCTGCTGCGCGCCGAGGTCTTCGGCGTCGCCAACGAGGACACCGGCTTCGTGGAGCTGCTGACCGCCGGCCTGGCCGGATGACCGACAGGATGATCGAGACGGAGAGCGTCGACAACGTGGGTGTGTGGTCGGGAACGTGGGTCGCCGAGCGGCTCGGAGTCGAACTCCAGGGTGACGAGCGGTTGCCCGAGCTGCTGGGCCTCGCCCTGCGCCGCAACCCCAAGCGGGCGCATCTGCTGGTCTCCAGCGTGCTGGGCAAGCATGTGCCGCAGTGGCCCTCGCGGGTGTACGGGGCGGGGTTCGCGCTGGGCGAGGAGGTGCGGGAGCTGCTCGGCCCGCAGGCGTCCGGCGCGGTCGTCCTGGGCTACGCGGAGACCGCGACGGGCCTGGGGCACGCGGTGGCGGACGGGATCGGTGTGGCGCCCTGCCTGCACTCCACGCGCCGCCCCGTGGAGGGGGTCGCGCGGGCGGGCGGCTTCGAGGAGTCCCACTCCCACGCGACCTCGCACCTGCTGCTGCCCCAGGACCCGGGGCTGCTGGCGGGGGACGGGGTGCTGGTGCTGGTCGACGACGAGTTCTCGACCGGCAACACGGTCCTGAACACGATCAGGGCGCTGCACGCGCGCTACCCCCGCTCGCGGTACGTGATAGTCGCCCTGGTCGACATGCGCTCCCCGGCCGACCGCACCCGCCTGTCCGCGTTCGCCTCGGAGATCGGGGCGGAGGTGGACCTGGTGACCCTGGCGGCAGGAACGGTTCTCCTGCCGGAGGGGGTGCTGGAGCGTGGGATGGCGCTGGTGGCGGAGCACGAGGCTGCCGCCGAGGAGCCGGACGTGGCGGAGGCGGAGGGAACGCCGCCCGGCGCCGGGGTCCCGCTGTGCCCGCCCGTCCCGGCCCGCGGGACGACTGCCCACAGCGGGGGGGAGGGCGTCGCCGTCGACCTTGCCTGGCCCCCCGGCCTGCCCGACGGTGGTCGGCACGGGTTCACCCCCGAGCACCGCGCGGTGCTCGAAGAGGCGCTTCCCGCCATGGCCGCACGGCTGAGGCGCGCCCTGGGCGACACCCCCGGCCGCACCCTCGTCCTCGGGTTCGAGGAGCTGATGTACGCCCCCCTCCGCCTCGCCCTCGCCCTGGAGCACGCGGGCGTGGACGTCCGGTTCTCCACCACCACCCGCTCGCCCGTCCTCGCCGTCGACGACCCGGGCTACGCCATCCGCACCCGTCTCACCTTCCCCGCCCACGACACCCCGGGCGACGGCCCCGGCGAGCGCTACGCGTACAACGTGGCGGGCGCCGGCTTCGACAGCGTCGTGGCCGTCGTCGACTCCGTCGCCGACACCCCCGCCCTGCACGCCCCCGACGGCCTGCTGGCCCGGCTCGCCGCGCACATCCCGCACGTCGTGCTGGCCGTCGTCCCCTCGTACGTACCCGAAGGTGCCCCCATGCCCCAGCCCCTGCCCGAGCCCCTCCGCGGGCCCGCCTTCTCCTCGTACGCGCCCGACGAGGTGGGCTGGCTGCTGAAGGACCTGTCCGGGGTGGAGCTGGAGGCGCCGACCGAGGAACGCGAGGAGGCGATCCAGAGCGGCGGCGCCCACTACGCGGAGTCGCTGCCGGTCGAGTACCAGCCCTCGCCGCAGTACCAGCAGCTCTTCCGGGCCGCGCTGGAGACCTCCGCCGAGCGCATCGCCCGCGCCGTGGGCGTCGTGACCGAGACCGTGCTCGCCGAGCGGTCGCCCCGCCCGGTCCTGGTCTCGCTGGCCCGCGCGGGCACCCCCGTGGGCGTCCTGATGCGCCGCTGGGCCCGGTACCGGCACGGGGCCGACCTGCCGCACTACGCCGTCTCCATCGTGCGCGGCCGCGGCATCGACCCCAACGCGCTGCGCTGGCTCGCCGCCCACCACGACCCCGCCGACGTGGTCTTCGTCGACGGCTGGACCGGCAAGGGCGCCATCACCCGCGAACTGGCCGCGGCGATCCGCGAGTTCGCCGAATCCTCGGGGGTCGACCGCTTCGACCCGGAGATCGCCGTCCTCGCCGACCCCGGCTCGTGCGTGCGCACCTACGGCACCCGCGAGGACTTCCTGATCCCGTCCGCCTGCCTCAACTCGACCGTCTCGGGACTGATCTCGCGCACGGTGCTGCGCGCCGACCTGATCGGCCCCGGCGACTTCCACGGCGCGAAGTTCTACCGGGAACTGGCCGGCTCCGACGTCTCCGTGGACTTCCTGGACGCCGTCGCCGCCCGCTTCGACGAGGTCGCCGCCGACGTCGACCGCGAGGCCAAGGCCCTCCAGGGCGCCGACCGCAGCCCCACCTGGGAGGGCTGGGCCGCCGTCGAACGGATCAGTGAGGAGTACGGCATCCACGACGTCAACCTCGTCAAGCCCGGCGTCGGCGAGACCACCCGCGTCCTGCTGCGCCGCGTCCCCTGGAAGATCCTGGCCCACCGCGGCGCCGGCGCCGATCTCGACCACGTACGCCTGCTCGCCGAGCAGCGCGGGGTGCCGGTGGAGTGGGTCGACGACCTGCCGTACAGCTGCGTCGGACTGATCCACCCCCAGTACACGCGCGGGGCGACCGGCGCCGACGGCAAGGCGGTGGCCTCCCGATGAGCACCCTGATCGCCAGCGACCTGGACCGCACGCTGATCTACTCGGCGGCGGCCCTCGACCTGACCATGCCCGACCCCCGGGCCCCGCGCCTGCTCTGCGTGGAGATCCACGAGCACAAGCCGCTCTCGTACATGACCGAGAACGCCGCCACCCTGCTCGCCGCCCTCAAGACCGACCCGGACACGGTCTTCGTGCCCACCACGACCCGCACCCGCAAGCAGTACCAGCGCATCCAGCTGCCCGGCCTGCCCGCGAAGTACGCGATCTGCGCCAACGGCGGACAACTGCTCGTCGACGGGGTCGCCGACCCCGACTGGCGGCGGCAGGTGGACAGGCGGATCGCCGACGAGTGCGCCACGCTCGACGAGGTGCGCGCGCACATCTCGGCCGCCGCCGATCCCTCCTGGCTGCGCAAGGAGCGGGTCGCCGAGGACCTGTTCGCCTACCTCGTGGTCGAGCGCGCGCTGCTGCCCGGCCAGTGGGTCCAGGAGCTGAGCGGCTGGGCCGGGGAGCGCGGCTGGACGGTCTCGCTCCAGGGCCGCAAGATCTACGCGGTGCCGAAGCCGCTCACCAAGAGCGCGGCCGTCCACGAGGTGGCCCGGCGCACCGGCGCCGCTCTCACCCTGGCCGCCGGGGACTCGCTCCTCGACGCGGACCTGCTGCTCGCCGCCGACGAGGGCTGGCGCCCGGGCCACGGCGAACTCGCGGACTGCGACTGGCGGGCGCCGCACGTCGATGTCCTCGACGAGCGGGGCGTGCTGGCCGGCGAGGAGATCGTGCGCCGCTTCACCGCCCGCGCCACGGCGGCCCGGGTCGCCCCCGTACGGCCCTGACGGGCCCATACTCGCCCCCATGAGCAAGGGAAACACGACCAGGATCACCGACGAGCTCTACGCGTACATGCTGGCGCACAACCCGCCCCTGGACGCGGGTCAGCGCGAGCTCGTGGAGACGACGTACGCCCGGCTGCCCGACCACGCGGGCATGCAGTCGGCCGAGGAGCAGGCCCCGCTGCTGGAGTTCCTCGTCCGGCTGGTGGGCGCGCGGCACGTGGTGGAGGTCGGGACCTTCACCGGGTTCTCCGCCCTCGCCATGGCGCGGGCGCTGCCCGAGGACGGACGGCTGATCGCGTGCGACATCTCGCGCGAGTGGACCGACCTGGCGCGCGAGGCCTGGACGAAGGCGGGCGTGGCGCACAAGGTGGAGCTGCGGATCGCCCCGGCGGCCGAGACCCTGCGGGCGATGCCGGCCGAGCCGCACATCGACTTCGCCTACCTGGACGCGGACAAGGGCAACTACATCGCGTACTGGGAGGAACTGGTGCCCAGGATGCGGCAGAACGGCCTCATCGCCGTGGACAACGTGCTCTTCCACGGTGAGGTCGTGGACCCGGCGGCGACCGGTCCCGCCGCCGGGGTCCAGCGGTTCAACGAGCACGTGCGGCGGGACACGCGGATGGACAGCGTCATGCTGACCGTGGCGGACGGCCTGACCCTGTCCCGCAAGCGGTAGCCCCCGGCAGCGCCCCGCCCGTCCTCAGCAGCAGCCCCCGCCGCCGCAGCAGCCGCCCCCGCCGCCGGAGGGCGCGGGCATCGGCGCGTTCTTGGCCATGCCGCCCACGGACACCGTGGTCAGCAGCTTCACGGTGTCCTCGTGCCCGGCCGGGCAGGTCGCGGGCGCGGAGGACTGCGCCATAGGACGGCTGAGCTCGAACGTGTCGCCGCAGGAGCGGCAGCGGTAGTCATAGCGAGGCATGGCCCCAGGCTAACGGGCCGGGGGCGGCCGGGGGGAGCCTTCACGGCCCCGCCGCCCCGGCGGACACGGCCCCGCCGCCTCAGCGGATGGGCCGCTCCCGCACGGCTCCCGGCTCCGACTGGGCCTCCGCCTCGCGCCGCGCCTTCCAGTACGGGTTGTCGTGCGGCAGCGCGCTGCCCACCCGGCCGTACATCCCGAAGACCATCAGCGCCAGACCCACCAGGAAGCTGAAGATCACGTTCTGCATCTTGAAGGCGAGGAAGTTCGCCGAGCCGCGGTCGAGCAGGGCCAGGTTCACGAACCCGCTGACCAGGAAGAGCACGCCGAGCGACATGTTCATCCAGGAGGCGAGGTTGCCGCCCTTGACCATGCCGTACAGCAGCAGCGCCCCCACCACGATGGAGATCACGCTGAGCGTGCCGTTGGTGTTCAGCCCCGCGACCTCCTTGCCGCCGGTGTCGAAGAACCCGATGTTGTGGGTGAGCCCCAGGATGCCGAAGACGAGCAGGAAGAGCCCCATGAGCCCGGCGCCGAACCGGTACACCCGGCTCAGCCGGTGGTCGACCGGCAGGTGCTCGTCGAGGGACACATGGGGGGCGCGCCGCGGGTGGCGCAGGTGGTGAAGCGGCTGGGTGGCCATGGGCGGCCTCCTCGTCTCGTCCGTACCTCCCAAGGATCCGCCCGTGGCGCGGGGCCGACAACTCCTCCGGTGACGCCCCCGTGACGGCCCTCGAAGGCGGGCCCTCAGGCCCCGTGCCCCCGCTCCTCGCGGATCAGGGCGACCACGCCCGCGGCCGCGCGGCGGACCTCCTCGGTCTCGGTGAGGAAGTGCCAGTAGTCGGGGTGGCGGCCCTCCAGCGAGGCGATCGCCCGCTCCAGGCGCGCCACGGCCCCGTCCAGCGGGCCGGCGTGCCGCGGATCCGGCGTGGAGCGGCCGGACATCGCCAGGCGCTGCGCGTCCCGGATCGCGAACCGCGTCCGCTCGATCTCCTGCTGCGGGTCCTTCGCCACGGCGTCCAGCCGCCGCAGCCGGTCACCGGCGGCCGAGACCGCCTCGTCGGTGGCGTTCAGGAGCGCCCTGACCGTGCTGAGCCGGGAGGTGGCGTCGGCCCAGCGCTGCTCGGCGCGCGCGGCGGCGGCCTCCTTCAGCTTCTCCTCGGCCTGCCGTACGTTCACCAGGGCCTGGTCGGGGACCTGCTGGAGGTCCTGCCAGCAGGCAGCCGTGAACCGGCGCCGCAGCTCGCTCAGGACCGGGTCGACGGTCCCGGCGCGGGTGGTGAGCGCCTGCGCGCGGGTGCGCAGCGTGACCAGTCGGCGGTCGATCTCGGCGGCCCGCTCGGGCAGCCGCTCGGCCTCGGCGCGCACGCCCTCGGCCTCCCGCAGCACCCGGTCGGCCCGCTCCAGGGTCTCGGGCACGCCGTGCTGTCCCGCGCCCTGGTTGAGCCGGGTCAGCTCGGGGCCGAGCGCGGCGAGCCGGGCGGCGAGATCGTCCGCTCGCAGTCCGGACGCCCGCACCGAATCGAGAGCGGTGCTCGCGGCGAGGAGCGCCTGTCGCGCCCGCTCCACGGCCGGCGCGAGACGGGCCAGCTGGGTCTCGGCGGTGGAGAGCAGCGGCCCCAGGCTCTGCTCGAACCGGTCGAGCTCGCCCTTGACCCGTACGAGATCGTCCTTGGCCTTCACCAGCTCGCCCCGGGCCCTGGCGGCCACCGAGGCGTCCAGGTCGTCGCGGTCCAGGTCGTGCGCGTCGACGGCGGTGATGTAGTCGTTGCTGACCTCGTCGATCCGCCGGCCGAGCGCCGCGAAGTCGTCCACGGCCTTGCGGGCGCGCGGCGAACTGTCCACGGCCGTGATCGTCTCGATGGAGATCCGCAGATCGCGCTGGGCGGTGTCCAGCTCGTAGAAGGCGGCGGCCGCCGCGTCCTTCGCCGCCTGCGCGTCGGCCCGCACGCTCTCCCCGCGCCCGCCGAACCACCGCCGCGTCCCGCCGCCGGCGAAGGCTCCGGGCAGCAGCGCGGCCCCGAGCGCCAGCGGCAGCGCGACGAGCGCGAGCGCGTCCGCGAGGGACCGTCGGGCTCCGGCTCCGGCACCGGCACCGGCACTGGCACTGGCACCGGGGACGATGGCACCCGCTCTGCTGTACGGCCGCGCGTGTGTCGCCGTCACATCCCTCTCCCGTGCCGTGTCCGCCTGCCGGTTCATTCTCCCACCAGGTAAGGACGAACACACCGGCCGATTAGTTCGCGAACCCCCGCGCCGCCCGCACCACCACCCCCGTCCGCCCCGCCGCCGCGAACGGGTTTGCGGCCCCGCCCGGGGGGCCATGTACGCTGTTCCCTCATCCACGGATGTGCCACGGGCGTGTAGCTCAGGGGTAGAGCGCTGCTCTTACAAAGCAGATGTCGGCGGTTCGAAACCGTCCATGCCCACCCGGAACCGAAGGCCCCCGCCGACCACGGCGGGGGCCTTCGGCGTACCCGGCGCCCCCGAGGACCGGCTCTCAGCCGCCCGCCGGGCGCCCGCACCGCAGGTTCCAGCGGCCCGAGCGGCCCGAGAGTTCGGTCAGGGTCAGGGGGGCCACGTCCAGCCGCCAGAAGGAGGCGGGGGGCAGGGCCAGGGCGTGGGTGACGGCCGCGCGGACCACCGCGGGGGAGGCGACCGCGAGGATCCGCCCGCCCGCCGCGGGCAGCGTGTCCAGCCACGCGCCCACCCGCGCGACCAGCGCGAGCAGGCTCTCCCCGCCGTGCGGCGCCGCCGCGGGATCGGTGAGCCAGGCCCGTACCCCCGTCGGCTCCTCGGCGCTCAGCTCGTCCAGCCGCCGCCCCCGCCAGCGGCCGAGATCCCAGTCGGCCAGGGCCGGTTCGTCGCCGGTGGGCAGGCCGTCCGCCAACTCGTAGCGGGAGGAGGGTGGTTTCAGCCTGCGGCCCGGCACCGGCAGCGCGGCGGCCGCGTCCTTGACCCGGCGCAGGGCGTCCTCGTCCGGACAGGCCGCGTCGTCGCCGACCCGCGCCTCGCGCGCGTAGCGGTCGGCCGGGGGTGAGATCAACATCACGCGTACGGTCATGGGACAAGCAGAGCACGGCCGTTCAGGCACGTGGCGCGGGGGCCGTGCCCCCGCGCGCCGTAGCGGCGCGGTCCGTCACGCGGTACGGTCTCGTCGACATAAAGACGGTGTGAAGGAAGCCCGGTGAGATTCCGGCACGGTCGCGCCACTGTGAACCCGGCGAGCCCCCAACAAAGGGGCGAGGACGGGGAAGTCAGACCCACCACCGTCGACAAAGGCACCAATGACCGGGACGCGTGTTCCCCAGGAGGTTCTGCCGTGGCTCTTTCCGCCGCCCCTGCGCCCAGCGCCGAAGCAACGCCTGTCATCACCCCCATCTCGCTCAAGGCGATCGCTCCCTGGGCCCTCTTCTTCGGCATCCTGATGCTGGTGCTGCTCTACTTCGTCGGCTCCGAGCAGGGCGCCACGAGCGTCTTCTCCGGCGAGAACGTCCACGAGTGGCTGCACGACGGACGCCACCTGCTCGGCTTCCCCTGCCACTGAGACCAGGGGAACCCTCAAGTGAACTCCCTGTCCGTCAGGGCCCTGCTGGTGCGGGGCATGATCGCCGGACTCGCGGCGGGCGCCCTTGCGCTCGTCGTGGCGTACCTCCTGGGTGAGCCCCGGGTGGACGCGGCGATCGACTTCGAGGAGGCGCACGCCCACGAGCACGGCGAAGAGGTGTTCAGCCGCACCCTCCAGGCCACCGGCGGCCTCGCCACCGGTGTGCTCGTGTTCGGTGTGGCCGTGGGCGGCATCGCCGCGCTCGCGTTCTGCGTCGCGCTGGGCCGTATCGGCCGGTTCGGGCCGCGCGCCACGGCCGCCTTCGTCTCGCTCGGCGCCCTCCTGACCGTCTACGTCGTCCCGTTCCTGAAGTACCCGGCGAACCCGCCGTCCGTCGGCGACCCCGACACCATCGGCAGACGCACCGCCCTGTACTTCCTGATGATCGCGCTCAGCGTGCTGCTCGCCGTCGCCGCCGTGCTCCTCGGCAGGCGGCTCGCGCCACGCCTGGGCAACTGGAACGCCACCGTCGCCGCCTCGGCCGCCTTCCTGGTCGCCGTGGGGCTGGCGTACGCGTTCCTGCCGGCCGTGAACGAGGTGCCGAAGGACTTCCCGGCGATGCTGCTGTGGAAGTTCCGTCTGGCCGCGCTCGCCATCCAGGCCACCTTGTGGACCGGCTTCGGACTGGTCTTCGGCCACCTCGCCGAACGTCTCCTGGCACCCGGGCCCGCCCCGGCGGCCGAGTCCAGGAGCACGGGCACACCGGCCGCGGGCGCCGAAAGCGTCCAGGGCGTCCAGAGTCCCCAGGGCGTCGACGGCAAGGCGGCGCCCGCCCACTGACCGGTGCCGTACGCGCGAGGGCCCCGGACCGTCATCGGTCCGGGGCCCTCGCGCGCGTGGATCGTGCTCGGCTGCTCATGTGCTGAGGTGCGCAGGTGCCCAAGTGCTCAGGTGTTCGCCGCGCTGTGCGGCGGTGCTTCGTGGCGCTCGGTCAGTCCGGGCGGCGCACGGAGAACAGACGGATCTGCCGTTCTCTGCGGTACCGCCGCTCCCACCGGGCCATCCGGTCCCGGCGGGCGCGATAGGCCCGATAGTCCGTGTCGGTGCCCCGGCCGGCTCCGCCGGCTCCGGACGAGCCGCCGGTGGGTGCCGTGGAGCGGCCACGGCGCCGGGCGCTGAAGAGTACGGCCACCACGGCGACGCAGACCACCACGCCGCCGGGACTGAAGCCGAAGCCGTACAGGACCAGCGCCAGGACGAGAAGCAACAGGATCATGGCGTGTTCCCTCTGGGACGGATCGGGGGCTCCCCTGGCCCCCGGCGCCCTCCAAGCTACTCCGGGGCGGCGGGAGTTCGCCTGCGCGTTATGTACGAGCCGACGCCCCGCAGATCCCGCAGATCCCGCAGATCTCCGGGACCCCTTATTGCCCCTATAGCTCCTACAGCCCCTTCAGCCGCTCCATCTCCCGGCGGTCCCGCTTGGTCGGGCGGCCCATGCCCCGGTCGCGGACGCCCACGGCCAGCATGTCCGCGCGGGCGGGCGGCGGCGGGCTGTTGTCGACGTAGGTCTCGGCCGCGACGGCCGCGCCCACCCGCTTGCGGATGGTCTTGGCGACCACGACGATCCGCTCCCGCCCGTCCAGCCGCAGCCGCACCTCGTCACCGGGCTTCACGGTGTGCGCGGGCTTGACGCGCTCGCCGTTGAGCTGCACGTGACCGGCCCGGCAGGCGGTCGCGGCCTGGGAACGCGTCTTGGTGAGCCGGACCGACCAGATCCAGATGTCGATCCGTACGGGCTCCGAGGGCCCCGCGGGTGCCGGTGGTACCGCCGGTGTCCCCGGCGCCCCGGCCCGCTCTGCCCTCGCCTCGTCAGCTTCCGCCATGTCTCAGACTCTACCGAGGCCGTTGTCAGTGGTACCCGTCACACTTGAGGCATGTGCAGAAGCATCAAGACACTCAGGCCGCCGGCCCTCCCCGAGGAGGCCACCGACGACGAGATCCGCGCGGCGGCTCTCCAGTATGTGCGCAAGGTCTCCGGCTTCCGGGCCCCGGCCGCGCACAACCAGGAGGTCTTCGACCGGGCGGTGGACGAGATAGCGCGGGCGACGGCCGAGCTGCTGGAGGGCCTGGAGATCCGGGGAGTGCCGGTCAGGACGCCGGCGTAGGCGCGGCCGCGGGCGCCGGGCGGCGCATCACGTAGGCGGCGAGGGAGCCCGCGGCGAACAGGGCGAGGACGGAGATGCCCGTGCCCAGCCAGGTCGCGCCGAGCCAGCGCCCGCCGAAGTAGCCGAGGCCGACGCTGTATCCGGCCCAGGCCACCCCGGCGAGCGCGGACCACGGCAGGAACTCCCGGGGGGTGCGGTGTGCCGCGCCCGCGCCGAGCGAGACGACGGACCGGCCCGCCGGGGCGAACCGGGCGATGACGACCAGCGCGCCGCCGCCCCGGCTCAGCGCGGCGCCGAGACGTTCCTGTGCGCGGGTCAGCCGGCGGGAGCGGGCGATGGCGCGGTCCAGCCGCGCCCCGCCGCGCCAGGCGAGGCGGTACGCGACGAGGTCGCCGAGCACCGAGGCAGCGGCGGCGCAGGCGGCGAGGAGCAGCAGGTCGGGGACGTCGCGTATGGCGTGCGGGGCGCCTGCCGCGGTGGTCGAGCCGGCTGCCGCCGAGGTGGCGGCGGTGATCACCAGGACCCCGCTGGGCAGGACGGGGAGGAACACGTCGAGGAGGACGGAGACAGTCACCACGGCATAAATCCATGGGCTGCCGGTCAGCAACCCCACACTCTCCAGCACCACGACCCCCGAACGGAATGCGTCCCGCTGCCACTGGTCCGCGGCCGGGTCGCTGTACAGCCGTACAGCGTACGCCTGGGGCGGGCGGGGATTCCGTTCGGGGGTGCGAAGGCACCGGCGGACCGGGGGCCGGCCGCGTGGGTGGCGGTGCGTCAGCGGGCAGTGCCCGCGGGGGCCGCGGCGGCCCTGGTGCCCGGCGCGGTGGCGGCGGCCCGGCCCCCGAGCAGTCCGTCGAGGGCGAGCGCGCCGGGGCCGGTGAAGACGAGCAGCAGGAAGGCCCAGGCGTACATCGCGGACGCCTCGCCGCCGTTCTGGAGCGGGAGCAGCGCGTTGGACTGGTGTACGTCGAAGTAGGCGTACGCCATGGAGCCCGAGGAGAGGAAGGCGGCCGAGCGGGTGAAGAGCCCGGCCATGATCAGCACACCGCCGACGAGCTGGATGACGGCCGCGTACCAGTTGGGCCAGGCGCCGGTCGCGACGGTGCCGCCGGCCCCGGCCGCGCCGCCGAACCAGCCGAAGAGCGAGGCGGCGCCGTGGCAGGCGAAGAGGAAGCCGGTGACGATGCGGAAGAGGCCCAGGACGTAGGGCTTGGCGCGCTCGATGGGCAGCGCGGCGTTGAGAGCGGGGGAAGCCATGGGGGACGGGCTCCTTCGGTGTGGGGGACGGGGCCGTGGAGCCCAGGTTAGGTAGACCTGAGTAGTGCTTGCAAGTTCAAGTTTAAGTAGATGACTCAATTCCGGTTGATGTTGGCCGGAATTCATCTTTACGGGGGACCTACATGTGCGGTGACAAACACGCCGGGGTGCGGGGGCGGGCGGGCGCACGGCGCGGGGAGGGGCGCGGTCGGCGAGAAGTGGCCGGTGAGGAGTGGACCCGGGGAGGAGTGGACCCGGGGAGGAGTGTCCGGTGGGGGAGTGGGCCGGTGGGAGTGCGGGGCGGCCCGTACATGCCGCCGCCCTCCCCGGCGCCGTCGCGGGCGCCGGGGAGGGCGGCGGGGGAGAGTGGTGGAGAAGACCCGGAGCGGCGGAGGGGCCCCGGTGGCTCGGCGGGCTCTCAGCAGCCGTTGAGCACGGACTGGAGCGCGGACTTCTCGGCGGAGTCCACGGTCAGGTTGTAGTAGTGCTTCACGTCCACCCACATCCGGGCGTACGTGCAGCGGTACGCCGTGCGCGAGGGCAGCCACTCGGCCGGGTCCTTGTCGCCCTTGGCCTGGTTGACGTTGTCGGTGACGGCGATCAGCTGCGGCCGCGTCAGGTCGTTGGCGAAGCCCTGGCGCCGCGAGGTCGTCCAGGAGCTGGCGCCCGAGCGCCAGGCCTCGGCGAGCGGGACGACGTGGTCGATGTCGAGGTCGGCGGCGGCCGTCCAGGTGGCGCCGTCGTACTCGGAGTACCAACTTCCGCCGACCGCCGCGCAGCTGGAGTCCGTGGTGACGTTGCTGCCGTCGCGCTTGAGGACGACCTCGCGGGTGTTGCAGGTGCCGGACTGGGTGATCCAGTGCGGGAACTTGGAGCGGCTGTAGCCGTCCGAGGAGCCCTCCGCGGTGGCGGGCATGGCGGCGAGATAGTCGCGCGCGGTCGCGGCGCTGACCGGGGCGGGGGGTGCGGCCTGCGCGCCCGGGGCGGCGAGCAGGCCCGCGGTGGCGAGAAGGGCGGCGGAGGCGGTGAGTGCGGAGATCCTGGCTGCGTGACGCGCGTAGACACCTGACATGCGAACTCCCTTGATGTGGGGGGACCTTGGCCGGGCGCGGGGGTGCGCGGCCCGGTCATCGTGGCGGCACCGGGTTTCGGCCAGGTGGGCGCCAGGTAACAGAGTGGCGACATGAGCACGTCACATCAAGGGCTGCGGCACTTCCCGTCCTCCTTGATCGCCCTTGTCCCGCAAGGGAACTGACGCCCCGTATGCCGGTGTTGCGCCACCCGGTGGGGAGGCCGTTTCCGGCCCGGCCCCCGGCGTACGGTGGGCGCGTGCTGCTGCCCGTGAATCCCGCGCTCGGGGTCGTCCTCGCCGTACTGCTCCTGGTCGCGGCCGGTGTCGCACGGCTGGCGGGGCTCGGCCGGTCGAGGGAGATCCTGGTCGCCGGGGTGCGGGCGGCCGTCCAGCTCGCGGTGGTGGCGAGCGCGATCCACTGGGTGGTCGGCTCGGTGCCGCCGCTGCTCTGCTTCCTGCTGCTGATGTACGCGGTGGCGGCGCGTACGGCCGGGCGGCGGCTGACACCCAACGCCACCTGGCGGTGGGCCGCGCTGCCGATCGCCGCCGGGGTGGCGCCCGTGGTCGGCGCGCTGCTGCTCACCGGGCTCGTGCCGGTCAAGGGCATCGCGCTGATCCCCGTCACCGGCATCCTCATCGGCGGCGCCCTCACCGCCACGGTCCTGGGCGGGCGGCGCGCGCTGGACGAGCTGACCGTCCGGCGCGGGGAGGTGGAGGCGGGGATGGCGCTCGGGCTGCCCGACCGGGACGCCCGGCTGGAGGTGGCCGGGACCGCCGCCTCGGACGCGCTGCTGCCCGGGCTCGACCAGACGCGGACCGTGGGGCTGGTCACGCTGCCGGGCGCGTTCGTCGGCATGTTGCTCGGCGGGGCGTCGCCGGTGCGGGCGGGCGCGGTCCAGCTGTTCGTGCTGGTAGCGCTGATGGCGGTGCAGGCGGTGGCGGTGTCGGTGGTGCTGGAGCTGGTGGCGCGGGGAAGGGTGCACCGGGAGGGGTGATGCCGTGGACGGGGTGCGGCGGGCGGCGCGTGGCGGCCCCGGCGCGGCGCGGGGGGCGCGGTGCGTCCGGGTGGGACTTTGGTCCCTGCCGGGCGGGGGCGGGGTCACGTATTCTGTACGGAGCAGAAGGGGAGTAGCTCTTCGCCGGACCGTCGACATACTGCTGGAACCTCCCCAGGGAGTGACCAGCCGGCGCCCGGAGGCAGGCCCGCGAGGGCCCGCCAGCGAGACCTTCGGCCGCAGTGTCCATGTCCGTGACCGCTTCATGGCGCTGCCGTGCCGAAGCGACCCCGGATTCCTTTCGCGAAACGCTCTCGGTACGGCCGCGCCGCGCCCGACCGATTGAGGAACATCTCCGTGTTCAGCTTCACCGTCCTGGCCATCACCTTCGGTGTGGTCTTCCTCGCCGAGCTCCCCGACAAGACCGCGCTCGCGGGGCTGATGCTCGGCACCCGCTACAAGGCGTCGTACGTGTTCACCGGCGTCGCGGCGGCGTTCCTGCTGCATGTGGCGCTCGCCATCGCGGCGGGCAGCGTACTGACCCTGCTGCCGCACCGGCTGCTCCAGGCGATCGTGGGCGTCCTCTTCCTGGCGGGCGCGGCGATGCTGCTCTTCAAGAAGGACGAGGAGGAGGACGGGGTGAAGGCCCCGGCGGACCAGTCGTTCTGGAAGGTGTCGGGGGCGGGGTTCATGCTGATCCTGGTCGCCGAGTTCGGGGACCTGACGCAGATCATGACGGCGAACCTGGCAGCGCGGTACGACAGCCCGCTGTCGGTGGGGCTGGGCGCGGTGCTGGCGCTGTGGGCGGTCGCGGGGCTCGGGATCGTGGGCGGGCGGACGCTGATGAGGTACGTGCCGCTGCGGCTGATCACCAAGGTGGCGGCGGGCCTGATGGCCGCGCTGGCGGGGTTCAGCCTGTTCGAGGCCGTCACCGGCTGAGGGGCGCCCCTGCGCCCCCCGGCCCCGCTACGGCGTGATCGTCAGGATGAGCTCGCCCGCCGGGGTCCGCGTCACCGTCACATGCGTCAGGTCCGGGACGTGTGCCGTCGGGTGGTGGGCCGCCGCCCGGGGGCCCACGCCCACGACCCGCATCCCCGCCGCCAGACCCGCCTGGATGCCCGCCTCGGAGTCCTCGAAGACGATGCAGTCCGCCGGGTCGAAGCCCAGCTCGGCGGCGCCCTTGAGGAAGCCCTCCGGGTCCGGCTTGCTCGCGCCGACGCACTCGGCCGTGACGCGTACGGCCGGCACCGGCAGCCCGGCCGCACCCATCCTGGCCTGGGCCAGCGGCTCGTTCGCCGAGGTCACCAGGGCGTGCGGGAGTCCGGCGAGGGAGGCCATGAAGGCGGGGGCGCCCGGGACCGGGACGACGCCGTCGGTGTCGGCCGTCTCCTCGGCGAGCATCACGCGGTTGTCCGCGTAGTTCTGCTCCATCGGGCGGTCGGGGAGGAGGACCGCCATCGTGGCGTAGCCCTGGCGGCCGTGGACGACCTTCAGCGCCTCCTCGGGGTCCAGCCCGTGCTCCACGGCCCAGCGGCGCCAGCAGCGCTCGACGACGGCGTCGGAGTTGACGATCGTGCCGTCCATGTCGAGCAGGAGGGCGCGGGCGGTCAGGGTGGCGGGGGTGGCCGTCATCGGCGGACTCCTGGAGGCGGGAGCGGAGACAAGTGGCTCCGCCCGCCGGTCAGGGAATACGGGCGGAACCACTTTGTTCCATCACGATACAAAACAAAGGGCCGAATGGTCCAACCGGGTGGCGTGGTGGCGTGCGGAGGCGCCCGGGGCGGGTGCCTGGTGGCCGCCTAGGAGGTCTGTGCCTCCAGGGCCCTGCGGGTCTCCGGGCCGTAGACGCCCGGGGGGTCGCTCTGGAGGCCCATGTACGACTGGTACGTCCGCACCGCGTTCTCCGTCTTGGAGTTGAAGTGGCCGTCGATCCGTCCGTTGTAGATCGTCAACTGGGCCAGCCGGTCCTGGAGCTCCGCGACCTCGGGGCCGCTGTCGCCACGGCGCAGTACGGGGGCGGTGGCGGGGGGAGGGACCGGGGCTTTGGTGGTGTCGACGGTGCCGGTGCCGGTGGTCGGGGACGGGGTCTTCGCGGGGGGCGCCGCGGGGCGGCGGGACTGGGTGGGGGTGGGCTGCTGCTTGGTCGTACGGGCGGGGGTGCGGGAGGGGGAGGGCTTGCGGGGGGAGGTGGTGCCCGCGGGGGTGCGGGGGGTGCGGGTGCTGCTCGGTGCGGAGGTGGTGGTGGGGGTGGCTTCTGTGTACGGGGCGGTGCTGACGGTGGTGGCCGCGCCTGCTTCGTCGCCGTCGCCGTCGCCGCCGAGGAGGGCGTTCGTGGCGAAGGCGGTGGTGGCTATCGCTGCGGCGGCGAGGGCGAGCCAGAGGGTGCGGGTGCGGGTGCCGTTGCCGGTGGTCGGGTGTGGGTCGTCTGTGGCTCGGCGCGCAGTTCCCCGCGCCCCTGAGGGGTTGGGGTGATCGGTGTTGAAGGGTGCGGCCGGGGCGTGGTTCGTCGGGTGGCGGTCGTCGTGGGCTGGGTGCGCGGTTCCCCGCGCCCCTGGGGGTTCGGCCGGGGGCTGGTTCAGGTTTTTCAGGGTTACGTACGGCCTGATGCGCAGGGGGTCGAAGTCCTCCGGCGGTACCGGTGCCGCGCAGGCGCAGTTAGGGCTGCCCGTGGGCTCGCCGTAGGCATCGCATTCAGGACATGCGTGTCCCGTCATCGTTGGGTCCCCTCCCCTTGAGCTGCCTGCGATTATGCAGGTCCCGGGCGGGGTGGAAGAGGGGGCCCCGGGCTGCCCGGCAGGCCATATTCGGACATTGCTATCAGGATGGAGAGAGGCGGCCCGCCGACGGCGACAGAGAGGGGCGGCCCATGGCTCAGGAAACGGCCTCCACCGCACTCTCCCCGGGGGGCGGCCCCGGCGCCGGGCACGAACGGCGGACCGTGCTCGTCGCCATCGGCGCGCTGCTCCTCGGTATGCTGCTGGCCGCGCTCGACCAGACCATCGTCTCCACCGCCCTGCCCACCATCGTCAGCGAGCTCGGCGGGATGGAGCACCTGTCGTGGGTGGTCACCGCGTACATGCTCGCCTCCACCGCCGCGACCCCGCTATGGGGCAAACTCGGTGACCAGTACGGCAGGAAGAAGCTGTTCCAGGCCGCCATCGTGATCTTCCTCGTCGGCTCGGCGCTGTGCGGAGTGGCGCAGGACATGGGGCAGTTGATCGCCTTCCGGGCGCTCCAGGGCCTCGGTGGCGGCGGGCTGATGGTGCTGTCGATGGCGATCGTCGGCGACCTCGTCCCGCCCCGTGAACGAGGCCGCTACCAGGGCCTGTTCGGTGCCGTGTTCGGCGCGACCAGTGTCCTCGGTCCGCTGCTCGGCGGCCTCTTCACAGAACACCTCAGCTGGCGCTGGGTGTTCTACGTCAATCTGCCGGTCGGCGTCGTCGCGCTCCTGGTGATCGCGGCGGTCCTGCACATCCCCGTGCACGGTACCCGTCACACCATCGACTACCTCGGCACCTTCCTGATCGCCTCCGTCGCCACCTGCCTGGTCCTCGTCGCCTCGCTCGGCGGCACCACCTGGGCCTGGGGCTCGGCACAGATCATCGGGCTCGCGGTACTGGGCGCGGTGCTGCTCGGCGCGTTCGTCGCCGTGGAGCGGAAGGCGGCGGAGCCGGTTCTTCCGCTGAAGCTGTTCCGTATCCGCACCTTCACGCTCGTCGCCGTGATCAGCTTCGTCATCGGCTTCGCGATGTTCGGCGCGATGACCTATCTGCCGACGTTCCTCCAGGTCGTCCAGGGCGTCACCCCCACCATGTCCGGCGTGCACATGCTGCCAATGGTGCTCGGGCTGCTGCTGACCTCGACCGTCTCCGGCCAGATCGTGTCCCGTACGGGCCGCTGGAAGGTCTTCCCCCTGGCGGGCACGGCCATCGTCACCGTCGGCCTGCTCCTGCTGCACCGGCTCACGGAGACCAGCTCCACCTGGGAGATGAGCCTGTACTTCTTCGTCTTCGGCGCGGGGCTCGGTCTGGTGATGCAGGTGCTCGTCCTGGTCGTCCAGAACGCGGTCGCCTACGCCGACCTGGGCGTGGCCACCTCCGGGGCGACCTTCTTCCGCTCGATCGGCGCCTCGTTCGGTGTGGCGATCTTCGGCACGGTCTTCACCAACCGGCTGAACGGCAAACTCACCGACGCGCTGGCGGGCCGCGAGCTCCCGGCGGGCACGGGCCCCTCCCGACTGGCCGCCGACCCGCGCACGATCGCCCAACTGCCGCCGAGGTTGCGTCCCCCGGTGCTGCACGCGTACGCGCAGTCGATCACCGATGTCTTCCTCTACGCGGTCCCGGTGACACTGCTCGCCTTCGCCATCGCCTGGTTCCTGCACGAGGACAAGCTGCGCGGAGCGGTCACCGCGCCCGACGCCAGCCAGACCGTGGCGTCCAACCCCGTCGAGCGCTCGTCGTACGACGAGTGCGCGCGGGCGCTGTCGGTGCTCGGCACCCGTGAGGGCCGCCGCACGGTCTACGAGAAGATCACCGCCAGGGCGGGACTGGATCTGCTGCCCGCCGCGAGCTGGCTGCTGCTGCGCATCCAGCGCCACGGCTCCGCCGAACCCGCCGCGCTGGCCGAGCACACCCCCGTACCGCTCACCGTGATCACCGAGGGCGGGCGGCAGCTGGAGGAGCGGGGTCTGGCCCGCCGCGAGGGGAGGGAGCTGGTCGCCACCGGGAGCGGGCGTGAGACCGCCCTGCTGCTCGGCCGGGCCCGTGAGGAGTCCCTGGCGGAGCTGTTGGGCGACTGGTGGGGCCCGGACCGCCCGACCGACCTGGTCAGGCTGGTGGAGGAGCTGACGGCCGAGCTGTCCGGCTCGGACGGGGAGCTGCCACGGGGACCGGGGCCGCACCGCGACCACGCGAGATGAGCGGGCGGCTTCCCCGCTGCCCGGCTTCTCCCGGCCTCTCCTACCTCTGCGGCCCTCACAGCTCCTTGGCGAACCACCGTTCCCCGTACGGGCGTTGCTCGTACGCCTCGATCTCGCGATAGCCGTTGCGCGCGTACAGGGCACGCGCCTCGACCAGGTCATGACGGGTGTCCAGGGCCACGCGGCGGGCGCCGAGCCGGCGCGCGGCCGTCTCCAGGGCGGTCAGCAGGGCCGCGCCGCCTCCGGTGCCGCGCAGGGCGGGGCGTACGTAGACACGGGTCAGCTCGGCGGTGGCCGGGGCCGAGCCCTCGATGACCGGGGCGGTCTCGCAGAGCAGGACCCCGCCGCACGCACCGGCCACCCCGTCGCGGCGGCCGACCACGAAGTCGCCCAGCGGAGGCCGCAGCCGGTCGGCGCCGTCGTCCGTCAGGCCCTGCTCGATCTCCTCGGCGGTGGCGGGGCGGCCGTACCAGCGGCTCGCCACCTCGTCGTAGTACTCGCGGCGGAGCAGCGCCGCGTCGGGGGAGTCGTACGGTTCGCGGTTCATGATCCAACTCATGGCGTCTGCCTACCCGACGCACGCACCGTTTGGCCACCGAATTCCAGGCAACCCGGCGGGCAAGGACCAACTCACCGGGAAGGCACACATGTCCACGATCGTGATTGTCGTCCTGATCGCGGTGCTCGCCCTCGCCGTGCTCGCCGTCGTCGTCCGGTTCGCGCTGCGCGGGTCGGCGACCGGGGGGCGCGGGCTGCGCAAGCGCTTCGGTCCCGAATACGACCGGGCGGTCGTCCTGCACGACGGGGACCGCCGGGCCGCCGAGCGCGAACTGACCGAGCGGCTGAAGCGGCACGGCTCGCTCTCCGAGCGTCCGCTGACCCCCGAGGTCCGCGAGCACTACCTCGCCCGCTGGGCGGGGATCCAGGAGCAGTTCGTCGACTCGCCGCGGCGGGCCGCCGAGGCGGCCGACCAGCTGGTGGCCGCGCTCGCCGAGGAGCGGGGCTTCCCGGCGGCGAAGGAGTACGAGGAGCAGATCGCGGCGCTGTCCGTGCACCACGCCGGGCAGCTCGACGGCTACCGCCGGGTGCACCGCGCCGCGCGGGGCACGGGTGACACCGAGGAGATCCGGGAGGCGGTCATCGAGGCCCGCAGCCTGTTCGAGGAGCTACTGACGGCCGGGCCGCGCCATGCCCAGCCGACGCGCCGCCCGTCTCTGCCGCGGCGCCATGCGAAGGGGGCGGTGTGATGAGGCAGCACGACGATTCGGCGGGGGTTGGCGCGGGAGCGGGAGCGGGTGCGGGTGCGGCGGGC
The DNA here is from genome assembly GCF_055567715.1 of Streptomyces sp. NPDC026377. Lineage (NCBI taxonomy): Bacteria > Bacillati > Actinomycetota > Actinomycetes > Kitasatosporales > Streptomycetaceae > Streptomyces > Streptomyces sp. NPDC026377. The sequence goes on from NZ_JBVHPV010000019.1 coordinate 111,388, forward strand.
ACCCGGCCCGAACCGGGTCTGGAGCAGGCCCAGTCCCCCCAGTCCCCTGCCACGCCGCCGGTGGCGCCGACCGTACGGGGTTCCGACCCGGGGATACGGGATTCCGGTGCGGGGGTGCGGGGTTCCGACCCGGGGACACGGGAATCCGGTGTGGCGGGCCGGGCCCCCGAGCCGGGGCTGAGCGTGCCGGAGCCGGGGATGGGCGCGTCGGACTCCGCCACGGCCATGGTGCCGGGCGAGCAGCCCGCGCCGCCTCCGCCCGCCGAACTCGCACCGTCCGCCCTGCTTCCCACCGAGGAGCGCGACAAGTGGGCGCTGCGGCTGCACCGGGCGGTGACGGGGTTCGTCGACGAGCCCCGCAAGTCGGTCGAGGAGGCCGACGCGGTACTGGGTGAGACGGCGGCGCGGATCGCGGAACTCGTGAAGGAACGCCGACGGGACCTTTCCGCCAAGGGCGACACGGAGGAGTTGCGGTTGGCGCTGCGGGAGTGCCGGGAGCTGACGGAGCGGATGCTGGAGCTGTAACCGGGTGGTGCTGAGGCTGCGTCCCGGGCTGCGGTGAACCCCTTCAGGGGCGCGGCCCCGGCGGACCCCCGGATGGTGTCGGACGGTTGTGGTGGGTTGCTCGCGCCGTTCCCCGCGCCCCTTGGGGGCCCGTGGTTGCGGCGGCCGTTCCCTGAGGGTGCCGTGGCCGAGCCTGCGTCCCGGGTGATGCCAACCCCCTCAGGGGCGCGGGGAACTGCGCGACCAGCCCCCACCGGCCGCAGACGAAGGCAGACCCCTCGGGGGCGCGGGGAACTGCGCTGCCAGCCACAGCGGGCCCGCGGGCGAAGGCAGCCCGCAGGCCACGGCACCCCCCCCCGCGACGACTCTCACCCCAGCGGTGGCGGCACCAGCACCGGTGGGGGCGGGGGCACCGGGCGGCGGCGGGTCCGGTGGCGTACGAGGAGCAGCGCCGCCGTCACCCCGGCCACCACCCCGCCCCCCACCGCCACCAACCACGCCGGCACCCCTGCGACCCGCATCAGCCGGTCGCGGTAGATCACCCGCTGGAACGGCTCGTCGTCGCCCGCCCGGACCAGCTCGTGGTCGCCCGTGATCTGCGACGGGCGCCCGAACGACTGGTTCAGCGCCGTGAGGTAGGGGGTCCCGGCCGTGGCGTCACCCCCGTACGGCACCTGCGCGAACCGCGCCAACTCGCCGCCGGCCTCCCCCCGCAGCCGCCCCGCGTACAGCACCTCCACCGCCCCGCCGCCGATCGCCGACTCCGGTTCCATCCGGTGCGCGGAGAGCACGTACAGCCGCAGCGACTGCGGCGTCCTCGCCAGGCGTGAGAGCCGCATCGGGTAGACCGGGCGCTCGCTCGCGAACGTCAGCTTCAGGGGGTCGAGCGTGCCCCTCAGAGGGCCGGTCCCGGACGCGGGAGCCAGGCGGACCGCCACGTACTCCCACTTGCCCTCCACGTACGGCCGCAGCTCGGTGGAGAGCGCGGGCGGGAGCCGGAAGCCGTTCGCCCTCAGCCAGTCGCGCAGCGCGTCCGGGTCCGTGGCCGTGAGGCGGGCCACGTCGAAGGGGCCGAGGCGTTCACGGCCGACCACTCCGACCGACGGCGCCGCCGCACCCGGGGCCGGTGCGCCGTCGCCGACCGTGCGGCGGTCGTGGGAGAAGGGCCAGTCGCCGTCTTCCGGCCAGAAGTGGTCACGGTCCCGGTGCACCGGCGCCACCACGCGCTCCAGCTCGGAGAAGAGGGCGCGCTCGCCGAGCGTCACCGTCGCCCGGTGCGGCACCGGCATGATCCACGCCGCGTCCGGGGCGTCGCCGTCGACCGTGAGACTCATCACGATCTGCTCACTCCGCCCGTCCCACCGCACCGCCGACGTCTCCTGGCGCACGGCCAGTCGCGTCCCCGTGCCGTGGACCATCGCACCACACCCGCAGGCGTACGCGGGCGCCACCAGGGAACCCAGTTGCAACGCAAGCAACGCCCCCGTGACCAGCCATGTCCGCCGTGCGACGCCTCTGCCTCGCATGCCCCCGCCCTCCGTCCGCCCGCCGTCGGCGTCATCGCCGACGGGAGCTACGACGGCGTCGCGGCGGGTCCGGTTCCGGTGCGCCGCGGCCACCGGGCGAGGCGCTTTCGGTCAAAACACGGGTGACAGTCAGGCGAAGGGGGGGTTGCCTGAGTCTCTTCACAGGGGTGGTGCGAGGCTCTGAGGGCAGGCCACCCACGGCCGGACGGCCGTGCGGCGGACTGACAGCGGGCCAACGACAGACGGTGGGAGGTTCGGCGGGGCGTGGCGAATGCGGAGCACGGCAGACGCGGCAGCACGGTGGACTTGGACGCGGAGGCGGCCGACACCCGGATGGGCACGGCCCGGGTGGTCATGTGGCTCTTGGCGGCCGTTCTCGCGATACGGCAGATGGCCCACGTCCTGCGGCTTCCCCCCGGGGAACGGCTCACCGACCTGGAGACCTGGACCGGCGCCGCCGGAGCCGACGGTGTGCTGCACGTGCGCGGCGACCTGTACGACACCGAGCACTTCACCGGCACCCCCTTCGCCGGGCTCGTCCTCAAACCGCTGACCCACGCGGCGGAACAGGCGCTCGGCGTGGCCTGGACGTTCTCCACGCTGCTTCTGGTCGCCGTGCTCGGCGCCGTGGCCGCCCGCGCGCTGCCGGGGCCGCTCCCGCGCGGCGGCTCGTTATTGGCCGTGCCCGTCGCCATCAGTCTGCTCATGGTCTCGCTGCCGGTCCGCAACGCCCTCACCACCGGCCAGACCAGCATCATCCCCGTCCTGCTCGTCCTGCTCGGCTGCTTCGCCGTACGGGGTGAGCGCTGTTCCGGTGTGCTCATGGGCGTCGGCGCGGCCCTCCAGCCCACCGTGCTGCTCTTCGTCCCGCTGCTGTGGCTCACCGGCCGCCGGCGCGCGGCCCTCTCCACCACCGCCACCTTCGCCGGGGCGACCGCCCTGGCCTGGGCGGTCATGCCGCACGACTCCTGGACGTACTGGGTGCACCACGTGGCGGGCGCCGGGCTCGGCGCCCGTCCCGACGGCCTCGCCAACCAGTCCCTGCACGGGGCCCTGCTCCGCCTCGGCCTCGAAGGCCCGCTGGAGATCGCGCTGTTCGCCGTCCTCGCCGCCGCCGTGACCGTCGTCGGCCTGCGCCGGGCCGTACGGTACGCGCGCGACGGCCAGTTGCTGCTCGCGGTCGCCCTCACCGGCTGTGTCGCGGTCGCCGTCTCGCCGACGGCCTGGCAGCACCAGCTCCTGTGGGTGCTGTTCGCGATGGTCGGCCGGGCCGGGACCAAGGAGCGCGACCGGCCCGCCTGGCCCGCCGTGGTCGTCCTGGTGATGACGCTCCCGGGCGCGGTGCTCCTGCCCAACGTGGGGTTCCTCCAGCCGCTGCGCGAAAACGTTCCGCTGCTGACCGCGCTGGCGGCGGCCTGCCTGGTGCCGTTCCTGTCGCGCGCCGGTGAGCACTTCCGTACACCGGTTCCCACCACCTACGCCCGCCCCGCCCCCGCGCGCTGGGCCCGCGTCCCGCTGCTGCCGCTGTGGCGCCGGGTGCTCGGCCGCCCCAACCTCCTGCTGGAACTGCTCGTCATCCGCGTCGGCTACTCCGCGTACTCCCACATCCGGCTGGAGGCCACCGCCGGGCGCGAGACCGCGCAGGCGCACGGCCGCACCATCGCGGCCATCGAGCGCGCCCTCCACATCGACGTCGAGCACTGGGCCAACCACGCGATCCAGAACGTGAAGTGGCTCGGCTCGTTCTTCGACTTCTACTACGAGACGTTCCACTTCATCGTGCCGCTGGCGATCCTCGCCGTGCTGTACGTCCGCCGCCCGGTGGACTACCGCTGGGCGCGCTCGGCCCTGGGCTTCGCCACGCTCCTCGGCCTGCTCGGCTTCTGGTTCTTCCCGCTGGCCCCGCCCCGCCTGATGCCGGGCATGGACTTCATCGACACCGTCCACGGCCCGCAGGACCTGGCCAATCCGGACTACGGGCCGATGACGCAGGTCACCAACCAGTACGCGGCGATGCCGTCGCTGCACTTCGGCTGGTCGCTGTGGTGCGGGATCGTGATCGCGGTGGTGGCCCCCAAGCTGTGGATGAAGGCCCTGGGCCTGCTCCACCCGCTCTTCACGGTGTGCGCGATCGTGGTCACCGCCAACCACTGGGTGCTGGACGCGGTGGGCGGCGCGACGGTCGTCGGCGCGGGCTTCGCCCTGGTGTACGTCCTGGCGGGCCCGCGCGGCGTTCAGCTCCCCGAGCCGCCCGCGCCCAGAGCGGCGACATGGGGCGGCAGCGCGATGCCGGCGGGCAGAGCCGGGTCGGGCTCCGGCGCGCCGAAGTAGCTCCGCAGCGGCACCACGCCCGCCCACAGCCCGAGTGCGCCGTCCGGCCCCCGGTGCCGCACCCGGCCGCCGTCCGCCCGGCCGACGACTGCACCGCCGCCGTCGACGCGGAGCTCGCGGGCGCGCGGTCACGGGTGGCGCGGAAGGTGATCCGCGACTACGCGGGCTGAATTTCTGGGCGACGGCTTACTGACGGGGGCGGGGGGCAGCCGGTGCGCTGCCGCACTCGAACCAGACCGTCTTACCGGCCGTAACCTGCCCCGGCGTCACCCCCCACCGGTCGACCACCGCATCGAGGAGGACGAGCCCGCGCCCGAACTCGTCCTCCTCCGACGCGTCGAGAGGGAGCGGAAGCTGCGGATGGCGGTCCGACACCTCGACCCGCACGCCGTGCGGGCGGCGTTGGAGCAGCAACTCGCAGTAGCGGTCCGGCACATGCCGCACCACATTGGCGAGCAGCTCCGTCACGGCGAGTTCGACCGCGTCCACGAGGTCGGACATGGCCCAGAGGTCGAGGTGCATACGGACGATCCTGCGGACGTGGCGGGCGGAGTGCGCGCCGACCGTCAAGCGCATGCCGTACTGGGAATTGTCGTTCACGGTACGAGCGTCCCGCGCGCTGGCTACTCTCGGCTACGAAACGAATACAACCCGCGCACATGTCAGCGGAGTTGAGCCCGAGGGGGTACCCGCCGTGGTCCACATCAACGTCCTCGACCCGAGCGCGTCGCCGCTCGACTACTACGGATACGAGCTCCGCCGCTACCGCGAGGCGGGCGGGCTCACCCAGAAGCAACTGGGCGCGATCATCGCGTACACCGGTTCGCTCATCGGCCAGATCGAGACAGCGAGAAAACTCCCCACGGCGGACTTCAGCGAACGCGCCGACGCGGCGCTCGGCACGGGCGGGTTACTGTCCCGGCTGCTCCCCCTGGTCCTGCGGAGCCAGCTTCCGGCGTGGTTCCAGCAGGTGGCCGAGCTGGAGGCTCGGGCGACGGAGATCTATACGTTCCATACGAGCCTGGTTCACGGACTTCTTCAGACCGACCAGTACGCCCGCGCTGTACTCGGCGCATTGGACCAATCCAACTTGGACGACCGTGTGGCGGTCCGACTCGCTCGCCAGCGCATTTTTGACAAAGCGCAACCGCCAGTCATGTGGGCGATCATTGGTGAAGCCGCGTTGCACCAAGAGATCGGCGGCGGCGAAGTGATGCACGGACAACTGGCGCGACTGTTGTCATTCCAGAACAGCCCGAAGGTGAACGTCCAGGTGTTGCCGTTCGGGGTCGGAGCACATGCTGGCTTGCAGGGCTCATTTGACCTCTTCCGCTTCACCGACGATCCGGCCATCGTCTACACCGAGGGATACGGGGTGGGTCATCCAACCGCCAACCCGGACACGGTCAGGGACTGCTCGCTCCGTTACGATCACCTCCAAGCCGCCGCCCTGTCCATCCCGGACTCGGCGAAGCTGATCCGGCACGTGATGGAGGAGCGCTATGGGGAGCAACCTGGAACTGAGCCGCGCTCGTTGGCGTAAGTCCAGTTACAGCGGTGATCAGGGCGGCTCCTGCGTCGAATGCGCCACCCTCCACGGCGCCGCCTGGCGCAAGTCGTCGCACAGCAGCGACCAGGGGGGCGACTGCATAGAGGTCGCAGACCTCCCCCACACCGTCGCCGTCCGCGACTCCAAAGTCCCGGACGGCCCGGTCATCACGCTCTCTCCCGCCGCGTTCGGCGCGTTCGTCAGATCCGTTACGGCGTGACCTGAAGCTCCTTGATGCCGTTCAGCCACGCTGAACGCAGGCGGCGCGGGTCGCCCGCGAGGGTGAGGTTCGGCAGGGCGTCCGCGATGGCGTTGAAGATCAGGTTGATTTCCAGCACCGCGAGCGACTTGCCGAGGCAGAAGTGGGGGCCTCCGCCGCCGAAGCCGAGGTGGGGGTTGGGGTCGCGGAGGATGTCGAACCGCTCGGGCTCGTCGAAGAGTTCGGGATCGTTGTTGGCGGAGGAGTAGAACAGGCCGACGCGGTCACCCGCCTTGATCTTCTCGCCGCCGAGCTCGGTGTCCTGGACCGCCGTACGCTGGAAGGACACCACGGGTGTCGCCCAGCGCACGATCTCCTCGGCGGCGGTCTCGGGACGCTCGCGTTTGTAGAGTTCCCACTGGTCGGGGTGGGTGAGGAACGCGTGCATGCCGTGGCTGATGGCGTTGCGGGTCGTCTCGTTGCCCGCGACCGCCAGCAGGATGACGAAGAAGCCGAACTCGTCGGCCAGCAGGTTGCCCTCGCCCTCTGCGGCGACCAGCGTGGAGACGATGTCCTTGGCTGGGCACTCCTTGCGCGCCGCCGCGAGGTTCATCGCGTAACTGACGATCTCCATGGCGGCTTCGGCGCTGATCTCCTCGGTGAGGGCGTACTCGGGATCGTCGTACGCCGCCATCTTGTTGGACCAGTCGAAGATCTTCGTACGGTCCTCCTGCGGTACGCCGATGAGTTCCGCGATCGCCTGGAGCGGCAGCTCGACGGCGATGTTGGTGACGAAGTCGAAGGAGTCGCGGCCTCGGGAGGCGGCGAGGGCCGTGTCGACGATCCGGCGGGCGCGGTCGCGCAGGGCTGATTCCAGCGAGCGGATCGCGCGCGGGGTGAAGCCGCGCTGGACGATCTGGCGGACGCGGGTGTGTTCCGGCGGGTCCATGTTCAGCATGATCAGCCGCTGGGCCTCGATCTGGTCACGGGTGATGTTCTCGTTGAAGCGGATGATCGCGGTGTTGGTGGTGGAGGAGAACAGCTCCGGGTGGGTGGAGACGTATTTGACGTCGGCGTGCCGGGTCACCACCCAGTAGCCGTCGTCGCCGAAGCCGGCGAGACCGTGGGGCTGCGAGCACCAGAAGACCGGGGCGGTCTGCCGCGCCTCGGCGAACTCCGGGTACGGGACGCGGTCCTGGAGCAGGTCGGGGTCGGTGAAGTCGAACCCCTCGGGAAGGTGGGGGCAGCGCATCGGCAGCTCCATCCGGTCGGCACGTTCGGACACGTTCCTGACGATCCATCAGATTTGCCTGAAAGGTAGTAACGGGTTCTACAAGTCGCAAGGGTGCGGGGGGTGTTCGTTCTCGCGCGGGAGCGCGCGCGGTACGTGCACAACCCTTGCGTACCGGGGGTAGCCCTCACCAGACTGCAAGCGGAACTAGAACGCGTACTAGTTCGGTCCGCAGCGGCTCCGGGAGGCCCTGCGGCCGGGCTTGGAGTCGTTGAGGAGAGGACGAGCTCATGGCCGCGGAACCCGTCATCGTCGAAGCCGTACGCACGCCGATCGGCAAGCGCGGAGGCGCTCTCGCCAATCTCCACCCCGCCTATCTGCTCGGCGAGACCTATCGGGAGCTGCTGGGGCGTACCAGGATTCCCGCGGACTGCGTGGAGCAGATCGTCGGCGGGACGGTCACCCACGCCGGCGAGCAGTCGATGAACCCGGCGCGCAACGCGTGGCTGGCGATGGGGCTTCCGTACGAGACGGCGGCGACCACCGTGGACTGCCAGTGCGGCTCGTCCCAGCAGGCGAGCCACATGGTTGCGAACATGATCGCGGCGGGGGTGGTGGATGTGGGGATCAGCTGCGGGGTGGAGGCGATGTCGCGGGTGCCGCTGGGGTCGGGGTCCAAGCACGGGCCGGGCAAGCCGTTCCCGGACGAGTGGAACGTGGACCTGCCCAACCAGTTCGAGGCGGCGGAGCGGATCGCGCGGCACCGGGGGCTGACGCGCGAGCGCGTCGACTCGCTCGGGCTGCTCTCGCAGGAGCGGGCGGGGGTGGCGTGGGCGGAGGAGCGGTTCAAGCGGGAGACGTTCGCGGTGCAGGTGCCGACGACGGAGGAGGAGCAGGCGGCCGGGCAGGGGATGTGGCGGCTGGTGGACCGGGACGAGGGGTTGCGGGACACCTCCATGGAGGCGCTGGCCCGGCTGAAGCCGGTGATGCCGACGGCGGTGCACACGGCCGGGAACTCCTCGCAGATCTCCGACGGGGCGGCGGCGATCATGTGGGCGTCGAAGCGGATGGCGCGGGCGCTGAAGCTGCGGCCCCGGGCGCGGATCGTGGCGCAGGCGGTGGTGGGGGCGGATCCGCACTTCCATCTGGACGGGCCGATCGATGCGACGCGGGCGGTGCTGGGGAAGGCGGGGATGTCGTTGCGGGACATCGACGTGGTCGAGATCAACGAGGCGTTCGCGTCCGTGGTGCTGTCGTGGGCGCAGGTGTTCGACCAGGATCTGGAGAAGGTGAATGTGAATGGGGGGGCTATTGCGCTGGGGCATCCGGTGGGGGCTACGGGGGCTCGGTTGTTGACTACTGCGCTGCACGAGTTGGAGCGGGGGGGTGGGGAGGTGGGGTTGGTGACTATGTGCGCGGGGGGTGCGTTGGCTACGGCGACGATCCTGCAACGCTTGTAGCGGGCCCCTCCCCGCCCCTTCCCCAAACCCTCCGGGGGTCCGGGCTCCGCCCGGGTCCGTTGCTCCCTGCGCCCCGGTGGGGGCTGGCCGCGCAGTTCCCCGCGCCCCTGAGCCCCGGGGCTTCGCCCGGGGCCCGCAGGCGAAGCGCCGGCCGAAAAGCGGTCGGCCGTCGGTCCGGCAGGGGGAGCCCCGGAGGGGGGGGGAGGGGGGCCGGTACAGTGAAGGGGTTGTTCATGACCGTATGGGGGGAAGCCGGTGCGAATCCGGCGCTGACCCGCAACCGTGAGCCGCCACCAGAACCCCGCGGCGAGCCGGACCACCCCGACGGACATGACCGGCTCAACGGCCACCGGCAAACCGTCGGTGACCGGCCCGTCGAGGTATACGGGACCGAAGCCGGCGTGCCCCCGCGCCCGCCCGCCCCGGCCCCCGCAGGAGAGGCACCGCCCAGCCATGACCGTACGCCGCTGCGCCGCAGCGATAGCCGCCCTCAGCGTCGTCCTCGGCGGCGCCGCCACCAGCACCGCTCCCGCCTTCGCCGACGGCACGACCCCGGGGCTGTACGGAACGAAGGACCCGGCGTACGACGGCGTCTGGCGGCAGTCGCTCGCCCTGCTCGCCCAGGGCACGGTCGGTGTGAAGCCCGCCGCCCAGGCGGTCACCTGGCTCACCGGGCAGCAGTGCGACACCGGCGGCTTCGCCTCCTACCGCGCCGACGCCGCCAAGCCCTGCGACGCCAAGACGGTCCTCGACACCAACGCCACCGCCGCCGCCGTCCAGGCCCTCGTCGCCCTCGGCGACCACACCGACGCCGTGAAGAAGGGCGTCTCCTGGCTGAAGACCGTCCAGAACGACGACGGCGGCTGGTCCTACAACCCCGGCGGCAAGAGCGACGCCAACTCCACCTCCGTCGTGATCGGCGCCCTCGCCGCCGCCGGTGAGAAGCCCGGCGACGCCAAGTCCGCCAAGGGCGGCAAGTCGCCGCTCGACGCGCTGCTCACCTTCGCGGTGCCGTGCGACGGCACGCCGGGCGCGGGCGCGTTCGCGTACCAGCCGGACCTGAAGACGGCCAAGCTGTACGCGAACGCCGACGCCAGCGCCGCCGCCGTGACCGCCGCGTACGGCAAGGGCCTCGCCGCGACCGCCGGTCAGGCCGACGCCAAGGGCACCGCCTGCGAGAAGCCGGCCACGCCCGAGCAGGCCGCGCACAACGGCGCCGCGTACCTGGCCAGGACCATGGCCAAGTCGGGCCACCTCAACTCCGCGATGCCGGGCGCCGAGAACCAGCCCGACTACGGCAACACCGCCGACGCCGTCGTCGCCCTCGCCGCCTCCGGCCAGGAGGCCCAGGCCAAGGCGTCCCTGAAGTGGCTGGAGAAGAACACCTCCGGCTGGGCCAAGGAGAACGGCCCCGCCGCCTACGCCCAGCTCGTCCTCGCCGCGAACGCCATCGGCGCCGACCCGAGGGAGTTCGGCGGCGCCGACCTGGTCGCCCAGCTGAACGCCACCGGCCCGGCCCCCGCGGGCACGTCCGCCGCCGAGACGGGCAAGGCGGCCAAGTCCGCCGACGCCGACAAGAAGGACGACTCCTCCGGGATGTCGGTGTGGTGGATCGTCGGCGTCTTCTTCGTCGCCAGCGTGGGCGTCGGCTTCCTGGTCAGCGCGCGCAAGAAGAACGCGCAGAAGTGACCTCGGTCCGCCGCAGCCGCCGGCCGGTCCCGGCCGGTTTCGCCGCCGCCTTCGTCTGCGCCCTCGCTCTCGCGCTGACGCTCGGCGCGGCGGCGGTGGCCGGGCCCGCCCGGGCCGCCGGGTACCGCTACTGGTCGTTCTGGGAGCGGCAGGGCACGACGTGGACGTACGCCACGCAGGGCCCGGCCACCGCGCACCCCTCGGACGGTGACGTCCAGGGCTTCCGCTTCGCGGTCAGCGCCGGCTCCAAGGACGCGGCGGCCCCGCGCTCGGCGGCGACGTTCGCCGAGGTGTGCGCGGCCACGCCCGCCGAGCCCGGCAGCAAGCGCGTCGCGTTCGCCCTGGACTTCGGCACCCCGCAGGACGCGCCCGGTGGCGAGACGCCCCCGGCGGCGCGGACGGCGTGCGCGCGGGTCCCCGAGAACGCGACGGCGGCGGACGCCCTGGCGGCGGTGGCCAAGCCGCTGCGCTACAACAGCGCGGCCCTGCTGTGCGCGATCGCGGGCTACCCGAGGACGGGCTGCGGCGAGCAGGTGTCGGGGATGACCACGCACAAGGCCGCACCGAAGACGTCCGACAGCGGCCCTTCGGTGGGCCTGCTGGCGGGCGGGGCGGCGGTCCTGGCGGTCGCCGCGGCCGCGCTGTGGCAGTCCCGCCGCCGCCACCGGAACTGACGGCGTACCCGACCGATGCCCACCGACGACGATCACCGCGAGCGGCCCACGCCGCCCTGCGGAAGGCCCCGCACGAATCCGGCCGGAGGCCCGGTGGCTGCCGCGGCCCCACAGCCGCAGGACGCGCCCGCCGGAGGCCTGGCGCCCCGGCGGCCCGTCGCCGAGCGGCGCCGCGTCCCGAGGCGCCCGGCCGCGCCCCGTGCCCCGTACGCCACCCGGGCCAACGCCCTGCACCCCGGGGCCTGGTGGCTCTGGGCGCTGGGGCTCGCCACCGCCGCCTCCCGCACCACCAACCCCCTCCTCCTCGCCCTCCTCGTCACCGTCGCCGGGTACGTCGTCGCGGCGCGGCGCACCGACGCCCCCTGGGCCCGCTCGTACACCGCCTTCGTCAAGCTCGGCCTCGCCGTCGTCGCCGTCCGGCTCGTCTTCAACATCGCCCTCGGCTCGCCGATTCCCGGCACCCACACCCTGCTCACGCTCCCCGAGGCCCCGCTCCCCGACTGGGCGAAGGGCATCCGCCTCGGCGGTCCCGTCACCGCCGAGGGCATGCTCTTCGCGCTCTACGACGGCGCCCGCCTCGCCGCCCTCCTCATCTGCGTCGGCGCCGCCAACGCCCTCGCCAACCCGGCCCGCCTGCTCAAGTCCCTCCCGGGCGCCCTGTACGAGGCGGGCGTGGCCGTGGTCGTGGCGATGACGTTCGCGCCGAACATGGTCGCCGACGTCGCCCGCCTGCGTACCGCCCGCCGACTGCGCGGCCGTCCCACCGGCGGGATCCGGGCGGTCCTCCAGATCGGACTGCCGGTCCTGGAGGGTGCCCTGGAGCGCTCGGTGGCCGTCGCCGCCTCGATGGACGCCCGCGGCTACGGCCGCACCGCGCACGTACCGGCCGCCGTCCGCCGCACCACCACCGTCCTCACCCTCGGCGGACTCCTGGGTGTCTGCGCCGGTACGTACGGGCTCCTCGCCGCCGAAGGCGCCCGCTACGGTCTGCCGGTGCTGCTCGCGGGCCTCGCCGCGGCGCTGGCGGGCCTGCGCCTGGGCGGCCGCCGCACGGTCCGTACCCGCTACCGCCCCGACCGCTGGGGCGCCCGCGCCTGGCTGGTGGCCGGTTCCGGCGCGGCGGTGGCGGCGGCCATGATCTGGGCGGGTACGTACGCACCGGACGCCCTGCACCCCGGCGTCGTCCCGCTCACCGCCCCCACGCTCCCGCTCCTGCCCGTCCTCGCCACCCTCCTCGGCCTGCTCCCGGCCTTCGTGACCCCCGCCCCGCACCCGGCCCCCGCCCCGCCCGACCGCCAGGAGTCCCGATGATCCGCTTCGACGAGGTGTCGGTCACGTACGAGGACCGCCCCGCCCCCACCGTCCGGGACGTCGACCTCACCGTCCCCGAGGGCGAGCTGGTCCTGCTGGTGGGTCCCTCCGGCGTCGGCAAGTCCACGCTCCTGGGGACGGTCTCCGGTCTCGTCCCGCACTTCACCGGCGGCACCCTGCGCGGCCGGGTCACCGTCGACGGCCGCGACACCCGTACGCACAGGCCGCGCGAACTCGCGGACGTGGTCGGCACGGTGGGCCAGGACCCGCTCGCCCACTTCGTCACCGACACGGTCGAGGACGAGCTGGCGTACGGCATGGAGTCGCTGGGCCTCGCCCCGCACGTGATGCGCCGCCGCGTCGAGGAGACCCTCGACCTGCTCGGCCTCGCGGACCTGCGCGACCGCCCGATCGCCACCCTCTCCGGCGGCCAGCAGCAGCGCGTGGCGATCGGCTCGGTCCTGACCCCGCACCCCAAGGTCCTCGTCCTGGACGAGCCGACGTCGGCGCTCGACCCGGCGGCGGCCGAGGAGGTCCTGTCCGTACTGCAACGCCTCGTCCACGACCTCGGCACGACGGTCCTGATGGCGGAGCACCGCCTGGAGCGCGTCGTGCAGTACGCGGACCGCGTGATCCTCCTCGCGTCGAGCGGCACGCCCCCGGTCCTGGGCACCCCCGCCGAAATCATGGCCACGTCCCCGGTCCACCCACCGGTGGTGGCCCTGGGCCGCCTCGCGGGCTGGACCCCGCTTCCCCTGTCGGTACGGGACGCGCGACGCAGGGCGCACGACTTGCGCGCGAGCCTGGCCGGGCGGGGGCAGGAGGCGCCGGGGGTGCCGACGGGGGACGGCCGGGCGGCCGAAAGCCGCGTACGCCCGCACGCCCCCCTGGAACCGACGGGCCTGCGCGCCGCCCTTGCCCGTCTGCGCCGGGGCACCCGCCCCGCCACGCCCCCGGCGACGGCGACCGCCGTGGTCAGTGGTTTGGGCGTACGCCGGGGCCGTATCGAGGCCCTGCGCCACGTGGACCTCGCCGTCCGGCCCGGCGAGACCGTCGCCCTCATGGGACGCAACGGCGCCGGCAAGTCCACCCTCCTCAGCACCCTCGTCGGCACGATCGAACCGACCACCGGCACCGCGACCGTCAACGGCCGCACCCCCCACCGCACACCCCCGCGCGACCTCATCCGCGAGGTCGGGCTCGTACCGCAGGAGCCCCGCGACCTGCTGTACGCGGACACGGTCGAGGCCGAGTGCGCGGCGGCCGACGCGGACGCGGGCGCCGCCCCCGGCACCTGCCGCGACCTGGTCACCGCCCTGCTCCCCGGCGTCCCCGACGACACCCACCCCCGCGACCTCTCCGAGGGTCAGCGCCTCGCGCTCGCCCTGGCGATCGTCCTGACGGGCCGCCCCCCGCTGCTGCTCCTGGACGAGCCGACCCGTGGACTGGACTACGCGGCGAAGGCCCGGCTCGCGGACGTCCTGCGCGACCTCGCCGCCGAGGGCCACGCGATCGTCCTGGCCACCCACGACGTGGAGCTCGCCGCCGAGATCGCCCACCGGGTGGTGATCCTGGCGGACGGCGAGGTGGTCGCGGACGGCCCGACGGCGGACGTCGTCGTCTCCTCGCCCTCCTTCGCCCCCCAGGTCGCCAAGATCCTGGCGCCGGACCCGTGGCTCACGGTCAGCCAGGTACGGGAGGCCCTCGCATGACGGCCGCGCCGCGCGAGACGCCCCACACCCGCCAGGCGAAGGCGGTGCGGCTCGGGCCTCGGGGGGTGACCGCCCTCGCCCTCGTCACGTTCGTCGGCGTGGCGGCCTTCGGCTGGCCGCTGCTTGCCGACGCGGACTCCGGGCTGGCCCACTCCCAGGACGCGCCCTGGCTCTTCGCCGCGCTCCTGCCGCTCCTCGTGGGGGTGGTGGTCGCCACGATCGCGGACGAGGACGGCGGCATGGACGCCAAGGCCGTCGCCATGCTCGGCGTCCTCGCGGCGGTCGGCGCCGCGCTGCGCCCGCTGGGGGCGGGCACGGCGGGCCTGGAGCCGATGTTCTTCCTGATGGTCCTGAGCGGCCGCGTTCTCGGACCGGGCTTCGGCTTCGTGCTCGGCTCGGTGACGATGTTCGCGTCCGCGCTGCTCACGGGGGGTGTGGGTCCGTGGATGCCGTTCCAGATGCTGGCGATGGGCTGGTTCACGATGGGCGCGGGCCTGCTGCCGGGCCCGCACCGGCTGCGCGGCCGGGCCGAACTCGCCCTGCTCGCCCTCTACGGCTGCGTGGCGTCCTTCGCGTACGGCACGGTCATGAACCTCCAGGGCTGGACGTACATCGGCGGGATGTCGTCCTCGATCTCCTTCCACCCCGGTGACCCACTGGGGGAGAACCTGCTGCGCTTCGCCGCGTACTGCGCGACGACGTCGCTCGGGTGGGACCTGGGGCGGGCGGTGCTGACGACGGTGCTGACGCTGGCGCTGGGGCCGACGGTGCTGAGGGCGCTTCGCAGGGCTGGTCGGCGGGCGGTGTTCGGGGCGCGGGGGGTGTTCGAGGGACCCGGGGGGACGGGCGGGGCGTCCACCGGCCCGTAGCCCCCTGGACCGTTCGCACGGCTTAACGCGGCCTGCTTCTGCGGGCCGGCGGTGGGCTGCTCCTGCCCGGTTTTCGTCTGCGGGCCGGTGGTGGGTCGCCCGCGCAGTTCCCCGCGCCCCTGAAAGGCACCTCCGGCCGCTGCAACCTCTTGCCTTCACCCGGACCCCTCCAGGGACGCGGGGAACTGCGCGGGCGACCCAGCACGGTTCGCAGGTGATCATGGGCCGGAGCGGCCGGGGTCGCAGGGGCAGGGGCTACACCGCGCGGTATGCCACCGGGGCCGCTCCCGGCACCGGCTCCGCCCTCCCCCCCTTCACCAACCGCCGCACATGCGCCTCCGCCTCCGCCACCGCGATGTTCCGGGAGCCGTACGGGATCTCGGACCACGGCCGGTTCCACTCCATCCGTACCGCCAGCTCCCACGGCGTGAGCGGTTGCGCCGACAACAGCCCCAGCAGGTCCGTCAGGCGCGACTCGTGGTGGGCCAGGAGTTCGCGGACCCGGGACGCCGCGTCCGTGAAAGCGTGCTGGTGGGCGGGGAGGACCTCCGCCACCCCGAGGCGGCCCACCCGCTCCAGGGAGGAGACGTAGTCCCCCAGCGGATCCGTCACCGTCGCGTCGTCGGGGTCCTCGTACAGCCCGATGTGCGGACTGATCCCCGGCAGCAGGTGATCGCCCGAGAAGAGGCGGCCGTGGCCCGGCCGCCCGGACGGGTGCCGTTCCTCCAGGTGCAGGCAGACGTGGCCCGGCGTGTGGCCCGGCGTCCACACCGCCCGCAGCCGGCGGCCGGGCAGCGGCAGCAGGTCGCCGGGGACGATCTCCCGGTCCGGCAGCGCCGCCCGCAGCCCGGGCAGCGCCCGTGCCGCACCCCGCGCCCGCGCCTCCCGCAGCGGCCCCAGATGCGACTCGGGCGCCCCCACCGCCGCCAGCTTCGCCGCCAGGTAGTCCAGCCAGGCCTCCGGTTCGGCCTCGCGCGTACGCCGTACGACCGCCGTGTCCGCCGCGTGCATCGCCAGCCACGCCCCGGACGCCTCCCGGACCCGGCCGGAGAGCCCGTGGTGGTCGGGGTGGTGGTGGGTCAGGACGACGCCGTGGATGTCGGTGACGTCCGTGCCCAGGCGCCGCAGGCCGTCCGTCAGCGTGTCCCAGGACGCCGGGTCGTCCCAGCCGGTGTCGACCAGGACCGGACCCCGGTCGGTGTCGACGACGTAGACCAGCGTGTGGCCCAGGGGGTTGTCCGGGATGGGCACCTCGACGGACCGGACGCCCCCGCCGTGATCGGCCGTCCCCGTCCCCGTCGCCCGCCCCCGCGGCCCCCGCGTCCCCTGCGTCATGCCGCCCACAGTAGAACGTGTTTCAGTCAGTCCTCAAGCCCCGCTCGCCGCATCTCCCGGCCCGTGGACTCCTCATAGGGGAACTGGTATCAGTTCAGGCAGATCTGATAACTCGTCAGGAATGCCGCGGCAACGCGGATCGAGCGGAGGCGCCCGGCCATGACCCATGCCACCGACGACCTTGTCGAACACGAACAGCTCTACATCGGCGGGAAGCTGACCGACCCCCGCGGATCCGACGTCATCGAGGTGGTCTCCCCGCACACCGAACAGCTCATCGGCCGCGTACCGCACGCCTCGCGCGCCGATGTCGACCACGCGGTCGCCACCGCCCGCCGCGCCTTCGACGAGGGGCCCTGGCCACGTCTGCCGCTCGCCGAACGCATCGAGGTCGTCTCCCGTATCAAGGACGCCATCGCCCGGCGCCACGAGGAGATCGCCCGCTCCATCAGCGCGCAGAACGGCTCCCCGTACTCCTGGAGCGTCCTCGCGCAGGCGCTCGGCGCGATGATGGTCTGGGACGCGGCGATCACCGTGGCCCGCGACTTCCCGTACGAGGAGCCGCGCGCCGGTGTCCTCGGACCGATCCTGGTCCGGCGCGAGCCCGTCGGGGTCGTGGCGGCCGTCGTCCCGTGGAACGTCCCGCAGTTCGTGGCCGCCGCCAAGCTCGCGCCCGCGCTGCTCGCCGGGTGCGCGGTGGTGCTCAAGCCGTCGCCCGAGACACCGCTGGACGCGTACATCCTCGGCGAGATCGCAAGCGAGGCAGGGCTGCCCGAGGGCGTGCTGTCGATCCTGCCCGCCGACCGCGAGGTCAGCGAGTACCTGGTCGGGCACCCGGACGTCGACAAGGTCTCCTTCACCGGGTCCGTGGGGGCGGGCCGGCGCGTGATGGAGGTCGCCGCGCGCAACCTCACCCGGGTCACCCTGGAGCTGGGTGGCAAGTCCGCCGCGGTCGTGCTGCCCGACGCCGATCTGGAGGCGACCGTCGCCGGGGTCGTCCCGGCCGCGTGGATGAACAACGGGCAGGCGTGCGTGGCCCAGACCCGCATCCTGGCGCCCGTGAGCCGGTACGAGGAGTTCGCGGAGGCGTTCGCGTCCGCCGCCGGGCGGCTGGTCGTCGGCGACCCGCTCGACCCCGCGACCCAGGTCGGCCCGCTGGTCGCCAGGCGCCAGCAGCAGCGCTCGTTCGACTACATCCGCATCGGCCAGGAGGAGGGCGCCAAGATCCTGGCGGGCGGCGGCCGTCCGGCCGGGCGGGACCGGGGCTGGTACGTCGAGCCGACGCTCTTCGGTGGCGTCGACAACTCCATGCGGATCGCCCGCGAGGAGATCTTCGGGCCGGTGATCTGCCTGCTGCCGTACGGCGACGAGGCCGAGGCGCTGCGGATCGCGAACGACTCCGAGTACGGGCTCAGCGGCAGTGTGTGGACCGGGGACGTGGAGCACGGCGTCGAGTTCGCGCGCCGGGTGCGCACGGGGACGTTCAACGTGAACACCTTCAGCCTGGACATGTTCGGCCCGTTCGGCGGCTACAAGAACTCGGGCGTGGGGCGGGAGTTCGGTCCCGAGGGGCTGAGTGAGTACCTGGAGCACAAGATGATCCACCTTCCGGCCGGGTACGGGGACGGGGGCGAGGCGTGATGGGGGACCGCTGGCACGTGGAGGTCGACCGGGGCGTGTGCATCGGGTCGGGGATGTGCGTGGGTACGGCGCCGGGGGCGTTCGCGCTGGACGCGGCTCGGCAGTCGCGGGTGCGGGTGGGGGAGATCGATGCGGATGAGGGGGTGCTGGCGGCGGCGGAGGGGTGCCCGGTGGAGGCGATCGGGATCGTGCTGGTGGGGTCGGGGGAGCCGGTGTTTCCTCCGGAGGAGTGAGGGGGGTTGCGGGGCGGTTCTCTGCGGGCCGGGGGGGGGCTGCCCGTGCGTCTGCCGGGCCCGGGGTTCGTCTGCGGCGCCGGTGGTGGGTTACTCGCGCAGTTCCTCGCGCCCCTTGTCGGGGCGGGACTCTATCTGCCGGTTGTCTGTGGCTGATCGCGCAGTTCCCCGCGCCCCCAACCACCTGGGGGGCGGGGAACTGCGCGAGCAAGCCAGCACGGTCCGCAGGCGAACCCCGGGCGGAAAAGGGGCGCGGGGAACCGTGCGGCAAGCACAGACGGCTTGCTGCGCGTCGCCGCCGCGTCCGGCTGCGTTCGAACACAAATTGACGCATGCGTACCGCACAGTGACCGCATGACACATGCGACTGTCCCACCCCCGGCAGGCATGGCACGTTCGTTGCCACACCACCGAGGGGGGAAGCGATGGACAAGCGGTACGAGGTCTTCTGTCTGGCAGACAGGCAGTTCTACGAGACTCCGGACCGTCTGTCATCGGCCCGCACCGGCGAGCCCGTACCCCTCTTCGAGGCGGCCCAGCGCCCGGTCCCCGAAGGGTGGCGCAGCACGCTCTCCGGGGACTGGCTCCACTTCAGCCCCGTCGACGAGGCGGGCGAGCCGCGCCCGGGAATGCCCCGCCAGGGCTGGAAGATCCACGTCTCGGCGTGTCTGGACAACGCCGAGAAGATGGCGGCGCGGGTGTGGGAGTACTGCGTCCCCAGAGCGATCCCGTTCAAGTTCGTGCCGGGCCGCCAGCCGCTGCACCTGCGCAACTCCAAGTACGCCGGCCGCGGCTCCAGCGGGAAGTTCGCCACGGTCTACCCGTCCGGCGTGGAGCAGCTGGAGAGCATACTGACCGAGCTCGGCGAGCTGCTCGACGGCGAGCCGGGCCCGTACATCCTCACCGATCTGCGCTGGAACTCCGGTCCGCTGTACGTACGTTACGGCGGCTTCGTCGAGCGGCACTGCGTCGGCGAGGGCGGGACGCTGGTGCCCGCGATCGAGAACGCCCGGGGCGAGCTGGTCCCCGACCGCCGCGACCCGGCGTTCCAGATGCCCGAATGGGTGACGCTGCCCCCGTTCCTGCGGCCCCAGTTGGAGGCCCGCAACGCGACGACCGTGGGCGACCTGCCGTACCGCATCGAGCGGGCGCTGCACTTCTCCAACGGCGGCGGCGTGTACGCCGGGACCGATGTGCGCGACGGCAGCAAGGTCGTGCTGAAGGAGGCCCGGCCGTACGCGGGGCTCGCCGCCGACGGCTGCGACGCGGTCACCCGCCTGGAGCGGGAGAAGGCGGCCCTGGAGCGGATCTCCGGGCTCGGGGTGGCGCCGGAGGTGCGCGACTGGTTCGAGCTGGGCGACCACCGCTTCCTCGTCATGGACTTCCTGGAGGGGCGCACGCTGAACGCGTTCTTCGCCGAGCGCCACCCCCTGCTCGCCGTCGATCCCGACCCGGACGCGGTGGCCTCGTACACGACCTGGGCCCTCGCGGTGCACCGGGCCGTGGAGCGGGCCGTCGAGCAGGTGCACTCGCGCGGGCTCGTCTGCAACGACCTGCACATGTTCAACGTGATGGTCGGGCCGGAGGGCGAGGACGCGAGCGGCGGCCGGGAGGTCTCCGTGCGGCTGCTCGACTTCGAGGCCGCGGTGCCGCTCGAGGAGCACGAGGGGCAGACGATGGCGCACCCCGGGTTCGTGGCGCCGCGCGACCGCAAGGGCTTCGAGGTTGACCGGTACGCGCTGGCCTGTCTGCGGCTCGCCCTGTTCGTGCCGATGACGACGCTGCTCGTGGTCGACCAGGACAAGGCGGCGCATCTGGCGAAGGTCGCGAAGAGCCAGTTCCCCGCTGTGCCGGAAGGTTTCTTCGAGGAGGCGGTACGGGTCATCCGGGGCACGGACGAGCCCCTGGCGCGGCCCTATCTGCCCGCCCGGCCCGAGGAGTGGCCCGCCGGGCGCGACTCGATGGTCCGCGCGATCCTCGCCTCCGCCACGCCCGAACGCGAGGACCGGCTCTTCCCCGGGGACATCGCGCAGTTCGCGGACGGCGGCGGCCTCGGCGTCGCGTACGGCGCGGCCGGGGTGCTCTACGCCCTGGACGCCACCGGCGCCGGGCGCTACCGGGACGGCGAGGAGTGGCTGCTGCGCCGCACCGAGGACCCGCCCGTCGGCTGTCCGCTGGGCTTCTACGACGGGCTGAGCGGCGTGGCGTACGTCCTGGACCGCCTCGGCCACACCGAACGCGCCCTCGACCTCGTCGACCGGGTGCTGGACGAGAAGTGGCAGCGGCTCGCGCCCGGCCTGCACGGGGGCCTGGCCGGGCTCGGGCTCGCGCTGGACTCGCTCGGCCGCACCACCGGCGAGAGCGATCTGCGCGACCGGGCCCTGGAGGCGGCCTGGATCATCGCCGGGGAGCCGAGGCCCGAGGCGGGCGGCGGGCGCCGACGCGCCGGTCTGCTGCACGGCGCCAGCGGCCCCGCCCTGCTCTTCCTGCGGCTCTACGAGCACACCGGCGAACCCGCGCTCCTCGACCACGCCGCCGAGTTCCTCCGCCGCGACCTCGCGGCCTGCGTCACCGACCGCTCGGGCGCCCTCCAGGTCGACGAGGGTGTACGGACCATGCCGTACCTCGGCAGCGGTGGCGTCGGTATCGCGATGGTGCTGGACGACTATCTGGCGCACCGGTACGACGAGGAGTTCGCCGAGGCCAGGGCCGCGATCCTGCCCACCGCGCGGCTGCGGTACTACGCCCAGCCGGGCCTGTTCGACGGCCGCGCGGGCATGGTGCTGCACCTCGCCCGCACCCGCGCCGCCCGCGCCGACCTCGACGCGCAGGCCGCGGCGCTCGCCTGGTACGCCGTGCCGTACGAGGGCCACCTGGCCTTTCCCGGCAACCAGATGATGCGGCTCTCCATGGACCTCGCGACCGGCACGGCGGGCTGTCTGCTCGCCCTGGGCTCGCTGCCCGCCGCCGCGTCCGCCCGAAGGCGCCCCGCGGGGCTGCCCTTCCTGCCACCGCTCCCGGTGGCCCCCAAGACGGCCCCGCGAGGGGCCGGACGGTGAACCCGTCCCCACGAAGAAATTCCCGACAAAAGGAGATGGCCATGACACTTCTCGACCTTCAGAAGATGGACGTTCCCGAGACCACCGGTGGTGGCGGTGGCGAGAGCAGCGTCAGCCTGCTGCTGTGTGACAAGCACAGCGGGGCCAGCCAGTTGCTCTGTCTCTGAGACACCCGAACCACCCTGATCAATCCCTGTTGCACATGATCAACCTTGATCGAACCTGATCAACGTGTGACGCGGCCCCGGGCGGACTTGCTCTCCGCCCGGGGCCTTGTGCGCCCCGGAGGGCCCCTTGGCTCCACGTCCCTTTCTCCGCGAGACCGTCCGGTACGGCGCGGCGCCCGCCGCGCTCGTGCTGCTGCTGACCACGGCCCTCGCCGGGGCGGGCCTGGCCCTGCCGTGGGCGCTCGGCCGCACCCTCGATCTGCTGCTCGGCGAGGACCGCTCGGCCGCCGGGCCCTGGCTCGCGCTGTGCGCGGCGCTCACCGGCGCCACCGTGCTGCTCGGCGCCCTCGACGGCCTGGTCACCGCCGTCGCCAACGCCCGTACCACCGCGTGGATACGCACCCGCGTCCTCGGCCAGGTGCTGGCCGCCGGACCGCGCACCACGCTCGCCGAGGGCGACCTGGTGGCCCGGCTCGTCGGCAACGCCGCCCAGGCCGGACCCGTGCCCGCGACCCTCGCCGCCACTCTCGCCGCCGTGCTCACCCCGGTCGGCGGACTGGTGGCGCTCGCCCTCACCGACGGGTGGACGGCGCTCGCGCTGCTCGCCGGGATGCCCATGCTCGCCCTGTTGCTCAAGGTGTTCGTCCGCAGGTCCGGGGATGTGGGCACCGCCTATCTGCGCGCGCAGGGTGAGATCGCCGGGCGGCTCAGCGAGGCCGTGGAGGGCGCCCGCACCATCGCGGCGGCCGGCACCGCCGAGCGCGACGCGGCCCGTATCCTCGCGCCGCTGCCCGAACTCTCCCGCCAGGGCCACCGCATGTGGCGCGTCACCGGCCGCTCCACCGCCCAGGCCTCCGCCCTGCTGCCGCTGCTCCAGCTCATCGTGCTCGCGGTCGCCGGGCTGCGGCTCGCGGACGGCGCGCTGAGCGTGGGCGGCATGCTCGCGGCCTGGCGGTACGCCGTCCTGGCCACCGGCACCGGAATGCTGGTCGGCCAGCTCAACGGCCTGGTGCGCGGCCGCGCCGCCGCCGACCGCCTGGCCGAGGCGCTCACCGTGCCCGCCATGACGTACGGAACACGGCACCTGCCCGAAGGGCCCGGGTCGTTGGAGTTCCGCGGTGTGCGCACCGGCCCCCTCGACGACATCGACCTCCATGTTCCCGGCGGCTCGGTGGCGGCCGTGGTCGGGCGCTCCGGCAGCGGCAAGAGCGCCCTGGCGGCGGTCGCGGGCCGGCTCACCGACCCCGAGAGCGGCACGGTCCTCCTCGACGGGGTCCCGCTGCCCGAACTCTCCCGGCAGGGGCTGCGCCGCGAGGTCGGCCACGCCTTCGCCCGTCCGGCGCTCCTCGGCGCGACCGTCGGCGGCACGATCGCCTTCGGCGTCGATGAACCCGGCCCGGAACAGATCACCGCCGCCGCGCGGGCGGCCTGCGCCGACGACTTCGTCCGCAGACTGCCGCTCGGCTACGACACCCCCTGCGAGCAGGCCCCGATGTCCGGCGGTGAGGCCCAACGCCTCGGTCTGGCGCGGGCGTTCGCCCACTGCGGGCGGCTGCTGATCCTCGACGACGCCACCTCCAGCCTCGACTCCGCGACCGAGCAGCGGGTCTCGCGCGCGCTGCTCGACGAGCTGACACCGGGCACCCGGCTCATCGTCGCCCACCGGGTGACCACCGCCGCCCGCGCCGATCTGGTGGTGTGGCTGGACGGGGGCGGGGTGCGCGCGCTCGCCCCGCACGCGGAGCTGTGGCGGCTGCCCGAGTACCGCGCGGTGTTCGCCGGGGAGGCCGCGTGAAGGGGCGCCTGCGGGAAATGGCCCGCCCCCGCCGGAGGCCCCTGCTCCGGCTCGCCGCCTGGTCGGCGCTGGAGGCGGGGGAGACGTTCCTGCTCGGCTACGCGCTGGCGCGCGCGCTCGACGGGGGCTTCCTCGCGGGCCGTACCGGGACCGGCCTCGCCTGGCTGGGGCTCGCCGCGCTCGGTGTCGTGGCCGGGGCGTTCGGGACCGGGCGGGTGCATCTGGCGGTGGCCGCGCTCGTCGAGCCGGTCCGCGACGACCTCGTACGCCGGGTGGTGCGCCGGGCGCTGCGGGCGCCCGACGGGGCGGCGGTCTCCCGGCTTACCCACCAGGTGGAGATCGCCCGCGACACGCTCGCCGGGCTGGTGATGGTGTCACGGACCTTCGTCGTCACGGCCGTGGGGGCGCTGATCGGGCTGTGCTCGCTGGCGCCGGTGCTGCTGCCGGTGGTGGCGCTGCCGCTGGCCGCCTCCCTCGCCCTCTTCCTCGCCACGCTGCGCCCGCTCGCCCACCGCCAGGAGGTGTTCCTCGCCGCCGACGAGGCCCTGGCCGCCGAACTGGGCCTGGCGGTCGGCGGGCTGCGCGACATCACGGCGGCCGGGGCGCAGGACCGGGTGGCGGCCGGTGCGGGGGAGCGGATCGACGCCGAGTTCCGGGCCTCGCGCGCGCTCGCCCGCTGGGGGGTGCTGCGTACGCTCGCGGCCGGGGTCGGCGGCCGGCTCACCGTGGTGCTGCTGCTGGTGGCGGCCCCCTGGCTGCTGGACCACGGGGTCACCCCGGGCGCGTTCGTGGGCGCCCTCGCCTATGTCACCCAGTCCCTGATCCCGGCCCTCCAGTCACTGATGCAGGGGCTCGGCACCTCGGGGGCGCGGCTGTTCGTGGTGCTGCGCAGGCTGACGGCGGACGGGGAGCCGTCACCGCCGCCCGCGCCCCCGGCCGGTGAGCCGGGCCCCGGCGAGGCCGTACGGCTGCGGGGCGTCACCTTCGCGTACGGGCCGGGAGCCGCACCCGTCGTCGACGGCCTGGACCTGACCGTGCCGCACGGGGGGCATCTCGCGGTCGTCGGCCCCAGCGGCATCGGCAAGTCGACCCTGGCCGAACTCATGGCGGGTGTGCGCGCCCCCGACAGCGGCGAAGTTCTACGCGGCTGCGCGCGGGTCCTGGTGCCCCAGCAGGCGTACGTCTTCACCGACACCGTCCGTGCCAACCTCACCTATCTGTGCCCGGACGACCCGGACGACCCGGCGGGCCCGGGGGCCCCGGGGGCCCCGGACGGCTCGTCCGACGGCACGGTCAGTGGGGCGGCCGGTGGTTCGCCCGTCGGCTCACCGGGGGACGACGCCCTGCTGTCGGCCTGCACGGCCGTGGGCGCCCGGGACCTCGTGGACCGGCTCGGTGGGCTCGGCGCGACGCTGGTGCCGTCCCAACTCTCTGCGGGGGAGCGGCAGTTGATTGCTCTGGCCAGGGCATATGTGG
Organism: Streptomyces sp. NPDC026377; assembly: GCF_055567715.1. Taxonomy (NCBI): domain Bacteria; kingdom Bacillati; phylum Actinomycetota; class Actinomycetes; order Kitasatosporales; family Streptomycetaceae; genus Streptomyces; species Streptomyces sp. NPDC026377. Next base: position 136,149 of record NZ_JBVHPV010000019.1, read on the forward strand.
CGCCCGTACCCCTGGTCCTGCTCGACGAGGCGACCTGTCATCTGGATCCGGCGGCCGAGGCACGCGCAGAGCGGGCGTTCGCCCGGCGGCCCGGGACGGCGCTGGTGGTCGTGGCGCACCGGACCGGTTCCGCGCGCCGGGCCCGGCAGGTGCTGGTGCTGGGCGGCGCGGGGGTCGAGCGCGGGACACACGACGAACTGCTGCGAAAGTCCGCGTTCTACCGGGAGTTGACCGGATTACACCCATCCCTCGCCCTGGGAGATACGGATGGCGTCCACGCGGTTGCGGGCGCCGGTCTTGCGGGTGATCGCCGCCATGTAGTTGCGCACAGTCCCGTTGGACAGATGGAGACTGTGCGCGATGTCCGCGATGGAGGCGCCCTCGGCGGCGAGTGAGAGGACGCTCAGCTCCCGTCTGGTGAGCGGCATCTCGGCCGCTCGCAGGAAGCCGAAGCCCAGCGAGTCGTCGACGAATCGCTGACCTGCGGCGGCCCGTCTTATGGCGCCGATCAGCCGCTCCGGGGTGGCGTCCTTGTCGACGTAGCCGAGGGCGTGCGCCTCCACGGCCTGGCGCAGCGGCCCGGGCCGGTTGGCGCTGGCCAGCACCACGAGCCGGGTGCCCCGCGACCCGTGGTGCCGGCTCTGTAACTCCCCCAGCGGCGCGATGCCGTACGAGTCGGAGCAGTCGAGGTCCACGGCGCACACATCCGGCCGCAGCGCCCGCGCACGGGCGGGCGCGCTGCGCCAGGGCGCGTGGTGGACCTCCAGGCCGGGTTCCCGGCTCAGGCGGTCGGCCAGCGCCGACCGCATCAGACATGCATCGTGCACGAGAAGTACCCGGATCACGTTTCAGCCCCCTCCAGCTCCCCGCCTACCGGTTGCCTTCCTCCGGCACGCGAAACATTTCCATCCGGGGGCCGGGACAGGGGAAGTCGCATAATCGGCCATGGGGTGGCACGGGGGCGCGTACGGCGCACAGAGCGCGCACGGGCGGTCGTATGCGGTGGACCTGCGCGCCGGGCGCGGGGCCATGTCACCGACGGATCGGGCCATACCCGGGCACGGTGGGTCGAAGATGGCGGGACCGGCCGCTCGGTGCCACCGGCGAGAACGGCCGGATCGGGCCGAACCAACCGGGCGCCGAACGAGTCGGGCCGGTCAGGGACGTGCCCGGCCGGGAGCCGCGCGCCTGCCCGGCCGGGAGCCGCGCGCCTGCCGGGCCGGAAGTGGCCCGCTCAGGCCGGGAGGTCGTCCTGGGCCGTGAGGTCGATCAGCCGGCACACCGTCTCGATGTCTATCTTCACCTGGGCGATCGAGGCCCGCCCGGAGAGCCAGGTGATCAGGGCCGAGTGCCAGGTGTGCTCGATGACCCGGACCGCCGAGAGCTGCGGCGGGCTCGGGTGGTCGAGCCCCATCGCGTCCAGGATGATCGCGGTGGTCTGCCGGGAGACGGTGTCCACCTCGGGGCTGACCGAGCGGTCGGCGAAGGTGAGGGCGCGCACCATCGCGTCGGCGAGGTGCGGCTCGCGCTGGAGCGCGCGGAACGCCCGCATCAGCGTCTCGGCGACCCGCTGCGCGGCCGAGTCGCCGGAGGGCGGGTGCTTGCGGAGCGTGGAGTGCAGATGCTGGAGCTGGTCCTGCATGGTGGCGACCAGCAGATGGATCTTGGAGGGGAAGTAGCGGTAGAGCGTGCCGAGCGCGACCCCCGCGGCCTCGGCCACCTCGCGCATCTGGACCGCGTCGAAGCCGCCCCGGCTGGCCAGCTGGGCGCTGGCGTGCAGGATGCGGCGGCGGCGCGCCTCCTGGCGCTCGGTCAGGACGGGCGACGCGGCGATGGCCGCTCTGGCTTCCGCTGTCATCTGTCCCGTTCCGTCGTCCGATTCCCGCTGCTCCCGGGGGCCTGGCGGCCCGTTTCCGGGGGCACAGCATGGCAGGAGCCCCCGTGGTGGCGCGAATCACCCGATCCGCTCCTCACACGCGCGCTACCTGCCGGTAGATTCAAAGCTTCCCCAGGCTCCGGACGGAGATCAAGAAGGATCAAGTCTGGAACTTGTTCTAGATTAGCGCGAGCGGTTACGCTCCGGCGAAACGCAGCGATGAAGGGGCCGCGAGTGACCGCAGAGGCCATAGAGGCAAACCCGCGCACAGGGGAGCCGGCCCGTGCGGGTGACCGCCCGCTGCGGATCGCCCTCCTGACGTACAAGGGCAATCCGTTCTGCGGCGGCCAGGGCGTCTACGTACGCCACCTCTCCCGCGAACTCGCCCGCCTCGGGCACAGCGTGGAGGTCATCGGCGCGCAGCCCTACCCCGTCCTGAACGAGGGCGTACCGCTCACCGAGCTCCCCAGCATGGACCTGTACCGCTCGCCGGACCCGTTCCGTACGCCCAACAGGGGCGAGTACCGGGACTGGGTCGACGCGCTGGAGGTCGCCACCATGTGGACCGGCGGGTTCCCCGAGCCGCTGACGTTCTCGCTGCGGGCCCGGCGCCATCTCGCCGCCCGCAAGGGCGAGTTCGACGTCATCCACGACAACCAGACGCTCGGTTACGGCCTGCTCGCCGGCCTCGGCGCGCCCCTGGTCACCACGATCCACCACCCCATCACCGTCGACCGGCAGCTGGAACTGGACGCCGCCGGGGACTGGAAGCGGCGCGCCTCGGTGCGCCGCTGGTACGCCTTCACCCGGATGCAGAAGCGGGTCGCGCGGCGGCTGCCGTCCGTGCTCACGGTCTCCGGCTCCTCCCAGCGCGAGATCGTCGAGCACCTCGGGGTGCGCGAGGACCGCATCTCCGTGGTGCACATCGGCGCCGACACCGGCCTGTGGTCCCCGGACCCGTCGGTGGCCGAGGTGCCCGGGCGGATCGTCACCACCTCCAGCGCGGACGTCCCGCTCAAGGGCCTCGTCTTCCTCGTCGAGGCGCTCGCCAAGGTGCGCGCCGAGCACCCCGAGGCGCACCTCGTCGTCGTCGGCAAGCGCGCCGAGGACGGGCCGGTCGCCCAGGCCATAGAGAAGTACGGACTCGGCGGCGCGGTCCGCTTCGTCAAGGGCATCACGGACGCCGAGCTCGTCGACCTCGTACGGTCGGCGCAGGTCAGCTGTGTGCCGTCGCTGTACGAGGGGTTCTCCCTGCCGGCCGCCGAGGCGATGGCGACGGGGACCCCGCTGGTGGCCACGACCGGGGGCGCGATCCCCGAGGTGGCCGGGCCCGACGGCGAGACGTGCCTGGCGGTGCCGCCGGGCGACCCGCAGGCGCTGGCCGCCGCGCTGGTACGGCTGCTGGGCGACCCGCAGCTGCGCGCCCGGCTCGGCGCGGCCGGGCGGGAGCGGGTGCTGGAGCGGTTCACCTGGGCCCGGGCGGCCGAGGGCACCGCCGAGCTCTATCGCTCCGCGATCGCCGACAAGGGCCGCTCCGCGGCCAGGAAGCCCGCGGGGTGACCCCGCACCACCCCGGCCCCAGCCGCTCCGCGCCCCCACCCCCCGGCCGCTCCGCGGCCCCCGCAGCTCTCCATCCGAAAGGGCAGACCCCGTGCTGACCGTCGACTTCTCCCGCTTCCCGCTCGCCCCGGGCGACCGCGTGCTCGACCTGGGCTGCGGCGCGGGCCGGCACGCCTTCGAGTGCTACCGGCGCGGCGCGCGGGTCGTGGCGCTGGACCAGAACGGCGAGGAGATCCGCGAGGTCGCCAAGTGGTTCGCGGCGATGAAGGAGGCCGGGGAGGCGCCCGAGGGGGCGACCGCCACGGCGATGGAGGGCGACGCGCTCAACCTGCCCTTCCCCGACGCCTCCTTCGACGTCGTGATCATCTCCGAGGTCATGGAGCACATCCCGGACGACAAGGGCGTGCTCGCCGAGATGGTCCGCGTCCTCAAGCCGGGCGGCCGGATCGCCGTCACCGTGCCGCGCTACGGGCCGGAGAAGGTCTGCTGGACGCTCTCCGACGCGTACCACGAGGTCGAGGGCGGCCACATCCGCATCTACAAGGCGGACGAGCTGCTCGGCAAGATGCGCGAGGCGGGCCTGAAGCCGTACGGCACGCACCACGCGCACGCGCTGCACTCGCCGTACTGGTGGCTCAAGTGCGCCTTCGGGGTGGGCAGGGACGGCAAGGACGCGGCGCTGCCGGTGCGGGCGTACCACAAGCTGCTCGTCTGGGACATCATGAAGAAGCCGCTGGTCACGAGGCTGGCGGAGCAGGCGCTCAACCCGGTCGTGGGCAAGAGCTTCGTGGCGTACGCGACGAAGCCGCACCTCGCGATCGATGAGGGGCCGCTCGACGCCGAGGGCGCGCCCGGCGCCGAGGTCCCGGCCACCGCCGGGGTCCCGCTCGCCCCTACCGGCAAGGCCGGCGCCAAGTGACCTCACCGGAGCGGACCGAACACCTGGTCCTGCCGGGGGTGCTCACCGCCGGGCAGGCCGCCGCGACCGTGGCCGGGATCCTGGCCGTGCAGCGCGAGGACGGCGCCATCCCGTGGTTCCGCGGGCACCATCTGGACCCCTGGGACCACACCGAGGCCGCGATGGCCCTGGACGCGGCGGGTGAGCACGCGGCGGCGGCCCGCGCCTACGAGTGGCTGGCGCGGCACCAGAACGAGGACGGGTCCTGGTACGCGGCGTACCACGACGGGGACTTCAGGCAGGTCACCGACCGGGCGCGGGAGACCAACTTCGTCGCGTACGTGGCGGTGGGGGTCTGGCACCACTACCTCGCCACCGGCGACGACACCTTCCTCGACCGGATGTGGCCGGTGGTGTACGCGGCGGTGGAGTTCGTGCTGCGGCTCCAGCAGCCGGGCGGGCAGATCGGCTGGAAGCGCGAGGAGGACGGCACGCCCGTCACCGACGCGCTGCTGACCGGCAGCTCCTCCATCCACCAGGCGCTGCGGTGCGCGCTGGCGATCGCGGAGCAGCGGGAGGAGCCGCAGCCGGACTGGGAGCTGGCCACGGGCGCGCTCGCGCACGCGGTGGCCCGCCATCCCGAGCGCTTCCTCGACAAGTCGCGCTACTCGATGGACTGGTACTACCCCGTGCTCGGGGGCGCGGTGAGCGGCGCGGAGGCGAAGGAACGCATCGAGTCGCGCTGGGACGCCTTCGTGGTGCCCGGGCTCGGGGTGCGCTGCGTCCTGCCCAACCCGTGGGTGACGGGCGGCGAGAGCTGCGAGCTGGCGCTCGCGCTGTGGGTGATGGGCGAGTCGGACCGGGCCCTGGAGATCCTCCAGTCCATCCAGCACCTGCGGGCCGGGGACGGTCTGTACTGGACGGGGTACGTCTTCGAGGGGAACCGGGCGGTGTGGCCGGAGGAGCTGACGACGTGGACGGCGGGGGCGCTGGTGTTGGCTGTGGCGGCGCTTGGGGGGGATGAGGCGACTACGGCGGTGTTCTCGGGGGAGCGGCTGCCTCGGGGGCTGGCCCCGGAGTGCTGCGGATCCCCCACCCCGCCCGTTCCCTGAACCCTCCGGGGGCGGGTGGGGGGCGTCCCCGTTTTCGCCCGCGGGTCGTGGTGGGCTGGTGGCGGGGGGGGCCCCCCCCCCCCCCGCGGGGGCCCCCCCCGCCCGGGGGGGCGCCCCCCCCCCGGGCGCCCCCCGGAGG
>NZ_JBVHPV010000020.1:0-131579 GCF_055567715.1 Streptomyces sp. NPDC026377
GCGCGCGGTCTGCTCCGCAGACGCGACGCGCCGCCGCTACGCGGCGGAAAACAGGAATTGCTCCGCAATTCTGCATTCCGGCTCCGCCGAAATATCCGCCCAACTCCGTTGGGCGAGGCCGGAATCGCTCCGCGATTCGGCCTAACGTAATTCGCTTCGCGAATTCCTTTGTCTGGCTAGGGGGTTGGGGGGCTGGCTGATCGTCAGGAACCTGGCCGGTCCCTTCACCAGTGTCTGGGGTGAAGCCACAGCTCGAAGCGCGGTCCTGGGCTGTGGCCTCGCGGACTGCCTGTCTTACTCCGGGTCGCATTCGTGATCGGATTGGAGGGTGGTCCCATCTGGTACTGCTTCGAATTCCCATTCCGTGTCGCAGTCGCCGCAGTACCCATGTCCATAGAAACTCACATCAGCCATTCGCCCATCATAGCCTCAACCTGTTTTTTCCGTATAGCGTTTCGCGGTCCCTCCGCAGACACGGGGTTCGGACCCACCGTAGATGACCCGCCCGAGTGCGGTTCGGGCGCGCAGCGCCGAGCGCGGAGGCCCCCGCCGACGCGCAGCCTGAGAACCCCGGCCCCGATCCCCGAAGCCGCCGCGCCGCCCTAGCCCGCCCCCACCCTTCTTCTCATTCGGGCAGGGAGAGCGGCAGCAGAGGGGATGTCAGCTCCCCCGACCATGCGTAAGAGGCCATCTGAGCTGGGATATTGGGGAGCCGGCCGCTGGTCGAGGGCAGGGAATACCGCAAGAGATGGCGCAGGAGTTTGCGCATGAGGTGGTGCAACAGATAGGTGTGCGGTATTATGGAACATGTCGGAAGGGGTGGCCCCCCTACCCCGGCACCGCCGAACGTTCGTCAACAGGAAGGCGTAAACGTGGAAATCGTCATCAGCGGGGGCAAGGTGTCTCCCAGTAGCGACGAGATCACGACCCCTCAAGCCGCAAAGGCCCGCCGGATCGCCAATTTCCTCCCCCGTCCGGAACTTCTCCGTGACGCAGTCATCGAGCACAACCAGGACGACAACACCACGTCAATTCGGTTCGAGACCACGGCCGGTCCCATCCGAATTCTTCTGCCGGTCGCTCAAGGGTTTGAGTTCCACATCATCCACGACAGCGAAATCGGGCCCCGCATCCTCGGAACGTTCCGAGGGGAATCCCTTTCGGTGCGAGCCGTCGCATTCCGCATCAGTGAATTTCTGCGGACACGCGGACTGAAGTAGGGGGAAATTCCGGGGGCCGGTTTACCGGTCCCCCGGACACCCCAAGCACCTATACCAACCGGAGGGAAAATCACTGTGCGCATGACGAGCATCGAGCCCGCCCACCGCGCCGCTCCGGCGACCGAGGGTGAACAAGAGCAGATGGAGGCCGCTTTCCGGGCGGCACTGGAACAACTCCCCGAGAGCACCGATTTCCCACACGACGTGCGCAAGTTGGCCCGGCCCCTGTTCGAGGTGGGATGGATCTCAGGCGTACGGACCGGGCACACCGGGCCCGCGCTGGCCGACGTGCCGTTGCCGCCCCACACGTTTGGTACGGCCCTGTCTGACCTGTCCGCCGTCATGCACGCGGACAGCGGCCCCAGTATCGGGCAGTTGGTCAGCTATCACGGGTCGCAGGAGTGCTGCCACGGCCGCTACTGGGTGACGCGCATTGAGCGAGAGCTGGACCGCCGAGGACAAGAGTCCGTGCTCTACCGCCTCAGCGAGTACAGGAACGGCGCGTTTGTCACCGCACTGACCGGAGTACACACGTGGAGCGTCACGGCACTGCCGCAGCACTGGCAGCGGTATGCCCACGCGGAAGGGAACTGATCATGAGTCAGGAGATCGCCAAGCAGCTAACGGCCCACCCCCGCGCCCATGTGGTCGAGGAACAGGGCCGCGACCGGACCGGAACCATGCGTTACCGCGCACAGGTGCAGTACCTCGCGGTGGGGGACACGCTCGCAGGCTTCGGCAAGGTTCTGGAGTGGTCGGAGACAGACGCGGTCGACGGGTGGCGGATGTTCCGGATGGTCACCGAGCGCCCACAGTACTACCCGGTCGAGACCAAGGTGTTCCACGTGCCGGAGTATGTCTACTACGGCGTCACCGCCCTTGCGGAGCAGGCAGAGTGACGTGCCCGGCATAAGCCCGCCGCAGTCGTGACCGCAGGTCAGCAGGGCGCCCCGGGGGTGGGCGCACCGGGGATTTAAGAGGTTGCCCCACCCCCAGAGTGCGGTATTATGGAACCAGTTCGGAAGGGTTGGCCCCCTACCGGGCACGCCGAAGGTTCGTCACCAGAAGGGAAGCCCCAAGTGGCTCACGAGATCGAGCAGTTCACCGATGGCACCGCCGCTTTCGCGTCCGCCAACACGAGCGCCTGGCACAAGCTCGGAGTCGTCACGGACGGCGCGATGACCGCCGAAGAGGCTATGCGTATCGCGTCTCTGTCCGGCTGGAACGTGCGACTCCTCCCCCTGACGGCGACCGAGCTCACGGCCGGGGGAGCCACACCGCTTGAGGTACCGCAGCACTTCGCGACCGCGCGCACGCACCCGAAGACCGGCCGCACGCAGACGCTCGGAGTGGTCGGCAGCGACTACCACCCGGTGCAGAACGAGGAACACGCCGAGTTCCTCAACCTTCTGGCCGACGAGTCCGGCGCGCACTTCGAGACCGCCGGATCGCTCAAGAACGGCCGTCAGGTGTTCCTGACCATGAAAATGCCGCAGGGGCTCACGATCGGCGGGAACGACGATGTGGATCTGTACATCGCAGCCTTCAACAGCCACGACGGAGGCAGCGCGTTCCGCATCGTGGTGACGCCGGTCCGGGTGGTGTGCGCGAACACCATGCGTGCAGCCATCCACGGGGCCCGGTCCTCGTTCGTGGTGCGGCACACCGCAGGAGCCAAGGCTCGTATCGCGCAGGCCCGTTCCGCCCTCGGTCTGACGTTCCGGTACGCCGAGGAGTTCGAGCAGGCCGCACAGCGCATGATCGACGCCGAGATGACGCTCAGCGAGCTGAAGTCGGTGGTGGACGAGTTGTGGCCGGTCAAGGACAGCGACCACGCCCGCGCCAAGACCAACCAGCTTCAGCGGTGGGGGGCGATCTCGAACCTGTTTGAGCACGCCGACACCCAGGCCGGTATCCGGGGCACGCGGTGGGCCGGATACAACGCGCTCACCGAGTACGCCAACCACGTGGCCCCGACCAGGGGCAAGACCGACGCCGAGAAGGCGGACGCCCGCGCCGAGCGGGTCATCAGCGGAGCGGCGAACGACCTGATGGAGAGGGCATTCGCCCTCACCACGGTCTGATCCCCTGAACGCCGGGTGGGCACCCCAACTCCCCCACGGGTGCCCACCCGGCCCCCACCCGGCAAGCAGTGGCCGCACCCGCCCCCGAGCGCGGAGCGCTCAACCCCGCACAAAGGCGCGGAGCGCTGCCGCCGGCCCCTGCCGCGTAGCGGCAGCGCGTCGCGTCTGCGGAGCAGACCGCGCGCCGAGACGTCCGTCCCTCCCTGCGCCCGGGTCCGCGCCGGCGGAAGCCCGGCAGCTCGACACCCACCGCCCATCCACCGTCCCGAAGAAGGCCATCATGCCCCTCCCGAAGTGGACGATCAAAGGCATCGTCGACGACTACGACACGTGCGGTTGCTGCGGCCGCCGCGGACTCAAGCGCACCGTCGCGCTCATGCCACTGGACGCCGACGGGAACGAGGACGGGACCGCCGAAGACGTCGTGTACTACGGCACGTCGTGCGCCGCTTCCGCGCTGAGCTGGACGCAGGGCAAGGTGACCGACACCGCGCGCGCCGCCCAGGCCGAGCGCGACCAGCGCGACGCCTACGCCCGCCGGATGATCAGCATCTACGCCCCGGTGGAGTTCGCCCCCGTGGGCGACAAGGCCCGCGTCTACTACGGCCGCAATCAGCACCAGCGGGACACGGGCGTGAAGGCGACAGAGGAAGTGGCGAATCTGCTGGCGGAGGCCCGCGCTCAGCTGGCCGACACCACGACTGGCCCGGCCCGCCCCTCGCGGATCGAGGACTTCTGCCGCTATCTCGTGATGTTCACCAGCGACGACCGGATCTTCCTCGTGCGGCGCGTGCCGGAGGAGGAGGCCGAGCGCCAGGAGCAGGCCGCCGCTGCCCAACGCCGCGCGGACCAGATCCGGGGCAGCGTCCGGGTCGTGGCCGCGCTGGACTCCGAGGCCGCGCGTGACGTCGCGTACGCCGACGAACTGACCCGCGAGTGGAACACAAAGGCCTGGCAGGCCGCCCATGCCTGAGACCGCCTCCGCGCCCCGGTTGTTCATCGGTAGCCGCGTCACCTACCACGGCAGCATCACCGAGATGCGTAACCGCGCCCTGTACCTCCTGCCGTGCATGTGGTTCGGACACTGCGACGCCTGCTGGGAGCAGGCCGACGAGTTCGGCGAGCGGCACCCGGTGGAGCGGGACCACTTCATGGGGGTCGACCTGACCACAGACCGCCGTGTGCACCACGCCCGCCGAGCGCACTGGGCCCCGGTCCCGCACGAGTGGCCCGCGGACGCCGTTCCGTTCAACATCAACGGCTACTGGTACGCCGCCGCCTACAACACGCCAGGCGGAGGCGGCCGTGCCCGGGTGCTGCACTTCTACCCCGCCGAGGACTCTATGGGGCGCACCTGGTGCCACTTCCGAGAGCCCGCGCCCGGCGTGCACCGCCTCGACGAGCAGGGCTGCCGCCGCCCCGTCATCTGACCGAGGGCCTCACCGGTACGGCTTCACCGACCGCGCCGAAGGCGCGCCATCTGAAGGGATCGCCATGGAACTTTTCGCTCTCGATGACCAGAAGGAACCCGCGATGGATCTGTCTACCCCCGCTGGGCTTTCGTTGTTCGCCCAGGCGGTCGCCGAACATCTCGGTACGGGGCATGCCGAGCAAAGTGATGTGGGCGGCCGCGCGCAGATCGTCTTCCCGGACGGACGCGCCGTGGAGCTTGTCCCCAATCATCAGGGCACGCGGCTGGTCATCCGTGCAGAGTTGCCGAGGGAGGCCGCCTGCTACGGCATTGCCGCATCGATCACGGTGTCCGTCTGGCGTCGCCCCACAAAAGGAGAGACCCCCGAACAGGCCGCCGTGCGGCACACGGCCACCCAGATCGGTCAGCGGCTGACCCCCAAGCACCTAGCAGCCCTGGCCGAACTGCGAAAGCACCACGCCCCGCTCGCCTCCACCTTGGAGCGCGCGGAGACAATCCTGTCGGGTATCCCGGCCAGTACGCACGGCAGGGTCGCCGTGGGCGAGCGGATCGTTCACCGCGCGATGGGACTGACCGTCCGGTGCGCCGTCGCCTGGTGGCGCACTCCCGCCGGGCCCTCATGTGCGATGGCGCCGTTCATCGCGGACGCCCTGCGGCGGGGCGGTATGGCAACGACGGAGCCGTACGGCAGCGGCTACGTGTACTTCGCGCCGCAGCCGCCCGCTGAGCAGGCCGCCATGCGTTTTCGCCTCGCGCCCGCTCTTCACCGTCACGGGTGGGATCTGTTGGACGAGTACACCGGTGCGCGCCTGCACACCTACGACGATGCGCACTGGGCGCAGGGGGCCGCCGAGAGCGCAGAGCGCGAGAACGACGCTGCCCGCCGCGCCCAGACGCCGTCCCTGGAACTCGCGGGCATGTCCGGGGAACTCGTCGAGGTGGATCACGTGCGCGCGCTGGCCGTCGAGCTCGCCGTGGCCGGGCACATGCCCTACGGCCAAACGTGTGTCGACTACGCCGAGACCCCGGGTTTTCTCATCTGCCCCGCCCCGCAGGGTGCGGTTACGGTCTCGCGTCTGCTTGAGCCCTGGGGATCGATCCGGCCCGGCACCCGTCTGCCCGCCCCGGACCATGAAGCCGAGCACCACGATCAGGACTTGCAGGCCTACGCCTCTTTGCTGGCCCGCCCCGGCCGCACGGTGACCGTTGCTGCCCACGAGGTCCGGGTCCAGTTCACCGACTCGCCGCGATGAAAGAGGTTCCGTTATGCGCTCCATCACCGGCCATGAGGAACCGGGTCTGCGCCGGGCGACCACTGCCGTGGCGAGGCTGCTCGCTGTGCTGGGCGCGGGCCAGCAGCACATCGTGTGCAGCGACGGCCTGGCCAGCGTCGCGATCGCACGAATCGATGTCATCCGGCGCGGAACGGAATTGACCCTCCGCCACACCCCAGCCGACACATGGGCCCTCGCCAAAGTGCTCAGTCAGGCCTTCACGTCAGTGACCGGCGGCGGACTGGTCGTCCGCACGTCGGCCACTCAGGACACGGCACAGCGAGTGCGGGGATGGCGAGTGCAGGACGGCTGGCTCACTGCGCTCACCGCCGCCGAAGTGTTTTCCGCCTACTGCACCGACCCCGTCACCGGCGACCCACTCAGCCCCGAACCCGGTGTCGAGTACTGCGCGGGCCTGCCCGTGCCCACCCCGGAAGAACTCTCCTGACCCCCGGGTGGGCCGCCCTCGAAGAGGCCTGCCGCCAGTCACCATGTGCCCCTGCGCGCGGACTCCCCCTCCATCACCGCGCGCAGCCGGCCCTCGATCCGTGGAGGCCCTCGTCGCGCGGGTGAGCACCGAGGGGATGCGGACGCTGATAACGACCTGCCGATCAGGCCCTGATCTGCTCGCTTCGGGATGGGGCAGCGCACGAAAAGCGGTTGCCCCACCCTTCTATATAGGTATTATGGAACCTGAAGCGAAGGGCCGGGACAGCTTCCGTGGAGTGCACCGCGACCGCGGCCCACCGGGCCGCACGCGCCACGGGAGGGCTGCACCCCTCCGGCGCCACTACATCCGCACCGAGAGAGGACACCCACGTGACCGATGCGCCCAGCACCCCCGAGTGCCGCCAGCACGGCCCCATGACGCTGCACACCGGCGACCAGTCCCCCACACAGCGCTTCACCGGCACCTGGTACACCTGCACCGATCCGACCTGCTGGAGCGCTGTCCTGTATCCGTCGGCCGATCTGGTCGCCAACCTCGAAGCGCAGGGGTGCCCGGCGAAAGCCTCCCTGACCCTCACCCACACCCGCGCTGAAGGAACCCTCTTGTCCGGCTCGGTGAAGGGCGACGGCGCGTACGAGCTGCTCCGGCCGTTCCGCTTCCGGGCCTCTCCCTCGATCGGGGTCTACCTGCGCGGCTCCCGAGACCGCCGCGCCGACCTGTACCTGATCAGCCAGGCGGCCGAGGCCCTGCGGGAGGCCGGCCACCAGGTGACGGTCGAGATCGACGAGACCCAGCGCCGGGCCTTCGCCGAGGCCGAGGAGGACCGCGCCGACCGGGCGGCCGGACGAGCGGAATACTACGGAGCGCGGGCCGAGCGCTACCAGACGTCGTCGGACGCAAAGTGGGAGCGCGGGCGCGAGATCACACGCGGGTACGCGGGCGAGCCAGTGAAGGTCGACCACTACTCGGCCAAGCGCCACATGCGCGACCTGGAGCGCGCGCACCGCCTGTTCGGCATGTCCGCCCAGGAGCAGACGGAGGCCGACCGCTGCGCAGACCGCGCGGTCACGGCCGAGCACTACGAACAGCACAGAAGGAACCCGCGGGTGACGCTGCGCCGCCTTGAGCGCCTGCGGGCAGACCGGCGCGCAGTGGAGCGCCAGCAGGCCCGGACCGTCGAGGACGCGGAAGCGGGCAAGCTGACCGTTGAAGCCCTGATCGCGGCCCTCATCCGGCTCGATGCCGACCATGCCGATCTGTGCGACGAGATCGGCGACTGGGAGCGGGTCATCGCGCAGGCCGAGGCCGAGGGCGTGAAGCTGTGGGGGCCGGGTGACTTCGAGCCGGGCGACTTCGTGCGCTCCGGCAGCCGCCTGCTGGAGGTCCTGCGAGTCAACAAGAAGACGGTCACCGTGCCGGGCGGGCCCGAAGCCGGACCGATCGTGTCAAAGGCCAACCGCCAGTGCTCCTGGAACGGGAAGCTCCCTTACGACAAGGTCACCGGCCGCGTGAGCGCCGACGAGATGCGGGCGGTGCTGGCCCAGGCGGAGGAGAAGGCGCAGCCAGACGGAACCGATCCCGCAAGCGCGCAGGACCGGCTCGACACCTGAGCGCATGGCACGTCCAGCTCCGTGCGTGCGGCCCGCTGCCTGCCTCCCTCGGGGCGCACCTTGCGTCCTGCTCCTGCGGCTGGCGAGTGACGGCCGAGTCGCAGCCGGGTGCTCGCGCGCTCGCCGAACGGCAGCGCCGCGAGGCCACCAGCGGCGGACCGTCGTAACCGCCGACACCCCGTTTACGCAGTGTGCCTACAGCGCCCCCGTCCCGAAGGAGAAGAGGCTCCGTCATGTCCCGATCTGTATCGCCCCCGCCGCCCGCGCTGGCCGCCGCGGCTGATGATGACCGCAGGTGCGTCGACTGCGGTCTGCCGTGCACCGAGCAGGTGACATCCATCCCCCGCATCGGGGGCGGGACGCGCGCTGTGTACGCCTGCTCCGTACACGCGGCCCGTCGCCGCCGGAGCCCCTGACCTGTCCCCTTTGCGGGTGGAGGAGCGCGGAGAAATTCTGTTGCCCCTCTTCCCAGATAACGTATTATGGAACATGTCGAGAGAGCGGCTCCCTCCCGGCACCGCTGAACGTCCGTCAACCAGCACAAGGAGGCCAGACATGGCCACAGCCACCACCGCCGACCAGACGGCCGAATCCGTCCCGGTCGACACCGACGAGGAGAGCCTGACCGCCGTCCTGCTCGACCCGGACGCGATCGTGCGCGACGAATTCAACGCCCGCGAGCACGACACCGAGCCCGACACCGACCTGATCAACTCCGTCAAGGCCGTCGGTGTCCAGGACCCGGTCAGCGTCCGCCCCCGCCCGGACGGCACGTACGGCGCGTTCAAGGGCTGGCGGCGCACCCAGGCCGCGCAGATCGCCAACGCCACTGCCGAGGCGGAAGGCCACGCCAAGCGGCAGATCAAGGCGTACGTCCGCGCCGACCTGGTCGGCCGGGACGCCTGGACGCAGTTCCTGTCCCTGATCGAGAACCACCAGCGCCAGGGCATGTCCCCCAAGGACACCCTGAAGGCCGCCGAACTGTCGCTGATCGGGATGGACGAGGTCGAGCAGAAGAAGGCCGCGCGCGCCCTGGGCCTCAAGCGCGGCGCGGGTAAGCGGCTCGGCCGGGCCCAGCAGCTCGACGACGCCACCCTTCGCCGGGCCTCCGCCTCGGGCATGGACCTCGAACAGATCGCCCAGCTCGCCGAGGTCGAGGACGTGCCCCGCGCCCAGGACCGCCTCCTCAGGGCGCTGGCCCGCGACGAGGCGGAGGAGGGCGGCGGGCGCGGCCACTGGGACCAGGAACTCGCGCTGCTCAAGGCAGAACAGGACGACCGCACCGCCCGCAAGGAGGCCGTCGCGGCCCTGGAGAAGGCGGACATCCCCCTGCTGCCCGCACAACTGGCGTACGGGGAGAAAGACGCCGCTCACCCGTTGTCGGAGCTGACCACGCCGCTGGGCAGGCCACTGGAGGAGGGCAACCACAAGGGATGCCCTGGCCACAGTGCCCGGCTCGACGACGAGAACCGGCCGGTCTGGTACTGCGCCGACCCGGCCGAGTACGGCCACAAGGTGCGCCCGAAGCCGAAGCCGCAGAAGAGCGCCGAGGACGAAGAGGCAGCCGCCGAGCGAGCCCGCGCCACGGCGTGCAACCGGGCCTGGAAAGCCGCCGCCGGTCCCCGGCAGGAGTTCATCTCCCGGCTGGTGCGCTCCAGCAAGGCTCTGCCAGAGGAGGCGTGGCGGTTCGCGGCCTCGGTACTGCTGGATCTGCCCCGTTTCTATGGCAAGTGGGCGCAGCGGCAGGAGGCCGAGGACGTCGCCAGGCTGCTTGGCGCGAAGCTGCCGGAGACGCCATTCGAGGGGGTGCGCCTCTCGGATCTGGTCACCCTCTCCAAGGCCCGGCTGCCGCAGGTCTTGTTCGCGCACGTCGCCGCCGCCTTTGAGCGCGACATGCGCGAGCCGAAGGGCTGGAACGACGCTTGCATGCAGGTCCGCTTCCTGTGGGAGGACCCCACCCCCCAGCAAACCGCCTACCTGCTGCTCCTGGAAAAGCTCGGCCAGGACGACAAAGGCTCCTACCGCCTGTCCGAGGTAGAGGAACAGGCAGTCGCCGCCCACCGGGACGCGCCCACCAACCGCCCCGGCGACGACACCTGATCCAGAGCGGGCGGCGGCCGGGCACCAACGGGCCCGGCCGCCCCGCCCCCACACACACAGGCGCGACCCATCGGAGCCTTCCATGTCCCCCTCCCCTCTCCCCGAAGCGGCAGCCGGTCAGCACGACCAGCCGCTCACCCTGGCCATCCTGCGCCGCCTCGTCAGCAACGACTGGGCACGCCTTCCCGGAAGCACCCTTGTCGTGCTCTGCGCCGACCCCGAGGGCAACGGCTACTCGCCGTTCGGCACGTACGAGCGCGCCCGCTACGCCCCCAAGGCCGATGGGCTGCGCGGCGAGGTCTACCCGCTGGAGAGCGAACTCGCCAGTGATCCCGAACTGCGCAGGCTCTTCCCCCAGACCCCTGACAGCGCCGTTGCCGCGCTGGTCCTCTACCCCCTCGGCTGACCGGCGCGCACCCCCATGGGCACCGCACATCCGGCGCCCGTCTTCCCGGCCGCCGTCCGGCGGCCGATCTCTGCCACCGGGCACCACCCGCGCCCGGCTCATCCACGGAACACGGAGGAACCCGCCATGCCCACCCTTGCCGAGATCCGCGCCTACGTCGCTGCCCTGGCCGACGCCGACGCCCTCACCGCCGTCCAGGAGACGGCTGCCGCCCGGCTGGTCGAACTCGACGCCGCCCAGCGCCCGGTCATTCTCCCCGGGCGCACCGCACGGATCAGCACCACGATCCGCCCGGCCTGCCTGCGCCGCTTGACCGGCACTGTGGGCCAGCCCAATACCACCGGCAGCCGCTTCGACTTCGTGCTGGACGAGGACTCCACCGACCTGCTGCGCCGCGACCCGCACAACACCCGCTTCACCATCCCCAAGGACCAGACGCGGTACCGCATCCCCAAGGTCCCGGCCGCCTGCATCGAACTCACCGACCCCCCGGCCGACGCATAACCCCTCCTCTGCGGTGTCCGGGGCGACATTGTCGCCCCGGACACCGCAGGCACACCCTTCGCAGCCACCAAGGAGAGCACCGCAGATGTTCATGGCGGCGGCGGAGACGACGGCGTCGAGCAGCCGTCTTGAATGGGCCGACGCCACCAGCCCGGCGGTACTGCTCTACCCCGGCACCGACATCGACGACGCCGTGGTCGAACCCGGCGAGATCGCCGTCGCCGTGAGCACCGGCAGTAACGGCATCGCCTTGTACGGGGCGCAGCAGCAGCTAGCCGACCGGCTGCAACAGCTCAGCGACGCCGTCCGCTCCGCCCCGCCCGTACCCGAGCAGGCGGCCTGCATCAGCAAAGCCCTCGCCCCGCGGCCTTCCAGCGACACCGTCTTCCTGGAGGCACAGCCGACCCGGTGCGGCGACACCGGCACCGTGACCGCAGCCCCACGCCAGGCGACCTGCCCCGCCTGCATCGCGAGCTACAACGAAGACCCCGCAACGCCGGACCACCTGCATACCCGCCTCATCTACCCCGTCGCAGCCCTGTCCGATGCCGGGCCCGCACAACCAACCGGGCCGAAGGAGCGCTGACCATGACGTCTCGGGCCATACCGGTGCGCTGCCTCGCCCGGCCGCTAGCCGGCGGACTGGTCGTGCCGTACGTATCGCTGATCCACAACGGTCACGCCGTATTCGGCAGCCTTGACGCCGACCGTGCCCGGCGCGCTTTCCTCCAGCGCCTGTGCCAAATCTGCTCCCAGCCCCTTGAAGAGCGCTTCTTCGTCATGGTCCGGCCCGCCGACGAGCAGCAGGCCTACTCCCCCGAACCTGGGCTTCACCCGGAGTGCCAGCCCTACACCGCGAAGAACTGCCCGATGCTCATCCCCCGTCAGTTCGCGATTTCTGAAGCACTGATCCGCCGGAACTCACGAGGTAAGGCACGTAACGGCCAGCCTAGACCGTCGGGTTCACGAATCCCGGGTTGTTCCCCGTGGGGCACGTCATGAGTCCCCACGTCTGCCGCAGGGCCCGTAGGCGACCGATCCCGTTCGACTGCAAGTTGGGCGCCGATCACCCAGGTACCTGTAGCCCCTTCACCCACCGGCCACGCCTGCCAAAGAACCCCGACGATCACCCTGCTCTTCTCGCGATGAGCAGGGGCGATCGCCAGTGCGAATCCTGATCAACACTGCTGCCCCTTCGCTGCCCCTTTTCAAGGAGGCCCCTGTGATTGCTGCACTCTTCAACCCGCTGGACATCGAATGCCTCGTGAAGACGGCTGTGGAGCTGTGGGAGGAAATCGACCCCAGCGATCTTTCCGAGCACCAGCAGGACATGCTCAACCGCGCACGTGATGCCATGCTCGCCGAACATGCTGGCCAGCAGCCTTCCTTCCCCGAAGCGGTAAGCCTCATCAGCCCGCGCTCGGCGGGCCAGGCATGGGTGCTGCGCCGCTGGGACCGCCACGAGGACGTGGTGACACTCCATGGTGATGAGGACTCCGCGCTGGCCGATCTCGCCACGTACGTGCGTGGGGTCTGGGACAACCTCGTTGGTGAGGAAGGCGTCCCCGAGCAGCCGCCCACCGACGACCGCGAGGCCGTGCGGCTCTACTACGGGCCCGAGCGCGACGACCAGCCGGACGAGGGATACAACCTCTACGCCCAGGACATCGCCAGGCGCGGCCGGACCCGCATCGTGCCGCTCAGCTACCGCTTTCCCGATGCGGATGCGAGCGAGCGGGCGAATCGGAACGCCGCCTTTCACCCGCAGACCGACAGCAATGACCTCCCGTGCGTCGAGGTCGATGGCGTCCTGGTGTTTGCCTATCTCGACCATGAGGTCGGCGCCGTCCGGGTCTCCGTGCACTGCGACACTGCGGCAGACCGACTGGTCCGTCCCGACGGCACCGTGCCGCTGCGCGTGGAAGTCGAAGATGACGTGGTGGATGACAGCGCCGACGGCACTCCCAAGCGGGATCTGCTGACCAGGCTGCTCGATGCAGCCGATGACCATCAGGATCAGGCAATCCGCGAGGCAGCGTTCGAGGCTGGCGTTCTCTGGCGCTGCCCGACCTGTCAGTGGGATAACCCCGCCGCGGCAGCCTGCTGCGAGGGGCCGGGGCCCTGCCGAACCCCCCGGCCCGCCTCCGGGTTGAGGCGGCCGTTGCTGCGCGAGCCGTAGGCCGAAGCCGGTCTCGAAGGGGCGGGTGCCTCCACGGTGGGAAAAGGGGATGACACCCGCCCCCATTATAGGTATTATGGAACTCGCTTGGGTGGCTTCCGGACACCGCCACACCGTTCGTCGTATCGAGGAGTGCCTCCATGAGCGGAGAGACCACCGCTGTCATCCGTGGCCGCGTGCACGGGACCGTGCAGCTGCGCCACACCGAACGCGGCACACCCGCCGCCCGTTTCACCGTGATGCAGGTCCCCCGCGAGTACGACCGCACCCAAGGACAGTGGCGCGACGGCGAGCCGGTGCCGGTCGTCTGCACCGTCACCGGGCCGCTCGCCCGGCACGTCGCCGAGTGCCTCACCGACGCCGTGCACGTGATCGCCACCGGGGATCTGGCCCTGCGCGCGGGTCAGCTCCACCTCGATTCTGCCCAAGTCGGCGTGGACCTCGCCCACCACGTCGCCTACATCGACGACACCTTGCCCGCCGTCCTCGCCGGACGCGCCCCCGCCCCGGCGCCTCCTGCTCCCGCTTTTCCCGAGCCCGCTCCCCGAGCCGAACGCCGCCCGGCCACAGCTCCCGCCGCCCCGGCCGCCGACTGGTGGCAATCGCCCCCGCGCCGCTTCTGGGACGTGGTCACCGCGCCCAGCCGCACCGGCTGCTGATCACGCCACACGATCCCGCACCGCCCATCGCGGCACCGGCATGCCCGCCGGCCGCCGTCCTCTCCTGGAGGTACGCCGTGCCCAGCACCGCCCTGTCCGAGCGCGCCGCCCGCGCCGCGCTCGCCGCCCACTTCTCGCCCCACCAGGTCGCCGCCCATCTCGCCCATCACAGTGCCGAGGAGGTCTGGCAGTACAGCGTCGACCACGACGCCAGCGCCCGCCTGGCCCAGTACAAGCCGCGCGAAGAACTCGCCAAAGCCCAGCTGACGTGCCAGTTCGTCATCCCGTCGGACGACGTGTGGCCCGCCGCCCTGGCCGACCTCGGCGCCGGCTGCCCGCTCGGGCTGTGGGTGCGCGGATACGAACAGCTGCCCCTGCTGGCCGCCCGCGCCGTGGCCGTGACTGGTAACCGGTCCGCCACCGCCGAGGCCCTCACCCGCACGAAAGCATTCGCCAGCGCCGTCGCCGAGGCCGGGCACACGGTCACCGCCACGCTCGCGTACGGCGTCGACGCCGCCGCCCACCGGGCCGCCGCCCAAACCGGGCGCGCGACGCTCGCCGTCCTGCCGCGCGGCCTGGATCGCGCCCATCCGCACGACCACGCCCAACTGCTGAGCTCCATCGCCGCCAGCGGCGGCGCAGTGGTCAGCCTGTTCCCGCCTGGCATCCCGGCCAGCGGGGCAACCCTGCGGGCCAGCGCCGCCCTGCTCGCGGCGCTCGTGCGGGCCGTGGTTCTCATCGAGGCCCAGGACCACACCGCCGCGGCGATGCACACCGCCGAGACCGCGGCCGACCTGAACCGGCTGGTGCTCGTCCCGCCCCTTACCAGCGACGTGCGCGCCGACGGCAACGTCCGCCTGCTCGTCGAGCAGCGCGCCGTCCTGGTCCCCGACCCCGCGCACGCGCTCGCCGAGCTGCGCTGACCCCTCAGCCGCTCTTCCGTGCCCGGCCGATGGCCGGGCACGGCCCGCGGAAGGAGTGATGGAGGCCATGCCCCGTACCGCGTACACGCTGTCGCTGCCCGGCCTGAGCACCACTGACGACCTGGACACCGTCATCAACTGGGGGCTGGGTGCCGACTCGACCGCCTACCTCGCCCGGATGCTCACCGACCCCGCCGGCCACGGCATCGACCTTCAGCGCACCGCCGTCCTGTACATGGCCACCGGCAGCGAGTGGCCCGAGACCCGGCTCCTGGTCGAGAAGTTCATGCTGCCGCTGCTGCGCGAGCACGGCGTGCGGTTCGTTCAGCTGGCGCGGTCCGGGCACCTGAAGGCCGACGGGATCACCGTCCTGGACGACTCCCGCCACCCTGAGAGGCTCTTCGCCCGCGGGCCGTGGACGCTCTGGGACGAGCTGGAGTCTGTGGGGACCGTCCCGCAACAGGCCGGCACCCGCAAGTGCAGCCTGCGCGCGAAGGGCGACGTCGGCGACCGGTGGATCGCCCCCGCCATGGGTGGCCGTCCGTTCCGCCAGATCATGGGTTTCAACGCCGACGAACAAGGCCGCCGCTCCACCGACATCATCGCCTCAAAGATCCCCGGCCGGATGGGGGTGTACCCGCTCATCGACTGGGGCTGGGGCCGTCAGCAGTGCGAGGACTACCTCTGGAAGCGGTTCGGCGTGCACTGGCCGAAGTCGTACTGCACCTTCTGCTGCTTCCCCGTCTCCATGGGCGCACTGCCCGCCCACCTGGAACGCATGCGAACCCACCCGGACATCGCCGGAGAGGTACTGCGCCTGGAGTACACGGCGATGAGCCTCAACCCCAGGGCGAAGCTGTACGGCAAGCACACCCTCCTGGAACTCTTCGACCCCGCCCAGCCGCGGGACCGCGCCTGTCTTGAGGCCTTCGAGCGCGAACTCGACGGGCCCTGGGCGCTCTACCACGTACGCCGCCTGTTCCTCCTGGCCGCCGACGGAAAGCACCGCCCGGTGATGCGTTCCACCCAGCAAATCGACCTCGGGCGTCCGCTCCAGCTCGCCCGACGGCTGAACACCATGTCCGAGCGGCGCGGAATCGAGGTCGAGCACGACCCCGTGTACGGGCGCGCCCGGGCCTGGACCCGCCCGCGCACGGACGGATGGCCGATGGCGGAGGAGCTCTTCACCACCGCCCCCGCCCACGTGATCAACAAACAGGACCAGAACTTCGAGCCGGCATGGGACTCCCTGATCTCCGGCTCCGCCGCCCAGCTCCCGCTCACCTGAACCACTGCCCGCCCGCCAATGCCGGAAGGACGCCTCATGCGAACGCCCCTGGCTCTGCCCCGTGACCCCTCTCTTCGCCGTCTTCGCCGTGCTGTACCTGGCCACGCCGTCCGGTGATGGCGTACGGGCCGCCATGCGGGCCGGGCTTCTGGCCTGCATGACGACTCCGGCCCAGGGCAACGTGATCCCGCCCGGCTGCCTCTATGCCTGCGACAACGGCAAGTTCGGCAAAGGCTGGCCCGGCGCCGAAGCCTGGTTCGCCTGGCTCAAGGCGACTCTCGGCCGCTACGGCCCCGACCGGTGCCTGTGGGCCGTAGCCCCCGACGTCCCGATGGACGCCAAGGCGACCCTGACCGAATCGCTGCCCTGGCTGCAGCAGATCCGCACCTTGGGCATCCCGGCCGCCTTCGCCGCCCAGGACGGCAGCGAGCACGGCCTCATCCCCTGGTACTTGATCGACGTGCTGTTCCTGGCTGGCAGCACCGAGTGGAAGACCTCGCCGGCCGCCCACCGCCTCGCCCTCGAAGCCCGCGAGCACGGCCTGGCCGTCCACATGGGCCGCGTCAACTCACGCCGGCGGCTGCGCATCGCGCAGGCCTTCGGCTGCACCAGCGCCGACGGCACCTACCTCACCTTCGGCCCCGAAACCAACCTCCCCCGCCTCCTCGCCTGGATGAACGAACTCCTCACCACCCCAACCCTGTTCGGAGACG
Organism: Streptomyces sp. NPDC026377; assembly: GCF_055567715.1. Taxonomy (NCBI): domain Bacteria; kingdom Bacillati; phylum Actinomycetota; class Actinomycetes; order Kitasatosporales; family Streptomycetaceae; genus Streptomyces; species Streptomyces sp. NPDC026377. Next base: position 16,844 of record NZ_JBVHPV010000020.1, read on the forward strand.
ACACATGACGACCTGGCTGCGCTACGTAGGCGCATCGATCATGGGCATCATCGACCCCGTCCCCTCCACCGCCTCCTCCCCCATGACTGTGGAGGAGGGTGCCTGGGTCCGTGCGAACGCCTGGACCAAGGGGCTGCGCAAGATCGATCACGCCTACCCCCACGGCTTCCACCGGTGGTGCTCCTGCGAAGCAGGCATCTGCCATCCCTGCCTGACCGGCCACCACAACCAGTGCATCAGCCGCACCGGCCCGCGCGTCGACAGGCATGCAGGCACCATCACCGACCGCGGCGGCTTCGTCGTCGCCCTCATCGTGCACGGACCTGGCCAGCGGCCCTGCCGCTGGATCTGCCCCTGCACGCACGCGCCCGACGCCGAGGAGGCCGGAGCCGTCGACGGCCCCTGAGGTGCAGCCGATCGCCCGGCGGTCGACGACGCGCCCCACGAAGTCCGTGCCCGCGCCAGCACCGGACGGGCAGATGTCGCTCTTCGCCGACGCCGGTCTGCCGAAGGAGGCCACCGGCGGTGAGACGCCGTGATCTTCACGATCAATCTCTGCCCCGGCCCATCGCCCACCTGCGCTCCCGCGGCGCCGTCTGCCCTGAGTCCCCCGTCTGCTGCCCGTCTCACTGGAGTTGACATGTCTTCGCGCCCCAGCAGCCACCCGCCCACCACACCCGATCTGAGCTCATACGATCTGCTCGCGCCCCAGCTGTCCGGCGGGAAGGACAGCGCGGTCATGATGGCCGTGTTCATGGAAGCCGCCCGCACCGCCGGCGTGGCCGACCGAGTCATCTCGTACCACGCCAGCCTGGGGGTCTTGGAGTGGCCGTCCGTCGTGTTCGACGGCACCCGCCACCCGGGGGTTTCCGAGCTCGCGGCCCTGCAGAGCGCCGCATTCGGGGTGCCCGCCGACCGGCACCTGGAGGTCACCCGCACGATGCCGGGCCCAGACGGGATCCGGTTGCCGCACAGTCTGCTGACGGAGATCGCGCTGTATGGGCGCTTCCCGCGCAAAGGCAGCCCGTACTGCCGCAAGAGCGCCAAGGAGAGCGTGGTGTCCGCCGCCTGGACCCCGATGGTCGACCGCCGCAGGCGCGAGCTCGGCCGACCGGTGCGGATTCTAAAGATCATGGGCCTGCGCAGCGACGAGGGCCCTGACCGCAAGAAGCGGCCGGCCTTCCGTACGGTGCAGGTCAACGGGGCGCGGATGGTGGACGAGTGGCTGCCCGTCAAGGACTGGTCGACTGCCTCCGTCAAGGAGTGGCACGCCGATGCGCCGGTGCCGTACTCCTGGACATACGATTCGGTGCCCGGCGCCGGCGACTGGGCTGGAACCTCCCGCTGTTCCTGCTCGCTGTGCGTATTCGCCTCCCGCCACGACGTACTGCTTTCCATCGGTCGGCGGCCGCGGCTGGCCGACCTGTACGCCGAGGTCGAACAGGTCCGGGGCGACAGCTTCCGCGCGGACTGGCGCATCACCGACCTGATCCGGCACGCCCAGCAGTGCGGCGCGCCCGACCCGGGCGTCGTCTGTCCGGACGACGGCCCGCAGTTCACCGCCCTCGAGAAACAGGTACGGGCGGCGCTGAAGCACAAGCCCCGCAAGGAACCCGACCTGGCCCGCCGCGCCGGCCGTGCAATGTGCGACGGCTGCACCGTGCACAACCGATGACCACCGCCCGCTGCGCTCCTCGGCGCAGCGGGCACCCCCTACAGTGAATGGAGGAGATGACCATGGAGACAAGCCCCACCGCCCTGCTGCTCGAACTCGCTGCTCAGGCCCAGCATGCGAGCGACCCGGACACGCTGCACGACTTGCTGTCCAGAGGCCACCGTGCCTGGTGCGAGGGCGTCGTTGACGTCCAGGCCGGCGTGAACCGCGAGGTCACGAGCCTGTCCGACGCCGAGCTCGCCCAGCGGTGCGCCGCTGCGTGCGTGCCGTGGGATGAGGGAATGGCGCGCAGCGAGGCAGTCTCCGCTCTCGCTTTCATGACGTGGGATGCCGCGCCGGCCGCGATGGCCTACACGGCGCTGGAGAAGCGTGCGGCCCGTTTCGGGGTGTGCCTGCTGGGCGAAGAAGTGCTGTAGGCAGATTTGGCGTCAGGCTGGACAGCAAACCATCCCCTTTGGCATTATCGAACATGTCGCGCTCGTCTGAGTGCCGGCACCGCCGTGCTGATTCTTTCCAAAGGGGCCCTGATGCCTTCCGCCGACCGGCTCGTGGACACCGCGCAGATCGTGTCCGAGTTCGGCACGAGCAAGCCCCGGATCAGCGACTGGAGCAACAACCCGGACAGTGGCTTCCCCGCAGTCGCGCACACCGAGGGCCGCAAGCGGTTCTGGCGCCACGACGAGGTCGCGGCGTTCTTCTCGCAGCGTGTCCCGAAGAAGCGCGCGCTACCGTCCGCGGTACTCGAGGCCGACCAGAATGAGTTGCTGACCAAACGGGAGGTGGCCCAGCTCCTCGGCTACACCCGCACGTCGACCATCGACGGCTACTTCCGCGACCGGCCCGGATACTTCCCGGAGCCCGACGAGAACGCCGACAGCCCGATGTGGCGCCGCGGCACGATCGTGGCCTGGGCCGCCAGCCGCCCCGGCAAGGGCCGGCGCAGTTCCGCCCCGGCGACAGCGCGGCCTGAGGTGTCGGCGGACGGCGACCCTGACGAGCTGCTCGGTACAGCCCAGGTCGCTGCGCTGCTCGGCTACGGAAGCCCGGCTTCCTTCTCCAGCGCCCTCTACCAGGGGCGCATCCCCGAGCTGCCCGAGCCGGACGCCCTGCACAAGGAGGAAGGCAGCCGCGGCCCGGGCCGCAAGAAGTGGCGGCGGGCGACCGTCGTCGCTGTCGCCCGCCAGCGCGGCGTGCTGCCGCCGGCCGACCAGGACAAGAACGAGGACCTTGTCGGCGCCGCAGAAGCGGCCCGGATCCTCGGATACGGCAGCGCCGACAGCTTCATCAGCGCACTCGGGCACGGGCTCCTGCCCGACCTCGAGCAGCCCGACGGATACGAGTACCGGCGCGGCAGCGGCGGCCGCCCCCGTCAGCAGCGCTGGAAACGCTCCCGCCTCCAGGACCTGGCATCCCGCCGCTCCTCACCCTCCTGACTGCAGCGAGCCGAACCTCGTCACAGGCGGGATACCTTAAGACTGCGGCCTCTGGTTTAAGGGATCGACGAACTCCCGGCGGGCCAGACGCCGCACGATGGCCGGTATGGAGGGGCCAGCCACCTCTCCCCCGCGAAGCCGCACGGCTTCGCGGAACCGGCCATCGCCGTTCCCGGGATCAGAACCCGTCTCCGACCCTCTCCTGGCAGCAAAGGCAAAAGGGAATGACCTGCGATTGGTGACGATCCACCCGTTACCAGCGCCTGTCAGAGTGGAGGGGCCTTATCAATCATGGTCTTCAGGTCTGCTGGCAGACCAGGTGAGTCCCGCCAGTTCTGGGCGATCAGCAAGAGCGCGACCCATGCGTCACGCGCCTCAGCGTTCGACTGCCCGGAATAAACCGCGTCCAGCACCCGCCTGGCAAGACCGTCGACAACCTCATACAGGGCATTCGAGACCTTGCCCACGTCATCCAGAGGCGAGCCCGCAGCATGAGACGGTGCTCCGTCGAGCCGGATGGTGACTGAGGCAGCCGAGTATGTCCTTCCATGGAGGAAGTCACGAAGGCTGCCGACTTGATGACGAGACGGCAGAAGCGGCTGATCAGGACTCTGAGGCACAAGGTCACCCTATGTGAGGCGGGACCGCCGCTTACGTCCCTCACAGAGCAGCGAGGCCCTGAACTGCGACGAGGCCACACCGTCACCGGGCCACCGGGGCGCTCCTGCTTCCGCCCCGGCCAGGTGCTGGCCGACCAAGGCAAGGACCCCGATCCGGTCAACGGGCCCGTACACCCGGTGTGCCCCGGACGTGGGGTCGACGGTGCGGACCTCGCTGTGCGGGCCGGCGCACACCAGAGCCCGGGCGATCTCCGGCAGGCCCAGGCTGAGGGCGTCGCAGTCGTGGTCGCGGATGAGCTGCAGCAGGTCTTCGGTGGCTGCCTCCCAGTCGCCGACCTCCGGCCAGCGCGCTCCTCCGTCGAGTTCGTGGGTGAGCGTGGACAGCGGCACGATCTCGCCGGGCCGGCGGCCGTGGACGAGGCGGCCGTGGATGCGGGCGCCGTCGGGCTGCCGTACGCGGGGGTGCAGCAGGGAGGCTGCGGCCACGACGGTGGTGTTGATCTCCTGAGCGGCGGCCGGGTAGTAGGGCTCGTGCGCGAACAGGAGGTAGACGTCCGTGGGGGCAGCCTGGGCGGATTCGGGCTGGGTCATGGGGAGAGTTCCCTTCTGCAGCGGTGCGTTCGGTGCGTGGCGAACTGCCGGATGGGTTGTCGGGCGGCGGCCAGGCGGGTACGGGCCCCGGGACCGGCCGGGGTCGGAGGCCTGGTTCGCATCGGCTGTGCCGCCCTCTTCGCTGCGCTTGAGGATCTGAGCGACCTGGTCGGCGAGTTGGAGCATCAGCCGTTCGCGGGCGATGAGGTCGGCTGAGGCCGAGCGGCAGTCCCGGGTCTGGAGCAGGCCTGCGGCATCCCACAGCAAGCACTGGCCGACCTCGGCCGAGCGGCGCAGTTCGTAGCGGTCGCTGCCGGCGGCGGCCTGGACGAGGGAGGTGTGCAGGACGGCGAGGCGCTGGAGATAGCGGCAGGCGACGTCGCCTTCGACCACGCGGACGTGCTCGCGGGCCCGGCTGTCCAGCCGGTCGGGCAGGTGCTCGGCGAGCAGCGGGGCGAGGAGCATCGCCGGCAGGGCGACGTCGACCGGGACTCCGCGGCGGATGGCGAACAGGCCGGCGACCAGACTGACGAGCGCGACAGCCGCGGCGGTGAGCCGCAGCGATCCGGGGACGGTGCCCAGGGCGATGCGCTGGGCGGAGCGCCGGGTCAGCCAGCGCAGAGCCATGCGCTGCGTGCGCGTCGCGGCCGGGGTGAGCACCCCGATCTGCTGGGGGATCTCAGGCGGGCTGCCGTCGCCGGGGACGGTCCAGGCGAGCCATCCCCAGAGGGTGCGTTCGTGGACGAGTACGGGCTCGCAGGCGGCCGAGCAGGTGTGGTCGCGGACGTGCCCGGTCTTCAGGGCGCGGGAGCGTTCCTTCTCCCACCGCCCCGGATCACGGGTGAAGGGGCGCTCGTGGTGCGCAGCCGCGGTCGGTGGCGTCGGTGTGTGGAGCGTGTCCGTCACGAGGTGCTTCCTTCCAGGTGGTGGTCTGTCAGGGCGGAGGCGCACGTGGTGCAGCGGCCGTCCCCGTCGGGGCGGGCGCGGCGGGGTGTGGGGCCGGGGCAGGTGCGGCAGAGCGGCCAGCCGAGGCAGGCTGGGCAGAGGTCCTCGCCGGGGGCGGTTCCGGGAACGCCGCAGCCGGCGCATTCGGTAAGAGCCCGGTAGGTCAGGGCCTGGCCAACCGTGCGGGCGGCGGCGGGTTCGGCCACCGGCTGCGGCGGCGGGGCGTCCCATACGGGCTGGTCGTGGTGGTCGGCGGCGATGGCGGGCGGCGGGTAAGCCTGGGCCGTGCGCAGGCGGGCTGCGATGATCGCACCGACTGTGGTCCGAACCGGATGGGGCAGGGGCCGGTCGGCGATGACGTGCCGCAGCTGATCGCGGCTCCAGCCGGATTCCAGCATCACAGTGACGACGCGGCCTTGGTCGGTCAGCGCCTGCCCGGTCAGCAGCAGCTCTGGGCGGGTTGCCCCCAGTTCGAGCAGCAGCCGGATTCCCGCGTGCATCTCGGCCGTCGCCGGCGCGGCCGGCGGGGGCGTCGGCGTGTCCGGTCGGTCCGTCCGTCTCGGTGTGCGCGTCGCTTCGCCGCGGCACGGACGGAGGGGTCTGGTGTTCTGCTGAGTGGTCTTCTTTCTGTTGGTGTTCTTAGTGGACCGATCAGCCAACGTAGGGTCATCCACTGGTGGAAAACCCGACTCTGGTTGTGATCTGCTGCTTTGCAGAGCGGGCAGGTCGGTGAGGAAATACGCCGCCGCACCGAGGGTGCCGTCTGGGCCGCGCTCGCGTTCCCGCACCAGGAAGCCGTGCTTCTCCAGCTCCTTCAGCCCGCTCTTGACGGCTGAGTCACCGTCGCGGCCACGGCGGGCGATGTCGGCAACCGTCATCCGCCAGCCGTCCCGGTGCGTGGAGAGCAGTCCGAACAGGCCCTTGGCCTTGAAGGACAGCTGGCGGTCGCGGAAGAGCCCATTGGCGATCTGGGTGAACTGATCGGCCGCCATCACGCCCCGGCGGATCCCCGCCGGGAGGCCGCCGACTGGCTCGGCCTCGGGGGACGTGGTCATCACGTCGGCTTCGATCAGCGCGATGTCCACGGTGGCCGGCCGGTCGGTGATGCAGTAGACGATCTCGCCGAGGGTGCCGTCCGGGCGGCGCAGGCGTTCACGGATCAGGTAGCCGCGTGCCTCGAGCTCCTGCAGGCCGGTGCGTACCGTTTCGCGTCCGTCCGGGCCCAGGCGGACGAGGTCGGCGACCGTCACCTGCCAGCCGTTCCTGTGCGTAGAGACGTACCCGAAGAGCCCCTTGGCTTTGAACGACAGTCCGGAGTCACGGAACAGCGCGTTGGCGATCTGGGTGAACTGATCGGCCGCCATCACGCCCCGGCGGATCCCCGCCCCGAAGCGGCTCACCGCCATGTCCCCGACGCCTGCCGCGCGCAGTGGCCATGGCGGCGCACCGGGCTCGTCGCGGTGGGGCGGCCGGAGATCCTGGGTGTGGAGGCGTGCGTGTGGTCCATGGCGTCAGCTCACCGGCCGACCCCGACCATGCTGGCGGCCACGAGCCCCGACCATCGATCACGATCCGGCAACGGAGCCGTCTAGCTGCCATGGTCGGGCTCATGGTCGGGCCGACCATGAGCCTTTAGCCCGGGTGGTCAGTGATTGCGCAGCCGACTGCGCAGGCACCCACGGGCGTTGCGCAAATGGGGCTGCGCAACTGGCTCGGGGATCCTGCGCAGTCGAGTTATGCCGGGGCGGCTGCGCAGTCCGCCCCGACTTCCGGATCTTCTCTTGCGCAGCGCAGATCTGTCTGGCGCACTGCGGAGGTTCTGTCGCGGCCCGGCCGGCTTCCGTCTGCGCATCGGTGTCCGGGTCCTGTGGCCGGGCGGCAGGTGATCGCGCAGCGGTCGCCGGTCCGGGGAACAGCGCCGGACGAGATGGCCTGTCGTCGGCTCCCGGCTGACCCGTGGTCGGGGTCATGGTCGGGCCGACCATGACCCCAACCACGGACTTCGTGTCCCCATCGTGACCATGGTCGGGGGTTCGTGGTCGGTGGTCGGGTCGGGGTCGACGGGTTTTCTCAAGGTCAGAAACATCCGCCCCTGACCTGGGAGTTTGACCATGTCCCCTGGCAAGCAGGCCTCACAGAGCGAGGCCGCTGCTCCGATGGCGGCCGGCGCACGGCTGGAGGCGATGCGCCGCCGCGTACGCCTCTCACGCGTGGCGGTGTGGACCGTCATCGCGGCCGGCCCCATCGCCCTCTGCCTCGCCGTCGTCTCCACCCCGACCACGGTCGCGGCCGGCCCCGCGACCAAGCCCGCCGCCGCGCGCACCGTGACATCCGCTACCGACCCGGGCGGCTATGCGCAGGTGTTCGTCGGCGCGTGGTTGCGCAGCGACGCGAACGACGAGACGACTGCGCAGGCGCGGCTTGCGCAGTCGATGGCGCCGGATGTCGAGCTGCCCGCCCCGGCTGCCGGTGCGCAATCGGCGCCGAGCTCCGTGACGGCGGTGCGCAGTGCGCAGCGCGGCACCGGCTCGTGGTCAGTCACGGTGGCGGCGCAGTACGCAGGCGGATCGGTGCGGTACTACGCCGTGCCGGTGGCCGCCGACAGCACGGGCTCCTCGTTCACAGTGACCGGTGCCCCCAGCGTGGTGGCCGGCCCGGTCCGGGCTGAGGTACCGAAGTCGCCGTACGCCGTGACCGTCCCCGCGGGACATCTGTCGTCCGCCGTGGGGGAGTTCCTCACCGCCTACCTGACGGGAGCTGGCGAGGTCGACCGCTACCTCGCTCCCGGAGTCAAGCTCACCGCCGTCGCCCCCGCCCCGTACACGTCGGTCTCCGTAAAGCAGGTGCTGGCCGTCGAGGAAGCTGCGGCTGCGGAACAGGTGGCGGCGGACGGCACGACGGTGCGGGTCACGGCCCGGGTGGAAGCCCGGGACGCAGGCGGCCGGTGGCCGCTGGCGTACGGGCTCACGCTCAAGGCCCGGTCAACCAGGTGGGAAGTGGCCGCCCTGGAGTCCGGGGCTGCCCAGGACGGGGGTGCCCGATGAGCACCGTGCACGGCCTGGTGCTCGCCGGGCAGCTGGACGACCTCGGCAACTCGTGGATCTCCATGTTCCAGCAATGGGCGACCAAGGGCCTGCAGGCCGGGCTGATCTGCCTCGTCGTCGTCATCATGATCCAGCGGTTCAGCCTCAAGGCCGGGATCGGCGCCTTGCTGCTGTTGATCATCGCGCTTGGTCTCTACAACGCGCGCAACGACTTGGCGAACATGTTCACCGACGAGGTGAAGAACCCGTCCAAGGGCGCGCCCGCCGCTCCCGGGATCGTCCGGTCCGAACTCCCCGTCTCCCTCGACCACGCGCCGGGCGTCGGAGGCTGGTTGTGAGCGCGGCAGCCACGGCACGGGTGGGCCGCTTCTACACTGCCGCCCGCCGCCATCCGTGGGTGCTGGGCAAGGTCGCCGACTGGAAGATCCCGCTCGGCCCCTACACGCCGGCGCAGATCGTGGTCGCCGTCGGCGGCGGCTTCCTCCTGGTCAAGACGATCAGCTGGTGGTCGTGGATGGGGCCGGTCCCCATTGTCGGGTGGGTCCTGGTCATCTGGATGGTGCGGCGTCCGAAGATGCGGGGCCGTGCCCCGATACAGGCCGCACTCGGTTGGGTGCTGCTCGGCTGGCAGCCCCGCGGTGGGCGGATCGGTGGGCGCGCCGCACGCGACCGTGCTGCGCAGCCGCTGCTCGGCGGCTTCACCATCGAGGACACGCCCGCCCCCGTCCCCGCTGCGCAGGCCGCACCCTCCCGCGCGGTGCAGCGGCGTCCAGCCCGGGCGCCGCGCCCCAGCCCGGCCACAGACCGCTCGACCGTACCCCGCCGCACACCGGCGGTTGCTCCCGCAGCAGCGGCAGGGCCGGTGTCGGGTGTGCAGCAGCTGCTCGCGCTCGCCCAGCAAGGGGGTGCGCAGTGAGGGTTCCCATCCGTCACATCGCCGGGCACCTGGTGTGGTCGACGCAGGGCGGCGTGTGGGCGATCTACCGCCTGCACCCAGGCGCCGACGCGCAGGGACGTCGTGAGGAGACCGTCCAGGGCACCTACGTGCCCGCCGCCGTCCGCGACGAGCAACTGGCAAAGATCACCCACTTGGTGCGCTCGCTGTCCGGGGTCCCGCGCCTGTACGGTCTGTGCGCCCAGGTCGACCCGGGCGAGGTCGCCCTCAGGATGATCGAGGGCATCGAGCCGGCCGAGCAGGCACCCGGTGCGAGCCGCCACCCGTGGGTGGAAAACGTCGAGGCCACCCTCGACCTGCTGGATGACCAGGAGATGCACCGACGCACCCTGTGGCTGGCCGTGCCCCTGCAGACCGACACAGGCGGCCTGCAGGTGTCGGCTTCGCTCGGTGCTGCGTGGGCCGAGGTCGCACCCATGCTGGGCATGCGGCCGGCGCCAGTGGCCGGGCGCGAGGTGAAGGCGTATCGCGAGCAGGCCTCGCGGGTGGAGGCCGCGCTCGCCGGCGGCATCGCTTTCCGCCCGGCCCGTCCGGCGGAGATCGTGTGGATGATCCAGCACGCCCTGCACCGCGGCATGGCCGAGCCGCTGCTGGCGGAGGCCGAGACCAGCGAGTTGTACGGCGGACGGCTCCGTGACGGAGTGCTGCGCTCCCCCAGCTACGCCAACCTCGGGCAGGTCCGCCTGCAGGAAGGCGGCATCTACCCCGAACTCGATGACGTCGACGACCTCAACAGCGCGGGCCGTCTGTCGCGGTCGGGCCGCAAGGCCTGGTGGCGAGTGAACGCCGGCTCGCCGCTCGGGCGGCGCTGGCTGCAGGTTGAGGGCGAGACGGGGGTGGGCTACCAGGCGCAGTTGGCGCTGGCCGAGTGCCCGCCCACGGTCAGCCAGGACGCCGCTGACCTCTTCGCCCAGCTGGAGATGCTCGACTTCCCGGTCGACTACACCGTCGACCTGACCTTGGTGCCCGCGGAGAAGGCCCGCGACCAGGTACGGCGCAAGAAGAACGAGCTGATCGACCAGGCCGACCAGTACGACGCCCGCCCCACCGGCATGCCCGCCTCCCTGACCGAGGCCGCCCGTGATCTGGGCGAGCTCGACACCCGGCTGTCCCGCACGTCGGTCGAGGTGGAGGTGCAGTCGGTGACCGTGCTGACGGTGTGGGGGCCGACCGCCGCCGTCTGCGACGCCCGGGCCCGCGCCCTGGCCGCGCTGCTCGGCGGCGCCGACTACCGCGCCGTGCGCCCGGCCGGCCTGCAGGAGGCCCTGTTCACCCTGGGCCTGCCCGGCACCGTCCGGCCCGGGGTGGTACGGGAGTTCACCCAGCACCAGGTCTCAGAAGACTGGGCGCTGGGCGGGGCCTTCACCGCCGCAGAGGTCGGCGACCCCAACGGCATGTTCCTCGGGATCGACCTGGACTGCGGTACCACCCGCCCCGTCATGATCAACGTGGCGGATGCGCCCAAGGTCGACGCCTCCGCCTCCATGGGCATCGTCGGAGACCTCGGCGCCGGCAAGAGCGTCCTGCAGAAGCTGATCGCCGAGGCGGTGTGGGCGCGCGGCGGCTGCGCGATCTGCATCGACCGCACCCCCGTCCGCGAATGGGCCACCTTCGCCCGCACCGCCGCCAAGGGCCGCGTACAGATCATCGACGCCGCACAAGCCGAGGTGTCCATCGACCCACTGCGCATGTTCGACGGTCCCGAGGGCCGCCACTACGCCCTGTCCTACCTCACGCTGCAGCTCGGCATCGGCCCGATGAGCACCAACGGCGAGGTCCTGCACCACGCCGTCGAACAGGCCGCCGCCGGCGCGCAGCCGTCCATGCACCGTGTCCTTGAAGTCCTCGAGGACATGGCCACGCGCGAGGCGGGCAAGCGGCAGGACGCCGCCGCCACCCTCGCCGGCCTCATCAGGGTCGTCGCCACCAACCCCCTGGCCCGGATGGTCTTCGACCCGACGCTGCCGCCGGTCCGGCTGGACGCCTCCAGCGCCTCCGACATGATCGTGATCACCACGACAGGGCTGAAGCTGCCGCCCAAGGCCGCGTTCGACAAGCCAGAGGTCCTGCACCAGCAGCCGCTGGAGGCACTGATCGGGCGCGCCGTGCTCTACCTGATCGCCGCGCTCGCCCGGCAGACCGCTTTCGAGGACCCCGAGCGGTTCACCGCAGTGGTGATGGACGAGCTGTACTGGCTCACCTCGTCCGCCGAGGGCACGGCCCTCGTCCACGAGATCCTCCACGATGGCCGCAAGCACGGTGCCGGACTCCTGGCTGCCTCCCACGACTCCGAGGAACTCGGACCCGACCGCGGACTGATGGCCTACCGCGCGCTCGCCCGCACCGCCGACCGCGAACGCGCCCGCCGAGGCCTGGAGTTCGTCGGCCTCGACCCGGCCGACGGCGAACTGCTGCGGCTGGTGACCACCGGCCTCTCCCCCGTCGGTCAGAAGGGCCGGGAGGGCGAGTTCCTGCTGACCTGCCCCCGGCAGAACACCGGCCGCATCAAGGTCTCCATCCCCCGCATCCCGCGCATCGCCGCCTCCATCACCACCACACCAGGACGCCGCGCGGGCTCTGCCCCACCCTCCGTACCGGAGCCGCTGGCCGGTGAAGCCGTGCAGGCCCGTCAAAGGGAACACCTCTGATGACTACTTCTTCCTGGGACCGCTCGCGGCGCGCAGCCGCTGTGAGCGTCCTGGCCGTGATCGTCGTCGTGGTTGCCGCGGTCGTGCTCGCCCTGGGGGCGGGCGTGCCGGACGCGTGGTGGCCGCACACGGGATGGGCCTTTGCCGCTGACACTGCGCACCCCTGCACCCAGATCGCGGGCCCGGCCAAGGCGTCCTGCGAGCGCGGCGCCGCGAGCTCCGCCTCCGGCCAGCATGACGCGGCCGGCGGGGTGTGGAGGCTGCTGCCGGCCAGTGCAGGCCTGGGTGCTCTCGTGGTGTGGCGGCTGCGCGGCACCGCTGGGCAAAGGCGGCGCTGACGTGTTCCGTCCCGATCGCGCGGCTCTGCGTTCCGCCGGTTTCGTCGTCGTGCTCACCGGCGTGTTTCTCCTGGTGAACACCCAAGTCGTCTACGCCGCCAGCGGCAGCGGCGAGACCGGCGACCTGCTGGCCCCGCTGAACATCGCCTCCTCCGAGGGAGTACCCATCGACGGGTACGACCTGAACGCCTCCGGCGGCTCCATCGTCGCCTTCAAGAGTCAGGCCCTCGCCTTCGCCCTGTCCGGCCTGTTCACCCTGATCCGGCTGCTGGTAGGCCTGGCCGGGTGGGCCGTCGAGATGGCCTTCCGCTTTCCGCTACTCATGATCCTTTCCCACCCCGCACAGAAGGCAGCGGACACCTACAACCAGGTCGTCGTCGACACACTCGGTGTGAAAGGGCTCTTGCTGGCCTGGGCGTTCGTCTTCGCCGCGTTCATGCTGGTGCGCGGCCGGGTCGGCCGGGGCTTGGGGGAAATCTTCCTCACCCTGCTGATCGGGGCGATCGCTGCCTCGGCACTCATCCGCCCGGACACCCTGCTCGCCCAGTCCGGGCCCCTGGGGCAGGCCCAGCAGGTCGGCACGGAAGTGGCGCAGCAGAGCATGGCCGCCTACGACTGGGGTGGCAAACTCGCCAGCCGCGGCCCCTGCGATGCCATGGCCGGCAACGCCGAACGCACGTGCCTCGCCCAGCCGGGCCACCAGTCCTCCGCAGCGGCGGCGGTAGCCCGCCCGCTGCAGGACTCGCTCACCAACGCTTTGGTCGTCAAGCCGTACATGCTGCTGCAGTACGGGCGCATCCTCGACCCCGGCAAAGCCGCCGACCGCCAGGCCTACGCCGTGCACCTGAAGTGGGTCAGCGGCGGCTACAAGCCCAAAGACGATGTGCCGGGCGGGCCGTGCAGCCTGATCAAGGGCCCGGCCAAGCAGTACTGCCTGGCCGGACAAGGCAGCCCAGCCCCCAGCGCCGACGCCTTGCCGTCGCTGACCGCGGCGGGTGACCTGCTGGATTCACCGCACCCGGTCCTGGGCGAAGACGACCAGGAATTCGCGGCGTTCCTCGCCGATCTGAAGAAGGCCGGGCCGGTCGGCAAGGCCTGCGCGGCTTACGCGGAAAAGCCCACCTGGTGGCGGGTGGGCGGCGCTGGACTGCTCCTGGTTGCCGCACTGTTCGTCTGCGGCATGCTGCTCTCCAGTGCGGTGGTGCTGCTGGGCACTCAGGGCATCTGCGCGGCCGCAGCGGCCGTCGGCGGCGTCACCTTCGTCGCCGCCATGCTGCCAGGACCCCCGCGGCAGAGCGTCTGGAAGTGGCTCTCCCTGTGGGGCATCGCGGTCCTGGCCGTCGTCGGCATCTGTGCGTTCATCCCGTTCTTCGGGATCGCCGTCGATGCCACCGTCACCCATGGCCCGGACCTGATGGTGGAGCGGATCCTGCTCATCGACGTCCTGGCCATCGCCGGGGCCGCCGGACACCGCCGCCTGCTCAGCGGCGTCTCCTCCTTCGGGCGCCGGATGGCGATGCGGATGCGCTACGCCAAGATCGGCGGCACCCACCTGCCCGGCGACACCTCCGAACTCGGGGCCGCGCTCGCCATGAACTCCCCCGCAGCCCTGGGCGGCTACGGCGGCGGACTGCGCCTGTTCACCGGAACAGGCGGCGGCCGGTACGGGATGCTCGGCACCCGCCAGCGCCTTCTCGGCGCACTCAGCTCCCTGGCCGACGGTACGGGGATGCCAGTGGACACCAGCGGCCTGCTGGCCGATGCCACGGCCGAAGCCGGACGCGGACTCGCCCCCCTCACCGCAGCAGCCGCCATCGGCGGGCTCGGCGCGCGGCTCGGCGCCAGGGGCGGGCACTGGCTGCTGATCGGACGACGGCCAGACAAAGAGCAGCTGGCCCAGTGGCGCAAACCCACCGCGGATGGAGATGCGCACGGTGGCGGCCCGTCGGGTGACGGGAGCGATGGGTCGGGCGGCACGGGTCCGCGTCGGCCGGGCGGACCACCGGACCGCTACCGCGACGCCGACGGCCAGATCATCGACCGCAACAGCGGCAAGGTGCTGCACGACCAGCACACCGACCGCACCCTGCTCTCCACGCGGGCACATAATCGGCTGGTCCGTTTCCGCGGTTACCGCATCCTCCATCGAGGCGGCCGGGCCGCGTACGGGGCGACCGTTGGGCTGCCGGCCGATGTGCGCCGCGCGCGGTCGGCCGGCTCGCGCTACTCGCAGGAGGCCCGCCAGCAGGTGCGGGTGTGGGGCAATACCGTGCGCGAAGACGGCCGTGCCTGGCACGACATCGCACGGCACGCCTCCCATGTCGTAGGGGAGAACACCAACGACCGCGGCGGCCCCGGCCCCTTCCCCAGCCGCCGCCTGCCCACCGCAGGCACATCGACCGTCACCTCCCGCCCGGTAACCCCGGCACGGCCAGCGTCCACCGGCCGTCCCCCGGTCCCTCCGGCCCCCGCCGGAGGGACCGCCCAAGCAACGGGTGCCCCTTCCACAACCGCACCTGCCTCAGCGCAGCCGTCACGCCCGGACAGTCCTGGGCCCCGCTCCCGTCCCGGTCTGCACCAGTCCGTACTTCCCGGCGGCGGGAGCGCCAGCGGCCAGGCGCGCCAGGAGGCGCGGGCCCGGATGCGGGAGCTGATGCGCAGGACCGCTCCCGAAGCCGACCGCCTGCGTCAGCAGCGGGCGCAGCCGCCGCAGGACGATGGCGGTGAGCAGGAGTGACACGTTCTGGACGCCGCGTCCGGCGGTGGGGATGTCTGGTGGCGCTGCTGATGTTCGCCGCAGTGTGCTGTGCCGTACCGACGGGACAGGCGCTCAGCGCCTACGTCGCGCTGAGGACGGGTGCGCAGGATGACGGCGGGATCACCGAAGGGGGCAGCGCCGCTGACATCCCTCCCCGGATGTTGGCCGCCTACAAGAGGGCCGTCCAGCAGGTCGGGAAGGACGCGCCGAAGTGTCAGGGCATGCGCTGGCCCGTCCTCGCCGGGATCGCCAAGATCGAGTCCAACCACGCTATGGGCAGGAACATCGCCGACAACGGCGACATCCGCCCGAAGATCTACGGGGTACTCCTCAACGGCTCCGGGCAGGGCGGCAACATCACCCCCGTTCCCGATACCGATGGCGGCAGGTGGGATGGCACCGCAGGCGGCGAGCGCGCCGTCGGGCCCTTCCAGTTCCTGCCCTCCACCTGGGAGTCGACAGGCAAGGACGCCAATGGCGACGGGACGGCTGATCCGCACAACGCAGACGACGCCGCCTTCGGTGCCGCGCTCTATCTCTGTGGCAACGGGCGCGATCTGACGCAGCGCTCACAGCTCCAGGCGGCAATCTTGCAGTACAACCACTCCACCACGTACGTGAGCGAGGTGCTGGGCTGGATCGACCAGTACACCGCGGCCGCCACCGGCCCAGCGACGAACCACCTGACCGGCACGGTCCGCACCGTCATCGAGGCCGCACTCGCCCAGAAGGGGGTGCCGTACTCCTGGGGCGGCGGCGATGCCGGCGGCCCCACCTACGGGATCTGCTGCACTCCCAGCGGCAAAAGCGGCACCGGCATCAAGGGCTTCGACTGCTCCGGGCTCACCCTGTATGCCTATGCCAGGGTGGGGATGCGCCTTCCACGCACCGCAGCCGGACAGGCCGCGGTGGGCAAGCGGATCTCCGCAAGCCTGGGCACCAGCGCACTGCGCCCCGGGGACCTGGTCTTCTACGCCTACGCTCCCGGCCGCGACGCGACGATCTACCACGTCGGGATCTATGTGGGCGGCGGGCAGATGGTCAACGCGGCCCGCCCGGGGACCGTGGTACGCCTGGACGCGGTCACCGCCATGTCCGGCTACGCGGGAGGTGCCCGGCTGCTGTGACCGCCACACCGCGTTCTTCTCGTCTGCTGGTGCTGAGCACAGCCGTGCTCGCCGTCGCCGGCGTCGCCCTGCTCGGCCTTCCTCAGGGTCAGCAGCCACTGGCACCGGCGGCATCCCCCGCTGCTCCCGCCACCACAGATCCCTCACCTCAGGCCTCTTCTGCGACTACGGACGCGCCGGCCCGCGGTGCGCCGGCTTCGGCGCCCACCCCGTTGACACCGGCGGCCGATGAGTTCGCACTGCCGCCGCACGGCGACGGCACGGCCAGCGACACGGCCGTCCAGCGGGCGTTGGAGGCCGCGTGGCCCTCCGATCTTCCCGACAGCGATGCACGCGAACTGCTGGCCGCAGGACGCGCCCTCCTGCGCGCCGACGCTACCGGGATCGGCCGCGCGCAGTGGCCTGCGCTTTTCCCCGCCTCGCCGGGCCTCGCACCAGCGTTCGCCAGCGCCCGGTTCCGGATCCAGGCGGTGATCGCGCGTCGCGATGGCAGCCCGGACAAGGCCGTGGTGCACCTGGTGTGGGCCGGCACCGACCGCGGCGGCACCTTCGCCGACGGCCGTATTACCGACTGGCACTTCGCCCGTAGCACCACACAGAAGGAGGCGTCCACGTGGACTCCGCAGCCCCGTTCGTAACCGGGCAGAGCTCCGCATTGGCATCCGGGCAGTTGCTCAGCCTCGTCCTCGGCATCGTCCATGCCGCAGGCTGGTTGATCACCTACTGGTGGGCTGCGGCTCTCGCCGCCGTCGCGGTCTGGGCCGGGGGCGAGGCAGTGGTGCGCCGCCTGGCACGCAAGGCCTCAGCTGAACGCATGGCACTGGAGCTCGTACCCTCGCGGCACTTCGACCCTGGTCTGGAGGAGATCTTCCGCCGAGGCGTTCAGCTCGCCCGGGCCTCGACGAGCATGCCGTGGTGGGCGCCGCGCCGGTCGAAGGCGGTGCAGGTCAGACTGCGCGCCGACGGCTCCAGCCCGCTGCGCTACCGCATCGAAGGACCAGCAGGCGGCGAACGCCTGCTGTCGATCACGCCGTTCGGTCCGGCTGTCACCGTGAACCGGGCTCGTCCCCTCGCCGACAAGCCCCGCACCCACGTGGTGCGGGCGGAGTTCATCCTGCGGGGTAAGCCGACCGCACCCCTGCGCGAGGTCCCGTTGGACCCCGACCCGTTGCAGCCGCTGGTCGACGCCGTCTCGGACCTGCGGGCCGAACTGGGGGATCTCGCCGAAATCCGGCTCGACATCCAGCGCGCCCCCAAGTGGGAACTGCGGGCACGCCGGTGGCAGCTGATGAGCAACGCACGTCGCGCGGAGCGACAAGAGGCCCAGCGCGCCGCCCGGTGGGTACGGCAGGACGCCACCAGCATCGAGGACTCGCTCACCTGGCAACTGCAGCAACTGGCAACCGGCAAGGGCGCAGGCGGGCGCCGACTGGTCATGCCGCCCGTCCCACGCCGGGTGGACCCGCAGGAGGCACTGGGCAAACTCGCCGAGGACGACCACCTGGTGCGGGTGCAGCTGCTGGTGATGTGCGCGTCCAACACCGAGGGCCGCGCCCAGGCCAGGCTTGCGCAGCTCCAGGCCGCCCTGGATGTGTTCGGCGGCGGTTCGCGCTGGGCGATGCGAGGCTGGCGGGTAGGCCCCTGGCGGTTCGGGGCGGACCGCTGGCCCAGCCGCCGCGGCTTCGAACGCCGCTGGGCTCTGGGGCAATGCCAGCCCCCCCGTCCGAACTGGGCCCGCCTGGAAGAGCTGACCGGCCTGCTCAAGCCGCCCACGGCGCACTGCCGCATGCCGCTGCTTGCCGGCGACCTGCCGACGTTCACGCACGGGGATCCCGAGCTGTTGCTGCAGGGGATCTACCGCAGCCCGGACGGCCGCCGGCGCCTGGTCGCCACCTACGCCAAAGAGACGCTGTTCGAGGTCGGGGTGGGCAAGGCGGGCGGCGGCAAGACAGAGCGCGCCCTCGCCCAGGCGATCGGCTGGGCGCATGCTGCCGGCGGGCTGATGTTCGTCGACCCGCACCGCGACTCGTGGCCGCGTGCCCTGCCGTTCCTCGCCCACGACCACCTCATGGAGCGGATCGCGCTCATCGACCTCAACGCCAACGGCCCATCTCCGCAGCTCGGTTGCTGGAACCCGATCGGCATGCACCAGGGCCAGGTCGCGCACGAAGTAGTCGAGGCGACCGCCGACGCTTACGCGTCCGTTCTCGGCTGGGACGACGCCAGCGCCCCTCGTGCGCTGACCATCTTCACCGCGGCGCTTGCGGTGCTGGTGGCTGTCAACCAGGCCGCCTGCCAGGCCGGGCGGCCCGAGGATCAGACCACCGTCTTTCACCTGCGGTCTCTGCTGACCGACCCGGTCTTCCGTACGGCGGCGCTCACCGCGGTGGAGACGCGCCTGGACGAGGAGACCCGCTCGTGGTGGCGGACAGTGTTCCCGACGCTCCCCACCGACGCGTTCGCCGTCGTCCTCAACCCGATCGCCCGCCTCGCTGCCAACCCCGTCACCCGGGCCTTCCTCGGACAGCCCGCCGGCGTCTACAACATCCGGGCCGCAATGGACTCACGGATGATCGTGTGGGTGTGCCCGGGCGGGAACGGGCCCACCGACCGGCTCATCACCGCGCTGCTGGCCCGGGATCTGCTGCGGGCGGTCCGCTCGCGCCGCGACACCCCCGAAGACCAGCGGGTGCCATTCCGCGCCTACTTCGACGAGCTGATCACCCTCACCGGCGCCGCCCCCGAGACGATCGCCGCGATGTTCGAGGACTTCCGCAAATACCGTGTTCACGTCCACGGGATGACCCAGCTGCTGGGCCGCCTTCCCATGCCAGTGAGGCTGTCGCTGGTGCAGAACGCCTCGAGCTTGGCGTCGACTGCGGGCTCGCAGTCCGCCATCGCCCCGATCACCGCGGAGTGGGGCGACCGCCCCGGCCCGGACGTCGTGGCCGCCCTGGACCGCTTCGATCACTACATGTCGCTGACCGTGGAGGGCCGCCGTGTCGGTCCCGTCCGGATCACCGGCCCCCACCTCGACGAGGTGTTCGCCGACTACGCCCGCCCAGGCCAGGCCGCCGCACTGGAGCGCGCCGCCCGAGCCACCGCAGGCGCCGCCCCGCTGGACCAGCTCACCGACCGGGCTGAAAACCAGCTCCCCCGCGTCCACGACTTCCTCACCCAGCACTCCTCCACGTCAGCCGTCCATCTACAGAAGAAGGGCTACAAGTGAGCACCGCCTTCGAGACCAGGCCCTCCGCCCATAAGCCCAGCCCGGTCGAACCGCTGCCGCATCAGCTCCTGGCCGTGCTCGGCCAGCACCGGATGGCCACTACGCATCAGCTCCACGACCTGCTGCGGCCCGGCGCAGCACGGCAGACCGTCTCCGCGCCGCTGAACCAGCTGCGCCGCGACGGCCTGGTGGACTACACCGTGCTGCCGCAGTCCAACCGGTCCCGCGCCTGGTACCTGACGAGCGAAGGTGCCCGGCTGACCCGGGACTTCCCCGCCCTGCGCGGCCGTCCCGCCTACCCCATCAGCTCAGCCACAGCAGCCTCCCTGAAGACGCCCCACACTCTGACGGTGCTCCGCACCCACCTCGCGTTCGTCGCCGACGCCCGTGAGCGGGGCGACGAGCACGGCCACCTGGACTGGACACCGGAGGTCGCCCACCCGCTGAGCGACGGCGAACGGGTCATCGCAGACGCGGTCATGCACTACACCCTCATCGAGGGTGAGGAGCGCACCAAGCTGCGGGCGTTCGTCGAAGTCGACCGGGCGACCATGGGCAGTGAGCGGCTCGCCTCCAAGCTGATCGAGTACGCCCGGCTGTGGTCCTACGAGCCGCAGCCCGTCGGCCGGCCCCGCTCACGGCCGCAAGCCGCTCTCGGGGCGGTGTGGCTGCGCTGGTACCCCCTGTTCCCCAGGGTGTTGTTCGTCCTGACCGGCGCCTCCCGGTACGTCCTGGACCACCGGATCAGTGACCTGCAGGCCATGGCCGCCCAGCACCCATTGGTGGACGCGCTGGCCCGACAGGTGCCGATGGGCGCCGCGATCCTGGACGACCTCGAAGAGCAGGGGCCCACGAGTGAGGTCTGGGTACCACTGACGGGCGGTGGTTCACGGCCGTGGACCCAGCTGTGACACCCATCGCCGGCGTCACCACCCCGAAGAACCGACGCGTCGGTATCTCCTTCGTGCGCGCAGCGGACGTGCACAGTCGATCCGACCCGGCGCAGCAAAGGCACGGAGCTACAAGTCGACATCCAATGGC
Organism: Streptomyces sp. NPDC026377; assembly: GCF_055567715.1. Classification (NCBI taxonomy): domain Bacteria; kingdom Bacillati; phylum Actinomycetota; class Actinomycetes; order Kitasatosporales; family Streptomycetaceae; genus Streptomyces; species Streptomyces sp. NPDC026377. Next base: position 37,248 of record NZ_JBVHPV010000020.1, read on the forward strand.
GGAAGTGACCAGATACGCCCCGAGTTGTACGAGGGGACTTCAATATCAAGCTGGGAATGGGGCTGGCATATGCGTAATCTTGCGGTCACGCAAACGGACCGCCTTGGCTGGAACGGGCCGCGGTTGCAGGCCCACGGATGCCGAAGGCCGGCTGCACCGGCCCATCGCATCGCGTCGCACGGGGAGTCAACGTGACAGCTGCACGACCACGTTCATCGGGCCTCAGCGCTGCGGTTCGCGCCCGGAGGCACGTAACCGCTCTGCTCGTTGCCGGCGCCCTGCTGACGCTGGCCAGCTGCAGCGACAGCGACTCGGACGCGCCGTCGTCGACGCCCAGCACTACTCCCGCTGCTGTCTCGCCGTCCGTCAGCGCCGCTGCGGGCGCGGAGGGCGCCGCTGCCCTTGCGGCGTACAACAGTTCCTGGGACGCGCAGGTCGAGGCCTACAGCAAGGCCTCCGACGCAGGCACCGATCTGAAGAAGAACACCACCTTGCGCGCGCTGTTCGATATCGAGCACGACCTCGAGGTCATGCGGAAGGCCGGGCAGGTCACCACGGGAAAGCCGGTGATCAGTCCAAAGGTCGTGAAGGTGAGCGACGCCAAGATCCCCACGGCCACGGTCACGGACTGCATCGACACGACGCACTGGATCCTGATCGACAAGGTCTCGAAGAAGCCGGTCCCGCTGCCCACGACGCGGCTCATCAAATACGTCAGCACCGCAACGCTTGAAAAGTGGGGGAAGACGTGGATGGTCACAAAGCTGACCGCTCAAGAGCAAGCCTGCTAGCCCGCCGCCTCGCTGCACTGATCGGCCTCTTTGCACTGGCCTCAGCAGGGATCGCGCAAGCCGACGATGATCCGGACGTCGGTGCGGGCAAGTGCCAGGTCATCAAGTTCTGCGTCGATGTCGGTGTTGGTGAAGAAACCGGCGGCAGCGGCGGGCAGGCGGGTGGCTCACAAGGCGGCGGCGGGAAGGGCGACAGCAAGGCGGAGTGCACGTACCAGAAGGTCGATCCGAAGCCTCCCGCCGCGTGGCCGGGGTGGAAGGGCGCCGACCCCACGAAGAACGACGTGTACTTCTACGGGTGCACGGACGGCGGCCAGGACAACCCGGACGGCTTCGTTGTCGCGCCCCTGGGGCAGCCTCCGGCACCGCAGGTCGATCCGCGGGTGCTGGCTCAGCGTGCCGTGGACTCCATGACCCTGCTCGGTCCGGACATCGCCAGCCCGCGCGCGGCCGGGAAATACACGGTGGGCGTCCCGATGTGGATGTGGGTCAACCAGAGCGCCACGACCTATGGACCGAACACCGCGTCGGCCACGGCAGGCGGGGTCACCGTCACCGCGACCGCGAAGGTGTCGAGGATCGTGTGGGCGATGGGCGACGGCTCTACCGTGACCTGCAACGGCCCCGGCACGCCCTACGCCTCCTCCCAGGGCATGGCCCAGTCCCCCACGTGCGGACACCTGTACTCCAAAACCTCAGCCCGTGCACAGAGTGGCAAGTTCCCGGTGACCGCGACCTCGACGTGGACGATCAACTGGCAGGGCGGCGGACAGGCCGGCCAGCTCACCGAGGTCAGGCAGACCGACGTGCAGGTGGCGGTCGGCGAAGTACAGGTCGTCAGGTAACGCAGCCGGAAGGACAGAACGGTGAGCAAGACCCAAGAACGTGCAGATACCGTCCGCTCGAACGGAGTTCCCCAGCAGGGACGGGCTGCCGGGCCGGTGGCCCCGCCGCGGGTGTCGGCGCGCAGACGGCGGCCGGGGATCATCGCCTTGTCTGTGGCGCTGATCGCCGCCGGTGGCGCCGGAGTTGCCGTCCTGCTCCTGCAGGTCGGCAACCGCACGGACGTGGTCACCGTGGTTCGCGATGTGCAGGTCGGCCAGGTCCTCACCGAGAACGACCTGGGCAAGGCCTCCGTCGCCCTGGACCCGGCCGTCAAGGCGGTACGCGCCGACAGCCTGAAATCGGTGGTGGGCAAGCGGGCAGCCGTGGAGCTCAAGCCCGGCTCCCTGCTCGCCCCGTCGCAGGTGACGAAGGAAAACCTGGTGAAGGCCGGCGAGCAACTGGTGCCGATCGGCCTGGAACCCAAGCAGATCCCGGCCACCGCTCTCGTGCCGGGACAGAAGGTGCAGCTGGTGCACGTCCCGGCCCAGGGAACGACGGACACCGGCAAGACGTCCGACGCCGCGCCGCGGACCATCGACGGTCGGGTCGTGCGAGCCTCCGGCGCCGCCCCCGGCACCGGGATCGTGGTCGTCGACGTGGCCACCTCCGCCACCGAGGGCCCCAAGGCCGCCGCGTGGGAGGCGACCGGCACCCTGCGCCTGGTCCTCGCTGCCCCGGACGGTAGCTGATGGCCGTCATCGCCCTCGCCGGGTGCAGCGGCGCGCCCGGAGTGACCACGAGCGCCCTGGCACTGCTGCTGTCGTGGCCGCTTCCGGCGGGCCGACGGATGATCCTGGCCGAGTGCGACCCAGATGGCGGAGCCGTGCTGCACGGGCTGCTGCAGGGCACGCTCGGCGACCGCTACGGCTTGCGCAACCTCTCGGTCGCCGCCCGCAAGGGCGAGTTCAGCGAAGCCTTCTGGCGGCAGCTGATCGACCTCAGCAGTGAGGACGGCAAGCAGGACTCCCCGCGCGACCGGCTGCTGCTTCCCGGCATCACCGATGCCTCGCAGTCGGCGAGCCTGGGTCAGGTCTGGCAGGTCCTCGCGCAGATGTTCCGCGGCATCGAGGCCGAGAGCGGCCACGACGTCCTCATCGACCTCGGACGCCGCGGGGCCTACGGGCCCTCCGGCGTACTGGCCGACCAGGCCGACGCCACGTTTGTGGTCGTCCGCAATACCCTTCGCTGCCTGCAAGCAGCAGAGGGCCGGGTGCGCGCGCTGCAGGAGCGCGTCGGCGACGTCAGCGTGCTGATGATCAACGAGGGTCCGTATCCCGCGGGCGAGGTACAGCGCGTGCTGCAGGTGCCGGTGATCGCCACGCTGCCGTACGCGCCGAAGGACGCCGGCGTGCTGTCCGACGGCGCCGAACAGCCGCGCCACTTCCCCAAGTCGCCGCTGATGAAGGCCGCCCGCACCAGCAGCACGCTGCTGGTCCAGCGGGCTGCCATGCGCCGGGCCCGGCTCGATCCCCGCGGTGCCCGTGCTGCAGGCGGGGAGGTAACCCATGCGCGCTAGGCCTCTGCACCACGACCCCTCGGTGGCACCGGTGCCCCAGGAGCGGGGGCAGCAGATCAACGCAGTACCGGCCGTTGCTGGTACTGCCTCCAGTTCGCAGGCGCTCGGTACGGCGGTTCCGCAGATCAACGTCGACTACCGGGTGGCCCGGGACATCGCGTCCCAGGTCGCCAAGCAGCGCGAGGAACTGATCAAAACGAAGCCCGCCATGGACCGGGCCAGTGAAGAGCAGCGTTGCCTGACCTGGATCGCTGAGGCGGTCGCGCTGTGGTCGGATGCCCAGGCGATGACGCCGCAGGAGGATGAGGCGCTGCGCCGCGCCGTGTATGACCTCCTCTTCCGGGCTGGCCGGCTCCAGCCGTACCTGGACGATGACCGGGTTGAGGACATCATCATCCAGGGCCCGCACGAGGTGTGGCTCGACTACGGCGACGGCGAACGCCGCCGGGTCGGCCCGATCGCGGACTCGGAAGAAGAACTGCTGGAGCTGCTGCGTGAGCTGGCCCGAGGATCTGGGCATAGCGAGCGCACCATCTCGACCGCGAACCCTACCCTCGCGCTGTCCCTGCAGGACGGCTCCCGCCTCCAGGCCATCACGGGGCTTGGGCCGATGACCTATGCGGTCATCCGCCGGCACCGGGTCTCCCACGCGGATCTTGACGACCTGGTGCGGCTGGGCACGATCGACCCGATCCTGCGCCAGTTCCTCGGCGCCGCCGTGCGCGCCGAGAAGAACATCATGATCGCGGGGAAGCAGAAGGCCGGGAAAACGACCTTGATGCGGGCGATGCTGAAGGAGTTCGACCCGGAGTGCCGGTTCGCGACCATCCAGACCGAGGACGAACTGTTCGCCCACCAAAACGGCTATCACAGGCAGGTCGTGTCCCTGATTGGGCGGGAGTCCAACGGGGAGAAGGACGTCACCGGCCGCGGCGCCGGCGAGGTCTCGCTGTTGGACCTCATGCATCCCGCGCTGCGGATGTCGCTGGAGCGGATCGTGGTCGGCGAGGTCCGCGGCCCCGAAGTCGTCGCCATGATGCAGGCGTTGACCAACGGCTCTGGCGGCAACCTGTGCACCATCCACGCCCGGCGCCCGGACATCATCTTCGACCGGATCGCCGAGCTGTACGCGCTCGCCCAGGAGAACCTCTCCGAGCAGCTGGCCTACCGGCAGACTGCCAACGGTCTGGACTTCATCGTGTACGTCGACATGACGGACGAGACGCAAATCGGCGGCCGCCGCCACCGCTACGTCTCCCACGTCCTGGAACTGACCGGGATCGGCGAGAACGGCCGGCCCGCCACCAATGAGGTCTTCTCCCCCGGCCGCGAGTGGGGGGAGCTGCGGGCGGTGCCGCGGATGGACCCGGGCTGCATCGATGACCTGCGCCGCGTCGGCTTCGACTCCAGCCTCCTGCAGGAGCCGTCTGGTGCCTGGTCGGCGCCGCTGCCGCTGAAGGTGGGGGCGGGCCGATGATCCTTGTGTGGGCGCTGTTGTCCGGGATGGCTGTGGTCGGCGGCCTGATCGGCGTCGTGGCGGGTGCCGTAGGCACGACTGCGCCGCGCCGGGCCCCGCTGCTCCAGCGCTGGCAGGCAGGCTTGCGCGGGGGGAACAACCAGAGCGAGGACGCACGGATGCGGCGGCGGACCCTCATGGTCGCGTCCGTCGTGGTCTTCGTGGCCGTGTGGCTGGTCTCGGGGAACTTCGTCGGGGGTGTGCTGCTCGGCGCGGCCGTCATCGGCGTGCCCTGGCTGATCAGCCCGGCGCAGATGGCACAGGACCGCATCGGCCAGCTGGAGGCGCTGAGCGAGTGGACGCAGCGGCTGGCGGGGCTGCTGCGCCTCGGCATGGGCCTGGAGCAGGCGATGATCACCAGCCGTCAGGGGGCGCCGGACGAACTCGCCCCGCAGATCATCAACCTGTCCGATCGGCTGCGCCTGGGGTGGCGGCCGGACGGAGCGCTGCGCGCGTTCGCCGAGGAACTGGACGATGTCACCGCGGACAAGGTGGTCGCCGCCCTCATTCTGTCGGTCAACGACCGCGGCCCGGGCCTGGCGCAGGCACTGGAGGATCTGTCGGGCACCGTTCGCGAAGAGGTCGCCAAGAAGCGAGCCATCGAGGCGGACCGCGCCAAGCCCAGGACGACCGTGCGGTGGATGACCATCATCACCGTGGGCGTCGTGGTGGCCGGGTTCTTCGTGCCGTCCTACACCAAGCCGTACTCCACGCTGCTGGGACAGCTCGTGCTGGCCTTCCTGACGACCGCCTTCATCGGCGTCCTCGCCCTGATGCGGCAGCTCGGTAACTTCCGGCGCATCCCGCGCTTCCTGGTCACCGACCCGGCCAGCACCGTCCGGCTGCCCGCGCCCGCGCCGGACCCGCCGATCACCGCACGCGAACCGGAAGGAGCCGCGTCGTGAACCTGCTCCCCGTTGTTGTATCCGGCGGCACCGTCGGTGCCGGCTTCGCCTTGCTGATCCGGGAATTCCTGCAGCCCCAGCCCGCGCTGGGCCCGGCCCTCAGGCGCAGTACCCCGGCTACGTTGACGATGCCCGAGCGGGAGCTGGACCGCGACGAGGTGTGGGGCCGGTGGCTGCTGGCCCGCCTCGAGCGGCTCCCGGGCGTGAAGGTCCCCACCGTGAACCTGGCCCTGCTCGGGCAGGGGCCCGGCCAGTTCATGCTGAAGAAGGTCGCGTTCGCTGCTCTGGGTCTGCTCTGCCCGGTGATCGCGACGATTCCGTGGCTCATCGCTGGCGTGGGCCTGCCGTTCTACGTGCCTTCGGTCGTCGGGCTCATCATCGCCGGCCTGCTGTTCATCACGCCCGATCTCGCCGTGCGCGACCAGGCCAAGCGGGCGAGGGAGGAGTTCGCGCACGCCCTGTCCGCCTATCTCGACCTGGTCGCCCTCAAGCGGGCCGCGGACGCCGGCCCCGCCGAGGCGCTGGAGAAGGCCGCCGAGGTCGGCGAGGGCTGGCCCTTCCTCTATCTTCAAGGCGCGCTGCGCCGGGCCCGGCTGGAGAAGATCCCGCCATATCAAGCGCTCACGGAACTCGCCCACGAGTACGACCTGCCCGTCCTGGATGACGTCGCCGACATCATGCGCGGCTCAGCCACCGACGGCGCCGCCGTCTACAAGGCCCTCCGGGCCCGTACCGCGGCGCTCAACGCCGAGTTGCTGGCCGATCAGGCCGCCGAAGCGAACACGGCCAGCGAGAAGATGACCGCGCCCGGAGCCCTGCTCGCCGTCTTGGTCATGCTCTTGATGGCCTTCCCCGCAGTGATCCGCATGCTGACCGTCTGAGACCAACCACGACTCGTACAACGCTCCAGAGAGGTCAAGAACATGAGGTACACCGCAGCCCGCACGCGCCGTGCTGTGACCCGGCTGACCACCCACCCCTACGCCAGCCCGGACAAGGCTTCCCACCGGCCCGCCCACGGCAGCCGAGGCTCCCGCGTCATCGGACGCGCCAACCGTGCAGCGATCCGCCTGAGCACGCGTCTGCAGGAGGGTCTGGAGGAGGCCACCCGCCGTCCGGACCGCGGCGACATCTCCACCACCACCGTCATCATCTGGGTCGCCGCCGTCACCGGCGCCGTCCTGATCGCGGGCACCATCGCCGTCGTAATCGCCAAGTACAACGGCAAGCTCAGCGGACTGTGATGTCTGCTCCCGAGCGGCTGAAGGACTGGTGGCAGGGTCGAAGATGGCGCGACGACCGCGGTGACACCGCCATCCAGATGGCGATCATCTTTCCGTTCGTGCTGCTCGCCACGGTTGCCGTGATCCAGGTCTCTATGTGGTACTACGCCCGGCAGATCGCCCTGACCGCGGCCCGCGAGGGCCTCACCGCGGCCCGCGCCTACCAGTCCAGCCCCGCCGCCGGTGCGGCCCAGGCACGAGACCTGCTGGGCCGCACCGCGGGGGACAGCCTGAGCGGCTACAGCGTCTCGGTCAGCAGCAACGGACAGCGGGTGCAGGTTCAGGTGTCCGGCACCGCCATGTCGATGATCCCTGGCGTTGCGGGTCTTCACGTCACCCAGTCCGCGTCCGGCCCCGTGGAGAGATGGACCGTTCCGGGAGGGTGAACCACGTGCGAAACACGGCCCGGTGGGCTCGCAGACTCCGCAGCGATGAGGGCAGCGCGGCGATCGAGGCCGCCATCGTCCTCCCTGCGCTGATCATGTTCATCTGTATGGCCATCGCCGGCGGCCGCATCGTCACCTCCGGAGCAAAGATCGACGCCGCGGCCGAGGACGCGGCACGGGAGGCCTCCATTCACCGCACCGCAGGGTCCGCGCAGAGCGCCGCGCAGGCGGCGGCCGCGCAGTCCCTGAATGACCAGGGCATCAAGTGCTCGTCCACCACGGTCACCATCAACACGGGTGGTCTTAGCGTGCCGGTGGGGCAGGTAGGGACGGTCACCGCGACCGTGACCTGCACGGTCAGCCTCTCCGATCTCTTGCTCCCGGGCGTGCCAGGAACCAGGACGCTCACGTCGACCGCCACCTCAGTAGTGGATCAGTACCGGCAGCGGGGGGATGGATGATCTTCCGCCAGAGGGGCCTGCGCGGAACGCTGTCGGAGGACCAGGGAGGCGTCACCGTGTTCGTCGCCGTGTGCGTCATCGCACTGATCGGGATCATCGGCGTCGCCGTCGACGGCGGCAGCAAAATGCGGGCCACGGAACGCGCCGACTACGTCGCCGGTGAAGCCGCGCGGGCAGGCGGGCAGGCCATCGACCCCGCCGAGGCCATCAACGGCACCGCGATCACGGTGAATCCGCAGGACGCGCAGGCCGCAGCCCAGGCGTACTTGCGCTCCGCTGGCGCCACCGGCACGGTCAGCATGTCCGGCGACGGCAAGACCCTCACCGTCGTCGTCACCAGCACCTACGACACGAAGTTTTTGTCGGTGGTTGGAATCGGCTCTCTGTCGGTGACCGGCCATGGCAAGGCCACCCTCCTGCATGGCGTCACCGCTCCCGAAGGAAACTGATGAGCACCACCCCCTCCCCCGCCGCAGCGGCCTGGAGCACCCTGGGCCAGCTCCTCAAAGCAGTCCTGAGCCTGGTGGTGCTGACCGCCGCTGTCGCCGGGCTGCCGCTGCTGCTGGCCTGGGTCACCCCGGTCATCTGGGCTTCCACCCACGACGACTTCGCGCACCTGCTGGACCGGCAGGACACGGGTGCGGCGTTCCTGCTGCTGCTCGTCGCGGTGGGCTGGATCGGGTGGGCCCAGTTCGCGTTCTGCGCCGTGCGCGAGCTGATCGCACAGATGCGGGGCCGGACCTGGCACGCCCCGCGAGGGCTCGGTGCCTCCCAGCGCGCCGCGGCTCTCCTGATCGGCAGCATCCTGGTGCTGCTGCCAACGAGTTCGGCTCTGGCCTCCGACGCCCAGGCCGCCCCGGCCGCCACGGCGTCCCCCATCTCGGGCCGGCCCCAGGCCCGGCATGACGCTGGGACCGAGCAGGATTCCAGGTCCTCGGCGAGCACCGCGGCGTTGAGTACGTCGTACACGGTGCGCGAGACACGGCCGGCGGAGAGCCTGTGGGGCATCGCTGAACGGGAGTTGGGTGACGGTGAGCGGTGGCGGGAGATCGCCGCCCTCAACGAGGGCCACACCATGGTCGACGGCACGACGTTCCGCGCGACCAGCTTTCTGCAACCCGGCTGGCAGTTGGAGATGCCCGACACGTCCACGGGAGGGGGAGGCCTTCGCACGCAGTTGGGTACGGCTGCGCCGGCTGGCGGCGAGAAGGGTGAGCACGTCGTCACGGTCCAGTCGGGCGACTACCTTTCGAAGATCGCAGAGAAGGAACTCGGCGACGCCGACGCATGGCCCGTTCTGTTCACGGCCAGCCGGGGCCAGGAACAGCCGCATGGTCTGCCCGCGATCACCGACCCGGACGTCATCTATGCGGGGCAGCAGGTCACCGTGCCCGGCGCCCAGCCCTCCCAGTCCTCCCAGGGCCGTGACCAGGGTGATGAGGCGGGCAGCCAGGAGACCACTCCCCCGACCAGCCAGAAGCCGGGCGCGGGCACTGAGCAGAGGCCCGCGCCGAGCCAGACCACCACGCCCGCACCCCAGTCGTTGGCCCCCAACGGACCGTCCAGTCGCCCTGCCGAGCAGCCCGGACAGGATCAGGCATCGCCGTCGGCAACGGCCTCTGCGACCCCGCGGCCCAGCACCAGCGAATCGGCCTCTGCCGCCTCGCCGTCGGCGTCGGCGTCGGCTGAAGCGTCCGGCTCCGCTGCTGCCTCCTCCCCCGCCGCCACGGCGTCTGAAAACCCGGCGACGGCTCCGGCCAGCAGCCCGTTGAACCTTCGTACCGTTCTGGGTGCCGGGGCGTTGCTGGCGGCCGCCATCACCGGTGCTCTCGCCCTGCGCCGTACGCTGCAGCGCCGCCGCCGTAAGCCCGGCGAGAAGATCGCCATCGCGTCGGAGACGTCTACGGCCGAGGCCCAGTTGGCGGCGGCAGCCGAGCCGGGCGGCGCTGCCCGCCTGGACGTGGCGCTGCGAACGCTGGCCCACCAGGCGGCCCAGGAGGAGGACGCGGTCCTGCCGCCGCTGCGGGCGGCGCGAATCGGAACCCGCACGGTGGAGGTATTGCCCGAGGATCTCACCGCGGACCCTGCGGCGCCCTTCGTGGCCGGGCAGGGCGGATGGTGGACCCTGCCCTCCGATGCCGTCCTCCTTGACCAGGACGCCGCCCGCGAGGTGCCAGCACCGTATCCGGGGCTGGTCACGATCGGCAGCACCGAGACGGGCGATCTCCTGCTGCTCAACCTCACCGGGCTGACCGCGCTGCTGCTGGACGGCAACCCCGTCCACATCACCGAGGTGTGCACCTCGCTCGCGCTGGAACTCGGCATGAGCCCGTGGGCCAGCGAACTGGAGGTGGTCACCATCGGGTTCGGTGAGGACTTGCCGCAGCTGCTGCCCACCGCGCGGATCGCCCACATGCGCCAGGCCGCGCATGCCCTGCGCGATCTGAGCGAACGGCTGCTGGAGGCGCACCAGATGCCAGAAACCGAGCATCAGCCGTATCTGCTGCTGTGTGCGTCTGCTCTGGACGCGGACCTCGCCTGGCAGTTCGCCGATGTCATCGACAAGGCGGGCATGGTGCCCGTCACTCTGGTCGCCCCCGCGAGTACGGCGGCCACGAACTTCCCCGAGGCAGAAATCCTCAACGCCTCCCTCCACGAACCGCAGAACCTCAACTACGCCGGCGTCGACATCACGGTGCAGCGCCTGGAGCACGCCGCCTACCTGCAGATCACCACGGCACTGAAGGTGTCCGGGCAGGCACCCCACCCGGCCGAGGGGCCCTGGCAAGACGTCCCGGACGAACCCGCCCACGTACAGCAGCCCGAGCAGACCGCACCCAAGGAGCCGGCGGCGGCCGCGGCCGCCGCCGTCCCGAGCGTTTCGCTGGCGGCGGCATCCGACGCGGGCAGCGGCATGTTCCCGGCGCTGCTGGCCGCGAGCGCCGATCCGTCCGGACTGCGGCTCCTAGCCACCGCCACGCCCGCAACTGCGGCTGGCGACGATCCCGGCCCGGGCACCGAGGCAGTGCCATCGCCCCCAGCTCCCCTTCCCCCGGCCGCGGCGGAGACCACTGCCGACGACGAGGCACCGGAGGCCGACGCCGCTGAGACCTCGCTCGAGGAACGCCAAGCGCCGGAGGCGGAGGAGTGCGAGGCGCATGACCTGCACGCGCCGGAGATCAGGGTGCTGGGCCCGGTTGAGGTGACCGGCGTGGACAGCACCGGCCACGGTCCGCGGATGGCGCAGCTCGCCGCATTGCTCTTCTTCCGGCCCGGCCGGAGTGCAGACGTACTGTGCTCCGACATGGACCCCGTCAGCCCCTGGTCGCCGAGCACCCTCAACGCCCGTTTGCAGGGTCTGCGTCGCTCCATGGGCAACGACCCCGCCGGCAACCCTTACGTGCCGCGCCGTAGTTCCGGTGAGGACCCATACCGGCTCGCCCCCGGGGTGCGCTGTGACTGGAGTCGCTTCCTGCAGCTCGTCGAACGGGCGCTGCCGTTGGGTCCCTCCGGCCTGATGGACCTGGAGAAGGCGCTGACACTCGTGCGCGGCAGGCCCTTCGGCGGCCGGCCCCTGCCGTGGGCTGAGCCCTACCAGCAGGAAATGGTCACGCGCATCATCGACGTGGCACACGCAGTGGCCACCTACCGCACGCCTGCGGGCCCGCATCACGACCTCAGTGTCGCGCGTCAGGCCGTCGCGACCGGTCTCGACGTAGACGACACGGCTGAGCTCCTGTATCGGGACTGGCTCAGGATCGAGTATGCGGCCGGGAACCGGCAGGGGCTGCACATGGCCGTCTCCCGCGTGCAGCTGGTCAACCGGGCGCTCGACTGCTCACTGGAGACGGAGACGACGCAGCTCATCAACGAGCTCCTCAACGGCTCGGGCACGGCCGTGCGCAAGGCCCTCTAGCCGGTGGTTCTGCGGATGCGCAGCCCGTCACTGCCCACCGGCGGCGACGTCGCGGACCGCGTACGCCAGGAGTTCCTTGATGGCTGCCTCGTTGGAGGCCGGAGGGCGTTCACGCCATTCCGTCAGCGTGTCACGGACGGTCTTCGCGACGGCCTTGGCGTGCTGCGCAAGAACGTTGTCGAGTGCCGCCGTGTCCCCGCTTGTGGTTCGGCCCGTGATGACGATGGGACCGGCCAGCGGGTACAGGGGCATACCGCGCCAGGCACTGGCCAGGGCCCATGCCGCCAGGTTCTGGGGAAATCCGAGCCTCACGCCGTCGCCGTGAATGTGCAGAACGGCCCGCCGGTGGTAGACCCCCTGGTCGACGGCGTCGGATCCGACGTGTTCCCGGATCGCGGTATGCGCACTGGCAGCGAGCAGATTCAGGTCCGTGACCGTGGCGTCCGGGTCGATGCGCAGGGCGTACATGGGTCCTCCTCGTCGGTTCACGGGTGGGCTGCGCAATGCGCAAGGGTGCGGTGCGCACGGCTGCGCAATGATCGCGATGTCTGCGCAATGCAGTGCTGACCTGGTGTTTCTTCTGAATGCACAGCCTGCTGGGCATGAACGGCAAACCGGGTAGCCAGTCGGCGCATGGTGACGGTCCTACTGGCGCGCTTCGGAATGGTGACCGATGAGTGCCTGCCAGCGGCGTTCGAAGTCGGCGGCATTCTCGGCGACGTAGTCGGCGGTGATGGGCTTGTTGTACTGCGCAGTGATCCCATGGGCTGCGCACTCCTGCGCAACGACATCGAAGGTCGGCTTGTCACTGCGCACCCGGTGCTCGGCCCAAAGGCTGTAGACCCGGAACGGCAGCAGGTAGCGCCGCAAGGTGGAAGCACTCACAGGCTTCCCGCCACGGCCGTAAAAGCCTTTGCGGGCCAGGAACTCGGACAGCTGCTCGGCCTTCTCCGGTTCAGCACCGGTTTCGGCCTGGTACTCCATCCACGCCAGGTAGTAGCGGTCGACGGTGGTGAGGGCGACAGGTCGCCCCGCGACAGCGTCTTCGTCCGGAGACTGGTCATCGATGGCGGCGCTCACCCGCGGGGTGCGTTGCTCCTTGGCGGCCTGGGCGCCCGCGCCTGCGGGCGCCACTTCGGGCTCCTCTTCAAACGGAGGGACCTCGTCGGCAGCCGGCTCGTCCGGGTCGGCGGCTGCATCTCCGGCGGCGGGTGCGTTGCTGCCGACCTCACGCTCCTCGAAGCTCGTTACGAAGGCTGCCAGGTCCTCGCCGGTGATCGGCTGGCCCCCCTCTCCGGTGATGGCGTCCCGCTCGTACACGTACGCGGCAAGAGCGGCGTCATTCGGATAGGTGCCGAACTCCTGCGCGTAGTTGCGCCAGGCGCTGTGGAAGTAGTCGTACCACTGGTCGGCTGGCTCCGCTCCGTCGCTTTCAGCGGGCTCGTGGTCAACGAGCGCATAGCGTTCCTGCAGGACCCTGAGCAGGGGCTGCACCTGGTCCTCGGAGAGCGGGGTCCCGGATCCCATGGAGATGCCGTAGGTGTCGCGGAGCCAGGCGGACCACTGCGTCGGGGACGGCTCGGCCCGGAACTGAGCGAGGAACGCCTGGTAGGCCTCGGCGAGCTGATCGGCCGCGTCCTCAGTCGATTCCCGCCGCTCGGCCGGGCGCATGGACACAGGGGCTGGGACGGTGTCCTGGACCGGCTTCGGGACTGCGCTCTCCAGCTCGGCCGCTCCCAGCTCCCGCGGCGCCGCGGTCTCGAGGACGGTGTCTGTTGCCGGGGCCGCTGCGGGGACCCGCTCGACGGTGAACTGGATCGGCGGCTCCTCGATGCCTGCGGCGGCGAGACCAGCGAGTGCGGTCTCGGCGAGCGGGACGCCGTACCGGGCGAGCCGCAACGGCATCAAGGCCTCGACGGGGGCCTTCCGCCGCCAGGCTCGGCCGAAACGGGAGCGGAGGCTGGCCTGGTAGACCAGACGCTCCTGCTCCAGCTTGATGACTTGTTCGTAGGAGCGGAGCTCCCACAGTTTCATGCGGCGCCAGAGCAGGAACGTGGGCACGGGCGAGAGGAGCCAGCGGGTGAGACGGACGCCATCCATGTGCTTGTCGGCGGTGATGTCGGCGATCCGGCCGATCGCGTGCCGCGCGGCCTCGACAGCAACGATGAACAAGGTCGGGATCACACCGTGCATGCCCACGCCCAGCGGGTCCGGCCAGGCAGCAGCTCCGTTGAAAGCGATCGTCGCCGCCGTCAGCAGCCATGCGGTCTGGCGTAGCAGCGGGAACGGAATCCGGAGCCACGTCAACAGGAGGTCTAGGGCGAGCAGGACACAGATACCCGCGTCGATGCCGATCGGGAAGACGTAGGAGAAGTTCCCGAAGCCCTTCTGGATGGCCAGCTCACGGACGGCCGCGTACGAGCCCGCGAAGCCGATACCGGCGATGACGACGGCGCCGGTGATGACCACGCCGATCAGGACCCGATGCGCTCGGGTCAGCTGGGGTATCTCGCTCTTCCCCGCAGCCACTTCCCACTCCCCTATCCAAGCCTCACAACTAAGCAGCTCTCACACTCCCACGGTGCGGGTCGGGTTGAGGCCTTTCGGGATCGGCTCTGGGCGGATCGTCCGCGAAGAGTGATCATTGAGGGCCATCTGCGGCGGTCTGCAGTAGGAGCTCGAGGTCTGTGCTGTCGGGCTTAGCCGACAACGGTGCGGCGCCTGTCCCCATGCGGAGGGGTCAGGCGCCGCGTGTGCACGCATTCCGTCGGAATAAGCTCATCGCTTCCGCGTGGAGTTAAGACGTTGGATGCCGAGGGCGTCTGCAACAGCAGCGATGTCCTGGAGTGCCTCGTTGCGGGGATCAAGGAATCGCAGCGGGCGCTGCGTGACGATGGTGTCCTTGAAGCGCTGCTTGCGGCGGATGATGGGCAGCAGCTTGGTGTTCCAGTCCGGATTGCTGCGGATGGCCTTGATGGCATCTTCTGCGACAGCTCCGCCGCTGCGACGGATGTTTCCTTGGGCGTCCAAGGGGATGTTGGTGGCGAGGATGTGCTGCACCTCGGTCTTGAAGCCGAAGCGGCGGAACTTGCGCGCCCCCTTGTCCAGGGTGTCTTCGAGGTCTTGCAGGCCGATGATGTACTTGAACTCGTCAGCGACGCATCCGATGACCTCAGGTCCGACCATAGCGATCGACAGCAGAAGAATGCCGAGTGTCGGACCGCAGTCGAAGAACAGGATGCTCCAGCGGCCTGGGGGCAGCTGCTCGTCCAGGACGTTCTGCAGCCACAGCACACCGGCAGGGTCGAGGCCAAGGTTGACTTCCGCATCCGCCATCTCAGGCGTCCCAAGGATGAGGTCAAGGTTGGGGATACGGCGGAACGCGTTGTTGTCTTCGCCTTCACCGATGCGGTAGCGGGCCGGCACGACGGCTTCCTCAAGCCGGTTCTTCCCCTGGAGGACATCGAAGATGGTCGGCTGGCCCTCGGGTGGGTCCTGGTAGCCGAGGATGTGGGACGCGGTGCGCTGGGGGTCGAAGTCGGCGACGGCTACGGAGTGCCCTCGCCCGGCCGCCTCAACGGCGAGGTTGATGACGTCCTGAGTCTTGCCAGCGCCACCGGCGATGACAGAGCAGGCGAAGATGCGGGGCTCTTCGGGTGCCTGGATGGTCCTAGAGGTTGGCAATGGTTCTCCTGAGGGTCGTGCTGGGGCGCCCTCGTATTCCGTCGGAATATCGCTGCCTCAGTAAGCGCGGTATTCCGACGGAATACGAGCCTGCCTCACTTGCCGCCGAGGCGGTCCTGTTCCCACTCGGTGGGCTGATAGTTGACGGCGGACTTGAGGTGGGCGAGGTAGTCACGGTCCTGGGCGTCCCAGGGGCGGCTGGTAAGCGAGGCGCGCTGTTCGGCGACGGCCAGGGCGACGGCCAGGGCCACGTGAGCGGTCAGCTTTGCTTCGCCGGATGCGGACACCTCCGCGAAGTATTTGTCCGGCTTCGCCGCATCAGGCCCAATGGGTTTGGCGCTTGAGCGGAGCCACTCGTGGGCCGTCTCCCGAGCGGCCTTGCTCGGGGCAGCGAGAAGGGCGGGGGCGAGGAGGCGCAGGGTCTCCCGGGGGTTCGAGGGCACACCCAATTCCAGGACGGTGCGACAGGCCTGCACTCGCAGTTGTGCCGCTTCGGCACTGGGATCGGGTTGTGGTTCGCTCTGCTCCTCGAGATTGGTCCGCTCAGTCTGCTGGTCGGAGGAGCCGAGTTCAGAGTTGCTTGGCCTGGTCTCTTCACGATTGGCACCCGTTGCCGGGGCTCCCTCAGGTTCTGGCTCGTCGGGGGAGTGCTTCTGCTGCTGCGGGACAGGGGGAGCCGGCTTGGTCTTGGCCTTGGAGGGTGTGGGCGGTGACAGAACCCTGGCGGCGGCGAAGGCGGCCTTGATGCCCTCCTCCTCCATGACCAGCCAGGCCCGTAGCATCTGCTCCCGAGTAGTGAGCCTATCGAGCAGGATCTCTGCTTCACTGACAGCGAGTCCGTCCATGACGGCCTTCTGTACTTCAGTGGGCAGCTTCAGGAGCTTGATCCGGCGCGAGATGTGAGGCTGCTTGCAACCCGTCTGGGCGGCAACCTCCGCTTGAAGCATCCCGTCGTCGAGCGCTCCTTGAAAGCCCAAGGCCTCTTCGATGGGGTTGAGGGGGATCCGCCGCATGTTCTCGGGCAGGCCAAGGAGTCGGGCCCTGGGGATTTTCGAGTTCGTGACTTTGCAGGGAGCAGTGTCGTGGCCGGCCCGGGCCAGCGAGATCGCCCTGTTGTGTCCGATCAGGGTGACGTAGTCCCCCGCCGGGACCGACCCCAGTCTGTCTTCCAGCTCGTCGAGCTTCTCCGGCTGCGTCTCAGCAAGGCGGGCACGCCAGTACTCGAGGAACCCTTCGACCTCAGCAACCGACAGGTCCTGCAGGACTCCGCCTTCTGCCTTGATCGATTCGGTGAGGTCGTCGATGTCCTCGTCCCGGTAGACGAGGCGGGGATTGAAGGGGTTGGGGTGGAGTTGCTCAAGGGAGATTTCGATGACCTCAACGGCATCTGGGTCGTCCCAGATGCTTCGGGTCTTCTTCTTCCTGCCGAAGGTCATCGTGGGCCCGGAGGCTCCAGCGGCCATGAGTGGTACTCCTGAGACGAAAGGGTGCTAACTGCAGGTGACCCTAGCGGGCTGGTGACCCGGTCCTCACCAACGGGGCGGTATTCCGTCGGAATATCCGAGACTTCGGAGCGATCCATACGCCCGCTTTGTTAGCTCTCGTCTCGTTGTGTCCTCGCGTCCAGCATGCTGCCGTGCATCGGCCTGGGAGGACTGATATTCCGTCGGAATACTCGACCGGATGACTTCCCTAGCGCTGGGCGCCAGCGACGGCCGCGCCGGAGTTCGGCTACGGCTCGCAGAGAGATCAACAAACACGAACGGCCCCGCACCCCGGACGTGTGTCCGGGGTGCGGGGCTCATGGTCACGGTCTATCGGCAGCCACAGGCGGCCGCCTGTGGCTGCCGCGGTTATCCGGCTTCCACGGAGCCGAGGAGGGGGGGGTGTACGCGATGCAGGCCCTCTTCCAGACGCGGGCGGCTTCTTCGTATCCGGTGTCCCACGCGCGGTTCGAGGCGTGGTCCGTCGGGCTGGCATCTGGTTCAGGTCAGCCGGGGGGCGTGTTGAGGACGCGGGGCAGGTGGGCGTGGAGGTGTTCGACCTCAACCGTCAGGCCTCGTTCGCGCAGGTTTCGCGCGAGGAGTTCGGTGAGGCCGCTGGCACGGTGGCGTCCACCCGCGCACCCGATGGCTATGTGTCGGGGCCCGGCGGGCAGCTGGGCGTAGGCGGTGAGGTTGTCGAGGAGCTCGCGGGCGCCGGGGGTGGCCAGGACGACGTCCTGCACGCGGGGGTTGAGGCCGTCGAGGTCCAGGATGTCGCGGGCGGCAGCCGGATCGCGGAGGCGGTCGCGGACGTCCTCGATGCGGTCGGCCTGTGGCGGGACCGGGCGGCCTTCCGCGTCCTGGTCGAGGTGGAGGTATCCGAACGACGTGAGTTTGATGCTGCGCTCAGACATGTGGAGCGTCCCTTCGCGGAGGTAGGGGATCAGCGGGCGGCCGGAAGCGGGAAGCGGGCCGCCCGCGCGAGCAGTTGGTGGCCTGTGCGGTGGAGGCGAGGAGCGTGGCCAGGACGCGGGGCTAGTCGGACGTTTCCAGCGGCCACAGCCGGATGGGCGTCTGGTCGACGATGGTGTCGATGAATGTCATCCGCCACCAGAGCAAGCCCGGCATGCCGTCCTGGCTCGGTGATGCCGTAGGCGCTGGCGCCGGTCCGGTGGGCGGCCGTGTTCAGTGCCAGTGCCCAGGCCTGTAAGGCTGTCCTGTCTTCGACCTGGATCAGGGCTGACGGTCCGAGGCCCTTCACGTCGGCGGCGGGCATCGACTTCGCGGAGAGGTTGGGGTGGGCGGCCAGTAGGGCGGCGGCCGCGTCGGAGGCCGGAGTGCTCGGGGTAGGAAGGTTGGTGGTCATGGTTCCTCTCGTTGCCATAGTTCGCGGCGGCCGTCGTCAGGTCGTGGCCGCCGGGGTGGCGGGGTCGGCCGACGGGGTGCTGGTGGCGGAGGAGGTCACCTGCCGGGCGCGTTGGGCGTCGAGTTCGGCGTGGCGATGCCGGAGCTGGTCCATGGCCGTGGGGTCGGTCAGGGCGGTGGTGATCAGGTCGCGCTGGTACTCCACTCCCTCGTAGATGCCGCGGTGGTAGCGGCAGGAGTCCTGGGCTTCGACGCAGGCCGGGCAGTCCTCCCAGTCCTGCGGGTCATACGGCGCGGTCTCCGGTCCGGGGAGTTCCCTCGTCTGAGGGATGGCGGCGGGGGAGCGGATGGTGAACAAGTCCTCACGCCAGGTGTCCGGCATGGCGCGGAGGAAGTCGGCCAGGGCAGCCGCGATCTGCGGGTAGTGGTCGTAGAGCGATGCCCAGATCCGGCCGGCTTCGTCGGCCGGATCGGTCTTGGGGGATAGCTCGTAGGCCTCGCGGGCGTAGGCGCGGATCTTCTCGCGGCGCTCCTCCCAGCCGGTGGTGTCGATGCCGGCTTCTCCAGCTGCGCCCAGGATGCGGGCGTCGTTGAGGAACTCCGAGGCCAGTAAGGACTTAGCGAGGCTTTCGGCTGCACCGGGGTCGCTGCGGGTGAGTGCGGCGAGCGCCTGGTCGGTGAGGTAGGCGCTGTCGCGGGTCCAGATGTCGGCGTTGGTGTAGGCGGTGGAGAGCATGCGGGTGCGCAAGCGGGTGAGCTGGGGGGTGCTGTCCGTCATGGAGAGGCCCTCCTTGGGGCTGTCTGGTGGGCTGTGCTCAGGGGATGGGCGTCTCTGTTACCGGGCCGTGCTCGGCTACGAGGACCCGCCACCGGATCCACTGTGCTCCGGTACGGGTCCACCGGGTGGGGCCGCGGGTCCACAGACGGCCGTGCCGGTCGAGGACCGCTTGTACATGGGCGGGTGCTTGGAACGAGCCGGGCCCGTTGGGCCGCCAGGTGCGGGCGTCTGTCGTGCTGCTCACTGGAAGCCACGGTGGTGGTGGGGGCAACGATCCGGGCGGCTTCCGCGCGCCATGCCTCGCAGTCGCAGAACACCGACCGTTGGGGGTGTACGAGGGTGGCCGCGCGGCGGCGGCGCCGTTGGGGAGGCATTCACGTGGTGGTCCTTTCGGGGTGTGCGGCCAGTTCCAGGAGAACGGTCGCGTGGCAGTGGTCGGGCTCGCCTGCGCTGGGCAGTGGGCAGGTGCAGGCCAGGTCACGGCCCTGCAGGCGGCTCAGTCCGGTGAGGATGCGGCGCCAGTCGAACTTCCTTCGGCCGACGGCGTAGGTGTCGGGGCCCTCGCCGTGCAGCCAGGCCCGGTAGCAGGTGCTGGCGTGCTCGCGGGCGACAGCGGGTGCGCCCAGTTCCCGGGCGGTGCCGTCCAGTGCGATGACGGGGCTGTTTTAGACGCGCCAGGGGTTTCGTAGCGGCTGCTTCGGTCGACGATCATCGCGCTTCCGGCGCGCCAATTTTTTGTGCGCTTGCGCTGGGTGCGAGTTGGCTTGGTGCCCACCTGGGGGGGGTTGGACATGGCCCTCCTTCGCGGTGTTGTGGTCCGGTTTGGAGGAGAGGCAGCCGGGGCGGCCGGGCTCGGTGGCCGGCGGCCGCCCCGGGCCGTATTGGGGTGCGCTGGTCAGAGCGTGCGCGTGTTCCCCGTCCTGGTCGGCCAGGTGCGGCGGAGCCAGCTCCGCATTCGGTGCAAGCGCGCCGACCGCCTCGTGGGCGGAGGCGGCTCCACGGGGGCGGCCTCCTCGGGGTGGGTATCGGTGGCTGCGGAGGTTGCGCGCCGTCGGTGGGCGGCAATGAGATCGCCGAGAGCGCTGGGATCGTCGGTGGAGGCGACCCATTCTCCGGAGGTGTGCCAGAGGCTGGTGAGGCAGGCGTCGGGGTCGTTCCACGTCTGGTAGTCGCCGTAGCGCTCGACGTACCCGTACTCGGACAGGGCCACGGGGCCCAGCTCCTCCTCGCAGTCGACGTGGCTGAGGTCGACGCCGTTCTCGAGCACGTGGATGGCGCTGACCTGCAGCCGTATTCCGTCCCCGGGGTCGCGGGGCAGCTGGAGGTGGCCGCTGACGCGGAGCAGGTCGCTGGCTCCCAGGTCTGTCACGACGGCGTGCGCCAACCCGGGCTCGGTGACCGTGCAGGGCATGACGAGCTCGTCGATGCGGTCTTCGGTGGGTGAGACGACCAGTTGGAACCGGGCTGTCTCACCGGACAGGCCGTCGGGGAGGGACTCGTCATCGAGATAGCCCTCCAGGACGATCAGGCCGCCGGTTTCCCCGGGAGGAGGGGCAGGTAGGGGCGCGTTCACCGCACGGCCCTCCGTACTTGCCGGCCGCGGGGACGCAGCGCGCGGGGGAGTGCGCTTAGCGTCCTGCGGCGCCGGGCGTGCTCGCGGGCGTGGGCTCGCCCGTAGGCGTGCGCGCAGGAGGTGCAGGCTTCTTCTCCGCGGGCTTCATGGCAGTTATGGCCCTCGACCGTTCCATGCGGGGCGGTGATGCCGTGCAGGGCGGCGAGGCGATAGAGGTCATGGGGGTCGGCGCCGGTGCGGACGGCGATGGTGCGCTGCGTGTAGCCGTCGCGGAGCAAGGTCAGGGCGACGGCCTGCGAGGCGGTCAGTGCCTGCCGCGGACTGGGGATGACGGAAGCCGCCATGGTGGAGTCCTTTTCAACGGGGTACGGAAGAGGGCTGTCAGCTGGGCGCAGCAAGGTGGCGGGTGCCGGTACCGACGAGACGCAGCGCCAGCCGTGGGGCTGCGGGGAGCCTGGGGGCAGACAGTTCGAAGTCGGCGGTGTGGACCACCAGGCGCAGGTCGCTGGTGTAGGTGTCGGGCAGGGCAAGGTGGCCGCAGACCTTCAGCGGGGCTCCGGGCTGCAGTGTGGCGAGGTCCGCAGCGGCCGCGGGGTCGGCCAGCACGCAGGGCAGCACCGCCTCGCGCACTTCGTGATCGTGCCCAGCGGGGGCGCAGTTGCGGTCTTCGGGCGCGTACGTGAGCCGGAAGTAGGCCTGCCCGTCGACGAGCACGGCAGGGTCCGGCGAGCGTCCCGCTCAGGGTCATCGGGTGGGTGTGCACAGACATGCTGAAGTCCTTCCGGGCCGTGCGGTGGGTGCGGGCGCGGCCGGGGAAGAGGCAGCGGAGGTGGTGCACGTGGTGGGTTCCTTGCGGAGATGAGCTGCGAGGCAGGCACAGTTCGGGGGGAGCGCTGCTGCGACGCGGTGGCGCAGGGCGTCGTCCGGCACCCAGATGCGTTGGCGTCCCTTCACGTGGGTTACGGGGGCGGCCAGTTGGATGACGTCGGTGAGCTCCCAGTGCCAGGTGCTGTCGCGGTCAGCCCACGTGCTGCACCGTCCCTGGCAGTCGGTGTGCGCGTGGGAGATGCGGGCGACGGCTACTACGGTTCCCCTGGGCAGTTCCAGGTCTTGGGACACGTGGCTCAGGGCCGCACGGTCGGTGTTGAGGCCGGCGTGGACGAGGATGAGTCCGCCCTGGTAGGTGGGTGCCCAGCTGCGGTTTTCGATGTCCTTGGCGACGGCGGCCACTGCCGAGGCGTAGGGCTGCCAGAGTGTCAGGGCGCGTACCGGGTACGCCTCACTGATCACGGGTTTCATACCGCGGCCCTAGCTTCCTGTGCCGGGGAGCTGATGGTCACGGTGGTGGCCGTGGGGCTGGCGGCGCGGCGGTGGGCGCGGCGGCCGCTGCGCCCGCGCGACTTTTTGATCGCGTACATGGCGGCGTCGGCGGCTTCGAGGACGGTCGAGGCCGACGGCTGCTGCACCTCGGCGACTCGTACTGCGCCGATGGAGGCAGTGACCTTGAGCGGGCCTCCTGGCCAGGGCACTGGCCTGGCCAGCTCGTGGGCCAGGCCGTCGACGAAGGCCTTCAGGTCCTGGACGCTGATCGCGGCGACGAACTCATCCCCGCCGAGGCGGGCGCAGACGCCGCGGGGCCCGCCGTTCTGCGTGACGAAGTCGTCCAGCCGGGCGCCCTCGGCCGCGAGCACCGTGTCCCCGGCACTGTGACCGAAGTCGTCGTTGACGGGCTTGAAGCCGTCGAGGTCGAGAAGAAGCACATGGGTGATGCGCCTCTGGCGGATCAGTCGTTCGGTGCGGTGCATCCAGGGGCGTCGCGTCCACAGGCCAGTGAGAAGGTCCCGTCGTTCGGCGCGGAGCTTGCGGACGAGCAGGCTGGCGTGGAGGGCCCATCCGGCTGCCGGGAGCGCGGCGGTGAGCACGATCTCGTTCACGGCTGCCCCGTTTCGGTGCCGGTGACGGGGCGGACGACGACGAACTGGTCGTCGGGGAGGGACTGGTGGACGTGAGCGTCGACGCCGAGAATCGCGGCCTCGGCATCTGCCTTGGCCAGGGCTCGGGGCTGGTCGGTGCCGATGGAGTAGAGGCGCTCGCCGGGGCGGCCCGCACAGGTCGGGCAGCCCGGTGCCAGCGAAGTGGTTGCGGGCTGGGTTAAGGCTGTGGTCATCTCGAAGTGCCTCCGTTACGGGGGTTGGTGGGGCGCGTCCGGTGGTTGCAGGCCGAGGGCGCGCCCCGCACGCATGTGGGGGCAGGGTGTCGGCGGCATGGGCGCGGTTAGGAGTGCGTCGGCTTGAGGTGGGCCGCCGTGCGGTTTCAGGGCGCCGGCCGTCGGAGCAAGCGTGGTGTGGCCTTGAGAGGCGCTGCTCGTGGCGTTCCGAGGCCGGTTCAGACAGGCACTTCAGGTCGACCGCGTCCTCTGGGGCCGCGGTCAGCCACCGTCCGTGCTGTTTGACCACCGGTGCCCGTTAGGGCACATGAAGGCGTGGTCGCCGGAGGTCGGCCGAGCAGGCCTCGCACAGGAAGCGGCACACTGCGGCGAAGGGGTCGGTCGTGCCGGTCCCAAGCTCGGCCAGACAACCGCAGTTGTCGCAGACGAGGCCGATGAGCTTGCGGAGTTCGTCGAGCTGGCTGGCGAACGCGGCGCGCTCGTCGGGGGGCATGGCGGCGACGATCCGCTGAGCGTCGTTCCGGTCGCCGGCGAGTACGGCATACACGGCTGCCGTCTCCGGGGCAGCGGCGGTCGCCGTGGCGTCGGTCGGGGGGCGGCAGGTCTGCGGCTGGAGGTCGCGGTCGTTGACTTCGGTCGGCCGGGGGTCGGGGGGCGCCAGCGTTGCGGGCGTCTCGTACGGGGCGGTGATCTTGACGAGGGCGGCTCGGATGCGGTCGGCGTTGCCCAGGACGAAGGAGCGCTGCTGCTCGGGCGTGCTGCCGTTCAGGTGTGCGGTGGTCTCGTCCGCGGGTGGGCCAGCCGTCTCGGCCAGGTGCTCCAGGTGAAACGTCGCCAGGACCAGCTCGCTGATCATCGGCGTTTGCGTGGCCCGGGTGCTGGGGACCACTGCCTCGGCGGACTCGGGTGCCTCCGTGCGGCTGTGGGTGATGTCCATGGTCGTCATGGGTGCTGCTCCTCCGTGTCGGTCGGAGCCCGTCTGCCGGGCCTCTGCACTGCCCCGGCCCGCGCGGGGCGGGGCGGCACAGGGGGCCGGCAGGTCAGGCGCTAACCGGCTCGTCCCGGACCTCGCGGTTGAGGTGCTGCTCCAGGAGGTCACGCACCTGGTCCATGGATGTGACGGGGACCGGCTCGTCCTTGGTCTCCGGGGCGACGAAGGCATATTCGTGGGTCTCGAACTTGCCGTCCTCGTTCTTGCGGTAGTGCACGTAGGCGCCTTCGGTGAGGGGGAACAGGGCGCTGGTGCCGTCGATGCCCACCCACAACTTGGCTTCGTTCAGGAGGTGCCCGGCGGGGTCGATCTTCCCGGAGTACATCGCGGCCTCGTGGGCGCCACCGGCCCGGGCGCCCTCGGTCAGGCGGTCGATGAGTTCCTCGGCGTCGGTGGGCAAGTCGTCGTCCGTCTCCTGTGTGTCCAGTCCGTAGGCCGGGGAGGTCGAGCTGCGGGTGAGGGCGTGCAGCGGCGACATGAACGAGTCGAGGAGCTCGTTGCCCCCGAAGGTGAAGACGATGGCGGTGAGGCCTGCGCAGAAGGCGGCCCAGGTCGGCGTAGTGCTGCCGGGCCAGCCGTCGACTCCGGCGGCGGTCAGCAGGGCCGGCGCGTTGTAGCCCAGTACGCCGCCGGTTCCGGCGGCGGCCAGCATGGCGACGTTTTCGAAGCCGGCCATGGCGATGGCGGCGGTGGTGCGCATGGTCTTGCCCATGGGGTTCTCCTCCTTGGGGAGTCCGGGAGCGGGGTGCAAAAGCGGGAGGCCGCCGGATCCGGGATCAGGCGGCCTGCGGAAGGGGGCAGAACAGCCGGTGGTGCGTGTCGCGTTGACCAGTGACGGTCACGTGTTCGTTCTGAGATCCGATGAGGTTGTCTGCTGCATTGCCGTCCGAGGCGAGCGCGGGCGTGAAGTCCATGGGGGGCACCTCACCCGTCGGCCCCGACCAGGACGGCGACCATCAGCCCCGACCACCGGTCACGATGAGGCAACGTGTTGTCGGAGCTGTCGTGGTCGGGGTGTTGGTCGGGCCGACCATGACGGGCCCGGGCGCTGAAGTGCCCGGCCCGAGTTGTGATCGCACCCTGTACCGCTGCGGCGAAGGCGTGGTGATCTCTGCGGTCAGCTTGCTGGCCGCCCAGGCCTAGGCGCGGTAGCGGCTCATTGCCGCCGCTCTGCGCCAGTCGTGTTCCGGCCCAGCTCCTGGAGGCTGGCGGTGTCCGCGTCTCCTACTTGCACACTGCCGGGCAAGGGACGGAGCAGTGCCAACACCCCGTCCAGTTCATCCGGCTTCACCAGGACGGCGCGCGCCTTGGAGCCCTCGCTGGGACCGACGATGTCGCGGGACTCCATGAGGTCCATCAGCCGGCCGGCCTTCGCGAAGCCCACCCGGAGTTTGCGCTGGAGCATGGACGTCGAACCGAACTGGGTGGAGACGACCAGTTCGGCCGCCTCGCGCAGCAGGTCGAGGTCGTCGCCGATCTCTTCGTCGATCTCCTTCTTCTGCTGGGTTCCCACGACGTCGTCCCGGAAGACGGGCGTCATCTTCGCCTTGCAGTGCTGGACGATGGCCGCGATTTCGTTCTCGGTCACGAAGGCGCCCTGCATACGGGCCGGCGTGCTCGCTCCCATCGGCAGGAACAGCCCGTCGCCCTTGCCGATCAGCTTCTCGGCGCCGGGCTGGTCGAGGATGACCCGCGAGTCGGTGAGCGAGGCGGTGGCGAAGGCGAGCCGGGAGGGCACGTTCGCCTTGATCAGCCCGGTGACGACGTCGACCGATGGCCGCTGGGTGGCGAGCACCAGGTGGATGCCGGCCGCGCGCGCGAGCTGCGTGATGCGGACGATCGCGTCCTCGACGTCCCTGGGGGCGACCATCATCAGGTCGGCGAGCTCGTCGACGATGACCAGCAGGTACGGGTACGGCTGGATCTTCCGCTCGCTGCCCGTCGGCGCCTTCACTTTGCCGCTTCGTACGGCGGCGTTGTAGTCGTCGATGTGCCGGAAGCCGTAGGCGGCGAGGTCGTCGTAGCGCAGGTCCATCTCGCGTACGACCCATTGGAGGGCCTCGGCGGCGCGTTTCGGGTTGGTGATGATCGGCGTGATCAGGTGAGGGATGCCCTCGTAGGCCGTCAGCTCGACGCGTTTGGGGTCGACGAGGACCATGCGCACTTCCTCGGGGGTCGCGCGCACCATGATGGAAGTGATCAAGCAGTTGAGGCACGAGGACTTGCCGGAGCCGGTGGCTCCGGCGATGAGGATGTGCGGCATCTTCGCGAGGTTGGCCATGACGTAGCCGCCCTCGACGTCCTTGCCGAGCGCGACCAGCAGGGGGTGAGCGTCGTCGGCGGCCGCGGCCAGCCGGAGCACGTCGCCGAGGTTCACCATCTCGCGGTCGGTGTTGGGGATTTCGATGCCGACCGCGGACTTGCCGGGGATCGGCGAGATGATCCGGACGTCGGGGCTGGCGACGGCGTATGCGATGTTCTTCGTCAGCGCGGTGATCCGCTCGACCTTCACGGCCGGGCCGAGTTCGACTTCGTAGCGCGTGACCGTCGGGCCGCGCGTGAAGCCGGTGACGGCAACGTCGACCTTGAACTCAACGAAGAGGTTCGAGAGTGACGCGACGACCGCGTCGTTGGCGGCACTGCGCGCCTTGCCGGGCCCGCCGCGCGCGAGGAGGTCGAGCGGGGGCAGCGCGTACGTGATGTCACCGGACAGCCGGAGCTGTTCCGGTCGCGCGAGAACATCGCGTTCCTCGCCAGCGGACGGCGCCTTGGTGAGGTCGGGGACAACCATGGGAGTCGACGTCGTCGCAGGCGGCTGTGCGACGGGCGCCGGATTTGCTACGGCCTTGCATTTCCCGCCCGGCGCAAGGGCCGCCGGCTTGACGCCACCGGGGTCGTACGCCTCTTCGGCGGGTCCGCGACGGCCGGCGCGTGCGGTCGGCGGCGGCTCGTGTCGCTGCTCCGGGATTCGCTCGTCGTCCGCACTGGGCATGTCGGCTGTCTGCTCCTGGACGACGCCGAGGTGCACGACGAGCGCCCACAGCCGCTGCGGGATGGCGTTGACCGTGGTGGCCGTGACGACCAGCAGCCCGAAGACCGTGAGCAGCACCAGCAGCGGTGCGGCCAGCACGTTGCTCACGGTGTAGGTCAGCGGGGTCGCGAGGCCCCAGCCGATCAGTCCGCCGGCGTCCCGAATGGCCTGCATGCCGTCGTCCCGCGCGGGCGAGTGGGACGCGATGTGGATCAGTCCGAGGAGGCCGGTCAGCAGCGTGGACAGGCCGATCACGATGCGGCCGTTTGCCGTGGGCTTCTCGGGGTGCCGGACGAGCCGGACGGCGATCACCACGAGCAGGATCGGCACGAGCAAGTCGAGCCGCCCGAAGGCGCCGGTCACCAGGATCTCGACCAGGTCGCCGACCGGGCCCTTGAGGTCGGCCCAGGTGCCTGCGGCGACGATCAGCGCGAGGGCGAACAGCAGCAGAGCGGCGCCGTCCTTGCGGTGCGCCGGGTCGAGGTTCCTGACGCTTCGCCCCGTGGTGCGGAGCAGCCGGGACACCATCCGGGTAAGGAGGGGCGCCGATTTCGCGCGGGTCCTCTTCGTGGGGGCCCGTTTCACGGGCGCCCTCTTGGTGGGCGCCCTCTTGGTGGGCGCCCTCTTTGCCGCGGCCCTCTTCGCCGGTGTCCTCTTGACCGGTGCCCTCTTCGCGGCGGGTTTTTTGGCGGGCGGCTTCTTCACAGTGGCCTCCATGGAGGGTGGGTAGGCAGGCGGTGCTTGGGTGACGGGGACCTGGCGGATTGGTCTTCTGCCGTAACGCGAGCAAGGTCACGACGAGCGCGAGGCCAGCGAAGGCGATGGGACGACGGCAACCCGCGAGAGACGGGGGCGCCCCGGCAAGGGAAGTTGGTGGCGAGGACCGCCAGTACGCGGTCTGGGTGGCCGGGCGGACACCGCACGGCCCCGCGGTTCCCCCTGTTGGGGCGGCGAGCGGGGGCGTACGGAGAACGGCCGATCACTGGTGGAGCGGGGTGCTGCGGAATCAGGCGAGGTCGTTCTGCGCGTCATGCGGGGCCAACGTCACTCCTGTTCGCCGGGGAGTTCGTTGTGGGTGGTGCCGAACCACTTGGTTTGGGTGTGCAGTTCGTTGTGCTGCACGTAGTTCGGCCCCGTGAAGTGGTTGACCGTGTTGTCCGGCAGGGCGGAGGCACCGTCGCGTACGGCGCGCCCGATCATGCGGGCTGCGACGCCGATCGATGTGATCACTCCGACGGTGCCTACACCGACGATGGTCAGCGTTGTCGGGCTGACGTGTGCCAGCCGCCACAGCACCAGCGAGATGGCGGCGCTGACCGGCAGCGAGCCGAACGAGTACACGAGTACGAGCGCCGCGTGGTCCGTGGCCCGCTGGGACATGGGCGGTCGTCCGTGCCGATCGAACGGCACGTCGTCGACCATGGCGGGCTTGGGCGGCGGAAGGTCGGGCGCGACGAGTCTGGTGGTCGTGGGGGCGGTGCTGCTGTACCAGTTGGCCAGCATGCGCGCCTCGTCGACCGCTTCCTGAGCCGTCTGCCCCCGCCCGAGGCCTGCGAGGTCGTCGGCCATGTGGCGTGTCTCCTTGCTGAGGGGTCGGGGGGACGCAGGAGAGGCGGCCTGCTGGGTGCGGGCCGCCTCCTTCGTGGGGTGGCTCTACTTGGAGGAGACGTTGTTGACGGTCTCACTGAAGCCCTTGGCGCCGTTGCCGAACATCTCCTGGACCTTTTCGACGCCGTCCGCGCCGGGGGGCGTCATCATCACGAGGATCCAGAAGACCGAGACGACGGCGACCTCTCGCTTTCGGAAGCTGGCGTCCTTCTTCATCCAGATGCCGATGGCGATGGCGACGAGCATCGCGAGTGCTGAAACGGTGAGTTCCATGGTTGATCTCCAACTTTCGTGAACGGGGAGGGGGCGGCGCTAGGCGTCGACGCGTTGGTCGTCGAGGGAGGAGGCCGTGTGCCAGTCGCGGTCGATCTTGGTGAGCTTCCCGAGCCGTTCCAGACGGGTCGTGGCGTTCGCGACATTCGACGGCTGGAGTTCGGTGACCTCGGCGATCTGTTTGTTGCGCCGGGCACCGCCGTCGACCGCGTGCCACACCTTCTGGGTGCGGGTGAGCGGCACGAGTTCGTCCAGGTCCTCGTCTTCGCCGTCCTCATCCGCGGCGGCCGGCGCGGGCTTGATGTCGATGACCGTGGCGTGCGGGCTGTTCTTGGACTGCTCCTGCTTGATCAGGTCGAGGAGGAAGGCTTCCTCCTCGGCGGCGTCCAGGTGGCGGTATTCCTCCCGGCGCAGGTACGCAGCGCCGGCGGCTTCGGCCTCCGGGTCGGAGAGGGTCGCCATGGGAAACCCGCGGGCGACGCGGGCCGGGTTGGTGTGGAACATGGCACGGGACTGGGTGTACTGGGCTTTTCCGTCGGCGAGGTAGAACAGGCCGCCTGTCTCGGACCCGTCGGGGAACCGCTCGGGAAGGGGCTCCAGACGGAATTCCGGGGTGCGGGAGCCGAGCGACATGACGTCGACGTCGGCGCGCGCGGTGCGGAAAAGGCTGATGTTCCCGGACTGGAGCATGTCGCGAATGGCGTTCGCGCTGGCGTCGGATCCGATGGAGTCCAGGTTCGGGATCTGGACCCAGGCCCGTGCGGACAGGCCGGCCGCCCTGGAGAGGCGGCCCACGCTGGACATCGCCCGGGTCAGTGGCTTGACGTGGAACGCGTGAGGGTCTTTGAGGACCATCTCGTTGAACTCGTCCCAGGTGACGACCATTGGTGCGAAGGGCTCGGCGGGCACGAAGAACGACCGGCCCTGCTCGATGAACCCTTCCGCGTCCAGCCACTGCATTTTCATCTGTTCGCTGTAGCGGTACTCGCTGACGCGGGTGGCGGACTGGCCCATGAGCATGGCCCCGACCGGCGACTTGACCAGCCAGTCGAGATCGCCGAACCAGGATGCGTACCCGGCGCCGCCCTTGCCGTCGGCCAGCCAGGAGATGAAGCCGTTGACTCGCTGGGCGACCTGAAGGCTTTCTTCCAGGGAGGTCTTGCCGGCGCCGGTGGTGCCGGAGCCGAACGAGTGCACCGCCGACGCGGACGGCCGCCCGGACAGGCCGCGGCGGATCGGGTCGAACTTCAGCAGCCGCCACTTCGCCGGACGGCCGTAGATGTCCTTGCCGACCGTGACGTAGCCCTGCGCGTCCATGCTCAGCGCGCGCAGGTCGAGTGCCACACCCTCCTGCAGCGGGTTGGTGCTCATCTCGTTGACTTCGATCCTGCGGGCGTCAATCACGCGCAGGTGCAACCGGGCGACGGCGTCCTCGCCGGGCATGTCCAGGGCCTGGGCGATGCTGCGCGGCTGTACCTCGGCGACCGAGGAGCCCCGCCGCGGCATCAGGATCTTGAACTGGCGGCCGTATTCCGTATCCCGCACGTCGTACAGTTCGCTGCCCATGTACGGGCCGAACTCCTGCCACACCGCAGGCAGGTCGTCCATGTCCAGGTCGGCGGCCGCGGCGGTCCGCAGCCGGACGGTGAGCTTGGCGCGGCTGGCGGACATGTCCTCGGGGCGGTAGACGTTGACCGCCCGGGGCGGCACGTCGAACGCGATCGAGATCTCGTCCTGCCCAACGGCCAGCGCGGGCCTGGCGGTGGTGGACACGATGATCGCGGTTAGCTTGTCATCGTCCAGGTGGATGTCCACGAGCTTGGAATCGGGCAGCGGGCCGCGCTCGCACGCGATCCACTCATCCCACCGCGCCAGGTACCAGCCCGCTCCCTCCGGGTGCCCGGCCGGAGAGACCCCGAGGTCGGGACGGGCCCACACCCACGATCCCCACACGGACCCGAGGGATGCAGCGACGATGTGGGCCCACCAGGGCAGGTCTATGAAGCCGCTTGCGGGGATCGCCGCCAGAGGCCCGGCACGCAGCGCCATCTCGGCGGGCGTGTACCGGCGCCACCAGTCGCGCTCCCAGTCGGGCAGGGCCTTGGCCCACATCCGGCGAAGCCTGGCGCAGCGGTTGCGGTAGGCCTCGGCCTTCGCCGCGCGTACGAGAGCGGCGCGGTCGTCCCGCTGGAGCCAGGTGTCGGCGATGCCGATGGTCGGCACGAGCATGCCGTCGCTGCCCAAGGACGGGCTGTAACCGTCGTCGTGGGCCAGGCGGCGGCGCATCCGGCGGACCTTGCGCCGGTAGCCGCGCCGGCTGCTGCGGGCCATCCACTCCCACGGCTCGCCGTGCCCGGGCAGCCAGCGCCACGGGCCGGGGTTCATGGCCAGAGCGGCCCAGCCGGCCGCGAGGCCAGTTGCGCCGATCGTGGTGAACAGGAGCGGGTCGCCAGACAGCAGGCTCGAGGTGATGCTGAGACCGGACCCTACGTACAGGCCGGGGTTTTGCATCTGGGCCGCCCGGGCGCGCAGCCCGGTTAGCTCCTGCGGAGTGTCTTCTTCTTCCTTCGTCGCTTCCGTGGTCGCTGCCATCCGGCTTCCTCCGATTCCGGGATGCCACCAAGGGCGGGGGCCGCAGGTGCGGCCCCCGCCCTTGGTGGTGTACGTGTCTGGCGCCTACTGCTCGGGCTTGATGAAGCGCCGGTTGGCCATCGGCACGTGGTGGGTGCGGTTGGCGTCCGTCATCCGGCCGTGTTGGGCCGTCGTCTCATCGGCCAGGCCCTGCGCCACGGCGGACAGCGTGTCGGCCGCCGAGACGATCGTGCCGACGTTCGCCGACATGGCTTCCGTCAGCGTCGCGACCTCCATGTACGCGGTGGTGGTCGGCGCGTCGACTTCCAGGACCGTCATCGCGTCGGACAGGTACCTCGCTGAGGCGCCACGGTCATCGAAGCGGGACTTGAGCCGTTCGACGGCCCGTTTGGTGTTGGCTGCGCGGATGCCGTACGCCGCGGCCCTTGCGAGGACGGCGGCGTAGGTGACGATCGCGCCGAGACCACCTTTGGCTTCGCTCATGGTCAGGCTCCCCTCGTCTCGTAGACCTCGGTGTGCGCGGAGGTGTCCTCGGCGTCGACCGCGTCGGAGATGTAGACCTCCCGCTCGGCCACGGACTCCATGTCCTTGGCGATGCCCGCGTAGAGGCCCTGGCCGGCCACCAAGAGGGCCTTGGCCTTCACCACGCCCTCTCCCTGGGCTCTCGTGTTCGACTTCAGCTCGTCGAGCTGACTGCCGATCACCCCGTACTGCTCCTTGCCGCGGGTGACCCAGCCCATGACCTTCGGTCCGAAGCCGACACGCTCCATGGCCACGAGCAGGGCGTCGCCGCGGGAGATCTCCCGCTGGCAGCGCTTGCCGATGCGCTCGTACACGACCAGGTCGTCCTCGCACATCAGGGAGAGCTCGTCGCTCTCCTCTTCAACGGACTCGTACGACACCTCTGCTGCCATACGCCCAACTCCTCCTTTGACTGGGGCCGGTTCCTTGGTGTTCATCGATTCGGTCTTGGCCGCTCCGGGATCCGTTACGGCAGGCGCGACGGCCGGGTCGGGATCCGTCACGGGCGTCGCGGGGTCCGTGACGAATTCCGTCACGGGCGTCCCCTCTGCCGTGACGGGTTCCGTCACGGCTTCCTGGGCCTTCTCCGAGTCGTCTTCGAGCGGGACATAGATGGGCTTGAGTCCCGGCGGCGTCCGTGGCGGCGCCTCGCCGGTTGCCGGGTCCGTCTCCTCCGAGCCGCGGGGGCCGGGCACCGGTACGGGCCCATCTGCGCCCCACTCAGGGGCCGTTGGGGCCGTCGGGACCCACGGGTCCCCCTCGGTGTCCGTTGGCGGCTCAGAGGCCCCCTCAGGGGGCTTCTCGCCCGCTTCGGGCTCCGACGGCGGGTCCGGCCTCGCCAGGGTCACCCCGTCGCCCTTGCCGTTGCCGGTTCCGGCCGTCGGCGGGTTCGCCGGGATCGGCGGCACCGCCGGCGCGTCACGCGGAGGCAGCGGAACGAGCACCGGGGGGGAGTCCGGGTCGCCCTTGGCACGGCGGCGTTTGCGGTACTCGCGCAGCGCGCCCTTTCCGGTGTCCTGGGCCCAGGCGACGCCCTGCGCGGTCCACAGGCCGGCGCGGCGCCCCACCGGGGTGGCCACGCGCTCGATGCGGGTGTGGCCGCGGTAGCCCGACCGGAACGCCTCCGGGAGGGTGAGCACCGGGTCGCGTTCCGAGGCCGGCGACTCGTTCCACGGCGAGCCACCGGACTCGCGTTCAACCGGCGGAGCGACGCGGTGCTTGTCGGCGATCTTCTGCACGGACTTCTCGTGCCGGGTCTTCTCCCGAAGGATGTCTCGCTGCGCCGGGGATAGCCCCAGCTTTGCCTGCTCGCTCTGCGCGCCATGCGTGTGGACGAGCCACGCGCACGCCGCGAGAAGCAGAACTTCCATCGCGTTCCCCTCACGGAGTGCAACTGGGGGGAGTGAACGCGGCCCTCGTGCGCGTACGTACGCGTGTAGGGACCGGTCGCGTTCATCTCCCCCCGGGGTGAATGAATGAGTGAACGATCACCGCGAGTAGCGGTCGGTGATCCGCTGGAGGGCGTCGCGGACCTCGCGCCAGGCGCGGTTGGCGATCACCGGATCGGGGTCGCGCAGCACGCCGCGCAGCCGGTCCAGTCGCTTGATCGCACCCTCCTTGGCGGACCTCCTGTCCGCCTCTCTGATCTCCTTCGTCCAGTACGCGGATCCGCGTACCGAGTAACGGTCGGTGGTCTGCTGGAGGAGGCTGCCGACGTCGCGCCAGGCGCGGTCGGCGACCACCGGATCGAGTCGGCGCAGTACGCCGTGCAGCCGGTCCAGTCGCTTGATCGCACCCTCCTTGGGGGATTGCGCGTCCGCCCTTTTGATCTGTTTTGTCCAGTACGCGGATCCCCCCATCGGGCCTGGTTTCCTCCGTTCGTTTCGGGGGTCAGACGGGGGTGCAGAACGCGCCGGGTCTGCTCGCCGGGTCTGCTTGCCGGGTCTGCGAACGTTCCGCTCGCCGGGTCACTCACCAGCTCACTCACCGGAGTGCTTTTGCACCTATTTCGACTGCTTCCGGCAGCCGCAGCAAAAGCCAACCCGCCGGGGCAAGTTGGCTTTCACTGGTGGTGCCGGACGCTGCTCAGGCGTCGGTCTTCTCGCGCGCCTCGGACTCCTCGTGCGACATCAGGTGGCCCCAGACGCGGCGGACCCGCTCCTCGCCGCCAACGAAGCCGGCTTCGCGGAAGGCGGTGACGGCCTGGCGGTAGGAAAGAGGCGGGTCGTCTGAGTAGCGCAGGTGCCGCAGAACGACCTCAAGCTGCGCTTCGGTCAGCCGCTCGCCCGTCACGGGGGTGGGCGCGCCCGCGACGGCCGCGACCTCTTCGAGCGTGACGGAGTGCGACGGCTCCTGTGACGGCCTCGCGACCGTGACGGAACCCGGCGTGACGGAGGCCTCGGCCGCGACGGTTTCCGTCACACCGTGCGGGACCGCGCCCGTGACGGTGCGCGTCACGGTGTCCGTGACGGATTCCGTGGACTGTGACGGCCGCACGGTCATGTCTCCACTGACCTGCGTGCCTGTCTGCGTCACACCCTCCAGACCGTCCGGGGCGGCGGTGTCACGGGGCGGCTTGTTCGTCACGGGGTGCGTGCCGTCGGTGTGACGGACCGGGTGGTCCGTGACTGAGCCTGCGCCGGAACCGTCACGCCCGGGCGGGACGGGCAGTGCGGGCGTGACGGACGAGGTCAGCGCGGGCGTGACGGATGTCAGGTCGAACATGCCGGCCAGCGCGTCATTCGCGCCTTCCGTCATCCGGTCCCGCTGAACCGTCACGAGGCCCGCGCCGAGCGTCGCGTCACCCGTGCCGACCTTCTTGGCCAGATCCCACGACTTCAGCTCCGACGCCTTGCGCGTCTTCTCGTCGGGGTGGTTCGCGGCGCGGGCCCGGTGGTACGCGAGCTGCTGCATCGTCTTCGCGTTCCGGCGCTGGGCCTCCATGTCGACGCCGGTGACCCGGATGACGATGCGGCGGGCCAGCAGGCCCATGCCCTCCGCGGAGGAGCACATGGCCAGCGGTGTGACGGCGAAGACGATCGCCTCGGTGGCGGTCTGCGCGACGGCGGCGCCGGTGCCAGAGGCCGCTGCGGGCAGCAGCCACAGCCCGACCCGGACGGCGGCCGGCGAAGACTGGCCCAGCAGGGTCAGCCCGACGTAGACGAGCGCCAGGGAGAGCGTGGCGCCCTCACCGGCGGCGACCACGCCCCACGCGGTGGCCGAGCGGTGGAAGACGCCGGTGATGTTGCTGTAGGTGCCCCAGGAGCCCAGGCCTGCGAAGACGACCATCGGTACGGCGGCGGCACTGAGGATGATGCGCTGGCCCCGGGTCAGCTTCGCTTCCGGGGGAGGGGACATGGATGTGGGTGTCGGTGTCATGGTTCTTCACTCCTGAAGGCAATCGGGGGACAAGGAGCCGGGCCCGGGGCGGGGGGAAGGTCCTACCGGGCCCGGCCGCGGAGCACTGGATCGGGGAAAATCCCTGCTGCTCCCCGCCGTCCCCGCAGTTGGTTGGCGGGGGCGGCAGGCAATCCAGGGAGTGCGCTGGTCGTGGGGCTTCAGGCGCGGTAGACGGGCGGGCGGACACCAGCGCGGAGCTCGCGGATGATCGAGCAGGGACCCTTGGTCGCACAGTAGGCGGCGTCGTCGTCGGGCAGGGGACTGTGCGCCAGGCCGAGGTTCTGCCGCGCGACGGCGTTCACGGCCTTCAACATCGCCGGGTCGAAAGGCCGGCACTCCGAGTCTCCGTCGCGGGTCACGCCGTGCCTGGCGGCGCTGACGATGTGCTGCCGCGCCTGCCGGGCCGTCCACCTGCGGTCCTGCGGGCCGTTGTTCTCGTGGACCTTCCCGCTGTCGTGGAACGTGTCCTGATGGCAGGCGGTGCAGTGGTACGTGATCATGTTGACTGGGGGCCTCTCGGGAAGCCACCTGCCCTCGAACTCGTACACGATGACCTCGGCGCCCGGGGTGACCGGGTGCTCGAAGGCCGTGACGAGGCCGATGCCGTCCGCGATCGCTCCGCGCGCGGCAGCGTTCCAGAAGACGCGCGGGATGAAGTCATCCCATCCCTTGCCGTGGGGCCACTGCGCGTACATGACCCCCTGAGTGGCATCGAAGGTCGCCGTGCCGTCGACGTTCTCCCGCCTGTACTGCTCAATCTGCTCGATCGACCCGAAGTAGGTGGCGCTGAATTCCTCGGACTCAAGGAAGATCAGCCCGTATCCCTCGGGGCGGGTGTCGTGGCCCTCGTCCTCAAGCCACGCGACCATGTCCTCATATCCCGGACTCCCGGGGGCGATGGTGCCGACGAGCGGAAGCCGGTAGCGGTCACAGCTCGTGACGTGGGTCGGGTTCCCCTCGCTGACGTTGTGCGGTGTGCCGTACGTGTTCCGGATCGTGATGCTCATGAGTGGTGCTCCCTTCGGGTGGGTGAGTCGGTCGTGGGCGTTGTCGGGATGGTCGCGGACCCGGCGGCACGAGGCCGGCCTCCCAACGGGGGAGACGGGGCCGTGGAGCGCGCGGGCGGGGGCGTGGTGGGGACATTGCGCCGCCAGAGCACCTCAGGCCTCGATCAGTTCAGGGACGTCGGTGGGCCGGTGCGGCGTGACGATCCGGCCGTCGGGCAGCAGCTCACCGGTGTCTTCGAAGAGAAGGAGCCCGTTACACAGCAGGCTCCAGCCCTGCTCCGGGTGACTGGCGGTGACCCGGGCGGCCGCACCGTCCGGGCTATCGGCGGACGGGCACCTCGGAGTGTGCCTGCACAACGAAGCCGGGAGCCGGGAGCTACGGGCGGACGTAGCGGTGTCGAGCGGGGTGCTGGTGCGCATGAGCTCTCCTAGCGGGGGAGGCGAGCCCGAGGTGTTCCCGGGCTGGAGGCGTGCGAAAGGCCGGCCGCCCGTCGTGCGGGCGACCGGCCTGGTCGAGGAGCGTTTTTTGAGGGGAACCGCTGGCTATGCGTCCCGTCCAGCGCGCGTCAGCCCCGCCTCTCCTTCTTCTGCTGGATGAGGTAGGCGTTCTGGAGCTTGGCAAGGGCCCCGCGGAGACGCTTGCCGGTATCGCATGGCGCGTACGGCGAGCACTTGGGGCAGTTCGCCTCGTGCACCCGGCTGTCGGCCGCGGCCTTCATGTACCGGGCGTACAGATCGTCAGCCACAGCCGCCACCGCCCTTGAGCGGCAGGCTTTTCTCCGACTGCTCGTTGACCCGGCGCAGCTCCGCCTCCAGGCGCTTCTGGTCGGCGTCCGTCATGCCGTCCCCGCCCTTCGCGCCCGGTTGCGGGCGGAACGGCGCCTGAGCGCGCGCCGCTCCCCCTCCGACAGCCCGCCCCACACGCCCTGGTCCTGCCCGGTCTCCAGGGCCCACTGCAGGCACTTCTCCGTGACCGGGCAGCGGCGGCAGACCGCCTTGGCCTCCTCGATCTGCAGGAGCACCGGGCCGGTGGTGCCGATGGGGAAGAACAGCTCGGGGTCCTCTTCGCGGCAGACCGCGCGGTGCCGCCAGTCCACGGCGCTCACCTCGCCTGCCGGACGCGGCGCAGAGCCTCGTCCATATCCGGGTCGGAGTCGCCGTCGGTCCGTGTCATGCTGTAGCCCATAGGTCCTCCATACGGGTCCTAGAAGACAGCCCCGGGGGTCCAAGTCGCCGGGGCTGTCCTGCTGTTCAGGCTGTTCGTACGAGCAGCCACGGCCCTGGCCACCCGGCTCTTCACCGGGTGGCCAGGGCCGTGGTCGTTCGTGATGGCGTGCAGGTCAGGCAGTCATGACCCCCGGGCGGCGTACTGCTGGACCAGTTCGGCCTAGCGCCGGTCGTGCACCTCGATGTCGGGCGACCGTGTCGGCACGCTCGGGGCCTCGGACGGGGCAGGCGTGGCGGGCACGTCCGCGCGACGGGTGTCGGTGTCCCGGACTGCCGGAAGTACGGTGGCCCACTCGGCCACACGCTTCGCCGGTGCGGTGTACTGACGGTCGAACCGCCGACGCTCCCGCGCCCAAGCATCACGCCGCATCTGCCGCTTCGGCTCCTGGCGCAACAGACGGAGATACGCATCAGCCAGCCTCTTACCGTCGGGACACAGCCGCACCGCCCGAACCCCGTCCAGGAATTCGTCCGTGCAAGCCAGACACCGCTGCTGGTGATGACGGAACACTCGGCGAACCTGCTCCGCGCTGAGCGGAACGGGCTTGAGCTGACTCGGGGCCGGCGCCGGGCTCGGCTTGGGCTTGGGCACCACTTTCGTCGGCCGACGGGAGGCGACCGTCGAGGCCGTCTCGCCCGACATCCTGCTCCAAGTGTCGAAGCCGATGTCGATGCTGACCAGGCGGTTGCTGCCCCTACAGCGCGCCGCTTTGTCCCGTCGGGTGACGCCAGTGTCGTGGGGGACTAAGCGGTGCCTCCTGTGCTGGAAGCGGGCGATCGGGACCCACGTTTTGCAGTCGGGGCAGATCAGCGACATGCAGTCGGGGTGCAGATCGTACTGATGGGCCCTCAGTGACGAGACAACGAGCACCGGGAGGGCGGAGACGCGGCGGGAGCGGGTACGGGTCCTGCGAGGACGGGCGGTTCCATCCGGGAGTGGAGCAGACATGGGGAACTCCTCACGGGGAGGGTGACGTGGGCTCGCTGTGCTCTCCGCCCCGCAGGCCGCACGGCAAAAGGCCGGCGTCCCACAGGACGGACAGCGCAGTGCGCTGCGACGTGCACACAGACATGTCGTGCGGGTTAGGCCCGGGGGAGTTGATGGAGCTCTCGTTGTCGGCAGTGGATGCCCGACGACCCCGGCCGCCAGGAGGACGGACGACGTGCTGGTTGAACCTCATAGAGGCTCGTTAACGAGTACAGCCCTTCTCGTTAACGTTGTCAAGAACCTCGTTAACGAGCTACCCTAACGTCATGCTTCGTACCTCTACTGCGTACGACCTGCGCCGCCCTGCCGGTGACTCGCGCGCGATCAGACTTAGGATCGTTAGCGAGGTAGGGAGGCGCATGCCGAGCGAGACAGGCCCGAAGAGGCCGAAGTACCAGCGGATCGCGGATGATCTGAAAGCCGCGATCGAATCTGGCGAGTACAGTCCCGGAGATCGGCTGCCGGGTGAGAGCGCGCTGGCCGTTCGGTACGGAGTCGCCGTCCTGACTGCCCGCCAGGCACTCAAGATTCTCAGGATTGAGGGGCTTGTCGAGACGAAGAAGGGTGCTGGCGCCCGCGTTGTCGAGTTCCGCCCGATTCGGCGCCATGGCATTGAGCGGCTCGCGCGGGAGCGGTGGGGTGCGGGCGAATCCATCTGGTCTGCTGATGAAGAGCGGCCCGTGACGATCGATGTCCGAGTCGAGACCATGGCTGCGCCCCCGCCTATCGCCAGGATTCTTGACCTGGAGGACGGCCAGGCGGTGTGTGCTCGATCCCGGCGCTTCGTGGTGGACGAGCGGCCGGTGATGATCGCTACTTCGTACCTCCCGCTCGCGCTCGTCGAGGGAACAGCGATCACGCGTATAGACACAGGGAGCGGCGGGACGTATGCGCGGCTTACCGAGCTCGGCTATGCGCCCGCTCACTTTCGTGAGGAGATCCGCTGTCGACTGCCCTTGGCTGAAGAGGCTGAAGCCCTCTCGATGCCCCTGGAGCGCCCAGTCATCAAGCTGTGTCGGACAGCGTTCGACGCAGAGCTGCGTCCCGTCGAAGTCAACGAAATGACTCTTGATTCGGCTTCGTACGTTCTCGACTACGCGTTTGACGCGTGAGTGCATGGGAGGTCGCGACCGATCGTTGAATGGCTGGCAGTGTCGTCAACCAGCTTCAGCGGTTCGGGCGTTGTGTGAGATGTCCCCATGTGGAAGTGGTGTGGACTCAGCGTGGCACTAGAACTCTTGCGGCCTGGTGGGTGACCGCGAAAGGGGTGTGTAGTGATCGCCGTCGAGCAGTGGACGGGTGAGGAGGCGCTGTTGCTGCGGAAGGTGATGCGTGCCTCGGTACGCGAGTTCGCTGAGCGTCTTGGCATCAGCCCTCGGACGGTCTCGCAGTGGCAGGAGAACAGCGCCAGGGTCTGTCGCCCACAAATGGCGCAGATCTTGGACACGGCGCTGAGCCAGTGCGCTCCGGAGGAGCAGGAGGCATTTGCCTCTCGCCTGGCTGCTCTCCAGGGCAGTCCAGCCGTGCCTGCGATCGATGCGGCGGCGCGTCCGGCTCCCTGTACCGTCATCTCTCATAAGTTTTTGCCGGTGTACGTAGGTGAGCGCAGCCTCCCCCTGTACCTCGCTGGCTCTCCCCGTGTCGCTGGCCCGGGTGGGCTCGAACACCGAGTAGTCCCGGCCGGTCACCGCACCGCACAGGCGTCGACGATCCACTTCTATGCCTGCGGTGTCGCGGTGGTGCACGTGGAGGAGCGCCAGCATGTCGAATCGCTGACTGAGCTGGCGGTATGGCGCTACCGCACGTACCTCAAGGAGCCGGCCTGGGTGAGCGAGCGAATCTGCAGCCTCCTGGAGCAAGAGGGGTGCGGGGGAGGGGGCGCGGAACAGCCTCCGGTTCCGCAATACGTGTTATCGGCCTACGAACTCGGGGACAACTCCTGGAAAGGCCCGGGTCTCGATACGGCCCTCCATCTCCTGACCACTCCCTCTGTGCTCGTCAACCGTCAGGACCCGACAAACGTGCTTCCGCTCGGGGCCGGCATAGAGGGGGCTCGCTTCCGCGACGGCTGGACTCACCCCGAGGCCGTGGGATTCGGCGGTGGAGTGTCTCGAGGTGTAGCTGGCTGGTCCGGGGTGGCGTACCACCCCCGGCCGGAAGAGCGTGCCCTGACCATGAGCCACATCGTCGCCCTGGAACTGGATGTCCAGGCACTTTGGGCGCTCTCGTCTCATGTGCTCCACATGATCGAGGATGGCCAGGATCCTGTGATGCCGACGGCTTACAACTGGCGTTTCCTGCGCAGCGCCTTCTTCCGGCTCACCACCGCTCGTCCGACGGAGACGGCACAACACCGAGCGATGCGCGAGGCCATCCTGGCAACCAGCGAGCTTCCTGACCGGCTGCGTGCCGCTCAGGAAGCACTCCGAGACAGCAATCCGTAACGGCCGTGGGAAAGGCGGACTGGGTGGACCCTCGCTCAACAGCGTTGATCGTCATCGACGTGCAGCAAGGCTTCATCAACAGACATAGCCGCGGCGCACTGCCCGCCATCGTGCGCTTGCTGGAAGGCTGGCGGACGACCACCAGCCCCGTGGTCTTCACCCGCTTCCGAAACGAAGAAGGCTCGCCCTACGAGACAATCACCGGCTGGACGCGGCTGCGCACTCCCGAGGAACAGGTACTCGTCGCCAGCCTCGACCCCTTCGTTGACGAAGCGGCCACACTCATCGACAAGACGCAGTCCTCCATCTTCAACCCGCAGGGCGCAGAGCTCATCCGAGCCGCCGGCTGGACGGACCTGGTGCTGTGCGGCATGGACACGGACGCCTGCGTGTACGACTCTGCAATAGCCGCCTACCA
This sequence comes from Streptomyces sp. NPDC026377, assembly GCF_055567715.1. NCBI lineage: Bacteria > Bacillati > Actinomycetota > Actinomycetes > Kitasatosporales > Streptomycetaceae > Streptomyces > Streptomyces sp. NPDC026377. Next base: position 78,458 of record NZ_JBVHPV010000020.1, read on the forward strand.
GCGCGGCTACCGACCGTGGATCGTCACCGATGCCTGCGCCTCCACCGGCGGTGTCCAGTACCACGACGCCGCGCTGCTGTTGGCCGCCCGGAATATCAGCCCCAACCATCTCGTGAGCAGCGAGGGGATCCTCTCGAACGTCCGCCGGGGCCAGGGAGCTTGCACATGAACCCCACTATGTGCGACGCGGACCTGCTCGTGGTCGGAGCTGGCCCGGCTGGAGTGGCAGCAGCAGTCATGGCGGCTAGCCTCCACTTGCGGACAACGGTGGTGAACGCAGGCGCAGTGGGCGGAAAACTGCACGCCATCGGTGCACTCGAGAACGTCCCGGGGAGTTGGACAACGGGACCTCAGCTGGCCGAAGCTCTGGAGGCAGACCTCGTACGGCTGCAGACGGCTGGCCGGTGCACCGTGGTCGAGGCCCATGCCGTGGCCACCCGTGGCTACGATGATCGAGCCGACCTTGTCCTGGACGACGGACGCGTGCTCAGTGCCGCAACCATCATCATCGCCACCGGCGTGGCCGCGCTGGCGCCGTCTGATGTGGACTGGGTGGCCGCTCCAGCCCCTTACACCGCGCCCCCTCTGTGGCGTACCGATCCGAGCGCCTGCACCGAGCGGACGTACGTACTGGGCGGTGACCGGCCACTGGGGACCTGGCTGCGCGCTCACCCCGAAACAGCAACGACGCTGCAGGTCCTCTACCCGCCAGCGGACGATTACAAGATCGAGGAGATCGTGGAGGACGCACGCATACGCCTTCTGCCGGTCTCCCACGTCGCACTCGCCCGGTCATCCAACGGACCCGGGTGGACGCTGGAGGTCACAGACCGGCATGGAGTGCAACAGACGTACGCGGCGACAACAGTGCTGGGCAACTTCGGTAGCAAGCCTGCCGCACCGCAAGGCCTCGCCCTGGACGACGACGGCTACTGTCCGCCCGCGAAACAGCATCAACGAATCCGAATCGCTGGCGACCTGCGGTCAGCACGATTCCAGCGCATCGTGACAGCCCAGGGATCCGGCGCGGAGGCAGTGCTTGCCCACTACTACGCCATCGCGTCTCCGGCCGGGAAGGGCTCGCCGCCATGATGCCCTGCGGCACCTCTTCCAGGTATCTCAGCGGTAGCCGATACAGGGCATTATCCACCCGGTCGTCCCGCGTCGCGTTGCCCCTGTGGAGCGACGAACGGCGTGACCAGGTGATTCGGCCCGGCGCCGTGCAAGGCAGGCGTCTGCTCTGCGGTCCGCGGTTTCAGTGCTTCGAGAGCGGCCTGGAGCGTTCCTGCCTCTCGCTTCCACCTCTTCGGCGCGATGAGCTTCAGCCGGGGGGCATGGTCGGGGGCGAGGACCTGGTTCTTACAGTCGATGACCGGGATGAGCCCGAGATTGTGCCCGTAGAGCAAGACGGGCTTGCGGGCGATGAGGGAGCGCAGTTCGAGGCGGGCGATGGGGCCGAGCAGGTTCACCCGGCTGCCGGCCCGTTTCTGCTTGCCCACGATGACGAGGCCGTCGAGGCTGCCGACCAGTTTGTCCCAGTCGTACGGGCTGTCGTCCGTGAAGGTGCTGCGGTAGTCGAGGAGGTCGACGCCGTCGGGCAGTTGCTCTGCGATCTGCATGAGCCAATTGTCCCACTTGGGGTTGTTCCTCGCGCGCGGTGCCGCGCTGACGTAGACGCGAACCGGGGTGCCGGGGGCTCGGGTTGCGGCGATGCGCTCCATCGCCGCGGCGAACCGGCGTTGCTGCGCCGGGCTTGCGAAGGTCGCCACGTCGAGGTCGAGTGGAGCGGTCGGCGTCGAGTGCATGGTGCTAATCATGCCCGCCCGGGGGCAGCGCCTTCTCCAAGGGCTGGGAGGCAGAGAGCTTGGGGCTGGCGGGGCGTCAGGAAGCCTTCGTGCGGGCCGACACGGGAGGTGGCGGGGTGTCGTTACGCTCTGCGAGGGGGGTACTGTGTCCCTGAATAAGATCAATACGGACACAGACATGGTTGAGCCCCGCGAGGCTGCACTCCGGGGCACGGCCGCAGACCTGCATGAGGACGGTCTCGACATGCGTCAGGGTACCCGTACCCTCTGCCAGACGAACAAGGCACCCGCCTCCGTCGTAGCGATGACCTGCGCGTCGCTCCGGACTCCGGGTGCCTTTCCCATGCTTCCGCGCCGTTCCGGGCGCGGGTACATCTCTCCCCTGGCGGGGGTCGAGATGACGTAAAGAGAGGGCGGCTTAGCCGCCAGGGCGTTCAGCTTCGCAGGTGTTAGCCGCACCTGGGCTGACGCCCCATCTGCCACCAGAGGGCTTGCCGGCCCTCTGAAGGGATTGTCCGTCCGGTTGCCGCCGGCCGAACAGTTCGATCTTGGTTCCCGCGAACCAGCGCCAAAGGCGCCTTTTTCATGCCCTCCCACACGCTTCTGGAGAGCAGAGTCCATGTTGCAGCATCGTGCTGCCCTTTGTCAGCCCATCCATGCCCGGTTGGCGCATTTTGCGGCGTCTTCCCGGTCACATTTCACGTCACAGTCGGGCTCGCCCGCGTACGAGCCCGCGGTGTGAGCGCGTGACGGCGTCGGTACTGCGGGTACGGCGAGCACCTCATCCAGAACCTCTTCTGGATGAGGTGCTCGCCGTACCCGCAGTACCGACGGGGGAGCAGGTGGTCGCGCGGACCCGATCGCGGCGTTCGGGGCCGCGACGGTGGCTGCGGTCAGTGGAGTGGCTGGTGGCTGCCGGTCTGCATCCGCGTGCCTCGGACACCACGGTGATGGTGGCACGCGACTTGGCGGAGCGGATGGATTTCGACTCGGGGCACGTGCGCTACTGCCTGGAGGCCATGGTGGCGCGACTGGGCTTGTCGCGGGCGACGATCAGCCGCCACGTGGCGTATCTGCGGGAGCTGGGTGCTCTGGTGTGGGTGGAGCGCGGCAGCCGGGCCAATGCGCGCCGGGCACGCGGCCTCGGTGGGTATGCGGGGACCGCGACGGTGTACGGGGCGGTCATCCCGGCCGTCTACGACCAGGCACACGGGCGGACCGTCGTCGGCTCCGGCTACGAAGCCCGCGTCATCATCGACCAGCGCAGCCCCGCTCCTGCTGAGAGCAGGACTGTGGATAACCCGCCTGTGGATAACCGTGGGTTCGAGAGGCGTGAGACCCCTTCCCGTACTGGGGTTAAAGAAGTGGGTCAGCTAAAGGTAATGGGGGGTTGTAACTACACCCCGCGCAAGCGCGTGAGCCAGCCGAAGACATCAATCACCCACCGGAGCACTCTCCCCGGCGGCCGCCGCCGCACCGCAGCCGATGTCCGCCGTGCCGAGCGAACCGCCCGACTGGTCCGGGCTCTGGTTTCCTGGACACAGCCGGTGCCGCTGCGGCGGCTGGAGTACGTCCTGCGCCCGCTCACCGACCGCGGCCTGGACGCGCACGAAATCGCCGCCGAGCTGACCGCGCTATGTCCCGGAACGCGATGGCGGCCGCAGCGCCCGGACATGTTCATCTGCCGGCGTCTGGCTGGCATCGCGGCCTACGACCAGCAGCTCGCTGGGGAGGCCGAAGACGGTTGCCAGGCGGCAGCACCGATGAGCAACAGCGCCTGGGCAACCTGGATCTCTGACAAGCAGCGCAGGGAGGCCGAAGCCGCGGCCACGCGGCCGCGCACTGACGCCGACCGAGCCGCTGCACGAGCCGACTGGAACGCCTGGCCGTCGGTGATCGCCCTCATGGAAGAGGATCAGGACGATGCCCTCGACCTGTACGGTCCGCGGCTGTGTTCGTTCGCCGTCCGCCAGGCCGCTCTCCACGGTGCTGTCGCTGACTACGTCTGAGCGAGGCCTTCGTTGCTGCCGGCCTCCGAGGTGGTCTTACGCGGCCGGCCTCGGGGCTTCTCCGGGGGCCAGTGTCCGTCGAGTTGGGCCAGGAAACCCTCCGGGTCGGCAACCAGCGCGGCAAGGCAGGCGACGATGAAGGCCTGCATCTCACGGTCGTTCGCTTTCAGCGCGGCCGTGGCCTGCTGTTTCAGGGCAGCAGGTGGGCGGGTCGTGAGGGCAGGGTCGCGGTGGTTGTCGGCCATGCGAGCACCCTCCCATAAATGGCTTGCCATTTTCAACGACGGCAGCTACCTTGGAAACTGGCAAGCCACTTTCATTCGAGGGGGCACCATGACCGCCAATGCCAGTACGAGCTCCGAGCACCGCCCGGCCCAGCTAGGGAACCTCGTCTTTGTCTACACCGGTCCGGGCCTGGTCACCCGCCTGGAGGGGTGGGCGCTGAGCGTCGTGGAGATGCTCTTCGGTGACGGCCCCGAGGCCACGCGCCAGCGCAAGGTCGCTGTCTTCCGTGACGCTGACGGGAGCCTCGACATCAGCGCCTCTGTCACGCCTCTCGCCGCCGTGGAGTCGGCCTGGCACCTCGTCAGCCCTGGCGGTGACATCGTCAACGGAGGCCCCCGCGGCCACCACGGCGAGAGGCCGTCCCAGACGCCCGCAGAGCTCGAAGCCGTCCGCGACTCCGGCCGGTACGCATCGCACAAGGGATCCGTCGCCGTCTACGGCATCCCCAGCACCGCACAGCGCTCGCCCTCCGCCAGCGCCGACTGGGTACACGAAGTCCCCTCGGAGACCGTGTTCCGTGCGGCACGCGGTGGACTGTATCGCTGGTACGAGCCGGACCCCGCTCCCGCCGCCAGCGAACCCGTGGCCACACCGCCGGGGGGATCCGGCGGCGGGAGCGACAGCCGGTACGAGAGGACGCTCGCGACGGCCCGGAAGGTCGGCGCTCGTCACTCGGACGACGCCCAGATCATGGCCCTGTTCTGCGCGGACACTCTGCAGACCATCGCTGGTGCCGTTTCGCCTCGCTTGGTCTGGGAGGGAGCGCAGCGACGTGGCATGTCCGCCGCCAGCCTGGTGAGCCTGTGCACCAAGGACGTCATAGCGGTCTCTGACCTGCAGTGGAAGGATGACGTCGCCTGAGCAGCCGTCCGGGGCTTCGCGAAGGCGCCCGCAGTCACGGGCCGTCGTCCGGGTGCCACGCAGTCGAGGGGGACGCTCCAAGCAGCGTCCCCCTTCGAGCCCGCCGTGAGCCTGGCCCGGCCGCGAGGTCGGCTGGCTGACGGCCGCTGCCGCTCCTTTTCTTGTCCTCATCGCCATCGGCACGGCCCGGGGCCGCTGCTACCGTCGTTCCTATGGACCAGAACGGATCCCAGGTGCCGCGCTTCGAACCGGACGAATACGCGCGCGTCGAGGCGGCCGCCAAGCTCGTCGGGAAGTCCCCCCAGGACTTCGTCCGCGATGCGGCGCTCAGGGCTGCCAACGACCCGTTCCTCAAGGCCCTTGGGCGGACCCGCGACCGCGTCCCGCAGCTCGCCGAGGTCTTCGCCACGCAGGACACCCACGCCCCCGAGCCTGTCACGCCCGCGTGGCCCGACCCCGCCCCCATGGGCAGCCGCGACCTGCAGGAGTTCCCGCGGCACGGTCACGCCGCGTGACCCGGCTCCTTACCCCCCAAGAGCTCCTGCAGATCGCGCAGACCCTCCCGGGCGACCCGGCCTGTCTCGACCTGGGCGTGCTTGACGCGGTCTGCGCCAGGGTCCAGGCCCACTACATGGACCGCGACGTGTATGCCAGCGACTGGCTCAAGGCTGCGGCCATGGTGGAGACCATCGTGCTGCACGAGCCGCTGGAGGCGAAGAATGAGTTCTTCGCCTGGCTGGTTGCCGAGACGTTCCTCAATACCAACGGCGTCGTGCTGAACTACGAGCCGGAGGAAGCCCTGGCTCTCGTCATGCGTGTCAAGCGCAGGGGCGCCCGCGTCCAGGAAGTCGCCGCGCAGCTGCGTGCCTGGTCTACCGGCTGAGGCTACGGGCAGAATCGTGGTCGATCCGTCGAGGGGTGCGGTGGTCGAAATCAGCGCTCACCGAGCTGATACAAGCCCTAGCCAACTACCGGCTACGTCACTCTGCCACGTTGGGTGGAAATTCCCGAGCGCCGCTTCCCGCCGCAACTACCGGCCCCCCGGCGGCACCACCGCCAGGTCACGGAGTCCGGATTTTCCTACGGCGAGTACGTGCTCCTGGTTAGGCTCCTGAGCCCGGAGGTGGAGGAGAAGGGTCCGAGCAGCCCGGTTACGGCCATTGCGATCCTCCCTGGAAGATCAGCTGAAGCTTTCCCCTCTACTGCCGCGCGGGGGCCTGGGCGGCTGCTCGCAAGCGTCGGCCGGGGCTGGCGGAGTCGGGGGACGCAGAGCTGTACGACGAGGACGGAAGGCGCTGTGATGACGATGCTGACGGGGCAGTCCATGGGGCGGGGCTCTGCGATCAGCTTGGTGAAGCTGGTTGAGGATGCTCCTGACTTGGTGAGGCACTACGAATCAGCTGCGGTAAGCCTGCACAAATATGACCTCGGGGGCCAGCGCGCGGCCGTCTACCTGGTACTGGATCGTTCCGGCTCGATGCGGCCGTACTACAAGGACGGAACCATGCAGCACTTCGCGGAGCGAGTGCTCGCCCTCTCAGCCCACCTGGACGACGACGGCATTGTGCCCACCATCTTCTTCTCGACAGACGTCGACGGCACTGCCGACCTGAGCCTGTCCGACTACGAGGGTCGGATCGAGGCCCTGCATCAGGGCTTGGGGCACATGGGCCGCACCAATTACCACTGGGCGATGGACGCGGTGATGGACCACTACCTCGCCTCGGAAAGCAGCGTCCCGGCTCTGGTGGTGTTCCAGACCGACGGCGGACCCACCAGTCGCCTGGCAGCAGAGCGCTACGTGTGCAAGGCCGCTCGATTGCCGCTGTTCTGGCAGTTCGTCGGATTCGGCGACCCGGACAAGAACGAATTCGCATTTCTGCACGAACTTGACGACCTTGAGGTCCCCACCAAACGAGTGGTGGACAACGCGGGGTTCTTCCACGCCGGCCGCACACCGCGTGCGCTGACTGACGACGCGCTCTACGACCAGCTGCTGTACGAGTTCCCGCACTGGCTGAGGGCCGCGACCGCAGCGCGGATTATCTGAGCACGGATACCGCGCTCCGGGATCGGAGCTGTCCGTAGCGCCGGAGACAAGACGGTGGACAAGGCCCGTTGGACGGCATCGAAGTGGCCGAAGGGCCGGCGGGTGAAGGAGGTGTCGTTCACCGTCCACACCATCCTGGCGGCCATCGCTGGCGCCTGGCCGAACGCCTGCGGGACTTCATCCGGCACTGACCGAGCCACAAGCAGCAAGGAGCCCGTGCCACGCCCCCCGGTTCCGAGGCCGCCCCGGAGGGTTTCCTGGTCCAACTCGACGAACACTGGCCCCCGGGGAAGCCCCGAGGCCGGCCGCGTGCCACGTGGAGGCTGGGTCGTCCGGCGGCGGGGGGCGCGGTGGTGTAGGCGGGCAGCCGCAGGTTGGACAGGTCACCGTTCTTGATGTCAGCTGTCCGGACATGTTCGGCCGCTTCAGAGGCAGACTCTGACCGGGCAGCCGCCACCGCAGCCGATAGCAGTCGGGGTGCCGCAGGTGCTGTGGGGTGTGGCGTCTCTGCTGTGGCGGACGCGAGGTTGTGTCATCGAAGGCTCATCACCGCAGGTCAAGGGCTTGGGCGGTCGAAATGAGGAACACGTGCGGGTGCATTCCCGTCAACGTCGGTTCGGTTACGGCGCCTGGAGGGCAGCGTGAGCACAATGCACCGACTTAGGCTAAGGAGGCCGAGCCCCGATGCCCGAGCCCATCCCCGACGACCTGCGCTGCTCTCGTTGCGGTGACCTGCCGGAGCCGCTCATCTGCCGTGGCCATAGACCCGGCGGCACGCCCGCCACGGATGTACCTGCTGCGATGCTCGCGCTCGAAGCCGAACTCGGCCTCGCCGATGACGCCCGCCGCCGGGCCACCGGTGCCGTGCTCACCGACGCCCAAACCGCCGCGATGTTGCGTGCCATGGCCGACGATCCCGGACTGGGTACCGGCAACACAGCGCCCTGAACAGGAGCGATGTCGATTCAACTTCGATGGGCAATCGCTCAAGATTCGACGGCACGGGACAGCAAACGTCCGCACCCTGATCGTTCTGGCGCCGCAGCGGGGAAGGCCGGCCCCGCCACGGCGGCCGCCGACCCGGCCTGCGGCCGACCGCGCCCGCTGGACCAGTGCGCACGAGGAAGTTGATCTCGTCCCGGCGGGAGTTGTGGCGTCATCCGTCGCTGGTGAACCGGATCTGGCCGAACCAGGACCGGAAGGCGTAGGCGGCCCCGCCCGTCAGACGATTACGGAGGGGGCCGTCGACGCTTCGGGTGGCCTCTATGACATCGCTGCGTACTCCTGCGGCGCCGTGCGGAGGATGTCAAGCATCTGGGCCTCGGTCAGTTTCCGGAAGGCCACCGCGGACGCGGTCGCGATCTTTCGGAACAGGACGTCGGCAGGGATGGCTGGCAGGTCAGCGAAGAGAGGGTGATGGTCTGATCCGGCGCCTTCGCTGAACTCGCGATGCAGCAGCCACACCGCCTCAGCGAACATGGGGTAGCTGGTCTCGTGCTTGCTCCACAGACAGCGCAGCGCGTCCCCGCCGAAATCCCGGTTGATGAATCCCCAGACGTACGCCGTCTCGGCTGTCTTGTCCGGGAACTTGTCGTCGTTCAGATACCGGACCCAGTCGTTCAGGATGTCCCAGCGCAGCGCGCTGACGATCACCCCGGTCGGTGCCTCACTCGGCCGTAAGCCGGTGGCGAACTCATCATCGAAGGTCATCTGGCGACGGTAGCGGGAAGCAGCGCCGCCCCGCCACGGCGCCCACTCGCCACCACGATCAGTGCCGAGGTGCTCAGCACGCGCTGTCGGCGTCGCGCAGGATGTCGGCGTGGTCGAACGCCAGGCCGTCGCGGAAGGCTTCGGCGGGTGTCACCCACCGCACGGCCGCCGCGTCGTCGGCAGCCACGGCCGCAGTGCCGGCGGGCACCCGCGCGAGGTACGCGTCCGTGCTGACCGGTCCACGCGGATCGCGGCCGGGTGCGTCGTAGGTGCCAATGAACACCAGCTCGTCAGTGAACACCCTCACCCCCGTCTCCTCAGCTAGCTCCCTGACGGCTGCCTTCCGGGAGTCCTCACCCGGCTCCACGTAGCCGCCGGGCAGTGCCCAGTCGCCGGCGAACGGGTCCCATCGCCGCTGCACCAGCAGCACCCGGCCCTCCGGGTCCACGGCGATGACGTCGGCGGTGTAGGCGGTCTCGGTCATGACTCCTCCTGCGGGACACGGCCGACCTGGCGCAGGCCAGCCTCATACGTGCTGCGGGCAGTGCTGCGGGCGTGCGGTCCGCCCGTCAGCAGCGACGCGAGGGTTCCCCACGTCATGTGGTCCTCATCGCGGGCCAGCACCGTCAGGTGCCGCACCTGGCGCGTCAGGCGTGCGTTGACCGCAGCCGCCGCCCGCAGCGCCTCCGCGCGCTCGAAGCCATCCATCGCCTGCAAGTCCTCTACGGACAGGTCCAGAACCCGCAGCGCAAGAGCGCGTTGTTCCTCGCCACCAGTGGCCATAGTTCTCTCCTCCCGCTTCCGCTGTGCGGTTTCCGCACAGCACCACACCACTGTGCGGAAACCGCACAGTGGTGTCAAGGCGGGCGGCGTGCGATCAACTTCTGCTGATTGACGATGGGTTGGATCTCGCGATGAGGGGCCCACTGAAGGCGTGACCGACAAGCACCCATCGACAGTTCGTCATAATTTGGCCCCACATCGCCTTACGAGGTGGGTTCTTCTGCCAGCCACTGGTCAGCCGGGTGTTCGGTCGTGGCCGACTCCGGTGAGGAGGTGGGGGCAGGCGGAACGCAGTTCGCTGAGCAGAACCGTGGCGGAACACCCGGGTCCCAGCCGTAAGCGTTGAGGTGGCCGCCGCAGGTCATGCAGGCGCCGAAGACCTTCCTGAGGCGCCATGCTTCGGTACGCGCCACGTTGTGCAGGCGAAGACGCTCCCGTTCGATCGCGTGTTGCATGGCCAGCGTCTCCTCCTCGCTCCAGAACATGTCATCGAGCGCATCGGGGGCTACGAAGAGGGAATTGAGCAGAGTCTTACTGACGCGTTCATAGGTGCCGTTTGCGGTGGCGGCCTTGATGAGGAGGTCTGCTTCCGCGCTGCCTTCGAGCCGGTCCACGTCACGGCCGGCATCCGGCTTGAAGCCGTACGCCCATTCCTCGGCCATGAAGACCAGAGCGTCGCCGCTGCAGTCCGGGAGGTGGCTGGAACAGTGGAGGAAGGCCCAACCGGGCTGGTCGTTTCGGCAGGCGGATGTCTGGCACAGCTCCCTGACCCTGTCCTGCGTGAGGATGAGCTGGAAGCGGCGGTTGCCGCAGACGACGACTGCCTCCTCCAGAGGACTCATGGACTCCAGCGTGAGACGTGCGGAGCGTCCCTCTTGCGCTAGTGAGCCCGCGAGTTCCAAAACGGTGCCGTAGGGCACGGCACAGTCGAGCAGCCGGGAGTGGAACACCTCCGGCGCGAGTTCGGAGTCGTAGCCCCAGTCGACGTCTGCCGGGGCAACGGTGGCGCACTCGGTCAGCAGCTGGGAGAGCAGGAAGTCCTTCGGCTCCTGGTCGTTCGCGTCAGCCATCTGGCGGGCGGCCTGGGTGTAGCGGCGGCCTGTTTGAACCTGCGTCTCGCGGATCGCGGCCTTGCGCTTCTTGTCCCTCGTCATGACAGTCCTTCCGCAGCATGCCCACGCCCATGCCGCAGCAGGAGTCATCACGTCCAAGGAGAGATCGCGAGTCTGAGACCCTTGTCCGCTTGCCGGGGCGCGTGGGTGCGGTTCCGGCCGGGAATCTGACATGGCCTGGCATGCGCGTGCCGCACCATCGGCGGCAGCGTAGCGCATACGACGCACGAAGGAGCGGCCAACGCCCGGGGCTCAAACGGCTCGCCCACACCCTGCACCCGCTGCCCGGACATCGAGCGCCTCTTGTACAAGAGCAGCAACCGCAGACCGTGTGCAGGGCTCACACCGCTAGCCCGGTGGCTGAGCGCGCTTCGCGTGCGGGTCCTCACCAGCCTGTCCGTCGTAGACAGCATCATCGATGCTGCGTCTCGGGTGGCTGGAGCCGTGACGGACCAACAACACGAAGGCGTGGCCGAGACCGTGGTGGGGACCGCCGTACGGCCCGGCGGCCGTACGGCTGGGCGGCCGCTTGCCGTCACTCTTCGCCTGCGGGCCCCGCGGGGCATACGTTCGGTGGCTGAGGTCTCAGCAGGATGCCTTGTACGCACCTGCCAGCTTGACTACGCCGTCGCCCCATGACTGGGGCAGCAGCGGCTCGGAAGTCAGCCCTGGAACCGTTTCTGGGTCTGCTGCCAGGCTCGTTTGATCTCAGGTTCGGTACGCCAGAACCGGCGCACGGAGGCGATGCCGGTCGGTGCCGGGTCTTCTGCAGGCAGGAGTGCGGCAAGTTCGTTGCCGTTATGGAACCAGAGCTCCTCGCGGATGTCCTGGTAGGCGAATAAGAACCGTCCGTCCGGCAAGGGCCCGGCCGCCACCTGGGCAAAGCCTAGGAGTGCAGCTCGTTCGCCACGGGGGGTCCCCTTGGCAACGACTGGATGGCCTTCGCCCCGCCGGGAGTTCGCGGTGACGAAGAACGGACAGACCGCGCCTGCGAAGATCATGCATGCTCGGTGGCCTGGACCGTCGAAGCGCTTGCAAGCGTTGTCCCGTGTGGTGAGGCGTGCTTCGTCCTGGGCGAAGAGCCGGTAGAGCAGTTCGCCTTGGGCCACGGGCAGGCCGCAGATGGCGCAGCACTGGTTGAGGTAGAGGGTGAGGCAGCGGCGCATGTCCTGGCTGGCGAGTTGTGGCTTGCCCTGCTTCCAGGGGACTTCGGCCGGGACGGGATAGCCTCGCTCGTCGCGCGGCAGGTCACGGATACGGCCCGGTACGGGCGGCAGCTGGATCATGCCCTCAGCATGGCGCGACAGCCCCCGCGGCGACAGAGCCCGTCCCGTCCCGCAGGACAGATCGACGGCAGTGAGGGCTCACTCCCGGCGGACGGGTGGGAAGACGTAGCGGCATCCCTCCATACGGGCCTTGCCGCCAACGGTGTTGCTGAGTTGCTGACCGGCGGGTTCCCCGGGAGCGCGGGGCCGGGCACGCGTACGGTGAAGGCGAACGCACCCGAGCGCGTTCACAAGCCGGCCGTCTCCTCGCACGTTGACGGCCGGCTCCCCCGCGCCCTCGGGGCTGCACCGCGCGGATTACTGTGCGTCATGCTCGTACGCTCGGCGTGTGCACATACTCGTGACCGTCGCCGCCGTCGTGTTCGGCCTCATTGCCGGGCTGCTGCTGCCGCGCGCCGTCTACAAGATGGCCGTCCCGTCGGACCAGGTGTGGCGCGCTCAGTGCCCGGCCGGGCATCCAGTGCCCGCCTGGATCGGCATCCCGGTGTGCACGGACTGCATGCAGGCCGGTCAAGCTCCGTCTGCTGACGGGCGCCGCTTCGGCCCCTCGGCCTTTGCTGTCGTCCCTCTCACCGCGGCGGTGTGCGGGACGTTGGCGTATGCGACCGGGCCGCGGCCTGAGCTGGCTGTCTGGCTGCTCATCACGCCGGCCCTGGTATTGCTCGCCTTCGTCGACGCCATGGTCCACAGGTTGCCCGACGTGGTGACCCTGCCCCTCGCCGCGCTGACGGTCCTCCTGCTCGGGGTCGCCGCGTCGTTGCCCGCCGCGGCCGGCTCGTGGGTGACAGCTCTGGAGGGCGCACTCGCACTCGGCGGCGGATACTTCACGCTCTTTTTGATCAGCCCCCGCAGTCTCGGGTTCGGAGACGTCAAGCTGTCCCTCGCGCTCGGGGCTGTGCTCGGCTGGTACGGGTGGGGCGCCCTCGTTCTCGGTGCTCTCGCCGGACAGGTCCTCGCCGCCATGTACGGCCTGGTCCTGATGGCCCTGCGGAAAGCCAGTGCGCGGTCCGCTCTCCCTTACGGCCCGTTCCTGATCGGCGGTGCCTTGGCCGGGGTGCTGGCTGCCGCGGTGATCCTCCCGGCTGGCCAGTGACCGCAGGGGGCACTGCTGATGGACATAGACCAGAGGGACCCTGTGTTCATGCGTGGGGCCCGTACGTGGAAATAATTCGGGCGACCGTCTCTTGACCTCCACGCCCGACAACCACCCACTCCGGCTACCTGTGACTAGGGCGGCACCGCAGAGATGACGAGGGCATTGACGGCCCGGTCGGCGCGCAGCTGTTCGCCTACAGCGAGGCCGCAAGCGGATGGATGTCCCCCTGCAGACCGTCACACAGTCCTGAGGCCGCAGAACGGAAAACTTCCTGGCCACTGCGGTGAGCCGCATGGCAGGCTCTGCTTCCTCTCGGAGGGAGCCCGTTATGGCTGGTAGGCCGGAGAACGAACGTGTCGACTGCACTGACTGTTTTGCCATGCCAGGGCCTGACAACAAGCGCGTCGCGTACGTGAAAACCGACGGGGGCGTCAGTGAGACCTGGCACACGCACGACTGTCCGGCACTAGCGATCATGCAGATCGCCATGGAGGAGGGGAGCAGACGGGTTCGGGAGCAGGAGTCGTGGGCCCGAGGCGTGTTCCCGGCCGCGCACGAGCGGCTCAAGGCAGCGGCTGCCGAACTGCCGCCCGACTCCGCAGCTCAGCCCTTCGTCGGCGCCCTCACCGAACTGGTCCAGGCGCAAGCCGACGCCACCGGCTTCGTCACCCTGCCCCACTGGGTGGAGATCCTGGAGCGCCACTTCCCGCCGCAGCTTCCTGATCTCGGGCAGGCCACGCCCTGATGCCTGTGTGCCCGTGAACGCCGCGTGATCGGTGACGGGCATGTGGCCTACCCGGGTTCGCTGTGCCCGCGTGTGTCGGGAGCCTGCTTCATCAGCCTCTGGGGATGTGAACTCGCCGGTTCGGTCCGCGTCCGGAGTCGGCACGGGCGCCGCAATGCTGTGGATGGCGGACCGGGCTTTCATGCTCGTATGACGGTCGATGACAGGGCTTGGAACCGGTGGGCCATGCGGTGGGAGCTGACGGTGCCGATGAGTCCTTCGGCCTGGTCAAGGAGTTCACGGGCCTGGTCGTCGTGGCCGCACTTGTGGACGGTGTCGGCCAGGTCGAGCACGGCGTGGAGGCGGTCGCGCGGATAGCCGGGCGCGGTCGTCTCGACGCGCCGGCTGAGGAAGGGAATGGCCCGTGAGGGGTGGTTGCAGGCGAGCCAGGCCCGCCCGGTGGCGGCGTCCAGGGAGTCGTTCGTGAGCCAGGTTGCCCACCAGGGTGTGCGCTCGTCGGGGGAGCTGAGGTGGAGCAGCGCTTCGTCGCGCAGGCGCAGGACCGCGTCGGGGTCGTGCCGGCGCCCTGCGGCGTAGATGCGCCGTTCCCCGATCACCGCTGCTGCGGCGGAGGGAAGGTCTGGCGTGCGTGCGGCGATGTCAAGGAGGGCTGCGGCGTCGTTGTGGTGGCCCAGCCATGCCGCTTGGTAGGCGGCGGAGGCAACAAGGTTGGCTGTGGAGTGGCGCGTGGTCAGCGAGGTGCTTGTCTCGCGTGCGAGGCGCATGCCGGTGTGGTAGATGCGCTGTGCCTGTGGGTGCTGACGGGCGTCGAAGCACATCCAGCCGACCTGCTCGCTCAGCTCGATGTAGGCGGTGTGGAGCCGGTCCGTGAGGGGGCCGTGGCCGCGGGCCTGTGCGACGACCCGGGATGCGCTTTGCCAGATACCAACGCCCCACGTGAGGTCCCCGCTGGCGCTGCCGGTGGAGTCGTCGATCTCCCTGAGGTCGCGTACTGCCCGCTCGATCGATCCGACGAGCCGCTCGCTGGGCTGGCCGGAGGGGGCGGCGGATGCTTGCGTCATCGGGCCGAGCAGCAGCGCGAGGGCGGGGGCGGTAGCTGCGGCTCCGGTGAGCATGACCAGATTGCGGCGGTCCATGATGTCTCCTTGGCTGATGTCCTGAAGCAGGGCCTCCAGTGGGGCGTCGCCGGGCGCGTCCAGGTGCCGGTGGCGAACTAACGAAAAACTCAGTAGTGGAGCTCCTTCGTAGGGGCCGCGCCGGCGCCTGCTGGCTCAGCTCAGCGATAGGAGCATGGCGTGGAACAGGGGTGCGTTCGGCAGGCGCGGGCGCAGGTCACCGAGTACGGTCCAGCCCCATGATTCGTACAGCGCCCGTACTTTGGGGTGGTCCTGGTCGACGAGGAGCGTGGCGCGTTCTTCGGGCCGGCGGGCGAGCAGGGTGTCGTGCAGTTGCTTGGCGGCGCCGGTTTTCCGCCAGGGTGTGCGGACCATGAGCTCGCTGAGTGCGTAGGTGCGCTGGCCGTTCTCCTTGGTGATGGCGGGGTCTACGGGGGTGATGAGGCCGCCCCACCAGCGGGCGTCTTCGGGCAGGGGGGCGCCGTACGCGTAGCCGACAGCCTGGTCGTCGTGGTCATGGTCGTAGCCGATGGTGCAGGTCCAGCCGGGCCGGGAGGACCAGCCGTCGAGGCCCTGGGCGAAGCGCTCGACGGTGGCGAACGGGTCCTTCGCCGCGGCGTCGGCGTAGATCTCGGCGTAGAGGTCGAGGAGCAGCGGGCGGATCTCGGCGGCCTGGTGGTGGTCGTAGTGCCGGATGGTGAGGGACACGGTGGTGCTCCTCCTAGGCGGTGGCGAGGGTGCGCTGGACGGCGGCGAGCCGGGTGGTGATGCGGCGGCTGTCGAGGCTGGCGGTGTTGAGGTCGGCGATGGTGGCGGAGGCCTGTTCGGGTTGGCGTTGGGTCAGCTGGAGTTCGGCGAGCTGCACGCGGTAGAGGGCGCGCTGGCGGCGCATGCCTGTGGGCAGCAGCTGCAGGGTCTGTGTGGTGGCGGCTTCAGCCTGGGCGTAGTTGCCCAGCGCGGTGTGCGCGATGGCGGCGAGCCCGCTGATCTCGGCTTCGTTGAGGAAGGCGAGCCAGGACGGGGGAGGGATGGTCACGCGGTCGTAGGCCTTCTCCGCGTTGAGCAGGGAGCGGGCGGCGCCGGTGCGGTCGGCGGTGGTGGCCTGGCTGATGGCGAGGCGGGAATGGAGGAGGGCGGCGAGGTGGGGGTGGTGGCGGACCTGGCGGTGGTCGAGGGCGGTGCGGGTGAGACGGAGCGCCTCACGGTGGCGGCCTTCGATGCGGGCCTGCAGAGCGAGATTGGACCAGGCGCGCCCGACAGCGCAGGGGTCGGCGGCCAGCAGCGCGCTCTGCAGGGAGGCGGCGTGCAGCTGTGCGGCGGTGTCGGTCTCGCCGCAGTCGTGGGCGGCCCAGCCGGCTGATGCGTACAGGCTGCAGATAGCGCCGTGCAGGGCCTGCTCGACGCGGTCGCCGTAGCGGCAGTTGTCCAGGGCGGTGTTGAGCCGGTCGATGAAGGCGGTGGCGGTGGCGACGAGCGGGCCGCCGCCGATGGCAAAGAAGTGCGCGTCGAGCCGGGCGGTCTGTTGTTGCACGCGGTCCACGTCGCTCATCGACAGGCGGCCGTGGTCGGGGGTGTCGTCGATGCCCAGAGCGAGCGCGACGGTGGCGGTGGTGGATGCGGTGATGAACCGGCGGCGCAGCACCGTGACCTCGACCTCCTTCGGTACGGCGGGTGGCCGTCGCGGCGGGGCGGGCAGGGTCGCGCTGGCCTTGCCCCGGGGCACGAATCCCATCGCCTGGGCCGGACGGCCGAAGATCTGTTCCAGTGCCAGAAGGTAATGAACCCAGGGCCATCGGACTTGCCCGCTGAGCCAGTACCGCACGTGCCGGTCGCCGCACCGGCGCGGGCAGTTAGGCCCGAACATTTCGGCCAGAGCGTCATTCACGGCATCGGCCAGCGTTCGTTGCGTGAAGTCGAGCTCACGCATCAGCTCCGCCAGCCGGCGGTTGGGCACTGGGTCCATGGGACTCCCCCCGGAGGTGCGGGCCGTGACCGCGACGGTAGTCCCGCCGCGCTGGGCACGTTGGCAAAACTTTCCGGTCCCCCTGCCTGAAGTGCCCGCAATCTCGCCTGACCTCACCCGATCGTGAAGGAGTTATCTGGGCGCAACGAAAACCCCCGCTCCCGGGAGACAGCTGTGGCCCACACGCTCACCGACACCAGGACCCCGTGGCACGAGGCCACGACGGTGCCCTGCATGTCCCGCGACATCGAGATCGCCATGGCACTGGCTGCCCACGCCCCAACCGGAGAAGCCGCAGTGCTTGTGCGGGAGCGCCTGCGCGGCCACATCACGCTGCTGGCCGGTCCCGCACAGGACCAGGTACGGCGGATGACGCCGTCCCGCGGGCGGGACGTTGCCGCCAACACGATCCGCCACGCACGCAGCCTGGCCGGCTCAGGCGGCGATGCCGCGGCCACGCTGCGCCTGCTGGCCAAGAGCGTGCAACACCTGATGCGGTACGCCGCGCAGGCACTCCCGGAGCACACGCCGCCGCTCGCCAGCGCGGGGGAGGAGCAGCCCGTGCGGCTCATCCTGGCGCCGCCCCTGCCACCCTCCGACGAGGAGGCGCAGGCACAACACACATACGGGCGCGGGCATCCGGCCCGTGCCGCACACAAGGAGGAACTGGTGGAGCGGTGCAAGTCAGAACAGGTCCTGGAGTCGGCGGGCCCCGTCGTGGCGGCGCCTGACGGTGCCGCCTCGATCGTCGCGCCGTCGAGCATCGTGCGGATCGAGGACGTCGAGGACGAAGGCCCCTGACCCCCTGACCCGGGTCTGAGCAATGAGGAGTGCGGTGCCGGGACCTGGTTCCGGCACCGCGCTCGTTGCCAAGGAGATGCAGTGATTCACGTCTATACCGGTCCCACACTGGCCAGCGGTACACCGGTGCTGTGCAGCCCGCGCGTGAGGGTCCACCCCCCGGCCCGGCACGGCGACCTCTTCGATCCGGCGATCACCGAGGGCGACACCGTCGTGCTGATCGACGGCGCCTACCACCAGGCGCCCGCGCTGCGCCACAAAGAGATCCTCGCCGCCATGGCCCGGGGAATCCGCGTCCACGGTGCCGCCTCGATCGGGGCGCTGCGGGCCGTGGAGCTCGCCCCCTACGGCATGACCGGCATCGGACGGGTCTACCACTCCTACGCCAGCGGAGACGTGACGGGGGATGACGAAGTGGCCGTCGGCCAGCATCCTGACGGCGCATATGGGCGGCTGACGTGGCCACTGGTCAATCTCCGCGAAGTCCTGAGGCACGCGGCCGCCGGCGAAGTCCTGGACGCGCACCAGGCGGAGGAACTCCTGGGGGAGTGGGGCGCCCTCTACTATCCTCAGCGCACCCTCGATGCGGTCCGCTCGGTCTGCCGGCGTCTGGGGGCCTGTGCGTTCGAGCGGTGGCTGATGGCGCGGCTCGCCGCCGATGAGCACTTCGGCGATGTGAAGCGCGCCGATGCCATCGAGGCTGTCACCGTGGCCTGCGCGTCCGCACGACCACACCCCTGCGCTGCGTCGGCCGGCTGCTGGGACACGGTCTACTACCGGCGATGGGCTTGCTTGTTCACCCCTACGCCGACGCAGGAGGGGGTGCTGCCGGTCGGCCTGCGCCTGTCCTACCAGAGGCTGTTCGATCCCGCTTTCCCCACGGTGTGGCGGGCCTGGCTTGAGCACCTTTCCCGTCACCCTCATCCGGCAGCGGCCGAGGACGCCATGCCTCTGGCGAGCCGCGTACGCCGCGCAGCGCCGAACGCCGCCGCTCTCCCGGCCCACCTCATCTTCCGGCCCGAGCCTGACCTGCACGATCCGGCCGCCAAGTCTTGCCTGCTCATGCGGGAGACGCCGGCCGACCGGGCGGCGATCGCCCGCTACCTCGAGGCCAACGAAGCCGCCCGCACCCAACGGGGGCACTGCTGCGAGGCGATCAGCACTGAGGCGGCCCGCCACACGCTGCTGCACCTGTGGAAGACCTCTCCGGATGCTGTGGCCGGACATGCTGCTGCCTGCGGCTACGCCACCCCCCAGCGGGCTCTGGATGAGCTGAAGGTGTTCATGACCGGGCTCCTGCTGGACCAGAACCGCCTGTCCGAGGCGGTAGCCCGGTGAACGCGGCCGTTGTGCGCCTGGACGGCACCGTGCGGGCCCGCAGCCCCCAGGACACCTGGAACACCCTGCAGCCCCTGCTGGCTGACTTCGGGATCACCCGGGTCGCCCGGCTGACCGGCCTCGACTGCCTGGGGTGGCCGGTGTGGACGGCGATCAGGCCCGCGGCACAGACGCTGACCGCCACGCAAGGCAAGGGCGCCACCGACCTGCTGGCGAAGATCTCCGCCGTGATGGAGAGCATCGAGTTGTGGCACGCCGAGCAGCCACCGCGCATCGCCTGCACCGCTGCGGCCACCGATCTCGACCTGCCCTACCCGCTGGGCGCCCTACCGCTCCACCAGCACCATCCGGACCTGGCAACGGTCAAGGTCGACTGGGTGGCGTGCACCGGAATCCTGGCCGGCAGACCCACTCTCCTGCCTGCAGGTCTGATCCACCGCAGCGCGGCACGCCGCCTGTGGGAGCCGGACCTGTGGCACACCACCAGCACGGGACTCGCCTGCGGCAATACCCACGCCGAAGCGGTTCTGCACGCCCTGCTCGAGGTGAGCGAACGCGACGTACTCGCCGACGACGACCCACGCCGCCCAAAAAGCCGCCGGCTCATCCACCCCGCCACCGTCGAGGACCGCTACTGCCGGCAGCTTCTCGATTCCCTGTACCAGGCGGGCATGGAAGTGGAGATCAGTGCCGTCGAAAACGCCTATGGCCTGCCGGTATGCCTGGCCCTCGTATGGGGCGAAGACTTCCCGCTCTGGTTCGCCGGCTCCGGCTGCCACCCCGTCCCGCCCATCGCCCTGTCCCGGGCGCTCACCGAAGCGATGCAGTCCCGGCTGACTTGCATCGCCGGGACCCGCGACGACCTCCCCTCCCAGGAAGAGGTCTTCACCGCGGCCCCGCAACCCAGGCCTGCGCCCGCGCCCGGCCCGCGGGTTGAGTGGAGCACGGTGATGCGCGACGTGGTTCCGCCGGGCGGCGACTTCGCCCAGCAGGTAGCGGATGTGGCGGGGCGGGTGGAGAAGGTCACCGGCTACGAGCCGCTCGTGGTCGACCTGGCCGACGCCGCATCCCTGATCGCCGCGGTGAAGGTGATCTGCCCCGGCACCCGCTCCCGGACCACCCGGGCGGTGGCCCGGTGACGGCCGAACAGCACCTGCGGGAAGGCTTCGACGCCTTCCACCTGGCCCGCTCCCAGACCCGGCTGGTCTCCCGCCTGTACGGGCAGGCCATGGGCGATGACCGCCCGGCCGGGCTGAGCACCTACAGCTCCTGCAGCCACACGCTGCTCACCACGCTGGCCAAGCGGCTGGAGCTCCACCGCGGGCAGCTCCTGCTGGATGCCGGATGCGGTGCAGGCGGCGTCGGCCTGTGGCTCGCCCGCACCCTGGAGACCCGGCTGTACGGCATCGACATCTCACCCGTCGCCACCCACCTCGCCGCCCGCCGCGCCCGCCTCCTCCATCCCGGCCGCGCCACCTTCTACACAGCCCCCCTGTCACGCCTGCCCTTCCCCGACCGGCATGTGCACGGCATCATCTGCGTGGACGTCCTCTCCTTCGCCCCCGACCGCACAGCAGCCCTACGCGAACTGCACCGTGTCCTGTGGCCGGCCGGCCGGGCCGTCATCACCCGGGCCGTACGCCAGGACACCCCCGCCTCCGAGATCGAGCAGCCGGTGCGGGACGCCGGATTCGAGCTGGAGCACCTCGACGAGCGCCCCGAAGAACCCGCCGCCTGGGGCCGCCTCTACCGGTTATGGATAGCCCACGAACCCGAACTGCGCCACGTCCTCGGTGACACACAAGCCGGCCGGATGCTTGCCGAGGCCGAACGGATGCTGCCCCGGCTCTCCGAGCGTCGCGCCCTGGCACTCACCCTGCGCCGCCCCGCCGCACAGGGCCGATAGGCTCCAGCCGCCGAAGAAGGGAAGATCTGCCATGAGGTTCGCGGTGCTGTCCGCCGGATCGTGGGGCACCACGTACGCCGCCGTCCTGGCCGACGCCGGCAACGACGTGCTCATCCACGCCCGCCGGCCCGAAATCGCCGAAGCGATCAACACCCGCCACGAGAACCCCGCCTACCTCCCCGGCATCCCCCTGCCCGAAAGCCTGCGGGCCACCACCGACCCCGCCCAGGCACTCGCGCACGCGGACGCAGCGGTCATCTCCATCCCCGCCCAGTCCCTGCGCACCAACCTCGCCGCCTGGACCCCGCACCTTGACCAGCGCACCGCTGTGGTCAGCCTGATGAAGGGCATCGAGACCGACACCGGGCTGCGGATGAGCGAGGTCATCCAGGAAACCGCCGGCCTCCCGGCTGAACGGATCGCGGTGCTCTCCGGCCCGAACCTGGCCCGCGAGATCGCTGCGAAACAGCCCGCCGCCTCCGTCATCGCCAGCACCAACGAAAACCTCGCCCGCGCCCTCCAGACCGCCTGCGCCACCCCGTACTTCCGGCCCTACACCAACACCGACGTCGTCGGCTGCGAACTGGGCGGCGCGGTCAAGAACGTCATCGCCCTCGCCACCGGCCTTGCCACCGGACTGGGACTCGGCGACAACGCCACCGCACTCCTCATGACCCGCGGCCTCGCCGAAACCGCCCGCCTCGGCACCGTCCTGGGCGCCGACCCCCTCACCTTCGCCGGCCTCGCCGGAGTCGGCGACCTCGTCGCCACCTGCGCCTCCCCCCTCTCACGCAACCGCACCTTCGGTACCCACCTCGGCCAGGGCATGACCGTGGCCGAAGCAACGAAGGCGACATCGCAGACCGCAGAAGGCGTGAAGTCCGCCGCAGCCCTGCTGTCCCTCGCCCGCCGCCACCAGGTGGACATGCCCATCACCGACGTAGTCGTCCAGGTCATCGACGGCCGGCTCACCGCCAAGGCGGCCGCTGAACAGCTCATGTCCCGCACCCCTAAGCCAGAGGTCTACACGGCAGCCACGCCCTGACCGCTGAGCGCCCCCGCCCCGGCACTCCGCGAGGGCCGGGGCGGGGAGGGCACAGGGGCTGTCAGTCCCAG
This sequence comes from Streptomyces sp. NPDC026377, assembly GCF_055567715.1. Taxonomy (NCBI): domain Bacteria; kingdom Bacillati; phylum Actinomycetota; class Actinomycetes; order Kitasatosporales; family Streptomycetaceae; genus Streptomyces; species Streptomyces sp. NPDC026377. The sequence goes on from NZ_JBVHPV010000020.1 coordinate 100,439, forward strand.
CGGGTGTCAGGCGCACCGACGACGGCCCAGCCACCGGTGAGGCCCCAGTTCGGGTCAGCCTGCTGAAGGCCCCACGTGGGGTCGGCAGGGCGTGTGCCCCAGACACTGTCGCGGCGGGTGCAGTGGTCGGTCATTGCGGCTTCCCCCTTGAGGTTGTGCACCGGATGGTGCTCGTGATGCGACCGTACGTGATCAAGAAGTGTGGCGGGCAGCGCTGTCTGGCCAATCGGCGCTCACGGCACCCTCACCGGCCTTCCCGCGCCCCGGCCCGCCCCGGTCGTTACGGCCCCGCTCGCCTCAGTCACAGAACCAGGCTCCGCCCCCGCCCGGACACAAGGGAGCACCGGTGAGAAAACGCCTTACATCGCAGCACTCAGCCTCCCGCTGGTTCCCCGTCAGCAGCGGTAGCCGGAGAATCTGCCGCCCCGCCATGCCCGTGGGTATTGATGCGAGGCTGCGCCCGATCCCCAGGTCGACCCCCTGTATCCGCTGACCAGGCGCAGCGCCTCCTAGGCACGGCCGCCCGCTCGGTCCGAAGAACCGACAACCCGCCACCCGCTACGACGTCGGACGAGTGCGAGTCCTACGCCCGCCCCGTGCACCACGAGCAAGGAACCAAGCCCCGGCGCACTGGCGAGACGACCCGTTCCGACGCCTAATCCTGGGCGCGAAGCCGTCCCCGGATCTGGCATGCTGGCCCCGTGAACAACAAGATCAGAAAGGGCGATGCCGCGTAGTCGCCCGTCCCAAGTCCGCGCCTGCGGACGTCACCCGAGGCGGCAGGCGCATGAAACACCAGTACCTGGGCTGCCGCGTGGCTCGGGCAAGCTTGCCGGAGCGGTTTCCCGCCTCGAGCACGATCGGCTCTGGCCTGGGGCGATAGCCCAGGCCTTGCAGCAGTGGTCGCGAACAGCCCACCGCCCCAGTCGTGCTCTCGCCGGCGGTTGCGGTTGCCCTTTGTGCAACCCCTTCTACACAACCGACGAGCGGGGCGTTCTGGAAGCGGCCATGCACGCTCTTCCGCGACAGGCGGCGCGTGAACTGCGGCGTCTGGTGAAACCGCTCGACGACCTCTACATCACCAAAACCTGGCCCGACCCCTTCGCCTCGCCTGACGACGGATGGTGGGTAAGACGCTGTTGGGGATAGGCCTACATCGATCGCTGGCCCAGCACCGTTGCCTGCCCAGCAGAGTCGTCAAACGGCAAGCTCAGACCAGTGGCGAAGCCGCGAAGGAGTAGCTGTACACGCCCTTCCCGTCGTTGTTCCAGTTCAGGAACAGGGTCGCGTCGCCCAGGCCCGGCCCGCTTACCCGGTGAGTGAGCGCGGGTGTGGTGTACGAGCCGCTGCCGCGCTCCATCCGCTCATGCAGATCGAATTCGCGTGACGAGACGATGGGGTCCGTGCCACGGACAGAGCGCTTGATCTCCGTCTGGAGTCCGACGGAGTCGAACGTATTGACCTGGTGTGCCGCGTAGGGAGCCTGCCACCGCACGGAGGAGTACGCGGTGACGGCGTTCCCGCTGCGCCGGGCACAGATGGTCACGCTGAACGTGAAGTTGTCCGGCCAGGGTCCGGAATACTGCGGCATGTCCAGCGTCTTTGAGCTCGTTGTGCACCGGTAGCCCCCGCGGGCCGGTGCTGCCACGCCGACTGCCTGCACCAGTGTCGTGGCCAGGAGTGTCGCTGCCGTCAGAGAGATGAATCGCCGCATGAGCGGATCAACGCCACGAGCACGGGGACACGTCACGGCCCACACTGAAAGATCACCCGCCAGGTAACCGCCTGACGCGACCTTGTCGATCTCACGCGGCTCGTTTCCAGTCCGGATGGACCGGGACTGTCAGACCCTGCCCTTAGCGTCGTGAAAGTGGGCCTGGAGCGGCCGGGCCTCTTCGCACAGGAACAGCCTATGGGTGAGATCAACATCGGCAGCACCGACCTGGGCCGGCTGCTGACTGACAGCGCCAGCTCCTGCGGAGCTTCTTACCAGCAGACATTCATTCAGCTGGCTGCCTCACACCGCGGCCGGCCCGCCACCAACATCCTTCCGCTCCTGCACCGGGCGGCGGTCCAGGCCCTGCTGGGGTTCACACACAACGACCTGATCGAGCAGGCCGAGGCGATCAGCGTCGGCAGGCAGTACGTTCTGCGCATCACGGTCACCTGATCAAGAAATTAGCGTCAGGGGTCCCTGGGCAACGCACGCGGGCTGGTCAGAAGGGCGCGGAGAGCGGTGTCGCCACCAGGGAGACGAGGGCGGCGCGGCCGCCCTGACACCTCAGACGCAGTGCGTACGGTGAGGGCGTCAGCGTGCTGGTCGTGGTTCATATGGGAGCGTTTCTTGACGCCGGCCTTGGCCGCCTTGTCGTACAGCTCGGTCTTCGTCAGCGACTGGAGCGACTCAGTCTTGGAGGTGCTGGTTTTCTGACGTGTGTCCTTGGCGGCACGGGCCTGCCCTGTGAGTGCCGAATCCCGGTGACGTCAGCCCTATGGGGTCCTCGAAGGACGGTTCATCATCCTCCGAGAGCAAGGACCTCGTGCCGCGGCGTCACGTAGATGCGGTCCGCGTCGCCCTCCGGCCTCTACGTGGTCCAGTCAAGGTGGACGTCGCCGTGGGTCTCTACAGATCCCCCACCTACTACGGTATGCATCGGGGGGCTTGGTGCGTGACAAGCGCGGCAACGGGACGTGGCAGACCCCGCATGACCGGGTGGTGGTGGTCTCCTGGGAGGAACCTGAATGATCAAGTATTTGCTGCAGGAGCCGCTACCTCGCGCCGATGGCCTGCAAGAAGAACAATGGCAGGCCATCAACGAAGGCTTTGGCCGACTCAGACGAGCCGTCGATGCTGACGACCGGCCGTTGATTGTGGGGTCAGCAAAGGAGCTGGTCGAAGGCGTGGCCCGAGTGATCCTCGTTTCCTACGACGGTCGTACCGTTCCCGACCAAGACCCCTACGACAAGGTGCTTGGCGCCGCGCACAAGGTGATCGAGCACGCCGTTAGCCTCGGCATCCCCCGGAACGATCCGCTGCGCCAGATCCCCGAGAGCGCAAAGAGGATGGCTGGCCAGCTCCGCGAACTGCGCAACTCATTCGGGACCGGGCACGGACGCTCCCTAGTGCACGAGATCACCGACGAGGTCATCGAAGCTTCTGTGCACGCCAGCTTGCTGTGGGTTCGATGGGCCATGGCTCGGCTCCACACTGCCCTGCAGGGTGCACTCGCACCTCTGATCCGAGACCTTGGCAACGGCATCTTCTACGGCGGCGACCTGGCGTCTCGGCTGGCGTCTGCGAACATCCCTGATCTTGAAGAGCCGGATCAACGCCGCCTGGGGCTGGCAGTTGGCCAGCGATCAGCGCGCCAAACGGGGAACGTGCGGGTCGAAGGTATCGACGCCATCCCTCAACATCCCGAGCGATGGCCGGACGAGTACCGCAGCGGCGCGCTGCACGGGCTGTTCCTCAACGAGGACGGCCAGGTGTTCACCTACCCGTATGCCATCGGTTCGGCCGTCCCAGCTCTCCTGAATGGCCACACGGCACCAGACCGTCTGATCCAAGACCTCGCGTCGAAGCTGGCATCTGCGTCGTGGTCGGTCAGTTTCCAGAACGAGTACCGGGACGCCCTCCAAGTCATGCTCCGCACCACCCCCGCTCTGCCAGAAGAGGCACGGGCTCCCTGGACCAAGCTCATCGACGAGCTCAAACAGTTCGCGCCCGAGGCTGCTTGAGCGCGACGTACTTTGAACCACGCCAGCACCGCCGAAGGGCGGCTCTCCCACCACATGCGTCTGTGCAGCGGGAGCACCTCCAAGGGAGATAAACGCGCCTCAAGGGCCTGGTACAGGGCCCGGTTACGCCGGATAGCTGACCTCGCGGCCGCCTGTCCACGTCTTGCGTACTCGTTCGTTGCCGTCGCTGGTCTCGATGAGGCGGATCACGACGTCGGGGCCGGAACCATACAGCCCCACCCATTGCGTGTACCGGGCCAGGGCGGTCTCCGGGACTGTCCACTCGCCTTCCGTGGCCGGACCGCCCGCCCTGAACTGCAGCCGCGCCACGTGCCTGGTTATGCTCGCTCCTTGGCGTGGTGTTCGTTCTCAAAGTTCCTGCTGCACACGGCGCGGCCGGTCGTAGGTCTGTGCAGTGCTGCCGCCACCTGGCGGCAGTGCCTCCTGGTCAGAACTCGCCCTGCAGCCGGTATTTCTCCCGGCCCCGGTCCTGGCCAGGGCGGGCGGTGTGCGCAAAGGACAGAAACGCTTTGGCGCCGTTGTAGAAGTCGATGCTGACGCCGGGATGGCGCACCTGAGCTGCGTCGGTGTAGCCATAGGCCCGGGCGATCTCGGGGTGCTGGCTGTTGGTGAGGGCTGCGATGAGGTAGGCCTCGGCGGCACGCACGGTGATCTTTCCGTCCTGGTAGAGGGCGGGGACCGGCACTGCGGGGAGGGCTTGTCCGGTGACGGGGACGTCGGCGTCGTCCATGCGGGCGCCTGGGGCCAGAGCGCATGTGATCATGACCCACAGGCGGCTGCCCGACGTCATGGTGAGGACGATGCCGTACGGAGGGGCGTCGGCGTCTGCCCACGGTTCGGCCCGGGCGATGTCGGCGGCTTGGGGCAGGACGTCGAGGCAGAGCTGACGGACGCGGTCGGGACGCATAGGGCGGGGGGTTCCTTACCGAGGTGACCCAGGCCGTCGGGCGGGCGGGGTGGCGAGGGTGGCGGGGCGGATGATGTGGGCGCCGAAGCGGGCGCGGGCGGCGTCGGCGGCCTTCTCGATCCGGCGGGTCTTGTCGTCGGCGGGGTCGAGTTGCAGCTGATGGTGGGCCTGTTCGGCCGGACACAGGCCCTGGACGCGCAGGGAGATCTCCGTGACCCTGGCCCGTTGCAGGCCTAGCGACGCATACAGCTGGTGGGCTGCTCGGGTGAGGTCGCTGCTGTGGGCGGTGGGTTCGGGCAGGGTGCGGCTGCGGGTGGTGGTGGACGCGTCGGCATAGCGCAGGGTGATGGCGACTGACCGGCATGCCTCGCGTTGTTCGCGTAGCCGCAAGCCCAGGGTTTCGGCCAGGCCGGTCAGGGCGCGGCGGTGTTCGTGGGGGTTGAGTTCGTCGTGGGGGAAGCGGTGGCCGGCGGAGGTGGAGCGGGTCAGGGCGGTGCGGGTGACGGGGCGCGGGTCGTGGCCCTGGGCGCGTGTTTGGAGTTCGCGTGCGGTGGCGGTGCCCAGCAGCCGGGCCAGGGTCGCGGGCGGCGTTGCGGCGAGCTGGCCGATGGTGGTGATGCCGAACGGTGCGAGCGTCCTCGCGGTCGCCGGCCCCGCCCCCGGGAGTGCGGCTACGGGGCGGGGAGCGAGGAAGGCGGTGACAGCGGCGGCCGGAATCACCGTGGTGCCGCCCGGCGAGGTCTCGGCTGCGGCCATGGCGGCGATCATCGGGCTGGGGCCGGCACCCACGGTGGTGTGGACGCCGTACAGCGCCAGCGCGCGCAGCCGGAGCAGCTGACCGATGCCGTGCGGGTCCTGGCCGAAGTAGGGGAGTGCGCCGCTGAGGTCGAGATCGACCATGTCGGGAGGCAAGGGCTGGTAGCGCGGCGTGAAGTGCTCCACCAGCGTCAGTAGCCGGTCGAACAGGGCCGCGTCGGCCTGCTCGAGGTGGAAGTGGACCCGCATCACGCACCGCTGTCGGGGCCTGTTCGTGGACATCCTGATCACCCCGCGCTTCCCGGGCTTCGATGGCCCAGATGGCGCAGGTCGGCCGAGCGGGTGCCGGCGGGCTGAAGGTCCGCCCACGCGCTGAGCTGGGCTCCCGCGGTGCCGTTGACCAGAACACGCTGCCCGGCGGGCTGGGCTGGTGTGGGGGAGGGGTGGGTGCGGCCGAGGAGGTCGAGGGCGGCCTGGGGGCCGTGATCGCGGCGGGCGGCAGCGACCTCGTCCAGGTCCCAGACCATCTCACCGACCACCGTGCGCCGTGGACCGCGCGCCTCCACCGTGCCGCGGACCAGCAGGAGTCCGCAGTGGAAGACGGTGTGCGCGCACGCCTCGTGAGAGTCCTCGAAGAAGGCGATGTCCACCAGACCGGACCCGTCTTCCAGGGTGACGAAGATGACCCGCTTGCCGGACGGGATCGGCGGGGTCTGCGTCGAGGCCCGCACCCCCGCGACCAACACCTTCTGCCCGGGCACCATCTGGCGCAGATGCGCGGCGTCGGTGGCGCCGAGTTCCGTGAGGAGACGGTGGTGGTGCTCCATCAGGTGGTGGGTGACGTCGATCGACAATGTCTCGAGTTCGGCGGCGAGCTGGTCGCGGCTGGTCATCTCCGGCAGGCCCGTCGGCTCCGCGGCCGCCAGCTCGCCGCCCAGGGGCAGTTGTCCGTCGCTGGTGGTGCGGGTGCGGGACTGGCGGTGCAGCTCGGTGGCCTGCAGCAGCAGGTCACGGCGCGTGAGGTGTCCGGCCAGGGCACCGAGCGCGCCGATACGGATCAGGTGCTGGACGGTGGGCAGAGAGGGGCGGGCGCGCTGCCACACATCCTGAAGACCCGTGTAAGGCTGCCCTGCGGCTAGGCGGGCAACCTCGGCCTCGGAGATGCCTTTGACGGTGGTGAAGGCCAGGCGTACACCCCACCCCTGGTCGGTCCGTTCGACGCTGTGCCGGGCGCGGGAGTGGTTGACGTCGACGTTCAACACGGGCACGCCGTGGCGGCGGGCGTCGGAGACGATGACCCGGCGCGGCCACATTCCCGGATCGTGCTCCAGGAGCCCGGCATACAAAAACGCCGGGTAGCGCGCCTTGAGGAAAGCACTCTGAAGTGCGGGAATGGCGAACGCGACAGCATGTGCCCTGCAGAAGCCGTACGCCCCGAAACTCGCGACCGTCTCCCACACCTCGTCCAGCACCGCGGTGGTGTAGCCGCGCTCTGCGGCGGCGCGGCGAAACCACGCTTCGACCTTCGGGAGCCGGTCGGGGTTGGCGAGGGCGCGGCGGGCGACGTCGCCGGCGGCACGGTCGCAGCCGGTCATTTTCGCGAGGATCGCGATGATCTGCTCATGCCAGATGACCACGCCGTACGTGTCGGACAAGATCGCTTCCAGGTCCGGATGGGCGTAGTGGGGGGTGGCGCCGTGACGGGCTGCAATATACAAAGCGGGCATCCCGCCGGATACGGGACCGGGCCGGAACAGGGAGATGTCCGCGACAACGTCTTGCAGGTGACGCGGCTGCAGGCGTCCCACCAGATCTTGCTGACCAGGGCTCTCCAGTTGGAAGAGGCCCACGGTGTCGCTGTTCTGGATGAGTTCGAAGGCGAGGCGGTCGTTGAGGTCGACGTGGTCGGGGTTGTCGAGGTCGAGGGCCCGGCCGGTGGTGCGGTGGATCTCGGCGACCGCGTGCGCCATCGCGCTCTGCATCCGCACACCCAGCACGTCCAGTTTCAATAGTCCGAAGCCCTCGAGCTCGATGTCTTCTTTGTCGGCCTGCACCATCGGGTAGCCGGCCGGGGTCGGCTGCACCGGGAGGCGGTCCAGCAGTGCGCTGTTCGACAAGATCACTCCGCACGGGTGCATGGCGTAGCCGCGCGGCAGCGCGTCCAGGCCCTCGGCGAGCTCCCACAGCGCACCGAACCTCGGTGCCTTCGCGGCGAGCTGGCGAAGCTCCGGCAGCTCCGCCAGCGCGGAGCGGATGTCGCGGGCCCTGATGTGCGGGAAGGACTTGGCGATGTCGCCGATGACCTGGGGTGCGATCCCGAGCGCGAGTCCGGTATCGCGCAGGGCGTGCCGCGCCCGGTAGGTCTCCGGCATCCCCGTGACAGCGGTCCGCTCCCGTCCGAAGCGCTTGATGATCGCGTCGTAGACCTCCAGGCGCCGCTCGGACTCCACATCCAGATCGATGTCCGGAAGCGAGGTACGGCGCTCCGACAGGAAGCGTTCGAACAGCAGCCGGTGCTCCAACGGGTTGGCCGTGGCCACGAACAGCGCGTGATTGACCATGCTTCCCGCTCCGGAGCCGCGCGCGGCGACCCGGATCCCCAGCGCCCGGGTATCCGCGACCACCTGGGCCACCGCCAGGAAGTACGGCTCGAAACCGAGGCGGCCGATCACGTCCAGCTCATAGTCGAGCTGACCTACCGCGCGCGCATCGCGGTCCAGGCCGCGGGCGGCCATGCCCGTCTGACAGCGCTGGCGCAGCAGCCGCATCCCCGCACCCGCCTCGGGGCCCGCACCCACCACCGACGGTTCGGGAAAGTGCGGCCGGCCCAGCCCCAGATCCGCCGGCGTCAGCGTGCACGACTGAGCGGTGGCCTGGGTCTCCGCCAGCAGACGCACCCCCCGCGCACGATCACCCCCGACAGCCTGCGCGATCCGCTCGGCGGCCGCGGCCATCGCAGCCGGATCCTTCAGCCACCGCTCACCCCCGTCCAGACGGCGGCGGTCGATGGGCCGCAGAAGCCGGGCCGCGTCCAGCACGTCGGCCAGCCGGTGCTGGGCAGGGTCGGCGTAGCGGACGGAGTTCGCCAGCACCACACGCACCCCGAGCCGGTCGGCCAGGCCGACCGTGCGCGCGGCCAGCCGCAGCGAACCCGCACCGGTGCCTTCCTGTCCCAGGTATGCGGCCTCCAGGCGCAGCCGCTCGCCGGCCACCTCCCGCCACGGCTGGAGCAGCTGCTCGGCGAGGTCCATGCGGCCGGCAGACAGGGCCCGCACCGGCTCGGAGGAGGGACCGAGCAGCACCACCAGGTCCTGGCAGGCGTACTCGCGCAGGACCGCCCAGGACACCACCGGCAGGCCGCCACCGCTCTCGGCGTGCGCGGCGGACACCAGACGGCACAGCCTCGCCCAGCCAGCCGCGGTCTGAGCCAGCAGCGCGATCCGCAACGACGGCTCGAGCACGTGCGCACCGCCACGCACGGGCGTCCGCGACCGGCCGGCAGCCGGGCCCGGTGCACGCAGCGGGGCGACGGCAACGTCGACCCCCAGGATCGGCCGGATCCCGGCGGCAGCCGCGCTCGCGGCGAAGCGGACCGTCCCGGCGACAGTGTCCCGGTCGGTCAGCGCCAGCGCCGACATGCCGCGCTCAGCGGCACGCTGGACGAGAGCGCGGGGCAGAGAGGCGCCGTAACGGGCGGAGTAGCCCGAAGCGACGCGGAGGTGAGTAAATCCACGGCCCCCACACCTCCTGCCTCTTCTCGTATCCCTCCCCTGACCTGGTTCCTCTCCAGGTATCCACCATAACTCGAAATCGCGCAACTGTTCGAAACGTGTGGTGGTGGCTCTCCTGCACAGTGCCTGCCGGCGGCAGGGTTTGCATGGATCAAGGTGGTCGGCACGGCTCAGTGGGCAGCCAGAACCGTCGGGCTGCCTCCAGGTGCCTGCGGATCTGCACCGTTTTAGGCTGGTTGCCTGCTCAAGGGGGGCAGTCTGGGAGGTGTGGATGCCTCGGCCTGTCTGGTCCGGCGCGATCTCGTTTGGCCTGGTCACCATTCCGATCAAGGTGCTGCCCGCGACCGAGAACCACAACATCAACTTCCACATGGTCCATGTGGAGGACATGGGCCGGGTGCGGACCCGGAAGGTGTGCGAGCTCGACGGGAAGGTCCTGGACCAGGACGAGATCGGCAAGGGCTACGAAGTCGCGAAAGACACCATCGTGCAGATCACGGACGCCGAACTCGACGCGATGCCCCTGCCTACCGCGAAGGCCATTGAGATCGTCGCGTTCGTTCCCGCCGAGTCCATCGACCCGGTCCAGGTCGGGGCCGGCTACTACCTCGCCGCCGACGGGCAGGTCGCCGCGAAGCCCTACACCCTGCTCCGGAAGGCGCTGGAGCGCAGCGCGAAGGTCGCGGTCGCCAAGTTCGCCTGGCACAACCGCGAGCGCCTGGGCCTGCTCAGGGTGAAGGAAGACGCCATCGTCTTGCATGCGATGCGCTGGGACGATGAGATCCGCGACCCAGCCGATGTCACCGTCCCGGCCGCGGAGGTCTCCGCAGCAGAGGTCGAGGCCGCGGTCCAGCTGCTGGAGACGATGGCCCAGGAGGACATCAGCGACTACCGCGATCACTACCGCGACGCGGTGGAGGAGATGCTCGCGGCGAAGTCCGAACACCGCACACCACGGCCCGTCGAGCCGGAAGGCCCGCAGCCGTCCGGGAAGGTCGTCGACCTGATGGCAGCCCTGAACGCCTCCGTCGAAGCGGCCAAGGCCAACCGGGGCGAGTCCAGTGAGAACGCCACCGTCCACGAACTCCCCGACAAGCGCGCAGCCAGAAAAACACCTGCCAAGAAGACAGCAGCTTCCAGCAAGGCGGCCACGAAAAAGACAGCCGCAAAGAAGACGCCAGGGCGAAAGCCCCGCAGCGCCTAGCCGCCGCATACGAGCAGCCCACGCGCGCTGCTTCTCCCTGGGCGCACCCCCTCTGGCGAGTTCCGCCGGATCAGGGCAGGCGCCCGACTGCCTGACGACCGAGTGCGCGGCCACGCCGAGTTTCAGTCATACCCCTGTGCAGATGGCTGATTCGGGTGCATCGTGTGATCAGTGCGCCGGAACGATTCGCAGTCGCCCGGTCGTATAGGTGAGGCTTGTTGCTGCGCGCGGTGTGCCCTGCACGAGCTTGACCGCTCCCTCCCGGCTCCCCACGGGAGGGCCCGAACCGTGTTGCGAGGAGCAGCCATGATCAGTGCTCTGGCCCGCCAGTCCGTATCGGCTTCTGCTTGGCGGGACTCTTTCGGGGGCTGAGCCCCTAGACCCTGACGTCGGGGGAGTGCCGCACTTTCAAGGGGTTCGAGTCGGCCGTTCCTCGTCCCAGCCTCGGGCCTGGACTGCCTAGTCGGTGCCGGGGCGGCTTCGTACGTCGGCATAGACGCGGGCGCGGACACCGGACTCGCCAGGGACGCGCCACGTCGGAGTGACCCCGGAGGTCGCCCACTGCAGCTGGAGCTGTTCCATCACTGCCCGGACGGTTTCTTCGTCGGTGGCAGCAATGTCGAGGACGGCCAGGCCCGGCTCCGAGATGTGCGCCTCGTCTATGTGCATGTTCCCAAGGACGGCTGTGCCCGGGCACGGGGTTGCCTGGCGGAGGCATAAGCATCCGTACGAGGGAACGCAGCTCGGAGAGGGCTTCGACTGATGCGGCCACGCCGCGCCCCCAGAGACCGGCACGCTCCCGATGTACCGCACCGAGCTTCACCCAAACCGGTGGAACTGCGCTGGGATACCGGGGCGCGGCAGGTAAGTACGGGACGCTGGGATCGTGCGCTGCCTCATGGTTCCGTTGATCCTGCTCTTCCTGGTCGGGACGTGCGGCTGTGTGCGTGTGCAGGCGCCGGTGCGGACGGAGCCCGTCGTCATGGCCCGGCCGTTTGCGCCGCCGGCCCCGAGCCAAGCCCCTGCCAGGGAGGTCCTGGCGGCCTATCCGCCCAGCCCCCCTCCGTCTGCACCGGCCACCGGGCACCGGCCACCCGCCTCCGCGCCACGGCATTACCGGCCGCACACCACCAACGCTCCGCAGCTACGGCGCGCTCCCCGTCCCGTTCACCGCCCGGCCGCTCTCCATCCGCCGCCCGTCCGGAAGAGCCGTCCGTATGACGCGAAGGCGTTGTGCGAGGCGTCCGAGGCGGTCACGAGCGCCGCGGTCAGCCAGCTGTGCTGGCAGCACCTCGGCTGACCACGACGGTGCCCTCCTCCTGGTCGCTGCCGGAGCCCATGCTGGCGGCCGCCACCGCGGACCCTGCCCTTCCGCCCGGCCATGCCGCCGAGCCGAAATGGGACGGATGGCGCGCCTTGCTCTCCTGGAACGCTGGGAAAGCCGTGCTGTGCTCTCGCCGGGGAACGGACCTCACCACCTCCTTCCCGGAGGTGCGTTCCGGCGCGGCACAGCTGCCGGACGCCACCGCGCTGGACGGGGAACTGGTGGTGTGGGACGACGCAGGACGGCTCGCATTCGAGCGGCTCCAGGGCCGCCTGCAGCGGCGAGGCGCCGGCGCGGCCCGCCTCGCCGAGCAGTGGCCCGCCCACTTCGTCGCCTTCGACCTGCTGCGCCTGGCCGGCACCGACACCACCAGCTGGCCCTACCGACGCCGAAGGGAAGCACTGGAGACCCTGTTCGCCGAACACCACCTCACAGCGCCCTGGACGCTGTGTCCCTCGACCACCGACCCGGACACGGTGTGCGAATGGCTGGCCAACTGGACGGCTGTCGGCCTCGAGGGCGTCGTCTATAAGAAGCTGGCCGGCACCTACCAGCCGGGGGCGCGCCGCTGGCGCAAGTACAAGGTTCGCGAGACCCAAGACGCCCTCGTCGGTGCGTTCACCGGCTCCCCGGCCGCGCCCCGCACGCTGCTGCTGGGCCGGTACGACGGTGACGGACGCCTGCGCTACGTCGGACGAAGCACCGTGCTCCCCGCAGCCGCAGGCCGGAGTCTCGCTCCGCTGATCGTTCCGGCCCGGGCCGATCATCCCTGGGAGGGCTGGACTTTCTCCGCCGGGTGGGGCACCCGGGAGTCCCTGGACGTCACGCTCGTGGTGCCGGAGCTGGTCGTGGAGGTGGCCGTCGATGTCGCCCTCGACAGCACTGGACGGTGGCGGCACCCGGCCCGGTGGCACCGGGCCCGTACCGACCTGGCCCCCGCCGAGGCACCTCTGTGGGGCGCGCAGTAGGAGCCGGGCGTCGTGGCCCGCCGAGGGCCTGAGGCCTGCGGCGGACCACACTCTGCAGGCTCAGCCGCTGGCGTCGTCCTTCAGGGCTTGGTCGGTCAGGGCGCGGAGTGTGCTGTGGGCTTGGGGGGCTGTCAGTTCACGGTGCCAGGTCACCGGCTTGCGGTGGTCGTAGCAGGTCAGTTCGTAGTGTCTGCTGCCATGGTTGCGCTCGAGCTCCTGAACGTACGGAGTCTGCCGGCACTGGTCGTGGCGTTCGGTGGCACGCAGGTGTCCGAGCAGGGTGTCGCCATGGTGGCGTGCAGGGATGGTGCGTTGCGTGCGGCATCCCGAGCACCGCAGGAGGTGCTGGATCGCTCCGCTGCGGGCGGTGAAGTGCATGCCGCCGCCCTCGAAGTTGTTGCAGCTCGCGCAGACGGGCCCGCGAATGTAGCCGTGGTCGTGGCAGTGGTCCCAGTAGAAGGCGCGGCGGGGCTGGGTGCACAGGGAGCACAGGTAGTCGTCCGCGCGCTTGCTGGAGCGGACGGATTCATACAAGACGCCGTGCAGGTGGCCGTTGTAGACGCGGAAGCGGGTCGCGGTGCACGCGGGGCACAGGGTGGTCCAGCCGGCAGCGCTGGAGATGCGCCACGTCCAGGGGTGTTCGCTGCTCGCCCCGCACGTGGTGCACCGGCATGCCGCGGCCCGCAGCTGGTCTTCGGTCTGTTCCCACTCGTCGAGGAGCCGGGCGTAGGCGCGGGGGACACGCCATTTGGCTTGTTTCCAGACCAGGACGGTCAGGGGGGTGGTGCCGGCGATCGTGTGCTGGCCGCACTGGCGGTGGAAGTTCTCGGGGGACAGTCCGCAGGGCAGGCCGGTGTCTTTGAGGAGCCCGTGGCGACGACAGCCGCCCTGCCCGCAGGGGCAGCCGTGGTCCTTGCGGGATTGGTAGGCGGCGTTCTCGATCCAGCGCCGCACTTCACGGCGCCAGTCCGCTCCTTGGGTGTCTTTGGAGTGGAACAGACGCGCGTCCACCAGGTCGTCCGCGTTCCACTTCAGTTGGGCAAGGGCGTGGCCGGCCTTGCGGACCTCGCGGTCGTCGAAGCGCCACTGTCCTTTGCTCTTGTACTTGTAGCCGCGCAGCGCGGTGGCGCCGACGAAGCGGTGGCCGTGGAACCCGAACCAGCCGTCCTGGCTCAGCGCCTGGAGGTTGAGCGGGACGGCACAGTCGCCGACGGTGTCGGCCAGGATGACCTGGGCTGTCTTGGAGGTGATCAGCATGGCGGGGATGGTGGCAGCCGGCACTGACAACGAGGCATCACTGAGGGGGACAGACCATCAGGTCATCGGACGGCGTTCATGGGACGGGCGGGAGAAGCCAGCAGACTGACATGCCTGTGGCCTGCGTTTTTTTTGGCTTGGGTCTGTGCTGGCTGTCAGCACAGGAGGCCGGCGATTCAGTCCTTCGGACGCACCGGGGCCCAGGGTTGCGCGCTGACGGGCCTGGTCCCGGGCGCGTGAGCGGACGCGGTGTCAAGCGGGCCGGCCGCTCCGGCCTGCGGGCCGTGAGGTCCGGTTCCAACGACATGGGCGAGGCGGGTGGCAGCCCAGAGGCGGCGCGTTCGAAGCCGGCCTGTCGGCAGGCGGTGCGCGGCCGTACGGAGGAATCCGGCATCGGCATGCTCACGCCGTCTTCGTTCCGCGTACGCGTGAAGGTATGGAGGTGAACCTTCGACCTCCTGGAGGAATGCGTGCTGCTCCCCGCCGAACCGCCGCCCCGCAGGGTCCTGTTCGACCGGAGGGTCGACGGCGCCGTGGTCCGCCTCGTCAAGCCCGTTGATACCGAACGTCCGACGTGGAGTGCATACGCTCCCGGCCCCTTCCCTGAAGGGGAGTACCTGGGGACGTTGCACGCCCAGCCCGAGCAGGAGGGCCCTTTGTGGCTGGTCCAGGCGACCAAGGAGCGCTACGCGGGACTCGATGACGCGGTGCGGGCACTGCGCCGGCCGCCGTCCTGGGGGCGAGAACGCGCGCAGGCGCAGAGCTGGGCCCGACGGGTGCTGTCCGATCGGCACCTGCGGATTTTCGACATTCAGACCACCGGCCTCCATGCTGCCCTCGCGGTCCAGATCGGGGTGATGGACGGAGCGGGCCGGGTGCTGGTCGACCAGCTGGTCGACCCCGGCACTGAGATCTCGCCCGGCGCGGCATCGCTGCACGGGCTGACTCGTTCGCGCCTGACGGGCGCGCCGTCCTTCTCGGACCTGCTGCCCCAGCTGACGAACGCGCTCGCGGGCCGCCGGTGCGTCGCCTACAAGATCGCCTTCGACCACGGCGTCCTGCGGCGTGAGTTGCTGCGCCATCACGGTGATGCCGCCCCGGTACGGCGATGGCTTGCAGCAAGCCGCTGGGAGGACGCTATAAGGCCGTGCGCGGTGGCGAGGGGGCTGTGGTCGGCTGAGCATCGTGGTTACCGACGCCAGCGTTTGGACAGTCACTATGACGCTGTGCACAACTGCCGAGCCCTGCTCAGCCGCCTGCACCGTCTGGCGGACTGACCGGGCCCACCGCAGCAGCAATCGGTCAGCTCTGTGAGTCAGCCGGTGATGTCGTCGCCGTTCCAGTTGCGGGGCGCGGGGTGTTCCCCCGGCCAAGGTCAGGCGCACCGCCTCTTACGCACCCGTCCGGGAAAAGCCCAGTGCAGGGCCCCTCTCGGGGGATTGTCAGTGGCGGCTGATACTTCTATCCCCTTGGCCGCAGTCGGCGCAGGCGCCGCACGATGGCCACTGAGACGGCCCAGGCCTGCCGGGGCAGCGCCGGGTTGGGTACCGCGCCGCCGCTGCGCTGCCCGAGTGACACCCGGCCGACACGAAGCCTTCAAAAGGTACGTAAGTTCACAGAACATGCATTCTGTTCCTGTCGGTGCCGATGGCGGCTGTAAGAGGACCGCGGAACAGAAGGGAGCGAGCCATGGCCGAGAACCCCGTGGTCCTTCGTGCCTTCCGCTTCGCGCTGGATCCCACGACCGCGCAGCTCGCCGATCTCAGCCGGCACGCGGGAGCCGCCCGTTGGGCCTTCAACCATGCTCTTGGCCTCAAGGTCGCCGCCCACCGGGCATGGCGTGCCGAAGTTGAGGCGCTCACCGCTCAGGGCCTGGACGACAAGACGGCCCGCCAACGGGTCAAGCGCCCGCTCCCCAACGCTTTCCAGATCCAAAAAGACCTGAACGCCATCAAGGCCAAGGACGGCGGCGAGCCGGAGGGCTTCATCGGCCCGCGCCGGCCCTGCCCCTGGCACCGGGAGATCAGCGCCCGCGTCTTCCAGTCCGGCTTCGCGCAGGCCGATGCCGCGTGGAGCAACTGGGTCTCCTCGCTGAGCGGCCAAAGAGCCGGGCGCCGGATGGGATATCCGCGCTTCAAGTCCAAACGCCGCGCCCGCGAGGCCTTCAAGCTGTGTCACAACAAGAAGGCCCCCGAGATCCGCCCTGACGGCTACCGCCGCCTGCGCATCCCCAAGATCGGCAGCATCCGCCTGCACCAGTCCAACAAGCGGATGGCACGCCTGATCCAGCGCGGCCATGCCGTGGTCAGCTCCGTGACGATCGCCCGCTCCGGGCACCGCTGGTACGCCTCCGTCCTGTGCGAGGTCCAGCAGCCCCAGCCTCCGCAGGCCACGCGGGCTCAGCGAGAGCGCGGCAAGGTCGGCGTCGACATCGGCACCAGCTGCCTCCTCGCTGCGTCGAAGCCGACCACTTTCGCCCCGGGCCGCCCTCCCACCCAGAAGGTCGACAATCCACGTCACTACGGCCGCGAACGTCGGCGTCTCACCCGAGCCCAACGCGCCTACGCCCGCACCACCAAGGGATCACACCGCCGCGCGAAGGCCGCGCGCCGTATCGGCCGCATCCAGCACCTGATCGCTGAACGCCGCGCCACCACCTTGCACGCCCTCACCAAGCGGCTGGCCACCACCTACGCCGTCGTCGCCGTAGAGGACCTCAACGTCAAGGGGATGACCGCGTCAGCCCGCGGAGACATCGACAACCCCGGACGCAACGTCAAGCAGAAAGCCGGTCTCAACCGCGCCCTGCTCGACGTCGCCCCTGGCGAACTGCGCCGCCAGATCGCCTACAAGACTTCCTGGTACGGCTCCCAGATCGCGGTCCTGGACCGCTGGTGGCCCTCCAGCAAGACCTGCAGCAACTGCGGATGGCGATACCCAAGCCTCACGCTGCGCGACAGGACATTTCACTGCACCACCTGCGGTCTGCACATGGACCGCGACATCAACGCCGCCATCAACATCGAGCGGCACGCCATCGTCGCCCCTGGGAAAGAGGAGACGCAGAAAACGCCCGCCGAGGGAGCACAAGTCCCGCCATCCACAAGGACGGAAGGCAGCACCCGAAGAAGCGGGAAGGCCCGGACACCGGGTCACCCCGGAGGGGCAACTCTCCGGCCACCCACGCACAGCGCGCTACCCCCGCCACGTCCCGATGAGGGCATGGCAAAGACAAGTAAAAAGAGAACGCAGCGCGCATAAACGACCAGGTCGCCTCCTGTCGGTCCCGTGCTCGCGCGGGTGGCCCCTCAACCTCCGCCGCCTACTACGGCCGCGCCCGGGCGGTCCCGTGCTCGCGCGGGTGGCCCCCTGATCTACAAGGGCTCGACTTTCTGGATCCCGTCGGTCCCGTGCTCGCGCGGGTGGCCCCTCGATGACGCGATGGGGAGCGCGCGCGCCCGGGTCGGTCCCGCGCTCGCGCGGGTGGCCCCTGCCCCAGCCGCTTCGGCGGCGGCTGCACCGCCTCGGTCCCGTGCTCGCGCGGGTGGCCCCTGGGTCTGGAAGCGATGCCGCGAGCAGTGCACGTCGGTCCCGTGCTCGCGCGGGTGGCCCCCGCGCTGCAGGGCCCACAGGGCGCCGAGGAGAGTCGGTCCCGTGCTCGCGCGGGTGGCCCCTGCCGGTAACCCGTGGTCCGCCTGCCCGAAGGGTCGGTCCCGTGCTCGCGCGGGTGGCCCCAGCAGACGCCAGGTCAGCGGTCCCGGATAGCCGTCGGTCCCGTGCTCGCGCGGGTGGCCCCAGCAGACGCCAGGTCAGCGGTCCCGGATAGCCGTCGGTCCCGTGCTCGCGCGGGTGGCCCCGCGGCCTCGCGATGGCCGGCATGACCCTCGAAGTCGGTCCCGTGCTCACGCGGGTGGCCCCCGATAGGCTGCGCCTGGCGCCAGACGACCAGTGTCGGTCCCGTGCTCGCGCGGGTGGCCCCAGTGATCAGGACTCCCGGACGGCGGACGGATGCCCGCTTGTCGGTTCCGTGCACGCGCGGGTGGCCCCCCGATCTCCATATGCTGTGCGTGATCGCCGTGAGTCCCGTGCACGCGCGGGTGGCCCCGGCTACGACACCAGCGGCAGCGATGACCGGTAGTCGGTCCCGTGCACGCGCGGGTGGCCCCGGGACGAACTGCCAGCGCACGTTCTCGCCCCGGTCGGTCCCGTGCACGCGCGGGTCTGCCCTCCGAGCATCCTGTGCAGCCTCCAGCAAACCCGAAGCCAGACGGGGGAGGGCCCCTTCGCGTCATTTCCCATCCCCAAGTGGGCTGCACGGGCGGGCATGGCGGCAGATGGCACCCCGCGCCGAGGCCTGGGCGCTGATTCGGCTGACGGACGCGGACAGCGAGGCCATACCGTAGCTGGGACCATGTTGATCGTGTCGGTAGATGCCCACGGCCGTCTGCGGCGCCTGTGCGCCGCGCGCAGCGGGGCATGGCGGCGCGGGGCTGGGCTGCCTTGTCAGTGGGGGCGCTTACGATCCCAGCCGTGGCTGAAACGAATCTGCACGGTGTCGGTGAAACAAAGCAGGAAGCGCACGCGGAGCTCCTTCGTATCCAGGAGGAGTACGGGCGGCCGACGAAAGAAGGCGGCTGGACGCAGGAGCAGCATGACCACTGGAACGCGCAGTGGGCGCACTGGCGCGAGCTCGTCCTGCGCTCGCACGGCTACTCCTTCGCCGAAGATCCGCACGGCGAAGCCGATGCCTCGGGCGAGGCGGGCTGACCGGCGAGGCTTCCGGTGCGGCAGGCCGCGTCCGCACAGGCAGCTGGGGCGGACTGTCAGACCTGCCCGCCAGAATAAGAACACATACTCGGCTCCGTACGGGCGAAAGCGATCACAGGGGTGCCCATGAAGAACTTCAAGCTGGTGTGGCGGGAGCGCGATGGAAGAGTGCGCGAGTCTGCCGTGGCGTACTCAGAGGCGGCCGCCAAGGACCGCCGCCAGGAACTGGAGAATCGCAAAGCCGTGGTGCACGTGGTTGAGGTAGCGCCTGGTGCGCCTATACCCGCAAGCCTCCTCGAGGAGCTGAGGACGGGGCTGCCGGCCGCAGCCTGACCGCCCGAGGGCCGCGTACTATCCGGGGCCGGCGTGGGGTGTGGCGGGCTGCGGCGGTCGGCGCTAGCGGGCGCTGCTGGGCCAGCGGGTGGGCTGCTGGGCTTGCGGGTCCCAGGTAACGATGGTGTCGAGCGTGCCGCCGTCCAGTTCGCGCAGGGCAGCGCGCCATTGCGGGGTGCTCCGTTCACGGACGTCCAGGAGCGCGTTCTCGAGAACGACGCCCACGACGTCGAGGTCCTCGGCACGGGCGTACGCGAGGAGAGCCTGGAGGTGATCGACTTCTGTCAGGCTGGCACGGTCGAAGGCGGTAGCACAGTAGACCAGCGCGCGGCGCCCGACACGATGGCCGAGCACGCCGCGTGCCTGGAGGACATGGAGCCCACGCCGGCCGACGTTGCGCAGGTACAGGATGTCCTGGGGGTCACGGGCTCTGAGAGCCTCGGGGGTGGTGATGCCGCCGCTGATGAGGGCCCCGGCGACACGGTGGCCGTCCTGGTCGTGGCCGATGACGTCGTGCAGTTCGGGGAAGCTCGCGGCGCAGTTGTTCCGGGCCTGGCGGCAGGTGTGGTTCCGCCCGGGCACCGGGGGCAGGCCGTCGCGGTCGGGCGGAAGCGTCATGGTGGTGAATCCTTGCGTGCGTGGCCGGGTGGTTCGGGTACGCACTGTACGAAGACGCGCGGAGCAGAACTGATCCGGGGCAGGGGCTTGGTAGAGCTTCTGGGGCCGTGTGCAGTCGCGGTGGTGGACCGTGATGCAGGCGCCGACGAACTGGCCGTTGGCGGCGGCATCCCGCATGAGTCGCGTCTTGGCTTTCTGGTCGTCGGCGGGTATTCCGGCGAGTCCGATCTTCCCGACGTACAGCACGGGCGGGTGCGTGTGCTGGTGTCCGTCGTGTCGTACGACGCGGCGAGCGCTCAGGACGAGCGGGAACGGCTGGAGGCCGACGGCGCCGAGGTGCGTATCGTCGCTTCTGGTAAGACCGTGCCGGAGTCCGTCATCGAGGAGATGCGGGCCGGCTCTTCCCGTTAGCTCTGGATGACGGGGCGGTGGAGGTCGGCGTAGACGGGGACGGTCACCCCGGCCTTACCGGGCGTTCGCTGTACAGGGGCGATCCCGGACGTGGCCCACCAGCGTTCCAGCTCGGCCTGCACGGCATAGGCGGTCGGCTCGTCCGCGGCGGTGACGTCCAGGACCACGAGCCCCGGCTCACCCACGTGTTCGTGCGCATCGTTCATCGGGAACATGCCCCAAGTGACGCCGGCTGTCTCCGTACGGTTCGTGGTGCGGCACGGCGCCACCGGATCGGGTGAGAACCAGGGGTTTCGGGACGAGGTGAAGGGCGCGTCCGGTCCCGGTGGAAGAGCACCAGCGCGCCTAGGCGGTTGGACGGTGCGCCATCGGGTGAGAGATCCGACACGTCCCCGGCACCGGATCGTTGGGGGAGGTATGCACCCCGTCTCCGACTCGGGCTCTCAAACGATCCGAATCCCGGCCCCGACCGACCCTGCTGGGGACCTCATGCACGCTGCCGAGCCTCAGTCTTGGGATGAACGTACCTGCACCGACGCAGGAACCGCCCGCGACTTGGCCCGTCAGGCGTACGCTGCCTGGGCTCAGGGCGACCGTGCTGCCGCCCGTGCCTTGGCCGACGTCGCGCGCGTCTACGCCTGCCTCGCCGAACGAGTGGACCACACAGCCGCACGCCTGGACCTGGCCACCGCCCAGCTCAGGGCCGAAACCGCACGTGCCGAGGCCGCCGCTGAGGCCGCCGACGACTTTGCACGGCTCACCCCGCGTCAACGCTCGGCACGCCGGGTGGCGCGCATACTGATGGCCTCACAGCCGGGCACGCCTGCAGACAAGATCGAAACCGAGGCCGTGCCACTGACCACGATCATGGAACGACTCGCCGTCTCCCTGAGCACGGCGTCTGAGATCCGCAAGGAGGCCATGGTCCTGCTGGTGTCCGGGTACGGCCCCCAGGATGCGGCAGCCGATGCGTCCTACGACCCCGAGGACAAGCGCTGATCAACTGCGGCACTCATAGCCTGGTCCTCGCCCGAATGCTGCCGCCTCTACGGTGAGGGGCGTGTTCACCGAGCCCATGTCCCCGCCCGCGCTGTCGGCCCCCGAGGTGCGGCCAGGGCCGGGACGAGGGAGCGCTGCCACAGGGTGATGGCGGTGGCGGACACGGCGAGGACTGCCGCATGCGCGACGTTGGCGCTGCCGCCTAGGGCGTGCCCGGCGGCGAAGAGAGCAGCCGAGCCGGCAGTGGCTACTGCCGTCAGCCACCAACGCACCCACCGGCGCCCCATCCAGCTGCCGCGGCGCCGGGCTGCGAGGAGGGCCAGCCAGAGGGCCAGCAAGGGGCCTCTGTAGAGGAGTTCCTCCACGGGTGCGGGGGCGAGCAGCCCGTACCAGAAGCGGACCAAGACCGACGTCCGGGCCACGGCGACTGTGCGCGAGTCCTCGCCATCGGGTACCGACGTCAGGCTCGGAAATCGCCAGACCATCTGCCATGCCGCCCACAACGCCACCGCGGTGGCGAATCCGACCGCCACCCATCGCAGGGCCTGACGCCTCGAGGATGGACGTAGCCCCAGGCCGTAGGTGAACCGCCCGGCGGCCGCCCGTAGCGATATCTTCCCCCAGCCGATGCAGGCGGCTATCACGACGGACCATGTCGCAGCGCCGAGCAAGGCGCAGAACCGGCGGCGGCTTTCACCGTCCCACGGTACGAACCCGGGCACGAAGGCGAAGACGTCCCGCACTGCCTGAGCGGCCAAGAAGACGGCGCACGACAGAAAGAGCCACACCAGCAGATGGACTCCCCGGTGCGTGTCACTGGACGAGCGTTCGCCTCGATCGTCAGTCGCACCAGTCGTGCGGCGAGTGTCCACGTGGGCCCCCGAAGATGTGTGAACCGACTGCTTGCCGTAGACGTCGCAGGACGGGCGGCTGCCGGAACAGGAGCTAGCGCCGGACGACGACGGATGCGGCGGCGCCCGGGACAGCAAGACTGGGTCGTGCGAGGTGCTGCTAGCGCTGTACGGGGGCTTGAGCTGCCTGGGCGAAGTGCAGGACGACGGCTTTGGCTCCCGCGGCGATCTCGTCGATCAGGGCGTCGCTGCGCGGGTGGGCCGTGTGGCGGGTTGCCCAGATCATGGCGAACTTGATGATCTGGTCGATGTCGCTGGGCCGCAGCAGGATCGCGTCGCCGGCATGCAGGGGTTCGGGCTGGCGGTGCTGCCAAAGCCGGTAGTAGCGGCCCTCCTGATCGTTGAAACCGAGGTGGCGGTCACCATGCGGGTTGATCAGATGGATGGAGAAGGGCAGATCGTTCGGGCCGGGCTGCCAAGGCTGTTCCGACTGGCTCAACGTGTCCTCCGTCGGCAGGGGTCATCACGGGTTGCCGAGTGTGCCAGGGCCGCATGGGCCAAGGCAGTGCTTCCAGCCACCTCACCCGCCGGCTGGCGCGCAGGGCCCCTTCCGGCGAACGGCCAGTCGTAACGGGTGCGGGGCGAGGCCGTTATGCCTCTGCGTGCACGTTCCTACTCCTGCGCCATGCGTGACCGCGGGTCGACCGTCACGCACGCCAACGCGAAGAGGTGACCGATGAGCAAGGACCAGCTGATGAGTGATCGGGACGGGCCTGCTGGCGCCACGGACTGGCGTCCCGCCCCTGTCACTGATGCCGCCCAGTTCGAGGAGCTGCGCCAGGCCGCGACCACGGTGAGGATCCCGGCGGACTTCGTCGGATGGCACTCCACCGAGATCACCCAGTGGCTCAGTGACGTCGAGGACGACGAATCCGTCTCCGACGCCGACGTCTACCGTGTCCGCGCGGCCGCCACCTACGCCCTCGGCATCGATCCGGACGATACGTATCCGACCCTCGCATAGGAGTCGTGGCGCGGAGGATCGCCCCGGTCTGGCATGGCGCAGACTCGTCAGCGGCGCAGCCCCGCGTTCATCAGCGTCTTTGCGGTGGTGTGCCGGGGCCCGGGGTTCCGTCACGACCATGGCCCGTGCGGGTGCGCGGGTCATGTCCCCCGGGTCCCGGCAGGCCAGGGTGGCACGACCGGGGTACACGGGTCTGCACCGGAGGCCATCCTGCCTCAGCATCCCGGCTAAGGGGCCGCGGCGGCGCGGTCTATGCGACTCGAGGTGTGCAGCTCCGGTAATTGCCAGGGCCAGAGGGCCAGATCCGGCGTTTCGCCTGTGCCACGTCTCTTTCGAGTCTGCTTTCCTCGCCCTCGCCCGCCCCACGGCAGGTCTGGCTACGCTGGCTGGCCATGACGGTCAGGGGTGCGCGGGTCAAGATCGGTGCGGTGCAGGCGGCCTGGGACCAGGCGAGCATCGTGCGAACAGCAGACGACCAGAGCGCCTGGCCGTCGCTGAGCAGGCGCATCGCCGATGCCACGGCCCTGTACGGTGCGGCGGAGCTCCTGCGGGGGACGGTGTTCCTCCTCGACGGCGCACTGCACCAGATCGGTGCGGGCAGGCCTGGCCGCGAGGCATTCGTCGAGAAGTTCCTCAAGACGCTGATGCGCAAGTTGGGCCAGTGGGAAGGCTTTGTCGAGCCGACGGACCTGGTGGTGGTGGCCCAGGTGGTGCGGGTGTCCTTCGACGGCGGCGATCCGGTGGCCTGGCGAGACAGGGCAGGGCCGGTGTCGGACAGCGAACCGCGCGCCATGACGGTTGCCCTCGCGCTCATCGCTGACTTCGTGGACAGCGTGGATGGACCGGGAGCGTGCGAGCACGCTCTGCTGACAGCGCTCGGCGACGCCCTCGAATGATGTGACCTCAGCCGCCACGTCGTGAGCACCCCGCGGCCGTCGGCGCGAGCGCGTCCTGGTCATGGGGATGCCGGCATCGGATCCGCCGCCTGGGGATAGGGACGCTGCCGCCTTCGTACGATCAGCGGGGGCGGGGCCAGAGGGCGTGCAGGTCGCGGGCGACCCGTGCGGCGAGCTGGGCTGGGTCGGGGGCTGTCCACTGGTGGTGGGCACCGGCGCTGCGGGGGGGAGGGGGAATGACCGGTGGTGAAGGACTGCGTGGTGACGCTGGCCATCCACGCCGGGTGTTCGGGAGGGGGCAGCACCAGGACCGCAGTGTTCGCGCCCACCCCGAGGCGCTGCGCATGGGTTCCGGCAGAGGACGTAAACAAGGACGGCTCGGCCGTCACCCCGCCCCCTCGCGGGGAGCCGGACGGCGTTGCTGCTGATGTCCGCAGACTTGTGCCAGATGAGGAGGAGTCTGCGCCTACCAGACAGGGCGCTTGTTCTTCCAGTCAACAAGAGCGGTGTAGGCGGCTTCGGCGCGCTGCAGGTCGCCCTCGAACGCACCTGATAGCACGGGCCAGGTGGAGGTGATCTCCTTCTTCAGGGTCGTACCGATTCCGGGGCTGTCGTCGTATCCCCAGGCCATGAGGTATTCGCCGGACCACGGCCACCCGAGGCCGGCTGGGGCGGTGTCGAGGGCGATCAGGGAGGCAAGCGCCTCGAACTTGCTGCAGGCAGCTTTGTAGGCCGCATCGTTGGGCTCGACTACGCGGAAGGCATCCCGGCAGGCTGCCCGCAGCCACCGGCTCTGCGGGTACTTCCAGGTGCCTCCGCCCTGGGGGTGGTCGACCTGGTGCATGCTGTCGAAGTCCAGGACGCGGCCCGGGTTGAGGTAGTAGGCCGGCGTCAGGGGCTCGGATCCGCCGTATAGCGGGGTCCAGACGGCGGGGCTGAGCAGCTTGCCGACCAGCTCCTCGCGGCGGGCGAGGACAGCGGCGACGCCGATCGTCCAGGTAGCGAGCAGTGCAGGGGTGTGGCGCAGATTGTCCAGGTGTTCTACGTACGTTCCGCCGAACGGGGCTCGGATGCCCGAGAGTCGCTCAACGGTTCTGGTCCACAGGGAGTCGTAAGTGGCGTTGTCGTGGAAGACCCCGTTGGCCAGCAGGTGCATGAGGGTGTCGCTGTGAGCCTGATAGGCCTGGAGGCTTTCGATGAAGACGTCCCCGGTAAGAGGCCGTCCGACCGACCGGGCCGCCACGTTGCTCACCTCCTGGTCGACGAGGTCGAAGAGCTCGATCCGTCGCACCGGGTCGGGCAGGGCGCGCTTGAGCTGCACGACGGCCATGTCCCGGGACAGCGGAGGTGCTGCCATCACGTCCAGCGCTTCGGTGCGACGCAGCAGGTCGGCGAAGAGTTCGTCCGCGGTCATACCCGAGATGACGGCCGCGCCGTGCTGAGCTGTCAGACGTCGTCCGATGTCGCCGAGGGCTCCGTAGGACGACCAGAACATCGGATACCGGCGGGAGCGGCTGCCTTCGACGGCCCGCACGAGAGCCGCATCCCAGTCCCCTGACCACCCGCACACGAGCAGCCCGTACTCATCCATCACCCGCTCCAGCAGCCGCTGCTGGGCTTCGGGGTAGCTCTGGAGCTCGTCCACCGTGTTGCGCTGTTCAAGATCGGCGTAGTCACCGTGGAGCTTGATCACCGTGACCTGGCTGTGGTGGAGCGGCATCATCGCGTCGATCTGGTCCGCGCGGTGGATCACCTGGGGAGAAATACCGATCTCCTGGAGGGCCCGCTCCATGAGCCGGTCAAAGTTGGTGGTGAGGATGACCTTGATCAGGCCGCGCTTCACCAATTGAGCAACGGCACGGTGCGCGGCAGTCGGGCCCTTGGTTCCGGGCTCGTCGCCCTCCTGGACGTCGAAGTACCGGGCGAGCTGCGCCTGACGGGCGGAGGGTGTCGGGGCGATCGCGGCAAGAAGAGCTGAGTACCCCAGCGGCTCGTCCTGGTGGGTCGCCCACCAGCCCTCCGGGTCAGCAGCAGCCTTACGACTGGCGTCGGGGTCTTCCGCGTCCTGAACGGCTGCAACGCGGCCGACCAGGTCCTGCACGATGCCCCATCCGGTCGGAACTCCGGACGCGAGCGAGATCCCGGAACCGAGCAGGAGGGCGTACACGCCGGGGCTGGTGTGCACATTGATGGAGAGGGCCAGCATCGGGTCGAGCCCGCGGCCCGGCGCAGACTCCGGCTCAGCCGGGGAGGCTTCGGAAACGACGTCACCTAGCATGTCGCACACTCCTTTTGCGAACAGTGTCCGGTGCAGTCGGAGGCTGCGCCGTCGGGTGGGGGTGGCCAGCATGGTGAAGAGTGTGTCTTCAGAGCGTGCGGCGATGGTGTGAAGTCCTACCTAGCGTTTTCGACGGGTCGTAGTTCGGCCGGGCCGCCCTGCCGCTCTCGTACCCGGGGCTGTCCGCGACGGCGGGTTGTTGCCTTTGGGCTGTCCAGTCCGGTGTGCAGGTGGCCGCGTGGCTCCGTCTCGGTTCAGCTCAGACGCTCAGGCTGAGGCGTCTGGTGCTTCGGCAGCGGTGATGTGAACCTCGGTCGCGCCGAGAACACGTCCGTTGGCCTGGACCTCGATGCGGTGCGGGCCGGGGTGGATCGTGCGGACCGAGAGGCTCTCGAACCGGTGCTGGCGTGAGAAGCGGACGGCTTGGCCCGCGGGAAGGTCCCGGACGGTCAGCTTGAACACCTTGCCCGCCTTGGGGCCGCGAACCCCCTGGTAATGGACCAGGTAGTCGATCGCCGCTCTCGTCGCGTCGGCAGCATGCAGCGTGAAGGTGATGGTGGTCGCCTCCCCGATGGAGATGGTGGAGGGCGAGCAGACGAGGTCGGTGATCTCGATCGGAGCGTGGTGATCGAACCCGAGAACCGCGAGAGCCTCCGGGTGCCCTCGCTTGATGAGCGTCCGCAGTCCGTGGCGTACGACGAAATCGCCCTGCGTACTGCCGCGGAGCCATCGCCGGGCGGTGGCGAGGACGAGGTCGGGGTGGTCCTTGCTGATGTCGTTGAGGTGGTTCGCCACGGAACGGCGCACGTACAGGGACTCGTCATTGACGAGAGGCTCCAGGAGCGCCAGCGCGGGAGCGGGGTCGGCGACGAACCGCGAGAGCTGGGACGCCCAGGGCAGCCGCGGGCGCGTGCCCTCCGAGACGAGCCGCCGAACATGTTCGTCCGGGTCGGTCGTCCATGCCCTGAGCTGGTCCATCGTGACCTCGTAGTGGGCTTCGACGAACGGTCGGATAGCGAACTCGGCGGTGTATCGGGAAGTGAGCGCGGCCAGCAGCGGCAGCGCGACGTCGGGCCGATCCAGCAGCGCCGAGGCGACGTAGGCGTTGACGGGCATGGAAGCCCACCCCGTGAGCCCCCCTCTGTCCAGGGCGGCGCGGATCACCCGGGCGGCTTCCTCGGGAGACGCCGGCATCGTCGCCGCGAGGGCGCGGGCGATCCAGTCGATACGGGCCTTCAGCTCCAGGTCACCGATGCCGGTGCACGCGAGCTGCTCGAAAGCCGCCCGGTCGAACGAGGCCGAGGCACCCGCAAGGTCACCCGCGAGACGCCCGATGAGCTCCGGCGACAGTTCATCCTTGAAATCGGCCATCTCAACGCCCGCCCACGGTCACGTCGAGGCCCCCGACCGCTCGCCCTGTACAGCTCCCGGCCGGCGGGAGGAGGGGCTCGATGCGCTCCCACTGTTCGTTCGGGAGCGGCGTGAATCTCGACCTGGGCAACATGGTTTCGAGTCTGTCATGGACCACTGACACACGGCCGGTACCTCAGGTTCTCTGAGCTGCGACGACACTCCGCCACGCGTCCGCCAGAGGGCGCCGCAACTCCGTCCCGTCCGGAGCGATGTACGCGACCTCGAACCCGGCCGCCAGCGGCCCGGCGGAACCGCCCGGCAGAACCTCTAGCGCATGGACCACGACCAGCTAACCCCGCCCTGTCCGCAAGGTAACTCTTCAGTCCGCAAGATCCTCCGCAAAGTGAAGCTTCAATCCGCAGACTTCGACGTCACGGGACAAACAGCGCGCCGCCTCGCCAGGAAGGGGCACAAGCTCATCATACAGCCACTCTCGTCAGAGTGACGATAAAGTCGATGCGTGTGCGCCCATCGGAGTCCTACTGCTGAAGGAAGGCGGTCTGGACCCGGAGGACATGGGTGTCGGGATGGGCATCTTCGTAGCGTTCCAGGAGGCTCTGGTAGGCGCCGGTGGCGAACAGCCTGCGGGCATGGGGGTCTTCGTCCATACCGCAGGCCATGGCGAGTTCGGCGCCGGCGAGGGCTTCGGCCTGGCTGGGGTAGGCCCAGATGTCGAGGCGGCCGTTGCCGCTGTATCCGCGATGGGCCAGGGGCCAGATGGCCGGTGCGTACTCGGTAGTGACCTGTCCGTCGGGGTGGAAGGTCTGCGAGGCGATCTCTTCGTGGATGAACCCCGTGGCCTCACTGGCACCCGCGCCCAACAGCATGCCGCCCGCTGTATTCCGCTTACCCGCGTCCGCCTCGGCTGCCTGGTCGTTGAGATGGTGTCGGAGAAGAGCGTGCGAGCGCAGTCCGTCCAGTGAGGGGCGCTTGAGGACGCGCTCCAGCTGCTCGGTTCCTGTGAGGATCAGGGTGGCTGGGTAGGCGTTGGCCTGGGCGGCGTGCCAGCGGCCGTAGAGGCTGAGCAGGCCCTCGGTGCGCAGCCGGTGGGCGGCATGGACGAGCAGGATGGGCTGGGTGCGGCGGGCGAGTGCCGTGTCGAGGTCTTTCTCGGCTTCGTAGAAGGCTCGTGGCCGCGCCCGGCCGCCGGCCGGGCGTAGGCCCGCGTACAGAGCTTCGATGACAGCCCGGCGGTTTCCGGGTTCCGCGGCGACGACTTGGACCACGTTGCGGTGGCCCATCGCCGCGAGGGCCGCCTCAACGGCGGGCGCGCTGTCTTGGTCCTCATGAGCGGTGATGCATGCGACCGCCCCGTGCTCCAGCACGGTGCCGAGACGGGTGCGGAGCTCGTCCGTGCCAGGTGCGGGGAGCGTTTCGGGCATGGTGTTCCTCCATGAACGCGGTCTGCTGTTCTTTTCCAGTGCAGCACTCCGCCTCGGACAGGAGGGCAGGAACAGGGGAAATACTCAAATCCAGCGGGTGAGCGCGGCATCAAGTTGCGGCTACGAAGTAGCTGACACTGATGATTCGGTATCTGTGACACCAGGCTGCAGATTCAGTGACATCCAGCTGCAGATATGGCTGCCAGGAAACCTTCATGTGTTCCCACAGCCTGTCATGCGCCTCTTCTGCAGGGAATGCTGACAATAAGGACGTTGAGGCCTATGCGCACCGTCGCGGGCAATCCATAAGCCCCCCGGCCGCCCATTGGGCAGAGCGCCTTCGTCCTTGGGCCTGGAGGAGAGTTCAGGAGACGGCCTTGAGGACTTCTCGTCGGCGTGCCTTCTCCTTGGCTCTGCGCTTCTCGGCAAGCTGGTCCTGATAGGCCCGGGTGGCCTCGCGGTATCGCTCGACGAAGCCGGGGGAGTTCAGGCGCTCGTGGTCCGGCATGGCGTTGACGGCGGCGATGGCGTCTTCGGGGGTGCGGTAGGGGGCGAGCATCGCGTTGATCCGGTAGATCCCGGCCCGCTGCTTCTTCACGAGCTGCGCCAGGTCGAGGTCCCGTAGGGCGGCGTTGACCGCGGCACGGCTGACCTTAAGCATCTTCGCGAGGGTGGCTTGGTCGACCACGATCCGGCCACCGGGCTCGCTGTGAGCCCTCATCTTCAGTAGTACCCGGTAGGCCGCGGGCAGGAGGTCCAGGTCGGCCACGATGCCCTCCGCGTTGACCGCGGCGAACTGAAGACCACTCACGATTCGCTCCCCTTCCCCTGCTCACGCAGGGCCTTCTCCAGGCGCCGGCGGGCCCGCTCCTCGGCACGCTGCTCACGCAGTCTAGTGATCTCCTCGCGCATGGCCTCCAGTGATGGGAAGCGCACGAGGTCGGGCAGGTTCTGGTCTGAGCGGATGTTCGCCAGGGTCACGTGCTGGTCGACCTTCACGTACTCCGCCGGCGACGTCTCGGTGCCCGGAATGAACTCGGCCACCCGGTAGCTGTAGGGCGGGTTGAACTGGTAGACGCCCCGCTTCACGCGGAAGACGATGCCGTGGCTCATGATCTCCCCCAGAGCCTCGTTGATCTTCGTACGGTGAATGTCCAGGACGGTGGCCATCTCCTCTTGCGTCAGATGGATTCGCCCGCCCGCCCGTTGACAGGCGATCAGCAGCAGGATCACGCGTAGCGGCAGCGCTTCGCGGAAGAACTGACAGATCACCAGGAAGAACTCCAGCGAGTCCATGGAGAAGGCGTTCGGCTGCCCTGGCGTCCCGTAGAACTCCAGTGACCGCCGCTCACCATCGAGTGTGAGCCTGCGGCCCGGGTACCGGCGCGCCACGTCGTCGAGGCTCTTGACCGGATCGACGGGACTCAGCGGCTGATTCCACGCGTCGGCCGGATCGTTGAGGGGCAGGCTCGGCTGCTCGGCACCAGTGGTGCTGCTGCTCTTGCGGCGCTGCGGCTCTGTGGGCACGACGCTGCTCTCCTACAACTGGATCATCATTGCAGGAGCAGTATGTCACCTCACCTTGACACTGATGTCGCTCCGACACGACATCCGGCGCGAGTTGTGTCCCGTCTGACGGGACACAACTCGCGCGGCCCCCTCGCAGCCCTCCCTGGCTGCACATCCGGCACGCCATGTCACCTCTACTTGACATCACCCGCAGATGGATGTCGCCTGCAGACGACATCGGCCGTCCGATGTGTCTCCTCAGCCGCGACAGATCAGGTGCGATGTGTCGCGGCTCAGGGGACACATTTTGATCTTGTTACGTCTCTGACCTGCACGTTCTTGTCTCCGTACCCTCTTAGGGGGCTGAGGTTGTGTCAGGCATCAAGGTGAAGTGCATCGAGGCCGGCCTCCGGCCGACCATCCCGGGGTAGCCTTAATGTAAGAGATTTCCTCCGTACAGAGTTCAGACTGCACTCAGCACAACCACTTTCCGAGACCCATCTAGTCGCTCTAATTTCAGTCGCAGAAAAGTGTTCTGATGGTGCATCAGATCGGGAATACGGGCGCGATCCGGGGACCTGTCTATCCCCCAGCGGAAGGAATTCGCGGAGCGAATTCCTCGGCCGAATCGCGGAGCGATTCGAGCCGCTGCCAACGGAGTTGGCAGCAATTCCGGCAAAGCCGGAATTAGCCGCGCGGAGCGCGGCATAACTCCCGCCGCGTAGCGGCGGCGCGTCGTGTCTGCGGAGCAGAC
>NZ_JBVHPV010000021.1:0-83006 GCF_055567715.1 Streptomyces sp. NPDC026377
ACGCCCGGTTACATTCCGAACCCGGAAGCTAAGCCTTTCAGCGCCGATGGTACTGCAGGGGGGACCCTGTGGGAGAGTAGGACGCCGCCGAACAAATTTTGGGAAAAGCCCCGTACCGGTCTCCGGTACGGGGCTTTTCTGCGTTTACCGGCGCTTAGGGTCGAACCATGCGCTATGACCTCGTCATCTTCGACAACGACGGAGTGCTCGTCGACAGCGAGCCCATCTCCAACACCATCCTCGCCGAGTACCTCACGGAACTCGGTCACCCGACCTCGTACGAGGACTCCATCCGCGACTACATGGGCTCCGCCATGCACCGCGTCCACGATCTCGTTCAGGAGCGGACCGGGCAGGTGTTGCCGGGCGACTTCGACGACATCTTCCACTCCCGCGTCTTCGCCGCCTTCGAGCGCGAGCTGAAGCCGGTGGCCGGGGTCACCGACGTACTCGCTCAGCTGGTGGCCGAGGGCGTGCCGTACTGCGTCGCCTCCTCCGGCAGCCATGAGCGGATCCGGGTGGGACACCGTACGACCGGGCTCGACGAGTGGTTCGAGGAGGAGTGGGTGTTCTCCTCGCAGGACGTCGGGCGGGGGAAGCCGGCGCCGGATCTCTTCCTGCACGCGGCCGAGCGCATGGGTGTCGCTCCCGAGCGGTGTGCTGTCGTGGAGGACAGTCCGCTCGGCGTGGAGGCAGCGCTGGCCGCCGGAATGGATGTGTACGGGTTCACCGCCATGACGCCCGAGGAGCGGCTCCACGGCTGCACCGCCTTCTTTTCCGACATGGCACAACTGCGCGGATTGCTCGGGTGATCCATCTACCCAGGGGTAAGTCACGGCCCTAAGCTCAGCGGCCATGACAGACGCGCGCCTGCGGCACGGCCGGGCGTCCCTGGCGCTGAGCTTCTTCGCGCAGGGCGTCGCCTTCGCTCTCCTGGTGACCCGGATCCCGGCGATCCAGGACCGGTACGGGATATCCGACGGCCTGCTGCCCGTGTTCCTGGCCGCCGTGCCGATCCTCGCCGGAGCCGGCAGCGTCACGACCGAGTACCTGGTGAAGCGGGTCGCGCCGAGTGCGGTGCTGCGGTGGGTGCAGCCGGTGGTGATGCTGGCGCTGCTCGGGGTCGCGGCCGGGGACCGGATGTGGCAGGCGGCGCTCTCGCTCGGGGTGTTCGGGCTGGCCGTCGGGGGTCTGGACGCCTCCATGAACATGCTGGGGATCAGCCTCCAGCGGGCGTACGGGCGGAGCATCATCACCGGCTTCCACGCCACGTACAGCCTCGGCGGGATCATCGGGGCCTCGCTCGCCTGGGCGGGGGCGCACTGGGATCTCTCGCTGCTCGTCTCCTGTCTTCCCGTCGTGATCGTGCTGGCGCCGGTGTGTCTGGCCGGGAGCCGGTGGTACGTGGACGGGGAGCCGGGGGAGGTCGCGGCTGAGGTCGGCGCGGCGGCCGTCGGCGTGGCGGTCTCCGGGCCGGCGGGGGAAGCCCCGGGGGGCAAGCCCGTGGTGTTCCGGCTGCTGCTGCCGCTCTGCCTGGTGATGTCCTTCGCGTACATCGGTGACTCGACCGTCTCCAACTGGAGCGCCAAGTACCTCCAGGACGTGCTCGGCAGCTCCGAGCAGTTGTCGACCGTCCCGTACAACGTCTACATGATCACGGCGCTGCTCGGGCGCGCGGTCGGGGACCTTGGGGTGCGGCGGTTCGGGGCGGTGGCCGTGGTGCGGCTGGGGACCGTGCTGGCGGGGGCCGGGTTCGCGGTGGTCGCGGTGGCGCCGGGGCCGTGGGTGGGGATGCTCGGGTTCACGCTGCTCGGGTTCGGGCTGTGCGTGATCGTGCCGCAGACGTTCGCGGCGGCCGGGCGGCTCTTCCCGCATGCCTCCGACGCGGCGATCGCGCGGCTCAACATCTTCAACTACGTGGGCTTCCTCGTCGGCTCTCCGCTCGTCGGCGGGCTCGGGGACGCGTGGAGCTACCGGGGCGCGATGCTGGTGCCGATGGTGCTGGTCCTGCTGACCCTGGTGTACGCCCGGTCGTTCGGCGCGGAAGGGGCCCGATACGGTGGCGGGCATGAGCGGCCGCGCACTGTTGATGTGGGATGACGCCGTCACGGCGTACGACTTCGGACCGAGCCACCCGATGGACCCGGTACGGCTCTCGCTGACCATGGGGTTGGTGCGGGCGTTCGGGCTGGACCGGGCCGTCGACGTGGTGGCCGCGCCCGCGGCCGGGGACTCGACGCTGCGGCTCGTCCACCGGGAGGACTATGTGGCGGCCGTACGGGCCGCCTCGGCGGATCCCGGGCGCGCCGACCAGGCGTACGGGCTGGGGACCGTGGACGATCCCGCCTTCGCCGGGATGCACGAGGCGTCCGCGCTGATCGCCGGGCAGTCGGTGGGGGCCGCGGAGGCGGTGTGGCGCGGGGACGCGGCGCACGCGGTGAACTTCGCGGGCGGGCTGCACCACGCGATGCCGGGTGCGGCCTCGGGGTTCTGTGTCTACAACGACGCGGCGCTGGCGATCGCGCGGCTCCTGGAGCTGGGGGCCGAGCGGGTCGCGTACGTGGATGTGGACGTGCACCACGGGGACGGGGTGCAGGCGGCATTCTGGGACGACCCCAGGGTGCTGACGATCTCCCTCCATGAGCATCCCCGGCTGCTGTTCCCCGGGACGGGGTGGCCGGAGGAGACCGGGGGCGCGGAGGGGACGGCCGTGAATGTGGCGCTGCCCGCCGGGACCGGGGACGAGGGGTGGCTGCGGGCCTTCCACTCCGTGGTGCCGGAGCTCCTGGCCGAGTTCCGGCCCCAGGCGCTGGTGTCCCAGCACGGGGCGGACACGCACTTCGAGGACCCGCTGGCGCATCTGGCGGTCTCGCTCGACGCGCAGCGGGCGGTGCAGGAGGCGTGCCATGCGCTGGCGCATGAGCATGTGGCGGGTGGGAAGTGGGTGGCGCTCGGGGGCGGGGGGTACGCCGTGGTCGATGTCGTGCCGCGGTCCTGGACGCATCTGGTGGGGGTGGCGGCGCATGCGGCTGTGCCGCCGGAGTCGGTGATTCCCGCTTCGTGGCGGGATGAGGTGTTCGCTCGTACGCGGCAGGTGGGGCCGGGACGGATGACTGATGGGCGGGGGGTGTTGTGGCGGGGCTGGGAGTCGGGGTATGACCCGGCGGATCGGTTGGATCAGGCTGTGTTGGCTACTCGGCGAGCGGTGTTTCCGTTGCGGGGGTTGCTGGCGTAGGGGGTGTTTCCCCATCCCGCCCCTTCCCTCGACCCTCCGGGGAGTGGGGTGTTGAGGTGGTCTCCTGCCGGGGGCTGCGCCCCCGGACCCCGAGGCGGGGCCTGCGGCCCCCGAGCTTCGCTGTGCGCCTATCTGCGGACCGTGCTTGGTTGCTCGCGCAGTTCTCCGCGCCCTGAAGTCCTGGGCCTTCGGCCCGGAACCACCCCCCCGCCCGCCAGAGGAACCGGTTTGCAGCGGCCGGACGTACCGATAGGGGCGCGGGGAACTGCGCGAGCAAGCCACCACCGGGCTGTAGACGAAGCCCGGGCCGGATTGGGGGCGTGGGCAACCGCCACCCGGTCGCAGGCGAACCCCCGGCAGACCACGCCCCCCCGTTACGCCAACTGTGCGTTCTCCGGGGCGTTTTGGTCCCGGGGGGTGGGTGGTGCGGGAGCATCGGGGGGTGTTGAGTACCGGGGCGCTGCGGGCGCATTTGTTGGCTGCTCGGTTGGCCGGGACCGTGGCCACCTCGCGGGAGGAGAGTCTGCGCAGTTATCGGCTCTTCGCCGCCCGGGACCCGCGCGTCACGCTCGGACTCGACCCCGAAGGGGGGTGGGGCGAGGGGGACCTGCTGCGGCTGATGGCGGACAGGTGCGGGGTGAGCCCGGATCCGGCGCATGTGTCGGGGCCCGATGTGATCGACCCGGAGCGGACCCTCGCCGGGCTCCACGCGCTGGCCGCCCGGATCCGCGACGTGGCCGCGCGGCGCGGAGCCGTACTCTTCGGAACCGGGCATCCGCACCGGCTCCTGGGGTTCTACGCCGCTCTCGCGGACGCTTTGTCGGCGGCGGGATGTGATGTCCTCACCCCGGCGCAGGGGAGATGTGTCGACATAACGACCCGGTTCGGGGTACGCACGTACAACCTTGACTACGTACGAGGAGTCGCGCTGGTGCGGGAACCCGGCGCGCGGAGCGCCGGGAGTGCGACCGGCGCACATACCCACTCCCCGCTGCCCGTACGGGTCGCCCTGGGGGCCGCGGCGACCCTCCGCGGACGGCTTCCGGACCTGGTCGTCGGCGATCACGGATGGGTCTGCGGAGCAGGTCAGCTGGGTATTGAGGCGGTCGGTCTGGCCGATACGGACGATCCCGCGCTGTTCGTCGGGGAGGCCGAGGGGCGCGTGTCCGTAGCCGTTCCACTTGATGACGCTGTGCGGTCTGATTACTACCGGCCGCTTACGCGCTATGTACTCAATCGAGCGTGTCTGTCACGGTAGGCGGCCGTGCGCAGCTCCTCTTCCCCACTCGCACCACCCGCCCCTAGTCTGGGGAGTGAGCGCACAGCGACGAAGAGTCACCGGAGGGGAAGCCGGTGCGCGTCGGGTGCGGAAGGTACAGGTGGGTCATGGCTGCTGATCAGAGGCCTCTGAACGAGGTCGTGTTCCTGACCGTGGCGGAAGTAGCCGCGGTGATGCGCGTGTCCAAGATGACCGTGTACCGCTTGGTGCACAGCGGTCATCTGCCGGCGATCCGGGTGGGCAGGTCCTTCCGGGTCCCCGAACAGGCGGTGCAGGAGTACCTCCGAGAGTCCTTCGTGGGGGTGGAGACAGCCTGACGGAGCCCTCGGTTACGACCTCTGCGCTCGGGCGGGTAGGCTAGCCCCTCGTAGGTCGTGTGGGCCCAGACGCCCCGCACCGAGTGAAGAGAAGTGAGCGAGGGTAGTCGTGGGCTCTGTTATCAAGAAGCGGCGCAAGCGGATGGCTAAGAAGAAGCACCGCAAGCTGCTCAAGCGCACCCGCGTTCAGCGTCGCAACAAGAAGTAAGCGGCAGCTGTACGTGAACCCGCAGCCCTTCCACCGTCCTGGTGGGAGGGCTGCGGTGCGTTTACCGGCCGCATGTCCCGCATGCCTTTCCGGCGGGCCGTCCTCCCGGGCCGTGTCCATTCCGGCCAGCCTTACGGGGAACTTCCCGACGGGCTTCGCGACGGCCTTTTCGTTCGGCTCTCCGCGTCCTGGGCGACCACGCGGTCGTCCCTTCGCGACCTTCAGCCGCTACGGTGGCGCCCAGGGTGCAACTCAGGCCAAAGGAAGGCGCTGATCTTGGGGAAGGTCGTGCTCGTCACCGGAGTGGCCCGGCAGCTCGGAGGCCGTCTCGTACGGCGCATCCAGCGTGATCCGGAGGTGGACCGGGTGATCGGCGTGGACGCCGTGCCACCCGGCCACCATCTCGGCGGAGCCGATTTCGTACGGGCGGACATACGGCAGCCCGCCATCGCGCGCGTACTGGCCGAGCACGCCGTGGACACCGTCGTGCACATGGACGTCACCGGGACCCCGCTGGGGGCCGGAGGGCGGACGTCCGTGAAGGAGACGAACGTCATCGGCACCATGCAGCTCCTGGGCGCGTGCCAGAAGTCGCCGTCGGTGCGGCGGCTGGTGGTGAAGTCGAGCACCAGCGTGTACGGGTCGGCGCCGCGCGACCCGGCCGTCTTCACCGAGACGACGATGCCGAAGTCGCTGCCCAGCGGCGGCTTCGCGAAGGACGCCGTCGAGGTCGAGGGATATGTGCGCGGCTTCGCCCGGCGCCGTCCCGACGTGGCGGTGTGCGTGCTGCGGTTCGCGAACATCCTGGGGCCGGGCGCGGACTCGCCGCTCGCCGAGTACTTCTCGCTGCCGGTGCTGCCGACCGTCCTCGGCTACGACCCGCGCCTGCAGTTCGTCCACGAGGACGACGTGATCGACGTCCTGCGCATCGCCTCGCACGAGCCTCGGCGCGGGACGCTCAACAGCGGCACCTTCAACGTGGCGGGCGACGGTGTGCTGCTGCTCTCGCAGTGCTCGCGGCGCCTGGGCAGGCCGACCGTGCCGGTGCTGCTCCCGGCGGTGCGCTGGGTGGGTTCGGCGCTGCGCTCGGTGGGCGTGAGCGACTTCTCGCCCGAGCAGATCAGACTGCTCACCCACGGGAGGGTGGTGAGCACCGTGCAGATGCGGGAGACCCTCGGGTTCGAGCCGAAGTACTCGACGGCGGAGACCTTCGCCGACTTCGCGCGCAGCCGGGGTCCCGGGCTGCTGCCGCCGGACGCGCTGGCGCGGGCCGTGGACGGGGTGGCGGCGCTGCCCTTCCGGCCGTTCACCGGCGGCGCGGCGACCCCTTCCCCCTTGTCCACTCCCGGCGCGGAATGAGGAGATCGAGCACGATGGCGGACGCCAAGGTCATTCCGTTCGACGACGACCGCTCGCGCGGTGGCGCGCAGCGCCCGGCCCGCCGCCGCCCCGGCGGCCCGCGAGGCGGGGCCCCGGACGCGCCTGGCGCTCCGGTGAGCGCCCTGCCGGGCCGGCAGGGCGACTCCCGGGGCCCGCGGGCCGCCCAGGAGCCCCCGGGCGGCCAAGACCCGCAGGGGGCCGCTGAAGCCGCCGCGCTTCGGCGGACGGGCGGCGAGGAGGCGCGGGAGCGGCCCGGGGCCCACTGGGACCGCAGGATCGCGGGCGGGCTCGCCTTCCTGCGGCGGCGGATCACCGGCGAGTACGAGGTCGACGAGTTCGGCTACGACGAGGAGCTCACCGACCAGGTCCTGATGTCGCTGCTCCGCCCCTTCTACGAGAAGTACTTCCGGGTGGAGGTGAAGGGCGTCGAGAACATTCCGGCCGAGGGCGGGGCGCTGGTCGTCGCCAACCACTCCGGGACGCTGCCGCTGGACGGGCTGATGATGCAGGTGGCGGTGCACGACCACCATCCGGCGGGGCGGCATCTGCGGCTGCTCGCGGCGGACCTGGTGTTCATGCTGCCGGTCGTCAACGAGCTGGCGCGCAAGGCCGGGCACACGCTGGCCTGCGCGGAGGACGCGCAGGCGCTGCTGGAGCGCGGCGAGGTGGTCGGGGTGATGCCGGAGGGCTTCAAGGGCATCGGCAAGCCGTTCAGCGAGCGGTACAAGCTCCAGCGGTTCGGGCGGGGTGGGTTCGTGTCGACCGCGCTGCGGACCGGGACGCCGATCGTGCCGTGCTCGATCGTCGGGGCCGAGGAGATCTACCCGATGATCGGCAACGCCAGGACGCTGGCGCGACTGCTGGGCTTCCCCTACTTCCCGATCACGCCCACGTTCCCGTGGCTGGGGCCGGCCGGTCTTGTGCCGCTGCCGACGAAGTGGACGATCCAGTTCGGTGAGCCGATCCCGACCGACGGATATCCGCCGGAGGCGGCGGAGGATCCGATGCTGATGTTCAACCTGACGGACCAGGTGCGGGAGCAGATCCAGCACACGCTGTACAAGCTGCTGGTGCAGCGGCGGTCGGTGTTCTTCTAGCGGCCGGTCCTACGGCTGTGGGGCGCACCTTCGCACAAGGCGCGCCCCACAACTGTGTCCGGTGGAGTTACTTCGCTTCCTCGCCGTCGATGCCGAGGCCCGGGAGCAGGCCGGGGAGCAGCGGGGGCAGGGTGACGTCCGGGACCGGCGGTTTGGCCGGGGTGGTGCCGGAGGTCGGCGGGGCGCTCTTGGCGGGCGGGTCGAGCAGGCCGCCGGTGTTGCCGCCGATGAGCCCCTCGTGGGGCTTGGTGCCCGGGGTGGTGGGCTGCTGCGACTTGGTGCCGCCGCCGCTCGCCGTGCCGTGCGCCGGGGACGAGGGGGCCGGGGCCGGGCGGGCCGTGTGGCTTGCCTGGCCGGGGTGCGTCGTGTCCGTACGCCCATGGGTTCGGGTCTTGGGCGGGGGGAGCATCGAACGCAGCGGCTCGACCTCTTGGTCTATGGCGACGAAGACCGAGGTGACCTGATCGCCGACGTCGGTGAGCTGGGCGGGCAGCTTGTCGCGCAGCCTGCTCCAGCTGTCGCGGTGCGCCGAGGCGAACGACGACAGGGCGGCGATGGCGCCGAGCGAGCCGTCCTTGGCATAGGCGGCGTGGAGGAGGCGGTGGCCTTCGGTCACGTCGTGCTGCATGCCGCTCAGGGCGCGGCGGACCTCGCTCAGCTGTTCGTGGTCGAGGTCGCCGGCGCGGCCGCGCTCCATCAGGCGGCGGGCCTCGCTGAGCCGGGTGGAGGCCTGGTCGAGGTAGATCCGGCCGCGGTCGGCGTCGTCGTCCGCCAGGTTGAGCTTGAGATCCTCCATGCCGCGCTTCAGCCCGTAGAGCGAGTCACCGGGGAGGGCGTCGGAGCTGGCAGCGGCCACGCCGCTGAACGCGCCCGCGGCCACACCGATGCTGAGGCCGCCCGCAGCGATGCCCTTCGACCAGCGGGAGCGGGGGCGCAATTTCCGGAGCGGGGCCGCCCGGTGGGCTCCCCGGCCGGCCCGTTGCTCGGGCACCTGAGGGTCGGCGGCGCCACCAGAAGCGAACATCTGCTCCATGGCGGCGACGAGCAGTGCCCGCTGCTCCACCTTCACCTGCGGGTCCAGTTCGGGTTTCGGCAGTTCGCCGAGGACGGTCGCCAGGGTCAACAGGTCGGCTTCCGCCGCCTGTTCGGCCTGGGCGGCCGGGGTGGCGGGTGGCTGCTGGGCCGCCGAGGCTTCTTCCAGGGCCTGGGCGAAGGCGTTCGCCCGCCGGTGCGCCGATACGTTCGCGATCACTGGCGGCACCTCCTCTCGTCATCACGGTCGACTCCCCAAGGGGCCTGGAAGGTTGCACGTCTTGAGCACATCCACACGATCGAGTGAGCGGCAGTGAACATGACGTGACCACAGGGAGCCTGCATCCGGCACAACGAGAGACGCGGCACTTGGGTTACGGACGAAGGATGATCGGACCACAGCGTGATCGGGGCAGCGCTGAGCGCTCACGGACCGTGCGTTGTCGGGGTGCCGGGGGAGCGGGGCGGGGCTCCGGAGGCGCCGCTGCCCCGTGGGGACGGGGGAGCGGCCCGGCGGGCGTCGGGGAGCGTCAGCGGGCGTCTTCGGGGAGGAGCCGGGCGAGGGTGCGCACGGCCCGGTACTGGAGGGTCTTGATGGCACCCTCGTTCTTGCCCATGACGCGGGCGGTCTCGGCGACCGAGAGGCCCTGGAGGAAGCGCAGGGTCACGCACTCCTGCTGCTGCGGGTTCAGCTTGCGTACGGCTTCGAGGAGCGCGGCGTTGGAGAGCGACTCCAGGACGGAGTCCTCGGGCGAGCGCTCCACTTCATTGGCGTCGAGCATTTCGCCTGTGGTCACTTCCAGGCGGAAACGGCTCGACTTGAAGTGGTCCGCGACCAGGTTGCGCGCGATCGTGACCAGCCAGGCGCCGAAGTCGCGCCCCTGCCAGGTGAAGGTGGAGATCCTGCGGAGCGCGCGCAGGAAGGTCTCGCTGGTGAGGTCCTCGGCGGTGGCCTTGCCGCCGACGCGGTAGTAGATGTACCGGTACACCGTGTCGCTGTACTGGTCGTACAGCCGTCCGAAGGCGTCGGCCTCGCCCGCCTGGGCGCGTTCGACGAGGTCCATCATGCGGGCGCTGTCGCTGTCCGCGCTGGGGCGGCGGGCGGTCGGCGTCGCGGACGTGCCCGTGCTGCGGCCGCCGCTCCGTCTTCCGACCGCGGCACCGCCCTCGGCCAGCGCGTAGCAGGCACCGAGGGGTGAAGCGGTGGCGGTGGCGAAGGCGGGGGCGGTGGCGTACGCGGTGGGGACGAAGCCGCGCAGACGGTCGACGACCGCCGCGCGCAGCGTAGCCAGGCCCGAGGCGTCAACCCCGACGTGTGGGTACACGGGACTCCCAGAGGCAGAGCTTCCATCACGTGCAGTGCGGGACCGTTCACCCGCCGTGGCGATGTGTGGGTTCCGGTATGCGTCTGAGGAGAATAACGCTTCGTGCAGGGAGCGCTACACCCAGTTGCTCAAATCGTCGATTCCGTCGCTTCTGTTACCTCTATGGGGCGGAATGGGTAGCGGAGTGTGAGCGGGTGGGGGTGGGTTGGTGATCGATGTTGATCGGTTGGGGGGTGGGATGTGGCCGAGTGGGGGGTGGGGGACTGGTGGGGGGTGGGGGCGGGTATGTGGTCCCGGATCGGGGCACCTCCCCGGTTCTTCCCTGAACCCTCCGGGGGGGGTGGCCGAGGTCTCTGGAGGCTCCGCCCCCCAAACCCCCGAGCGGGGGCTGCGCCCCCTGCACCCCGGGGCGGGACCTGCGGCCCCGGCCCGCTGGGGGTGCTTCTTCCGTCTGCGGGTCGGTGGTGGGCTGAGCGCGCAGTTCCCCGCGCCCCTTGAGGGCCTGGTGTTCTTCTGCGGGCCGTGGGTGGCTGAGCGCGCAGTTCCCCGCGCCCCTTCGGGGCTCGGTGTTCGTCTGCGGGCCGTGGTGGGTTGCTCGCGCAGTTCCCCGCGGCCCTAACTGCCTAGGGGCGCGGGGAACTGCGCGCTCGGCCACAGACAACCCGCAGACGACCACCGGGCCCTCAAGCGGCGCGGGGAGCTGCGCGAGCAACGTACCGCCGGGCCGCAGGTAACGAGCCGGGCTGGTAGGGGCGGGAACTGCGTGAGTGGTCGTCCAGTTGCCCGCGGGCGGGCCCCCGGCCGAATGAGGGCGCGGGGGGTCAGCGCCTGCGGCGGTGCAGGGCGATCGCCGCTGCCGTGCCGCCCGCCAGGGCACCCACACCGGCCGCCGCCGGAATCCCCACCTTCGCCGCCTTGCGGCCCGTGCGGTAGTCCCGCAGGCGCCACTCCCGCGCCCTCGCGTGCTTGCGCAGCTTCGCGTCGGGGTTGATGGCGTAGGGGTGGCCCACCAGGGACAGCATGGGGATGTCGTTGTGGGAGTCGCTGTACGCCGCGCAGCGCGAGAGGTCCAGGCCCTCCGCCGCCGCCAGGGCGCGTACCGCCTCCGCCTTGGCGGGGCCGTGCAGCGGCTCGCCGACCAGGCGGCCGGTGTACACGCCGTTCACCGACTCCGCGACCGTCCCCAGCGCGCCCGTCAGACCCAGCCGCCGCGCGATGATCGTCGCGGTCTCCACCGGCGCCGCCGTCACCAGCCACACCTTCTGACCCGCGTCCAGGTGCGCCTGGGCCAGCGCGCGCGTGCCGGGCCAGATGCGGTCCGCCATGTACTCGTCGTAGATCTCCTCGCCGATGGTCATCAGCTCGGAGACGCGGTGGCCCTTCACGATCGACAGGGCGCTCTCGCGCGCGTCCTGCATGTGCTCGGGGTCCTCGACCCCGGCCAGCCGGAACCACGCCTGCTGCCAGGCGAACCGCGCCAGGTCGCGGCGCTGGAAGAACTTCCGCTTGTACAGGCCCCGTCCGAAGTGGAAGATCGCCGCGCCCTGCATGACCGTGTTGTCGAGGTCGAAGAAGGCCGCCGCCAGGTCGTCCCCGACCACGGGGAAGTCCGGTTCGCGGGGGGTGGCGGGTGAGGAGGGGGAGGGCGGCTTCGTCCTGCCCCGGGCTTCCGCTTCCGCTTCCGCTTGTGCCAGTTCCGCCAGTTCCCGCTCGGACTTGCGGGCTGCCTCGGCTGCGGCCTCGCCGGCCAGCACGCTGCGGGCTGTCGCCGAGCGCCTACGCGGGGTGAGCCATCCCAGTACGGCCATGTCGTGAGCATAGCCAGTCTGTTCGGTCCCGCCCGACACGCCGGGATGCCGGGGTGTGAACTCTGGGGAACGGCGGCGGACAGCCGCCTTCACGTGGGCGGAGAATGGATGCATGAGTCCTCTCTTCCGGCGCGGGAAGTCCCCGCGCAGCGCCGACCCCTCCTCCCCGCCGCTCGTCACGCTCATCGGCAAGCCGGGCTGCCACCTCTGCGACGACGCCCGGGCCGTGATCGAGAGCGTCTGCGCCGAGACCGGTGCCGCGTGGGAGGAGAAGGACATCACTCAGGACGAGGCGCTGCACCGCGCGTACTGGGAGCAGATTCCGGTTGTGCTCGTCGACGGGGCGCAGCACACCTTCTGGCGTGTGGACCCCGCGCGGCTCAGGAGTGCCCTGGGCGCGTGAGGCGAATGGGGCGCGCGTGCCCCGGCCGTGGTCCCGGGGGCCGGTGATCGAATGGGTGATCGGCGGTAGTTGCGGTTACCATCGAGGTCGTTTTGTCGCGTTCGGGGGTGACATCGTGGAGAGGTGTGTACGGTTTTGCCCCCTTCGGGTCTTCAACGGGTCGACTTCGCTGTCGGTTCCCGGAAATCGGCACCGGTTCGCGTGAGCCCGGTCACTTTGCTCGGACAAAGCGGACACCATCTTTGTGCACGCGTTCACAAAGACATAGCCTGCATTCGACGGGGCGGTCCTGGGACACATGGCCGCCTGCCTCGCTCATCCCGCAGGAGCACCGTGGCAACTGGCCGAACTCACCGACCGGCGACCCGTAGCCGAGGAATCCCCGAGGCCACCGTCGCCAGGCTTCCGCTGTATCTGCGTGCGCTGACCGGACTGTCGGAGCGCTCCGTACCCACGGTCTCCTCCGAGGAGCTGGCCGCGGCCGCGGGGGTCAACTCCGCCAAGCTGCGCAAGGACTTCTCCTACCTCGGCTCCTACGGGACCAGGGGCGTGGGCTACGACGTCGAGTACCTCGTCTACCAGATCTCCCGCGA
Organism: Streptomyces sp. NPDC026377; assembly: GCF_055567715.1. Lineage (NCBI taxonomy): Bacteria > Bacillati > Actinomycetota > Actinomycetes > Kitasatosporales > Streptomycetaceae > Streptomyces > Streptomyces sp. NPDC026377. The sequence continues at coordinate 12,678 of NZ_JBVHPV010000021.1, forward strand.
GCTGGGCCTCACCCAGGACTGGCCCGTCGTCATCGTCGGCATCGGAAACCTCGGCGCGGCCCTCGCCAACTACGGCGGCTTCGCCTCCCGAGGCTTCCGGGTCGCCGCGCTGATCGACGCGGACCCCGCGATGGCGGGCAAGCCCGTCGCCGGGATCCCGGTGCAGCACTCCGACGAGCTGGAGAAGATCATCAGCGACAACGGTGTCTCCATCGGTGTCATCGCGACGCCGGCGGGCGCCGCGCAGCCGGTCTGCGACCGCCTGGTCGCCGCCGGGGTCACCTCCATCCTGAACTTCGCGCCGACGGTCCTGTCGGTGCCCGAGGGCGTGGACGTACGCAAGGTCGACCTCTCCATCGAGCTGCAGATCCTCGCCTTCCACGAGCAGCGCAAGGCCGGTGAGGACGCCGCCGCCGCGGAGGCCGCCGACATCGTGGCGCCCGTGGTGCGCGGTGGCGCGGCCGTGGACCGGAAGGGACCCGACGGGGACATGCCCGCCGTGATGCCGGCATGAGCCTCCTGGTCGTCGGCCTCAGCCACCGCAGCGCACCCGTCAGCATCCTGGAGCGGGCATCGCTCTCGGCGGACACGCAGGTCAAGCTGCTTCAGGACACCCTCGCCGCGGAGCCCGCGGCCGAGGCGGCGGTGCTCGCCACCTGTAACCGCATCGAGCTGTACGCGGACGTGGACAAGTTCCACGCGGGTGTCGCCGAGCTCTCCACGCTGCTCGCCCAGCACAGCGGCGTCGGCCTGGAGGAGCTCACTCCGTATCTCTATGTGCACTATGAGGACCGGGCCGTCCACCATCTCTTCTCGGTGGCGTGCGGACTCGACTCCATGGTCGTGGGCGAGGGCCAGATCCTCGGCCAGATCAAGGACACCCTGGCGCAGGGGCAGGAGCTACACACCGCGGGGCGCCTGCTCAACGACCTCTTCCAGCAGGCCCTGCGGGTCGGCAAGCGCGCCCACAGCGAGACCGGCATCGACCGGGCCGGGCAGTCCCTGGTCACCTTCGGCCTGGAGCAGATCGCCCAGGGCACGCCGGTGGAGACCTGGGCCAAGGACAAGCGCGCCCTGGTGATCGGCGCCGGCTCGATGTCCTCGCTGGCCGCGGCCACCCTGGCGCGCGCGGGGGTGCGCGAGGTGATCGTCGCCAACCGCACGTCCGCCCGCGCCGAGCGCCTGGTGGAGATCCTCACGGAGTCCGGCACGCCCGCCCGCGCGGTGGCGATGGGTGACGTGGCGCGCGAACTGACACGAGTCGACGTGGCCGTCTCCTGCACCGGGGCGACCGGTCTGGTCCTGGACGCCCAGGCCGTCGGCGAGGCCGTCGGCGCCCAGGCCGCCGCCGCCCCGGGTCAGGCGCCCGCCGCCCCCGCGGGCTGCCCCGCCGACTTCGCCGCGACGGCCGCCGCGGGCGCCTCGCTCGCCGCGTACAGCGCGGTCGCCGAGGCCGACGCCGTGCGCGAGCGGGGCGAGCCCGTCGACGCCGACTCCCTGGAGCTGCACGGCAGCTGGGCCGAGAACGCCACCGGCGCCCGGCCCGCCGCCCGCACCCGCATCCCCGCGCAGTCCGGCCCCGTCCGGCTCGCGCTGCTCGACCTCGCCATGCCGCGCGACATCGACGCCGCCGTCCACCGCATCCCCGGGGTGCGCCTGGTCGACATCGAGTCGCTCGCCGAGGCGTCGGCCGACGCGCCGATGGCCGCCGACGTCGACCAGGTGCGCGCCATCGTCTCCGACGAGGTCGCCGCCTTCGGCGCCGCCCAGCGCGCCGCGCACATCACCCCGACCGTCGTCGCCCTGCGTGCGATGGCCGCCGACGTGGTGGCCGGCGAGGTGGCCCGACTGGAGGGACGCGTGCCCGACCTGGACGAACGCCAGCGCGCCGAGGTCACCCAGACCGTGCGCCGCGTCGTCGACAAGCTCCTGCACGCGCCGACCGTGCGGATCAAGCAGCTCGCGGCCGAGCCCGGCGGCGCCGGGTACGCGGACGCGCTGCGCACACTCTTCGACCTCGACCCGGAGACGGTCGCCGCCGTGTCACGGGCCGACCTGAACGACGTCGAGGCCAAGAACCGAGACGCGAAGAACCGAGGGCGGTCATGACCCAGAAAGCACTGAGGCTGGGGACCAGGCGGAGCATGCTCGCCATGGCCCAGTCCGGCCAGGTGGCCGACGCCGTACGGAGGTTGACCGGGCGTCCGGTCGAGCTGGTGGAGATCACCACGTACGGCGACACCTCGCGCGAGCACCTGGCGCAGATCGGTGGGACGGGTGTCTTCGTGACCGCGCTGCGCGACGCGCTGCTGCGCGGCGACGTCGATTTCGCCGTCCACTCGCTCAAGGACCTGCCCACCGCGCAGCCCGACGACCTCGTCCTGGCCGCCGTGCCGGTCCGCGAGGACCCGCGCGACGTGCTGGTGGCGCGCGACGGGCTCACCCTGACCGAGCTGGCCGCCGCCTGCGAGGGCCGCCCGGCCCGCATAGGCACCGGCTCGCCCCGGCGCACGGCCCAGCTGAACGCTTACGCGCGCAGCCACGGTCTGGCCGTCGAGACCGTGCCGATCCGGGGGAACATCGACACCCGGATCAAGTTCGCGCACACCGGGGAGCTCGACGCGGTGGTACTCGCCGCCGCAGGGCTCAGCCGCATCGGCAGGACCGGCGAGGTGACCGACTTCCTGTCGGCCGACACCATGCTGCCCGCCCCCGGCCAGGGGGCACTGGCGATCGAGTGCACGGCAGCCGATGCCGGCCTCGCCGCCACGCTCGCCGAGCTCGACGACCCGTACACCCGGGTCGCCGTGACCGCCGAGCGGTCCCTGCTCGCCGCCCTGGAGGCCGGCTGTTCCGCACCCGTGGGTGCCTACGCCGACCTTCTTCCCGTCTCGGCTCCGTCCGGGCAGGGGGACCCCCAGGCCGACGGACAGATTGTTCATGAGATGCGCCTGCGCGGCGTCGTCGGTACCACCGACGGCTCGACGCTGGTGCAGTTGTCCATCACCGGTCCCGTACCTGCGTCGCACGACGAAGCCGTGGCGCTCGGTCGCGAACTCGCGGTCGAGATGCTTGCCAAGGGTGCGGCCGGTCTTATGGGGGAGCGAGCACTTTGAACCCCACCACGTCCTCGAACCTTCCCGCCGTCTCCGCGCACGGGTGCGTCACCTTCCTCGGTGCCGGCCCCGGAGACCCGGGACTGCTGACGCTGCGCGCCGTGGAAGCGCTGGCGTCGGCCGATGTCCTGATCGCCGAGCCGGCTGTGCTCGACGTGGTCCGCGCGCATGCGCGGGCAGGTGTGGACACGCCTCAGCTGACGGTAGTTGACGACACGTCAGCGACCGGCAGCACCTTCGATGTCCCCGTGTTGCGGGACGCGGCCAATCTTGTCATGGAGGCCGCGCGCTCCGGCAGGCGGGTCGTCCGTGCCGTCTCCGGTGACCCCGGGCTCGACGGCAGCGCGGGCGAGGAGATGCTCGCCTGCGCCGCGGAGGGCATCCCCTTCGAGGTCGTGCCCGGTGTGGCGACGGCGGTGGGCGTACCCGCGTACGCCGGTGTCCCGCTCCGCGACCCCAGCGGCGCCGACGTCCGCTTCGTCGACGCGCGCAGCGCGAGCGAGCGCTGCTGGACCGAGGTCGGCGCGAGCGACGGCACGGTCGTCGTCTCCGCGACCCTGGAGACGGTGGCGGCGGCGGCCGGCGAACTCGTCGCGGCGGGCCGCAAGCCCGACACCCCGATGACGGTCACCGTCGCCGGTACGACCACGCGCCAGCGCACCTGGAACGCCACGCTCGGCTCCATCGCGCAGGTCCTCAAGCAGGCGAAGGTGCTGCCGTCCCCGGACGGGCACCAGCCGGTCATAGCCGTGGTCGGGGAGCGCACCGCCGCGGCCCAGCGCGACCGGCTGTCGTGGTTCGAGTCCAAGCCGCTGTTCGGCTGGCGGGTGCTCGTACCGCGGACGAAGGAGCAGGCCGCGTCCCTCTCCGACCAGCTGCGTTCCTACGGCGCTGTGCCGCACGAGGTGCCGACCATCGCCGTCGAACCGCCGCGCACCCCGCAGCAGATGGAGCGGGCGGTCAAGGGCCTGGTGACGGGCCGCTACGAGTGGATCGCCTTCACCTCGGTCAACGCCGTGAAGGCGGTGCGGGAGAAGTTCGAGGAGTACGGGCTCGACGCGCGGGCGTTCGCGGGGATCAAGGTCGCGGCGGTCGGTGAGCAGACCGCGGCGGCGCTGGTGGAGTTCGGCGTGAAGCCGGACCTCGTCCCGAGCGGCGAGCAGTCCGCGGCCGGCCTCCTGGAGGACTGGCCGCCCTACGACCCGGTCTTCGACCCGATCGACCGCGTCTTCCTGCCGCGCGCGGACATCGCCACCGAGACGCTGGTGGCGGGTCTGATCGAGCTGGGCTGGGAGGTGGACGACGTCACGGCGTACCGGACCGTACGGGCGTCGCCGCCGCCGGCGGACACGCGCGAGGCGATCAAGGGCGGTGGCTTCGACGCCGTCCTGTTCACCTCGTCCTCGACGGTCCGCAACCTGGTCGGGATCGCGGGCAAGCCGCACAACGTGACGGTGATCGCGTGCATCGGCCCGGCCACGGCGAAGACGGCCGAGGAGCACGGGCTGCGGGTGGACGTGATGGCTCCCGAGCCGTCGGTGCTGAAGCTGGCGGAGGCGTTGGCGCAGTTCGGGGCGGCTCGGCGGGATGCCGCCGTGGAGGCGGGGGAGCATGTGACCCGCCCGAGCGAGCGGCGTCCTGGGGCGCGGCGGCGCCGCACGACGTGAGGTGCCCCTCCGGGGGGAGCCCCTCCGGGGGCGGGGGCCGGGCGGGCACTCCCGGGGGCAGACCCCCAACCCCGGCGGCCCCGGGCTCCCAACCCCGGCGGGGCCGCGCCCCGGGGCCCCTCCTTCGTCGGCGGACCGTGGTGGGTTGCTCGCGCAGTTCCCCGCGTCCCTAGGCAGTTGGGGGCGCGGGGAACCGCGCGCTCAGCCATCCACGACCCGCAGCCACAGACCGGGCCCCGAAGGGGCGCGGGGAACCGCGCGATCGGCCGCCCACCGGCCCGCGGGCAAACACCCGGATTCAGGTGCCCGCCAGAGGGGTTTCGGGGAGGGACGGGGTGGGGGGAAAAGGGGGTGGGATGCGGCGTAGCGTGGGGGCATGAGCTACGGATCCTTCCCCGGCGCCCGCCCCCGGCGGCTCCGCACCACCCCCGCCATGCGCCGCATGGTCGCCGAGAACCGGCTGCACCCGTCCGACCTGATCCTCCCCGCCTTCGTGCGCGAGGGCATCGACCGGCCCGTTCCGATCCAGGCCATGCCCGGCGTCGTCCAGCACACGCTCGACACCCTGCGCAAGGCCGCCGTGGAGGCCGTCGAGACCGGTGTCGCCGGGATCATGCTCTTCGGGGTGCCGCAGGACGAGAAGAAGGACGCCCTCGGGACCGCCGGAACGGACCCGGACGGGATCCTCCAGGTCGCCATCCGGGCCGTGAAGGAGGAAGTCGGCGACGACCTCGTCGTCATGTCCGACCTCTGCCTCGACGAGTACACCGACCACGGCCACTGCGGTGTCCTGGACGACGAGGGCCGCGTCGACAACGACGCCACCCTGGAGCGGTACGCCGAGATGGCCCAGGTCCAGGCCGACGCCGGCGTCCATGCCGTCGGCCCCAGCGGCATGATGGACGGTCAGGTCGGCGTCGTCCGCGACGCGTTGGACCAGACCGGCCACGAGGACGTCTCCATCCTCGCCTACACCGCGAAGTACTCCTCCGCCTTCTACGGCCCCTTCCGCGAGGCCGTCGGCTCGTCCCTGCGCGGGGACCGCAAGACCTACCAGCAGGACCCCGCCAACGTCCGCGAGTCCCTGCGCGAGCTCGCCCTCGACCTGGAGGAGGGCGCCGACATGGTCATGGTCAAGCCGGCCGGACCGTACCTCGACGTCCTGGCCAAGGTCGCCGAGTCCGTGGACGTGCCCGTCGCCGCGTACCAGATCAGCGGGGAGTACGCGATGGTCGAGGCCGCCGCCGAGAAGGGGTGGATCGACCGCGATCGCGCCATTCTCGAAACTCTGACGGGAATCAAGCGGGCCGGTGCGAACATGATCCTGACGTACTGGGCGACGGAGGTCGCCCGCAAGCTGTAAACGGCGACGGGGGCGGGCGATGGGTGAACAGGCACTGGACGTACGGGACTTCGCGGACGTCACCGACTACCTCACCCCCGTCGACCACGTCTTCGTCCGCGCCCATCTCGGCGTGCCCGACCTCGACGTCGGCTCCTGGAGCCTGTCCGTGGAAGGGCTCGTCGAGCGGCCGCTGAGGCTGGGCCTCGACGACGTCCTCGCGCTGCCCGCGCGCCGCTTCACCGCGTTCCACGAGTGCTTCGGCAACCCCTTCCGGCCGGACGTGCCGACCCGGGCCGTGGCCAACCTCCGCTGGACCGGCTTCGACCTCTCCGTGCTCCTCGACCGGGCCGGGCCGCTCGCCTCCGCGCGGCACGTGTGGTTCGAGGGCGCGGACACCGGCTCGTTCGCGGGCGAGGACGGGCTGTCGTACGTGAAGGACCTGCCCCTGGAGACCGCCCGGCGGGACGTCTTCCTCGCGTACGAGATGAACGGCGAGCCGCTGACCGTCCGGCACGGACATCCGCTGCGGACCGTGGTGCCCCGGATGTTCGGCACCAACTCGGTGAAGTGGCTGGCTCGGATCGTCCTGGCCGAGGAGCGGCCGGACCACATGTTCACCACGCGCTTCTACACGCGCGTCCACCCGGGCGAGTCCACGGCCCGTCCCGTACGCGCGGTCGACGTCGGCAGCAAGATCCTCAGCCCGGCGGACGGGGAGCAGCTGCCCGGGGAGTACGTGGAGCTGGTGGGGCGGGCGTGGAGCGTCGGGGAGGTCGTCTCGCTCGATGTGAGCGTGGACGACGGGCCCTGGCTCCCCGCCGCGCTCGAACCGCTCGGGCCCGACCCCGCCTGGCAGCCCTTCACCCTCACCCTGCGGCTGCCGCCCGGCCGTCACCGCGTCCGCGCCCGCGCCACCGACCGCGACGGGCGCGTCCAGCCGCCGCCGGGGGTGCGCAACTCGGTGCACGAGATCACCGTCACGGTCGGCGGCGCGGCAGCGGGAGGGTGACCGGGCGCCCGGACGGCAGGCCCGTGCGCGGGTCCAGGGCCGTCACGGTGAGTGTGACCGTCGTGCAGGCGTAGAGGTACGTGCCCCGGGGGTGGACCGCGACGCCCGTGCAGCGCGGGACCGTCAGGCCCGGCAGCCGCTCGGGTTCGGCGCCCGGGTCGAGCGGGCCGTCGGGGGTGAGGGCGGCGCGGTGGAGCGCGCCGGTCTCACGGTCCGCGAAGTAGAGGCAGCGGGCCGACGGGTGGACTGCGAGGGGGCCCGGGGCGGACGGCACCTGGAGGACGGGGGAGTGCCTTGCAGGGCCTTCGGTCCCTTCGGGGGCTTCGGGGTCGGCGTGGCCGTCCGGGCGGAGCGGGAGGACGTGCAGGGCGTGGCCGTCCGGGTCGCTCACGTAGAGGTGGGTGCCGGCCGGGTGGACGGCGAGGCCCTTGTGGAGCGGGGCGGCGCCGCGTACCCGGAGCGCGGTCGTGCCTTCGTCGTCGGGCCGGCCGCCGGGGCCCAGGGGCAGACGGGTGACGGCCGGGTTCTCCGTGCGGTCGGCGAAGTAGAGGAGGGGGAGGGCGGGGTGGGCCACGGCCGTTGCGGCGGGGTCCGCGCCCGTGGGGGTGTACTCCTGCCAGCCGACATGGCGTACGGGGCGTCCTGCGGGGTCGAGGGCGTGCCACAGCAGGCGTCCGCCGGGCGGGTCGGTGACGTACAGGCAGGCGCCCTTCGCGTCCACCGCGAGCCCGTACGGGCGGATGCCCGGGGTCCATTCGGCGGGGGCCTCCGGGCGGCCGTCCCCGCCGAGGGGGACGCGGAGGATGCCGTGGGGTTCGCCGATGTACAGCCATGTGGCGGCGGGGTGCACGGCGAGCTCCGCCCGCACGGCCCCGTCGCCCTCCCCCCACCACTCCTCGTGCCGGCGCACAGCCACCCACTTCCCTGGTTGATGTTTCCCGGGTTAACGAGGGGGGTGGGGGAGGGTTGCCCGCATCCCCGTTTGGCCGGGGGTTCGTGTGCGGGCGGGTGGTGGGTTGCTCGCGCAGTTCCCCGCGCCCCTATTGGGCCGGGTATTTGGCTGCGGGGCGGTGGTGGGCTGGTCGCGCAGTTCCCCGCGCCCCTTATCGGGTCGGGACTTCGGGTGCGGGTCGTCTTGGGTTGCTCGCGCCGTTCCTCGCGCCCCTTGGGGGGCCGGTGGTCGTCTGCGGGTTGTCTGTGGCTGAGCGCGCAGTTCCCCGCGCCCCTGACTGCCCAGGGGCGCGGGGAACTGCGCGAGCAACCCAGCACGGTCCGCAGACGAACAGGGGGCTTGGGGCCCACCCCCGCCCCCGGAGGGTTTAGGGAAGGGGCGGGGTGGGGGGCTCTCCCCCGGAGGGGGCTACCACGCGCTGATCGCCCCAAGATCCGCCTGCCAGTACGTCGCCATCGCCTGCGCATCCACCACCCCCACCGGCTTCGGCAGCGACGCGTACGCCGAGCGCCCCACGGACTCCATGCCGACCGCCCCCCGGAAGTACACGACGACCTGGCTCGTCATGTACGGGTCGGTCCCGTCCGGCTCCCCCTGCGTGCGCACCATCGCGTACGCCGACTGGCCCGGCGCCAGCGAGACCACCGCCTGCGGGATCGTGTCCTTGTCGACCGGGATCGGCGACTGGGCGTTGGAGAACTTCACCGCCGGAGCGTCGTACGCGTCGCAGACCGTCTTGCCGATGTTGGTGGCCGTCAGCAGGACGTGGTTGATCGGACGGGAGACCGGCGTCGCCGTCAGCTTCACGTTGGAGCCGGTGCAGGTGACGCGCTTGGACGAGCCAGCGCCGGAACCGGAACCGGAACCGGAAGAACCGGACCCGGACTGGCCCCCCGTGTGCTTGCCGGTGGACTTGGCCGGCTTGGCCGTCCCGTGGCCACCGCCGGCCGAGCCGGAGCCGCCCGCCGAACCCGTACCCCCCGTCGTCCCGGCCGTGTCCCCGCCGGTCGAAGAAGCCGGCGTGGAGGCGGGCGCCGAGGCGGAAGGCGTGGACGCCTTGTCCGCCGCCTTCGGCCCGGAGTCGCTGCCGCAGGCGGTGAGGGACAGTGCGGCGATGAGCGCGGTGGTCGCGGCGGCGGTGATGCGGAGGTTGGTACGCATGGTGGATCGGCTCCCCGTTGCTAGGTGCGTGAGTCGTACGTGAGTGGTGCGTGGTGACGAGCGGTGTGTGGCCGCGGTCAGTTCTGAAGACTGAGGACCAGCGCGATCACGGTGGCCACCGAGGCGGCCAGCATCGCGGCGGCCATCGAGTCCGCCAGGTTGACCCGGATACGGAATCGCATTGCCTGCTCCCCCCGGTGGGCCGGTTTGGCTGGTTGCTGCACTCACCTTGCGGGCCGGTCTGCGCCCACCGCAATCAGCAAGGGACAATGGGGGAAGCTGGAACGCGGGAACACGCTCTGACCTGGGGAAACTGCCTTCCCCTGGAACGCGTTCCCGGGACGGACAGGGGAGGGAAACGGCTCGTGGCTACGGCTGAGTCCGAGGATTTCGCGGCATTGCTCAGGGAGTTGAAGGACCGTTCGGGACGGAGTTACGGCGTCCTCGCGGGCAAGCTCCACGTGAGCACGTCGACGCTCCACCGGTACTGCAACGGTGACGCCGTGCCCAATGAGTACGCCCCCGTCGACCGGCTCGCCCGGCTCTGCGGGGCCACCCGGGAGGAGTCGGTCGAGCTCCACCGCCGCTGGATCCTGGCCGACGAGGCCCGCAGGCGCGCCCGCGCGGGAACCGCCACGGCCGGGACGGCCGGGGCGGCAACGAGGCCCGCCCCCGACTCCCCCCAGGAGTCCGCTCCGGCCGCCGCGACCCCTGCCGCCGAGACCCCGGAGCCACGCCCAGAACCGGAACCGGAAGCGGAACCGGGGTCGCGGTCGAACCCCAACCCGGCCCCCACCACCGCGGGCCCCGACCCCGACCCCGCCCCCCAAATCGTCACCACCCGCCCCCCGGCCACCACCCCCCGGACGACCCGCCGCACCCGTCTCGCGCTCATCGCCGCGGGGGTCGTCGTCGCGCTCGGCGTGCCCGCCGCCGCCTTCGCGAACCTGGGGAACGGGCCGACGGGCGACAAGGGCGCCGGGAGCGAGACCGTCACGGACGCCAGGGCGAGCGCGGAGACCCTGCCCGGGACCGCCGCCCCCAAGTCGCTCTCGCCGAGCGCCTCCTCCTCACCGAGCCCGTCCGCGTCCGCCTCGGGTACGGCGTCCTCGTCGCCGCGGCCGTCCAGGCCCGCCTCGCACAAGCCCGCCCCGGCCGGGGACCCGCTGCGCGTCGGCGTCAGCTCGTACCAGTGGGACGGGCCCTGCGGGAAGTTCTATCTGCTGGACCAGAAGCCCTCGGCGGTGCCGCCGCCCGCCCCGCTGGACGGGCGCTCCTGGGCGCGGGCGCTGAACGGCGTCGACGGCGGACACCTCATGGTGCAGCTCACCGCGACCGGCCGGACGCAGGAGTCGGTCGTCATCAACGCCGTGCACGTACGGGTCGTCGAGCGCCAGGCGCCGCTCGACTGGACCGCGTACTCGATGGGGTCGGGGTGCGGGGGCGGGGTCACCCCGCAGTACTTCGACATCGACCTGGACGCGGGCCAGCCGGTCGCCAAGCCCGTCGGGGGCCAGCAGGGCGACACGAAGGTGCCCGCCACGGACTTCCCGTACAAGGTGTCGACGACGGACCCGCAGGTGCTCAACCTCGATGTGCACACGGACGCGCACGACGTGACCTGGTACCTGGAGGTGGAGTGGAGCAGCGGCGACCGCTCCGGCAAGGTCAAGGTCCTCGACGGCGGCAGGCCGTTCCACAGCAGCGCGGTCGAGGGGCGTCCGGCGTACGAGTACCGGACGGACACCAACGTGTGGGAGCGGCTCGTGACGTGAGTCGTCGAGCCGCTCCCGTACGCGGGCCGGTCAGAGGCGCTCGGGCGTCCGGATGCCGAGCAGGGCCATGCCCCGGTGGAGCGTCCGGGCGGTCAGGTCGCACAGGAACAGGCGGTTCTCCACCAGCTCCGGCGACTCGGCCTTGAGGACCGGGCACTGGTCGTAGAACGTCGTGTACAGCGACGCCAGCTGGTAGAGGTACGCCGCCAGCTTGTGCGGCGCGTACTCGGCCGTGGCCTCCGCGAGCAGCTCGCCGAACGCGTCCAGGTGCAGACCCAGGGCGCGCTCGGCCGGGGCGAGGGGGAGCTCCGGGTGGGCGGCCGGGGTCGCCTCGGCGGCCTTGCGCAGGATCGACCTGATCCGGGCGTACGCGTACTGGAGGTAGACGGACGTGTCGCCGTTGAGCGACACCATCTGGTCCAGGTCGAACTTGTAGTCGCGGTTGGCCGAGGTCGACAGGTCGGCGTACTTCACGGCGCCGATGCCGACGTACCGGCCGTTCTCGACGATCTCCTCCTCGCTGAGGCCCACCTTCTCGGCCTTCTCGCGCACGACGGCGGTGGCCCGCTCGACGGCCTCGTCGAGGAGGTCCTCCAGCTTCACCGTCTCGCCCTCACGGGTCTTGAACGGCTTGCCGTCCGCGCCGAGCACCGTGCCGTAGCCCATGTTGTGCGCGGTGACGTCGTCGGTCAGCCAGCCCGCGCGTCGCGCGGCCTCGAAGACCATCTTGAAGTGCAGCGACTGGCGCACGTCCACGACGTAGATCAGCGAGGTCGCGTGCAGGTCGGCGACGCGGTTGCGGATCGCGGTCAGGTCGGAGGCCGCGTAGCCGAAGCCGCCGTCGGCCTTCTGGACGATCAGCGGGACGGGCTGGTCGTCCTTGCCGCGGATGTCGTCGAAGAACACCACGAGCGCGCCCTCGGAGCGGACCGCGACGCCCATCTCCTCCAGGAGGCGGGCGGTCTCGGGCATGCCCTCGTTGTACGCGGACTCGCCGACGATCTCGTCGTCGCGGATCTCCATGTCCAGCTTCTCGAAGACCGAGTAGAAGTAGACCTTCGACTCGTCCACGAACCGCTGCCACAGCTCCAGCGTCTCCTTGTCACCGGACTGGAGGTCCACGACCCGCCTGCGGGCGCGCTCCTTGAACTCCTCGTCGGTGTCGAAGACCGCGCGGGAGGCCTTGTAGACCCGGTTCAGGTTCGACATGGCCTGCTCGCCGTCGACCTCATCGGCGGGGGCCAGCGCGTCCGGATGCTCGATCAGGTACTGGATGAGCATGCCGAACTGGGTGCCCCAGTCGCCGATGTGGTGGCGGCCGATCGTCTTCTCGCCGGTGAAGTCGAGCATGCCGCGCAGCGCGTCGCCGATGACCGCCGAGCGCAGATGGCCGACGTGCATCTCCTTGGCCACATTGGGCTGGGCGTAGTCGACGACCGTGATGCCCGGGTTCTCCTTCAGCGGCACGCCGAGCCGGTCGTCGGCGGCGCGCCCGGCCAGCGTCCTGGTGATCGCCGCGTCGGTGAGCGTGATGTTGAGGAATCCGGGGCCGGAGACCTCGACGTCCTTCAGGAGGTCGCCGGAGTCCAGCGCGGCGGTGACCTTCGCCGCCAGCTCACGGGGGTTGCCCTTGAGCTTCTTGGCGAGCGCCAGGATGCCGTTGGCCTGGAAGTCGGCCCGGTCGCTTCGTCGCAGCAGCGGGTCGGTGGAGCCGGCCTCCGGCAGGGCTGCCGAGAGAGCGTCCGCCAGGCGCTGCTGGACAGTGGAAGCGAGGGAAGGGACCGAAGCCATGGGTTCCGTTTCCTGTCGGTCGGCCGCCCGCGAAAGGGTTTGCGGGCGGGATGCGTACGGGGGATTCTCCCATGCGAGCGTCTCCCGCTTCTCCGGGAATTCGCGCAACCCCGGAGGGGGTGGTTCCGTCTGGGACAATGGGCGGGCCAAGCCCTTCAAGGCGTACGAGAAAGAAGGACGTGCCGACCGTGGCTCAGAGCAGCACCGAGACCGACTGGGTCTCCCGTTTCGCGGACGAGGTCATTGCCGACTCGGAGCGTCGTGCGCCTGGCAAACCGGTCGTCGTGGCGTCCGGCCTGTCCCCCTCCGGCCCCATCCACCTGGGCAACCTCCGTGAGGTCATGACCCCGCACCTGGTCGCGGACGAGATCCGCCGGCGGGGGCACGAGGTGCGCCACCTGATCTCCTGGGACGACTACGACCGGTACCGCAAGGTGCCGAACGGCGTCCCCGGTGTCGACGAGTCGTGGGCCGAGCACATCGGCCGCCCGCTCACCTCGGTCCCGGCCCCGGCCGGCTCGGCGTACCCGAACTGGGCCGAGCACTTCAAGGCCGCGATGACCGAGGCGCTGGCCGATCTCGGCGTCGAGTACGACGGGATCAGCCAGACCGAGCAGTACACCTCGGGCGCCTACCGCGAGCAGATCCTGCACGCGATGCGCCACCGCGGCGACATCGACGCGATCCTGGAGCAGTACCGCACCAAGAAGGCCCCGGCCAAGAAGCAGCAGGGCCAGAAGCCGGTCGACGAGGCCGAGCTGGAGGCCGCCGAGGGCTCCGGCGCCGCCGCCGAGGACGACGGCACGGGCTCCGCGGGCTACTTCCCGTACAAGCCCTACTGCGGCGGCTGCAACAAGGACCTCACGGTCGTCAGCGCCTATGACGACGAGACCACCGAGCTGACGTACACCTGCTCCGCGTGCGGCTTCGCCGAGACAGTCCGGCTGAGCGAGTTCAACCGCGGCAAGCTTGTCTGGAAGGTCGACTGGCCGATGCGCTGGGCGTACGAGGGCGTCATCTTCGAGCCGTCCGGCGTCGACCACTCCTCCCCGGGCTCCTCGTTCCAGGTCGGCGGCCAGATCGTGTCGATCTTCGGCGGGGAGCAGCCGATCGGTCCGATGTACGCGTTCGTCGGCATCAGCGGCATGGCCAAGATGTCCTCGTCCAAGGGCGGTGTGCCGACCCCGGGCGACGCGCTGAAGATCATGGAGCCGCAGCTGCTGCGCTGGCTGTACGCGCGCCGCAGGCCCAACCAGTCCTTCAAGATCGCCTTCGACCAGGAGATCCAGCGGCTCTACGACGAGTGGGACAAGCTGGAGGCCAAGGTCGCCGACGGCAGCGCGCTGCCCGCCGACGCCGCGGCCCACGCGCGCGCCGCCCGCACCGCCGCCGGGGAGCTGCCGCGCACCCCGCGCCCCATGCCGTACCGCACGCTCGCCTCGGTCGCCGACATCACCGCCGGCCACGACGAGCAGACCCTGCGCATCCTGAGCGACCTGGACCCGGCGAACCCGCTGTCCTCCCTGGAGGAGGTGCGCCCCCGGCTCGACAGGGCCGAGGCGTGGATCAACACGCAGGTCCCCGCCGACCAGCGGACCGTGGTGCGCGAGGAGCCCGACACCGAGCTGCTCGCCACGCTCGACGAGGCGGCCCGCGAGTCGCTGCGGCTGCTCGTGGACGGGCTCGACGATCACTGGTCGCTCGACGGTCTGACCCACCTGGTGTACGGCGTGCCGAAGGTCCAGGCCGGGTTCTCGGCGGACGCCACGCCCAAGGAGCTGCCGCCGGAGATCAAGACGGCTCAGCGGACGTTCTTCGCGCTCCTGTACCACCTGCTGGTGGGGCGTGACACGGGGCCGCGTCTGCCCACGCTGCTGCTGGCGGTGGGCGCGGACCGCGTCCGCAAGCTCCTGGCGGCGTAGCCGCCACACCAAGGGGGCCCGGGGCTTTCGCCCTGGGCCCCTTTTGTGCCTGGGGGGTGCGCTTGCCGGGCTGGGTGTTTGGCTGCGGGCCGGTGGTGGGCTGGTCGCGCAGTTCCCCGCGCCCCTTCAGGGCCCGGACTTCGGCTGCGGGGCGGTGGTGGGCTGGTCGCGCAGTTCCCCGCGCCCCTGAACGGGCCGGGCGGGTGTTTGTGTGCGGGTCGTCGGGTGGCTGGTCGCGCAGTTCCTCGCGCCCCTTCAGGGCCCGGACTTCGGCTGCGGGGCGGTGGTGGGCTGGTCGCGCAGTTCCCCGCGCCCCTAAATGGGCCGGCCGGGTGTTTGGCTGCGGGGCGGTGGTGGGCTGGTCGCGCAGTTCCCCGCGCCGTTCCTCGCGCCCCTTCGGGGGCCGGTGGTCGTCTGCGGGTTGTCTGTGGCTGAGCGCGCAGTTCCCCGCGCCCCTGGGTGCCTGGGGGCGCGGGGAACTGCGCGAGCAAGCCAGCACGGTCCGCAGGCGAAAGAGGGGCACAGGGGCGCAGCCCCGTGGTGCTCAGGGGCGCGGGGAACTGCGCGACCAGCCACCGCCGGGCCGCGGACGAAAGACGGGTGTAGGGGCGCAGCCCCGCAGTGCTTGGGGGCGCGGGGAACTGCGCGAGCGTCCGAGCACGGTCCGCAGGCGAAAGAGGGGGGTCGGGGCGCAGCCCCGGGGCTTCAGGGGTGCGGGGGCTGTACGGCCCCCGGCCGCACCGGCCCGTAGGCGGACAACGGCCCCCACGGCCCCCCTACGCGATGTGCTCCGCCTCCAGCTCCGCGTGATACCGCTGCTTGAACTCCGGCATCAGCCGCCGCAGCAACCCCGCCCCCCGCGGATGCGACACCCCCTGCCCGTCCGCGAGGTGTATCTCCAGCGCCTCGACGGTCGGATAGTCGCTGCGCTCGTTCACGTACTCCACGAAGACCTTGTACGCCATGTCCGCGAACGCCACGTCCTCCGGCGTCGCCTCCTCCGCGTACACCGGCGCCTGCTGCTCCGTCGCGCTGCCCATCGGGCGGGTACGCCCCGGACCCGCCGGGACCATCACCGGGGTGGGCTCAAGCCCCTCGACGTACTGGGGGTCGTACGTACCCTCGTACGCCTCCTGGGACAGCTGCTGCGCCGCGAACCAGGGGCTCTCGACCGGAACGACCTCTTCCACAGCCGGATCGGGAGCCGGACCCGCAGCCGACTGGGGCTCCGGCTCCTGGTGCGGGGCCTGCTGCCCATGGGCGGCATATCCCTGCTGCGGCACCGGCGCGGGCACACCCTGAGTCGGGGCCGGGGCTGGGGCCGGAGCGGGACCCGGGGACTGGGCCGAAGCCGCGCCGCCCGGCCCCGCCGGAAGCTCCACCGGCTGCGGGGCAGCGCTCATCACGGGCGTCACCGGCGGAGCCGTCGGCAGCAGCGTCGGCTCGATCCCGGCGGCGGCGAGCCCCGCCGGGCCTGTCTCGGCCAGCGGGACGCCGAAGCGGGCGAGCCGCAGCGGCATCAGCGACTCCACGGGCGCCTTGCGGCGCCAGCCGCGGCCGTAGCGGGCCTGGAGCCGGGCGCGGTAGACGAGCCGGTCCTGCTCCAGCTTGATGACCTGCTCGTACGAGCGCAGCTCCCACAGCTTCATCCGGCGCCACAGCCGGAACGTCGGCACGGGCGAGAGCAGCCAGCGCGTGAGGCGCACGCCCTCCATGTGCTTGTCGGCGGTGATATCCGCGATCCGCCCGACCGCGTGGCGGGCCGCCTCGACGGCGACGACGAACAGCACCGGGATCACCGCGTGCATCCCGACGCCCAGCGGGTCGGGCCAGGCGGCGGCGCCGTTGAAGGCGATCGTGGCGGCGGTGAGCAGCCACGCCGTCTGCCGCAGCAGCGGGAACGGGATGCGGATCCAGGTCAGCAGCAGGTCGAGCGCGAGGAGCACGCAGATCCCCGCGTCGATGCCGATCGGGAAGACGAGGGAGAAGTTCCCGAAACCTTTCTTCTCCGCGAGGGCGCGCACCGCCGCGTAAGAACCCGCGAACCCGATCCCGGCAATGACGACCGCGCCCGCGACCACCACTCCGATGAGTATGCGATGCGTGCGCGTCAGCTCCGTCGCGGCCACCCGCGATCCCCCTCCGTTGTCGACAACCGGCGCGCAAAGCCTGGCACATGGATACGCGGGTCCCACCCACAGGGGAGGGCGGGACTCCGTATCGAGCCCGGCTCGTTACCGGCCGCTTCCCGCTCTGGCGGTCTGGCGGTCCCGTCCGGCAGCCCCTACTGCCCGCCCCCGTTGGCGGTGACGACCGAGGCCACCGCCTCCTTGGCCGCGCTCTGCGCGTCCTTCATCAGATCATCCGCGTCCGGCGCGTCCGCGCCCTGGTAGCCCGCGCCGTTGTAGTCCAGCACGACCGCCGCGTTCGCCGTACGCACCACGATCACCGCGTACTTGAAGTCCTCGTCGGTCTTGTGCAGGTCGTAGCTGACCGCCGTCGCCTCGTCGCCGATGCCCTCGACCGGCGCCGCCTTCACGTTCTTGGCGCCGTCCGTCGCCTTCGTCGAGGCCAGCAGCCGGGCGTACTCCTTCGCCGCGCGCTGGTCGCCGCTGCCGATCGCCGTGTCCGAGCCGTACCGCTTGAACGAGACGTCCAGCCAGCGGTACTGCGAGCCCTTCACGCCCTTGTCGTCCAGCCCGTTCCACGAGCAGGTGCCCTGCGAGGCCGCGTCCGTCGACTTGCCCGCCGTGCCCGACTTCGACTTCGCCTTCGGCACGAGCCGGTCGATGGTCTTCTCCGACAGCGCCTTGCACGGGTCGGGCAGCTTGGCGTACTTGGCCGGGGCCACCGACGGCGACGCGGACTGCTTGCCGCTGGGCGTCGCCGCCGAGGACGAGGCGCCCGAGTCCTTCTTCTCCCCGTCGCCGGAGTCCGAGGAGCAGCCGACGGCGACGAGCATCACGGGGACGGCGGCGCAGGCGAGCACACGGGCGAGCCGCGTGCGCGGGGCGGTGGCGGGGGCGGGTCGGTGCATGGTTCTACGCGTTCCTTCGCTGGTCGCTGGTCGCTGTTGGCTGATCGCTGCTGGCTGGTCGCGTGTCGGGGCCGCCCGGGCGGCCCGGCGGGCTCACTCGCCGAAGAGCTCGGCGAGCTTGGCGGCCAGGACCTGGGTCTTCTCCTGGAGTTCCTGGCTGTCGGGGAGGCCGGCGTCCGAGCCGGTGGGCTGTTCCGTGTACTCGACGGTCACGATCACATTGGACGTACGGAAGACGACGGTGACGGTACGGCGCTGGGCGGCCGACCCGCTCGCCGTGAGCGCGTCGTCCAGAAACGCGGCGTCGCCGAGCCCGGTGAGGATACGCGGCTGGAGCCCGGCCGGGGTGGAGGCGGGCGGGGTGGCGGAGGCCGACGGGGTGGACGAGGCGGGAGGGGTGGCGGGGGAGGCGGCCTGGTTCTGGACGCGCAGCCCGGCGGAGGGCTTGGCGGAGGGCGTCACCGGCTTGCCGGAGGGCGTCCCCGGCTTGGTCCCCGACTTGCCGGAGCCGGGCCCGGTGCTGCCGCCGGTTCCGCCGGGGCGGGTGGCGTCCCTGCCGCCGTCCTTCGGGCCGGTGAGCTTGGCGGCCGACTCCTTCTTCCCGTAGACGGCCTTGGCCCGGTCGTCGTCGCTGACGGCCGGGTCGTACGACACGACCCGCTCGAAGTCGACGTACAGCCGGTGCACGCCCTCCGGCGCCTCGTCCTTCCAGCGGCAGCCCACCCGCCGGTCCGTGTCGTACGTGAGCTCGGCGGCCCCCGCGTACGCCTTCGCCCGCTGGTCGTCCGGCAGCTCGGCGGCGCCCGGCAGCATGTCCTTGAGGACGCTCTTGTTCACGGCGCGGCACGGCTCGGGCAGCGTGCGGTAGCGCCCGGGCGGCGCGGCGGCCGCCTTGGGCACGCCCGCCTTGGAGTCCGTGGTGGTGCCGTCGGTGCCGGAGCCCGAGGAGCAGCCCGCGACCAGCGCCACGAGGAGAGCCACACCGGGCACGTACGCCTTTCGCTGCACGGTTCCCAGGCTCCTTTCGGGAGAAAAGCTGTTGCCGCCGCAGTGCGGCGGCTGGACACAATGTCTATCGCACGCGCTGCCGTGAACGCCGGTCCACTGTCCTGTTTGTGGCCCTTGGTGACGGTTTTTGCGCACCAGGCGCATGATGGCGCAAAGAGCTGTTTCGGGAAAACCGGTCAAATCACTCAATGCGGGTGACTGTGGAGACACGGGAGATACGGGAGTCTCGGGGGAACGAGGAATCATGTCGTACGTAGAGGTACCGGGCGCGCGGGTCCCGATCCGGATGTGGGCGGACCCGGCGGCGGTCGACGAGGGCGCGATGCAGCAGCTGCGCAACACCGCCACGCTGCCCTGGATCAAGGGCCTGGCCGTGATGCCGGACGTCCACTACGGCAAGGGCGCGACGGTCGGCTCGGTGATCGCGATGCACGGGGCCGTCTGCCCGGCCGCGGTCGGCGTCGACATCGGCTGCGGGATGTCCGCGGTCAGGACGTCCCTGACCGCGAACGACCTCCCGGGTGACCTCTCCCGCCTCCGCTCCAGGATCGAGGCGGTGATCCCGGTCGGCCGCGCGATGCACGACGACGCGGTGGACCCCTCCCGCCTCCACGGCTTCGCCACGGCGGGCTGGGACGACTTCTGGCGCCGGTTCGGGGGAGTGGCGGACGCGGTGAAGTTCCGGCAGGAGCGGGCGGTCAAGCAGATGGGGACGCTTGGCGGGGGAAACCACTTTTGGGAATTTTGTCTTGATTCGGACGATTCGGTGTGGATCATGCTGCACTCCGGCTCCCGGAACATCGGCAAGGAGCTCGCCGACTTCCATATCGGCGAGGCCCAGAAGCTGCCGCACAACCAGGGTCTGGTCGACCGGGACCTGGCGGTGTTCATCGCGGACACCCCGCAGATGGCGGCCTACCGCAACGACCTCTTCTGGGCGCAGGAGTACGCCAAGCACAACCGCGCGATCATGATGGCGCTCTCGCAGGACGTGGTCCGGCGCGAGTTCAAGAAGGCCAACGTGACGTTCGGCGAGGTCATCTCCTGCCACCACAACTACGTGTCGGAGGAGCGGTACGACGGCATGGACCTGCTGGTCACCCGGAAGGGCGCGATCCGCGCCGGCTCCGGGGACTACGGGATCATTCCGGGCTCGATGGGCACCGGCTCGTACATCGTGAAGGGCCTCGGCAACCCGGCGTCCTTCAACTCCGCCTCGCACGGCGCCGGCCGCAGGATGAGCCGGAACGCGGCGAAGCGGGCGTTCACCACCCGGGACCTCGAAGAGCAGACGCGGGGCGTCGAGTGCCGCAAGGACTCGGGCGTCGTGGACGAGATCCCGGCCGCGTACAAGCCGATCGAGCAGGTCATCGACCAGCAGCGGGATTTGGTGGAGGTCGTCGCGAAGCTGAAGCAGGTCGTTTGCGTGAAGGGCTGAAGGGCTGAAGGGCTGAAGGGCTGAAGGGCGGAGGGCTGAGGGGCGGAGGGCTGAGGGGCGCTCGGGGGAGCCGGGTGGCCGGGTGCCGTCCGACCGCCCGCCCCGCAGCTCTGGGGCCCCCGCGCCGCCTGGGCCTCCCGGGTCCGGCCTCGCCGGCTACAGCTCCCGGTGGACCTTCGTGTTGGAGGCCTGGGCTCGGGGGCGGACCACCAGGAGGTCGATGTTGACGTGCGGGGGGCGGGTGACCGCCCAGGTGATCGTGTCCGCCACGTCGTCGGCGGTGAGGGGCTCCGCCACGCCCGCGTAGACCTTCGCCGCCTTCTCGTCGTCGCCGCGGAAGCGGGTCGTGGCGAACTCCTCCGTCTTCACCATGCCGGGCGCGATCTCGATCACGCGCACCGGGCGCCCCACGATCTCCAGGCGCAGGGTCTCGGCGATGACCCGGGCGCCGTTCTTGGCGGCGACATAGCCCGCGCCGCCCTCGTACGTGCCGTGCCCGGCCGTGGAGGACAGGACGACCACCGTGCCGTCGCCGGACGCGTCGAGGGCGGGGAGCAGGGCCTGGGTGACGTTGAGCGTGCCGATGACGTTCGTCTCGTACATCTGGCGCCAGTCGGCCGGGTCGCCGGTGGCGACGGGGTCGGCGCCGAGCGCGCCGCCCGCGTTGTTGACGAGGACGCCGATGGTGCGGAAGGCGCCGGCGAAGGCGTCGACGGCCGCGCGGTCGGTGACGTCGAGGGCGTACGCCGTGGCCTGGTGGCCCGCCTCGTTGATCTCGGCGGCCAGCGCCTCGATGCGGTCCTTGCGGCGCGCGGTGAGCACCACGCGGTAACCGGCGGCGGCCAGCTGCCGTGCGGTGGCGGCGCCGATACCGCTGCTCGCGCCCGTGACGACGGCGATGGGGGTCCCGGTGGCGGTCATGGCGTACTCCTCGCGCGAATGATCGGAATGCGGCCAGGATAGGACGGGCGCGGTGGGGGGCCGGGCGCCGGGGCCTGGCGGCGGACGGCCGGGCGCGCTGCCGCGCGGGCCCTGGCGCGGGGCGTCGTGTCGGTCGTCGCGTGGGTCCTCGCGGTGGTCGTCCGGCACGTCTCAGTGGCCGCGCGGGGCGTACATGATGACCGCCATCCCGGCCAGGCAGACCAGCGCGCCGGTGACGTCCCAGCGGTCCGGCCGGTATCCGTCGGCGACCGCGCCCCAGGCCAGCGAGCCCGCGACGAACACCCCTCCGTACGCGGCGAGGACCCGCCCGAACTCGGCGTCCGGCTGGAGCGTCGCCACGAACCCGTACACGCCGAGCGCGAGGACACCCGCGCCGATCCACAGCAGCCCCCGGTGCTCCTTGACGCCCTGCCAGACGAGCCAGGCCCCGCCGATCTCGCAGAGGGCGGCGAGGAGGAAGAGGAGCAAGGAGCGGGCGACGAGCATGCGGCCAGCGTCGCACGCTTCGGGGTGGCAACCCGGGAATATAAGCCGCTAAAGGTATCTTCCGGTCATGGCTGGGATGCGTAGGGGGTTCGAGCGGTTCAAGCAGTTCAAGGTGTTCAGGCGGTTCGGGGGGCTGTCGGCGGTCGCCGCCGCCGTGCTGGCGGCGCCGGCGGTGTGCGGGCTGTCGCTGTCGCTTTCGGCGGGAGTGGCGCATGGCGGCGCGGCGCGGGGAGGTGTGGCGCCGGGAGGCGTGGCGCAGGGGGCCGTGGGTGATCCCGTGGCGCGTCCGGGCGCCGGGGCCGTGCCCGTGGGCCCGAGGACCGCGGCGGGGTCGGGGGCGGCGGCGGGTGCGGTCGCGGCCACGGGTTCGGTGGCCGCGCGGGCCACTCCCGGCTCCCCGGCCCCGGCGGCTCCGGCCGCTCTGGACCCGGGCGCCGTCGCCGCGGCCCCGTCCGGCGCCGAGGCCGACATCTCCTACCACGGGCACATCTCCCTCTGGTCCGGGCGCGTCGGCGTCTGGGTCGAGCCGTCGAACCACGGGCCGACCGCCGTCCCGGACGCCACGCTCCGGCTGCGGTTCTCCTCGCCGCTCATCGGCGCCGAGCCGTTGCCCCCGGGGTGTCTGCGCGGCAGTACGGAGACCGTGCTGTGCTCGACGGGTGCGATGCGGGCGGCCGGGGCGGGGCGGCCGATCGCGCTGGACCTGCGGATCGCGGGCAGCCCGGCCGAGATCGTGGTGAACATCAACACCTCCTGGAGCGGCGGGGCGGGCGACCGCAACCCGGGCAACAACACACACCGGGTGCTGGCACCCGCCACCGGGGACAAGTACGCGTACTGAGCGGGGCTCCGTCCGCCGCGCCCCGCCGGGTACGGGCCGTACGCTGCCGCTGCGTCGTACAATTGCTGCATGCCGCAGAAGAAGGAGGGCCGGGCCCGTCTCATGACCGAGCTCGGTGCCGCGTCCCGCCGCTACATGGCGTCGTACGCCCTGTTCAACCAGGCGCTCGCGGACCGTCTGGGACTGCACCCCACCGACCTCCAGTGCCTCAACCTGCTGGGGCTGGAGCCGGAGCCCGTCACCACGGGGCGGATCGCGGAGCTGACCGGGCTGACCACCGGTTCGGCCACCCGGCTCGTCGACCGTCTGGAGCGGGCCGGATACGTCACGCGGCGCCGCGACACCGAGGACCGGCGCAAGGTGCTGGTGGAGGCGGTGCCCGAGCGGATGGCGGAGTTCGGCGCGGTGTGGGGGAAGCTGAACGGGGCGTGGTTCGAGATGTTCGACGCGTACCAGGACAGCGAGATCGAGCTGCTCATCGCCCATATGCGGCGTACGGTCGAGCTCTCCGGGGCGCAGATCGAGCGGCTCAGGGGCGGCCGGCTGTGAACAGCCGCGACCCGCACGTCCTCTGATCGCGGTCTGACCGGTCGTCTGGTCAGCCGTGTGGTTGTGTGGTCGGCCGTCTGATTGATCGTCTGATCGGACGTCCGCCCGGCGTCAGGGGCCGGGGGCCGTCGTCGCCCCGCCGAACTCCGCCATCGCCTCCTCGACGATCGCCTCCAGCCTGGCGTGGTGGGCGCCGCGCCAGTACACGCGCTCGCACGCCGTGCACTGGGCGAAGACGTCGTACGCGCTGCGCGTCCCGTGCTCCAGGAGCGCGTGCACGGAGTCCTTGTCCGTCACCCGCAGCGCCGCGTTGCAGGCGGTGCAGCGGGTCCATGGGGCGAGCACGGGAGCGAACCGCTCCAGTACGTCCCGGAGTTGCTCCTCGGGGTGGTGGCTGTAGACGTACGCGCCTGCCCAGAGCTCGCGGCGCCGCAGCAGCCCCCGGTCCCGCGAGAGCAGCACCCGCTGTTCGGTCGCGGAGAGCGTGGCGAGGGCGGGGTCGCCGATGTCCTCGCTCTCGTACGCCGCGTCGACGCCGAGGAGCCGCAACCGGCGGGCCAGGGTGCCGAGATGGACGTCGAGGAGGAAGCGGAGCGGGGCGCCGGGCACCTGCTGGGGGCGGTCGACGGCGCACACCTCGACGCTCTCTCCCGCGCGCGGGACGTGCGAGACCGGCACCTCGTGGCCGTCCACGAGCAGCCGCCCGATCTCGGTCAGCGGCACGCCGAGCGACTCGACGACGTGGCCGAGCGTGGAGGAGCCGTCCGTGACGACGGCCGTGGGCCCCGCGCGGCGGGCCGCCGGGACGAAGAGGTGCAGCTCGGCGGCGAATCGACAGTGGATCTCCGGTCCGTTCACGAGGTCAGGATGCCATCGGGGGGTGGGTGGTAGCCACGTATTTGGCCGGGCCTGGCCGCCTGGTCCCGGCCGAGCCCGTTGGTCCCGGGCCGAGCCTCACGGCCCGGGCGCGGCCCCCGGCCCGCGGCCTACGGCCGGAACGCGTCGGCGTTCTCGGCCGCCCAGCTCGCGAACGTACGGGCCGGACGGGCCGTCAGTTCCTCGACGCCGCGCGTGACGGTGTCGGGGCGGCCGTCGTAGGCGGCGAAGTAGGCGAGCAGCGCGTCGGCGACGGCGCTGTCCATGTACGCCGCCATCGACTCCTTCCACGCCTCGGGGCTCACCGTCTCGACGGCGATCTCGCGGCCGGTCGCGGCGGCGATGACGGCGATCTGCTCGATGGCGCTGAGGGATTCCGGGCCGGTCAGGTGGTAAGCGGCGCCGCGCAGCCGGGGTTCGGCGAGCACCGCGTGGGCGGCGTCGGCGACGTCCGCCTCGTGGATGGGGCTGGCCTGGGTGCCGGGGTAGGGGATGGCGACGGTGCCGGTGGCCTTGGCCGACCAGGCCCACCCCATCGCGTTGCCCGCGAAGGCGCCCGGCCGCAGCAGCGTGGCGTCGATGCCCGAGGACTTCAGGGCCTGTTCGACCGCGAGGTGGTGGTGCGCGATCGGGTTGTCCTCGGCGCCCGCGTACAGGACGGAGCTGGAGGAGAGCAGCGCGATGTGCTCGACTCCGGCGGCCCGGGCCTCGGCGAGGAAGGCGCCGATGTGGGCGGGGTTGGCGTAGAGGAAGACCTGGTCCACCCCGGCGAGCGCGGCCGGGAAGGTGGCGGGGTCGTCGAGATCGAGTCGTACGGCCGCGATGTCCGGGGGCAGATCGAGCTTCTCGGGGGCGGCGGAGGCGGCGCGCACGGGGGTGCCGGCGGCGTGGAGGCGGGCGATGAGGGTGGAGCCGACGGTGCCACGGCTGCCGGTGACGAGGACGGTCATGGGGATTCTCCTTGTGAGGGGGTGCGGATGCGTACGAGGCAGAGGGGGCGAGGGGGACGAGGAGGGGCGAGGGGGCCGGAGAAAGGGCCGAGGGGGTGGAAGGGCGTGAGGAAGGCCAAGGGGGCGGGAGCGGGGAAGTGGCTCGCGGTGACGCTATAGGGCGCATGCCCCGCAGGAGCTGCGCCCCGCAAAGTCTGCGCTACGCAGATAAATATCCGTGAAGAAGGCCCACCGGTCAAGTGCGTTCCGGTGGGCCTTCGCGTCCCGCGCGGCTCGGCTCTACTCGATGTGATGGCCGCCCGGGTGCTCCACGACCCGGAAGTGCGTCATGATCCGCCGGTCCCCGTCGAGGAAGTGGAAGGCGACGCCGGGCGGCGAAACGATGTTGACCAGGCCCTCTCCGGCCTCCCACGGCATCCGCAGCGTCGATGTCACGCCCGGCGCGACGAGCAGGGGAAGACCGGCGAAGGTGGTCGCGCCGGAGGTGTGGGCGTGACCCACGAGGAGGGCGGGCACAGGGGGCGCGGCGGGTGCGGCGGGCGCCGGGGTGTGCCCCTGGGCGCCGCGTTCTTGGCCGCGTTCCGTCAGGATCTCGGCCAGCCGGTCGGCGTTGGCGAGGCCGATCGAGTCCAGGTACTCGTGGTGGATCACGGTCGGCGGGTGGTGGAAGGCGATCAGCGCCGGGGTGTCGCCGAGCCCGTCGAGCGTCCGGGCGATCCACTCCAGGGTGGTGTCCTCCAGGACGCCCCCGTCCTCGCCGGGGATCGTCGAGTCGCACATCAGGATCGCGTAACCGCCCACTCGGTGCAGGCGGTTGACCGGCGCGTACGGGTCCTGGGCCGTGCCGCCCGGCCCGCCCGGCAGGTCGAGCAGGCCCTTGCGGTACGCGGCGCGGTCGTCGTGGTTGCCGGGGCAGGTCAGGACGGGCGCGTCGATACGGGCGAGCAGCTCGGCCGCCTCGGCGTACTCGGCCGCGCTGCCGTGGTCCGCGATGTCGCCGGTCACGAGGACGGCGTCCGGGCGGCGGTGCATCGCGTTGATGTACGTGACAACCCGCGCGGCGCGCTCGGCGGCTCGCGCGCCCCCGTCGAGGTGCAGATCGCTGATCTGGGCAAGCAGCACGGAATCCCCCCTGGGCTGACTGACGTTTGGCTAATGCTTGTCCGCAGAACTCCCATTAGGGCGCAAGGACGCTAGGACTCTAGGGCGTGCCCGGCGGTGGGACAAGAGCCGATCATGTGGGCGCGGCCCGTTCGGTCGGGGGCTCGGTGAGGGGGTCCCGGGGCGGCGCTGGTCACGCGTCGAGCGGTGTGCCTACAGTGCCTTGATGGAGATCATCGACCTTGAGCCCGGCGATCCGCGCCTGACGGACGACCTGCTGCCCGTCCTGCGCGAACTGCGTCCGCACCTCACGGAGGACCTGTTCCGCGAGATCTACGCCGAGGGGTACGGGCAGGGGCTGCGCTTCTCCGCCGCGTACTCCCCGGCGTACGGCGAGGGCGGGGTGTGCGTGGGCGCGGCCGGGTGGCGGATCGTCGCCACCACGGTCGCGGTGCGCAAGCTGTACGTGGACGACCTGGTGACGGCCGAGGCGGCGCGGTCCCGGGGGGTCGGCCACGCGCTCCTCGCCCATCTGGAGGCGATCGCGCGGGCCGCCGGGTGCACGTCCCTGAACCTGGACTCCGGGACGCACCGGACGGACGCGCACCGCTTCTACTTCCGGGAGCGGATGGCGGTCACGGCGTTCAACTTCAACAAGCCGCTGGGGTGAGGGGCGGGGTGCCGCTTCCCGCTCGGGGGGGCTGTCCCGTGTGAGGGTGACCGCCTCCCGCTCGGGGGGCTGCTCCGTGTGAGGGAGGGGTAGCGCTTCACGCCCGGGGCGCCGTCAGTTCCAGGCACCAGTCCTGGGACCTCATCAGGTGGCCCGGCGGGTACTCGAACTCGACCTCGCCCAGCAGGTGGAAGCCCGCCCTGCGCAGAACGCCGTTCGAGGCGGCGTTGTCCACGGACGGGTACGCGTGCAGCTCCCTGGGGCCGCCGGCCTCGCGGGCGGCCTGGGCCACGGCCACCAGGGCGGCGAGGGCGAGCCCGCGCCCCTGGAACTCGGGCAGGATCCCGTACCCCGTCTCGTAGACCTCCTTGCCCTGCCACTCGCGCGGCCAGTACCCGATGGATCCGACGGCCTCGCCGCTCTCCGTGAGCGAGATCCGGAACATGCGGCCCTCGGTGGCGTCGCGCGCACTGAGGGCGACATAGCGCTGCTGGCGGGCCGTCAGCTTCTCGTCGTCCTCCGGGCCGCCGGTGTGGGCGGTCATGGCGGGGGAGTTGGAGTGGTGGAGGAGGGGGAGGTCGTCGGGGGACCAGGGGGTGAGGGTGATGGGGGAGAGGGGGGTGTCCATGGGGTCGACTGTAGGTGGCGGGGGTGACATCGGCGTCGCGGTGGGGGGGGCTTGGGGCCGGGGGTTCGTCTGCGGGTTGGGGGTGGCCGGCCGCGCAGTTCCCCGCGCCCCTGTTGTGCCCGGGGTTCGTCTGCGGGCCGGTGGGGGTTGCTCGCGCAGTTCCCCGCGCCCTTTCGGGGCCCGGTGGTTGTCTGCGGGGCGGTGGGAGTTGCTCGCGCAGTTCCCCGCGCCCCTTCGGGGCCCGGTTTTGTCTGCGGGGCGGTGGGGGGTCCCCGGGCCCCTTCAGGGCGCGGTTCAGGAGGGGCCCGGGCCGGAGGCCCAGGGCTTCAGGGGCGCGGGGAACTGCGCGACCAGCCCCCACCGGCCGACAGGTGACCCAGATGCCGAAGGCGCAGCCCCCACCGGGCCGCAGCCCTCGGCCCCCGGAGGGTTTAGGGAAGGGGCGGGGCGGGGGCTGACCCCAGGAGCGGCCGGGAGGGGGTGCGCGGGGCGGGCAGCGCGTTCTCGTCGGCGCGCGCGAGGCGGGCGTCGGCGTCAGCGTTCAGCAGCGCGCGGCCCGGAGTCGGGCGCGCACACCGCCTGTAGCGGGTCCCGCCGCTCAGGCGCCCAGGTCACGGACGAGTCCCGGAGTCGCCCGCACTCCCGGCCCCACCCGGTCGCCCAGGTGGGCCACTAGCCAGCGCACCAGCTCGGCCGCCTCGGGGTCGGCCACCAGGTAGACCACCCGGCGGCCCTCGCGGCGGGAGCGGACCAGCCCGGCGAGCTTGAGCTTCGCCAGGTGCTGGCTGACGGCGGGCAGCGCCCCGCCGACGCGCTCGGCGAGCCCGGTCACGTCCGACTCACCGTGGCTGAGCGCCCAGACGATGTGCAGCCGCGCGGGCGAGGCGAGCAGCCCGAAGACCCCGGCCGCCTCCCCGAGCACCTCGGGGGACGGATCGGCGGGCGCCTCGCCCGACGAGCCGGTCAGCTTCATCACCGCCACCTCCTGCCCCTGCCCATGTCCAAGCCCATGTCCGTGTCCAAACCCGCGCCCGCGTCCGCGCCCGTGACCGCGTCCGTGCCCATGACCGCGTCCGGCCCTGTCACCGGCCAGACCCCCGGATGTGGCCCTGTCCGCACGTACGGTCCGTACACATGGTTCGTACACATGGTCCATGCGCACGGGCCATGCGCACGGTCCGTACGCGCCCGCTCGCGATCACGTCACGTACGCGAATGAAGTCGGGCCGCCAGTCTAGGGGCGGCCACTGACACCGCCCCTGACCTGGGCCTCGGCCCTGCCCCCGGGCTACAGCGGGACGAGCGTGACCTCCGTCGCCTTCACGCTCGACCAGACCGCCGTCCCCTCCGACAGGCGCAACTCGGCCGCCGCCTCCGGGGTGATCTCCGCGACCAGGTCGGGGGCGTCCGGCGAGCCGATCAGGACGCGCAGCCGGCTGCCGGACGCGGTGATCTCGCGGACCGTGCCGGGCCAGGTGTTGCGGGGGCTGCCGCCGGGCCGGTCGCGGTGGACCGAGACCGACTCCGGCGCGATGATCGCCAACGCGCGGCTTCCGGCGGGCAGTTGCTCGGCCGCCACGATCCGGCCGCCGCCGGTCAGCGCGAGCCCGTCCGCCCCGGCCTCGCCCGGCCAGGCGTTGCGGCCCAGCATCCGGGCCACCCACGGGGAGCGCGGATGGCGGGTCACCTCGGCGGGCGGCGCGTCCTGGAGGGCGCGGCCGGCGTCCAGGACGAGGACGCGGTCCGCCAGCGACACCGCCTCGACCGGGTCGTGGGTGACGATCAGACAGACCCCGGCGAAACCGTCGAGATGGGTGCGCAGGGTGTGCCGGACGCGGGCGCGGGTCGTCTGGTCGAGGGCCGCGAGCGGTTCGTCGAGCAGGAGCAGACGGGGCCGGGCCGCGAGCGCCCGGGCCAGCGCGACCCGCTGGGCCTGGCCGCCGGAGAGCTGTCCGGGCCTGCGCTGGGCGAGGTGGCCCACGCCGAGCCGGTCCAGCCACGCCTGCGCCTGCCGCCGGGCCTCGGCGCGCGCGACGCCCTGGGCCCGGAGCCCGTACGCCGTGTTGGCGAGGGCCGTCATGTGCGGGAACAGCGCCCCGTCCTGCGGGACCCAGGCGACCCCGCGCCGGTGCGGCGGGAGGCCGGTGACGTCCTGGTCGCCCAGGCGCAGTACGGCACGCGCGCGTGGGGTGAGACCCAGGAGGGCGCGCAGGAGGGTGGTCTTGCCCGCGCCGTTCTCGCCGACGACGGCGATGGTGGTGCCGGGGGCCGCGTCCAGGGTCAGTTCGGTGAACCCGGTTACCTGGGCGTGCAGCGGCCACGCAGCCGAGGGGACGGGGAGGGTGGAGGCGTCGGCGGCGACGGGCTGCTCGGACTCGTACGCGTACGCGCCCGCCCGGCCCTCGTCCACCCTCCGTACGGAGGCGGGAGGCCCGGAGGCGGGAAGTCCGGGGGCGGGGGGCTCGGAGGCGGGAGGCCCGGAAGCGGAACGGTGGGCCCCGAAACGCACCGCCCCGCTACGTACGCCCCCGGCACGCCCCGCCCCGGACCGCACCCCCCCGCCCGTCCAGCGGCCCCGCAGCGCGACCAGCACCGCCATCGCGATCGCGAGGAGCAGCAGGGAGACGGAGGTCGCGGCCTCGGGGGAGTTCTGAAGCAGCAGATACACCTGGAGGGGGAGGGTCTGGGTGGTGCCGGGGAGGTTGCCCGCGAAGGTGATCGTGGCGCCGAACTCGCCCAGCGCGCGCGCCCACGTCAGCGCGGCCCCGGCGGCCAGTCCGGGCGCGACCATCGGCAGCGTGACGGTGAGGAAGACCCGGAACGGGGACGCGCCGAGCGAGGCCGCCGTCTCCTCGTAGCCGGGGCGCAGCCCGCCGAGCGCGCCCTCCAGGCTGATGACCAGGAACGGCATGGCCACGAAGGTGGCGGCCACCACCGCGCCCGAGGTGTGGAACGGCAGCGTGACGCCGAACGTGTCCTCCAGCCACGGCCCGAGCAGCCCGCGCCGCCCGAAGGAGAGCAGCAGCGCCACCCCGCCGACGGTCGGCGGCAGCACCATCGGCAGCAGCACCAGCGAGCGCACCAGCGCCTTGCCGGGGAAGTCCACGCGCGCGAGGAGCCACGCCAGCGGCACGCCCAGCACGAGGGAGAGGCCGAGCGCCCAGAACGAGACGAGCAGCGACAGCTTCAGCGCCTCGGTGACGCCCGGGCTGCCCAGATGCGTACCGAGGTCGCCCCACGAGGCGCGGGCCAGGATGCCGACGAGCGGCATCAGCAGGAACGCCACGGCGAGCAGTGCGGGCACCAGGAGCGTGACGGGGGCCCGCAGACCGCCGGGGCGGGCGTGCCCGTTCCAGCGGCGCGGCCGGCTGCTGTTCTTCATCGCGGCTTCCTGGGGGTAGTGCGGGGCGGCCCGTCGCGCCCCCGTGAACAACGGGCCGCCCCCGCAGGGGCGTCACGGCTTCTGGAAGCCCGCGTCCTTGAGGATCTTCTGCGCCTCGGGGCCGCTGAGCCACCGTACGAAGGCGTCTGCCTCGGCGGCGTTCCTTGCGGACTTCAGCGTGGCGGCCGGGTACTGGGCGACCGCGTTCTGGGCGTCCGGGATCTCCACGGCGTCGGCCCTGCCGGAGGCGGAGGCGGCATCCGTCTTGTAGACGATGCCCGCGTCGGCCTCACCGAGCTCGACCTTGGTCAGGACGGCCCGTACGTTCGGCTCCAGCGAGACCGGCCTGACCGTGATCTTCTGCGCGTCCAGCACCTTCTTGCTGTAGCGGCCCACCGGCACCTCGGGCGCGGCGAGCACGACCTTCAGCTTGGTGTCGGCCAGGTCCTTGAGCGCGCCCACCTGCTTCGGGTTGCCCTTGCCGACCGCGATGACCAGCCTGTTCCTGGCGATGACGGTCGGGGCGCCGGTGTCCGCCTTCAGACCGTCCATGGTCCTGGCGTCGGCGGTGACCAGGGCGTCGGCGGGGGCGCCCTGCCTGACCTGAGCGGCGAGCTCCTGCGACCCGGCAAAGGAGAAGGTGACCCGGGTGCCGGGGTGCTCCTTCTCGTACGTGGCGCCCGCCTGCTTGAACACATCGGTGAGCGAGGCGGCGGCGAGGACGGTCAGCTTCACCGCCGATACCTCGGTGGCGCCCGGGTCGCTCGTGTCGTCGTCCTTGCCGCAGGCGGCGAGGGGGACGAGCAGGGCCGCGCCGAGGACGGCGGCCGCGGCCCGGCGGCGGGTGGGGAAGGGGGCCATGGGGGCCATGGGACGAACTCCTCCGGTGTCGAGCCGCGCCGGTGACGGCGACGCCGCTGGAAGACGGACGTACGAGAGGTACGAGACGTACGCGAATGGACGAGCGAGCGAACGGGCCGCTAAGCGCGATCGATGTGCACGCTGGTCGACTTCACACGGGCGGTGGCCTGCACGCCGACCTCAAGCCCCAGCTCCTCGACGGCCTCCCGGGTGAGCAGCGAGACGAGCCGGTGGGGCCCGGCCTGGATCTCGACCTGGGCGGCGACGTCACCGAGCTTCACGGCGGTGACGATCCCGGGGAAGGCGTTGCGGGCGGAGGTGTACGGAACGTCGTCCTCGCCGGTGCCGCTCTTGGCGACCTCGACGGAGAACGCGGCCAGGTCGCGGCCGTCGATGAGACGGCGCCCGCTGTCGTCGCGGTGGGTGGCGACGCGCCCCGCGTCCGCCCAGCGGCGTGCGGTGTCGGGGCTGACCCCGAGCAGGCGGGCGGCCTGGCCGATCGTGTAGGACTGCATGTGCGACAAGATAGGCCAGTTCAGGCCGCGCATACAGAGGCTTTGGGGTTATATACATCGCAGCTGCGGCCGGGGGTGGAGGAAGCTCCAGGGGTGTGCGAAGGCGTGCCGCGCCCGCCGCCGTAAGGCGTCCGAAGGAGGGGGCGGGCTGAGGCGGGAAGGGGCTGAGGCGGAAAGGGACTAGCGGGAGCCGGCGCGGCCGCTCACGGCCACACCAAGCAATAAGGCTGATGCCCCGCCTCATGCAGCCGCACCGAGAAGTCCTGCCACTCGTGCAGCAGCTGGTAGACGTTGAAGGCGTCGCGCGGGCCGCCCCGGTCCGGGACCGTGGACCAGATGAAGGCCGCCGCGCCGACCGTCTCCTCGCCGACGCCCCGCAGCGGGTCCACCACCGTCATCGGGAGCTTGACCACCGCGTAGTCGGGGTGGAGGACGACCAGTTCCAGCGGGGGGACCCTGTGCAGCGGTATGCCCTGGATGCCCGTGAGGACCATCGCCGCGACCGTCTCCGGCTTGATCTTGGTGAACATGCCGCCCATGCCGAGCTCGTCGCCGCCCAGCTCCTCGGGGCGCATCGAGATCGGCACCCGGGCCGCGGTGGCTCCATCGGGCGCGCCGAAGTACTTGTAGGTCACCCCCACTCGGCCACTCCCGTTTCCCGGACTCGTGACGCGGTCGATGCGTTCGATCCGTTCGACCCGTTCCTCCGCGTCGCGCCGGTGCCGTCCCCGCCGACGGGCGCGTTCGGGACCCCGGTCATCGGTCCCCTCGCCCAGTCCGCCACCGCGATGCATATCTTTCACCCGATTGCTTGTAGCCCGACTGCTTTGTAGACGGCGCGACCCCCGCCGCGCAACCCGATCATCGTGTCAGTGACCTCCCCCACCGGGGTGCGGTGAAACACCTGTCCGCAAGAACGTCCGGGCCTCTGCCACCATGGCTGTGTGAGCTATCCGTACGAATACGACGCCCCAGTTTCGCAGACGCTATTCGACCGCGCGTCCCTTGTGACGCCCGGCGGCGTGAACTCCCCCGTCCGTGCCTTCCGCGCCGTGGGCGGTACGCCCCGGTTCATGGTGTCGGGTACGGGGCCCTATCTGACCGACGCCGACGGGCGCGAGTACGTCGACCTGGTGTGTTCGTGGGGACCGATGATCCTCGGGCACGCGCACCCCGAGGTGGTCGGGGCCGTCCAAGCGGCGGTCGCGCGCGGTACCTCCTTCGGTACGCCGGGTGAGGGCGAGGTCGCGCTCGCCGAGGAGATCGTCGAGCGGATCGAGCCCGTCGAGCAGGTCCGTCTGGTGTCGTCCGGCACCGAGGCGACCATGTCCGCGATCCGGCTCGCCCGCGGCTTCACCGGCCGCGCCAAGGTCATCAAGTTCGCCGGTTGCTACCACGGTCATGTCGACGCGCTGCTGGCCGCCGCCGGTTCCGGTCTCGCCACGTTCGCCCTGCCGGACACCCCGGGCGTCACCGGCGCCCAGGCCGGCGACACGATCGTCCTGCCCTACAACGACCTGGACGCGGTGCACGCGGCCTTCCACGCCCACCCGGGCGAGATCGCCTGTGTGATCACCGAGGCATCGCCCGGCAACATGGGCGTCGTCCCGCCCGCCGAGGGCTTCAACGCGGGGCTCAAGGCCGCCTGCGCCAAGAACGGCGCGCTCTTCATCTCCGACGAGGTCATGACCGGCTTCCGGACCAGCAGGGCCGGCTGGTACGGCGTCGACGGCGTCAGGCCGGACCTGATGACCTTCGGCAAGGTCATGGGCGGCGGCTTCCCGGCCGCGGCCTTCGGCGGGCGCGCGGACGTGATGGCCCACCTCGCCCCGGCCGGCCCCGTCTACCAGGCGGGCACCCTCTCCGGGAACCCGGTCGCCACCGCCGCGGGCCTCGCCCAGCTGCGGCTGCTCGACGACGCCGCGTACGAGAAGGTCGACGCGGTGTCGACGCAGATCCAGCAGCTGGTCTCGGACGCGCTCGGCAAGGAGGGCGTCGCCCACCGGGTCCAGACGGCGAGCAACATGTTCTCCGTCTTCTTCACCCCCGACGAGGTCCGCGACTACGAGGACGCGAAGAAGCAGGAAGCGTTCCGCTTCACCGCCTTCTTCCACGCGATGCTGGCGAACGGCGTCTACCTGCCGCCGTCCGCCTTCGAGTCCTGGTTCGTCTCGACCGCCCACGACGAGCGCGCGATCGAGCGCGTCGCGGCCGCGCTGCCCGCCGCCGCCCGTGCCGCCGCGGAGGCCACCGCATGAGTGACAGCACCCACGACAGCGAGTTCACCGTCGTCCACCTGATGCGCCACGGCGAGGTACACAACCCCGACGGCGTGCTCTACGGCCGCCGCTCCGGCTTCCACCTCTCCGAGCTCGGCCGGCAGATGGCCGACCGGGTCGCGGAGCACCTGGCGGCCCGGGACATCACGCACGTGGCCGCGTC
Source organism: Streptomyces sp. NPDC026377 (assembly GCF_055567715.1). Lineage (NCBI taxonomy): Bacteria > Bacillati > Actinomycetota > Actinomycetes > Kitasatosporales > Streptomycetaceae > Streptomyces > Streptomyces sp. NPDC026377. The sequence continues at coordinate 47,142 of NZ_JBVHPV010000021.1, forward strand.
CCCGCTGGAGCGCGCCCAGGAGACGGCCACCCCGATCGCCAAGGCCCACGGCCTCGACCTCGGCACCGACGCGCGGCTGATCGAGGCGGGCAACGTCTTCGAGGGCAAGACCTTCGGCGTCGGCGACGGCGCCCTGCGCAAGCCCGCCAACTGGAAGCACCTCACCAACCCGTTCCGCCCGTCCTGGGGCGAGCCGTACGTCGAGCAGGTCGTCCGGATGATGGGCGCCCTGGACGCGGCCCGCGACGCGGCCCGTGGCCATGAGGCGGTGCTGGTCAGCCATCAGCTGCCGATCTGGACCGTGCGCTCGTTCGTGGAGCGGCGGCGGCTGTGGCACGACCCGCGCAAGCGGCAGTGCACGCTCGCCTCGCTGACGTCGTTCACGTACCGCGGCGACGCGATCGTCTCGGTGGGGTACAGCGAGCCCGCGCGGGATCTGGTCCCGGCGCACCTGCTGGCGGGCGCCAAGCCGGCCAAGGGGAAGCCGAAGGCGTTCGGGGCCTGAGGGCCCCGCCGGGGGGGGGGGGGGGGGGGGGGGGGGGGGGGGGGGGGGGGGGGGGGGGGCCGCCGGGGGGGGGGGGCGGGGGGGGCGGCGGGGGGGGGCCCCCCCCCCCCCCGCGACCGCTTCGTCGCTCTCCGTAGAACAAAACTGACGACGCGTACGATTTGCGAAGTTTTGTGCGACTGTACGGAACCATCGCGGGCCCACAGGCATCTCATCTGATGTCCACAGGGCTGTGGCCGGTGTGGACACCGGGGACGACGATGCGATGGGGACGAACGGTATGCGTGGGATCAGCCGAAGGGGAATGCTCGGACTGGGACTGGGGGCCGCGGCAGCGGTCGGTGTGGCCGGTTGCGGCGGCGGTGACGGTTCGGACAGCGGCAAGGCCGGTACCGGCAGCGGCAAGGGCACCCAGGGATCCGGCAAGAAGCCGGACGTCAAACTCATCGGCGACGGCTCCACCGCCGACACCGGCAAGCAGCCGCACCAGCCCCCCAGGCCCGTCCCCCTCGAACCCGGTCAGACCCCGCCGCAGTTCGTGGTCTTCTCCTGGGACGGTGCCGGCGAGGTCGGCAACGGCCTCTTCCCGCGCTTCCTCGACCTCGCCAAGGACCACGGCGCGTCGATGACCTTCTTCCTCTCCGGGCTCTATCTGCTGCCCGAGTCCAAGAAGCGGCTCTACCACCCGCCGAACAACAAGGTCGGCGCCTCGGACATCGGCTACCTCAGCGACGACCACATCAAGGCGACCCTGACCAATGTGCGCCGGGCCTGGAACGAGGGCCACGAGATAGGCACGCACTTCAACGGGCACTTCTGCGCCGGACGCGGCGACGTGGCCAACTGGACCCCGGCCCAGTGGCAGAGCGAGATCGACCAGGCCATGTCGTTCGTCACCAACTGGAAGACGAACACCGGCTGGACCGACGAGGCCCCCCTGCCCTTCGACTACAAGCGCGAGCTCATCGGCGGCCGCACCCCGTGCCTGCGCGGCCAGGACCACCTGCTGCCCACCGCGCAGAAGCTCGGCTGGCGCTACGACGCCTCCTCGCCCGGCGGCACCCAGGTCTGGCCGGTCAAGCGCCACGGCCTGTGGGACCTGCCGCTCCAGGCGATCCCGTTCCCCGGGCACTCCTTCGAGGTGCTGTCGATGGACTACAACATCCTCGCCAACCAGTCGAAGAACTCGACCAAGGCGCCGCCGGCGAACTACCCGGGCTGGCGCAAGCAGGCCACCCAGGCGTACCTCAAGGGATTCACGCGCGCGTACGAGACCAATCGCGCGCCCTTCTACATAGGCAACCACTTCGAGCAGTGGAACGGCGGCATCTACATGGACGCCGTCGAAGAGGCGCTCAAGGGGATGGCCGGGAAGAAGGACGTACGCCTGGTCTCCTTCCGGCAGTACTGCGACTGGCTCGACGTCCAGGACCCCAAGGTCCTCGCCAAGCTGCGGACGCTGGGCGTCGGCGAGAAGCCGGCGGGCGGCTGGAACACGTTCCTCCGGCAGGCGTGAGGACGCGGCGGGGCGGCTTTTTAGGCGGCCTTGACAAGGGTCTTTACGGGCACCCAGGGGGGTGCCCAAGATCCCCCAAACGGTCATGCGAAACTTTTCACATGTCCGTGAGTCCCGCCTTTCCACGCCGCCGCGCCTTTCCGCTGGTCACGGCAGTCGCGGCCGCCGGTGCGCTGACCCTCACCTCGTGCGGGTCCGGCGGTACGTCCGGCGGCTCGGGCGACACCAAGTTCGTCACCGGCACCGGTGGCATCTCCACCGTCGCCAAGAGCGGCCGGCACGCCGCGCCCAAGCTGTCCGGCGAGACCGTCGACGGCAAGCAGCTCGACGTGGCCGACCTCAAGGGCAAGGTCGTCGTGCTGAACGTCTGGGGCTCGTGGTGCGCGCCCTGCCGGGCCGAGGCGCCCTATCTCAGCAAGGTCGCCAAGGAGACCCGGGCCCAGGGCGTCGAGTTCGTCGGGATAAACACCCGGGACACGGACAAGGGCCCGGCTGTCGCGTTCGAGAAGCAATTCGAGGCGGACTACCCGAGCCTGTACGACCCGATCGGCAAGCTGATTCTGCGCTTCCCCAAGGGAAGCCTGAATCCGCAGGCCATTCCGTCGACGATCGTGCTCGACAGGGACGGGAAGATCGCGGCCCGGGCGCTGATGGCGCTCGACGACAAGAAGCTCCACCAGATGATCGACCCGCTGATCGCGGAGAAGTGATGTCGTGGACGCGACCCTGACCGTAACCGCCGCGCACCCGGCTCTGGCCGCCGCCCAGTCGACGCCCGGCGTGAACGACACGGTCCTCAGCGGTGCCCTGCTCGTCGCCCTTCCGGTGGCCGTGCTGGGCGGGCTGATCTCGTTCTTCTCGCCCTGCGTCCTGCCGCTGGTGCCCGGCTACCTCAGTTACGTGACCGGCGTCACCGGCACCGATCTCGCGGAGGCCAGGCGCGGCCGGATGGTCGCCGGGGCAAGCCTGTTCGTCCTCGGGTTCACCGCCGTCTTCGTCTCCGGCGGGGCCCTGTTCGGTTTCTTCGGCCAGACGCTCCAGGACTACAACGGCACGCTCTCCAAGATCCTGGGCGTGCTGATGATCCTGATGGGCGTCTTCTTCATGGGCCTGATGCCCTGGCTCACCCAGCGCGAGTTCCGGTTCCACAAGCGGCCGGTGACCGGGCTCGCGGGGGCGCCGGTGCTGGGCGCGCTCTTCGGTGTCGGCTGGACGCCGTGTCTGGGGCCGACGCTCACCTCGGTGAACGTGCTGGCGATGGACCAGGCGAGCGCGGGCCGCGGGGCCATACTGACCGTCGCCTACTGCGTCGGTCTCGGACTGCCGTTCGTGCTGGCGGCGGTCGCCTTCCGCAAGGCCCTCGGCGCCTTCGGCTGGGTGAAGCGGCACTACGCGTGGGTGATGCGCACCGGAGGCGTGATGATGATCGCGACCGGTCTGCTGCTGCTCACCGGGGCCTGGGCGGAGCTCATCCAGCAGGTGCAGGTGTGGTCCAACGGCTTCCAGGTGGGTGTCTGAACATGAGCAAGACCGAAGCGGCCCCCGAAGGGGCGCCGCGCACGGCGGCGGAACGCTCCGCCGACGAGCGGGACCTCGGCGCGGCCGGCTCCCAGCTCTCCACGGCCCCGGCCGAGGACCTCTCCAGCGGCCCCGTCGGCATCGGCGTGCTCGGCTGGGTGCGCTGGTTCTGGCGCCAGCTGACCTCGATGCGGGTCGCCCTCGTCCTGCTGCTCCTGCTCTCCCTCGGCTCGATCCCGGGCTCGCTGATCCCGCAGACCAATGTGGACGAGCTGAAGGTCGCCGACTTCCAGAAGCGGCACGACACGATCTCGCCGCTGTACGAGAAGCTCGGCATGTTCCACGTGTACAGCTCGGTGTGGTTCTCCGCGATCTACATCCTGCTGTTCGTCTCCCTCATCGGCTGCATCGTCCCGCGCACCTGGCAGTTCGTCGGCCAGCTGCGCGGCCGGCCGCCGGCCGCGCCCCGGATGCTGACCCGGCTGCCCGCGTACACCACTTGGCGCACCGAGGCCGAGCCCGAGCAGGTGCGCGCGGCCGCGGCGGCGATGCTGAAGAAGCGCCGCTTCCGTACGCACGTGGTGGGCGACGCGGTCGCGGCGGAGAAGGGCTATCTCCGCGAGGCCGGGAACCTGATCTTCCATGTCTCGCTGATCCTGATCCTGGTGGCGTTCGCCGTCGGCCAGCTCTTCAAGTCCGAGGGCGGCAAGCTGATCGTCCAGGGCGACGGGTTCTCCAACACGCTCACCCAGTACGACGACTTCAAGTCCGGCTCGCTCTTCAAGACGGACGACCTCGCCCCCTTCAGCTTCACCCTGGACCGCTTCGACGCCACGTACGAGCGCAGCGGGCCCAACCGCGGCACCGCCCGCGAGTTCACCGCGCACGTCACCTACTCCGAGGGCGCCGACGGCAAGCCGCGCAAGAAGGCCATCGAGGTCAACAAGCCGCTGGTGGTGGACGGCTCCAAGGTCTACCTCCTGGCCCACGGCTACGCGCCGACCGTCACCGTCAAGGACGGCCGCGGCAAGGTCGTCTTCCACGGCGCGGTGCCGCTGCTGCCCATCGACAACAACATCTCCTCCAGCGGCGCGATCAAGGTGTACGACGGCTACACCGACGCCAAGGGCAAGTGGGACCAGCTCGGCTTCGCCGCGTTCTTCGTGCCGACCTACGGCGGCAAGGGCAACGGGACGATGTTCTCCCAGTTCCCCGCGCTGGACTTCCCCGTACTCAACGTCGGCGCGTACCACGGCAGCCTCGGGGTCAACTCCGGGCTGCCGCAGAACGTGTACCAGCTCGACACCGACAAGATGAAGCCGTTCAAGGACGACCAGGGCAAGGTCCTCAAGAAGACCCTGCTGCCGGGCGAGACGCTGGACCTTCCCGAGGGTGCCGGGTCGATCACCTTCGACAAGGACATCAAGCAGTGGGCGAGCTTCCAGATCTCCCAGCAGCCGGGCAACGACCTGGCCCTGGCCGGCTCGGTCCTGGCCATCGCGGGCCTGGCCGGGTCGCTGTTCATCCAGCGGCGCCGGGTGTGGGTCCGCGCCGTGCCCGGTAAGGACGGCGTCACCGTCGTCGAGATGGCGGGGCTTGGGCGGAGCGAGTCCGCGAAGCTCCCCGAGGAGCTGGCCGATCTCGCGGTCACGCTCATCCCGCAGGCGCCGACCGCGCCCGATCCCGCACCTGAACCCGCCGGGGACCAGGTGGCAGAACCCGCCGAAGCCGAAGGGGCCGAGAAGTGATCCTCGCCGCCACGACCAACGAGAGCCTGGCGCACACCAGCAACTACCTGATCTATTCGGCGATGGCGGTCTATCTGCTGGCCTTCTTCGCGCACATGGCCGAGTGGATCCTCGGCAGCCGCAGCAAGGTCGCCCGTACCGCGGCGGCCCTCACCGCCGGGGCCGCAGAGCAGGACGGCGCGGGCACGGTGAAGGTCCGGGTCGCCAAGAAGGGCGGCGGCACCGCCGTCCTGGAGCGGCCCAAGGTCGTCACCCGCTCCTCCGCGGGCAACCGTGACGTGCCGGACGGGCCCGGCGCGGCGGCGGGCGACGTGAAGGGCGACCTCTACGGCCGTATCGCCGTGTCCTTCACGGTCCTCGCCTTCCTCGTCGAGGCCGCCGGGGTGCTCACCCGCGCGCTGTCCGTGCAGCGGGCGCCGTGGGGCAACATGTACGAGTTCAACATCACCTTCTCCACGGTCGCCGTGGGCGTGTACGTCACGCTCCTCGCGCTGAAGAAGAACGTGCGCTGGCTCGGCCTGCCGCTGGTCACCTCGGTCCTCCTCGACCTCGGTCTCGCGGTCACGGTCCTCTACACCGCCAGCGACCAGCTGGTCCCGGCCCTGCACTCGTACTGGCTGTGGATCCACGTCTCCACCGCGATCTTCTGCGGCGCGGTGTTCTACGTGGGCGCCGTCGCCACCGTGCTCTACCTCTTCCGCGACCGCTACGAGGCGAAGCTCGCCGAGGGCGGCAAGCCCGGCAGCTTCGCCACCTCGGTCCTGGAGCGGCTGCCCGCGGCGGCCTCGCTGGACAAGTTCGCCTACCGGGTCAACGCGGCGGTCTTCCCGCTCTGGACGTTCACGATCATCGCGGGCGCGATCTGGGCGGGCGACGCGTGGGGCCGGTACTGGGGCTGGGACCCCAAGGAGGTCTGGTCCTTCATCACCTGGGTCGCGTACGCCTGCTACCTGCACGCGCGCGCCACGGCGGGCTGGAAGGGCCGCAAGGCGGCGACGCTGGCGCTGCTGGCGTTCGGCTGCTGGCTCTTCAACTACTACGGAGTCAACATCTTCGTGAACGGCAAGCACTCGTACGCGGGCGTGTAGCCCCTGAGCCCCCGTACCAGGTGTGCGCGGGCGCGGCGCGCCCGTTCGAGTGACACTGGTGCCATGACGGATGTGATCCCTCATGGCACCAGTGAGCCCCACGACGGCGCCTGGCTGCTGCGCTACGAGCTCTCTCTTCCCCACCCGCCGGAACGGGTCTGGGCGGCCGTGGCCACCCCCGAGGGCCTGCCCGGGTGGCTGTGCGCGGCCGATGTCCTGGAGCCCCGGCTCGGCGGCGCGGTGACGCTGCGCTGGCTGAACGCGGGGCCGGAGGGGGTGCACCACGGGCATGTCACGGCGTGGGACGTGGAGCGGGTCGCGGAGTACACGGTGGATCTGCACGGCCGGATCCGCTTCCACCTGGAGGCCGTGGGGCCCTCGGACACGGTGCTGCGCTTCACCAACGAGTTCCCCGGGGACGACGCGCTGCGGCTGGACTGTCTGGCGGGGTGGCACAACCACTTGGAGTTCCTGGGGGAGGCCTTGCGGGGGCGCCCCGTGGAGTGGGGGGTGTGGTCGCCGGGGCGGTGGGTGGAGCTTCGCAAGGAGTACGCGGAGGCTGAGCTGCGCTGAACTGGGCCCCGGGGTTCACCTGCGGCCCGGCGGGGGCTGGTCGCGCAGTTCCCCGCGCCCCTTCAGGGTCCGGATACCGTCTGCGGGCCGGTGGGGGTTGCTCGCGCAGTTCCCCGCGCCCCTCAGGGGGTCGGCGCAGCCCGAGACGCCGACTCGACCCGGGCCCCTCGTCGCCGCAGCCGAAAAGCCCAGCTCAGCCACAGGCTTTTAGCGGCGCGGGGAACTGCGCGAGCGACCCGCCACCGGCCCGCAGGCGGAAGCGGACCTGGCACCACCGTCCCGCGCCCCGGAAACGGACCTACCCCCGCCCGTCCGGATCCTCCTTCGGCTTCGGACGGTTCAGGCCCGCCAGGAACTCCGGGTTGTCGTCCGGCGCCGTCCAGCCGCCCCGGTGGCCCGGCGCGCGGCGCGGGCGGCCCGCGAAGAGCCAGGCGACGGGGCCCAGCAGCACCTCGCCGAAGAGCAGGATCACGATGACCCACACCACCTTCGGCAGGCCGCGGACCTCCTCCTCGGGGGTGTTCAGGCAGTCGACGAAGGCGTAGATCCACAGCGCCAGGACCAGCAGGAACGGCAGATACCTGAGCATGTTCGGGTGGTCCCCCCGGGGATCGGCGGCGGGGCCCGCGGGAGCCCCGGTGACGGGCCCAGGGTAACCGGTGCCCGATACTTGACCCCATGGCTTACGACGATCTTCGCTCGCTCCTGAGGGCGCTGGAGCGTGAGGGCGACCTCATCCGCATCAAGGCCGAAGTCGACCCGTACCTGGAGATCGGGGAGATCGTCGACCGCGTCAACAAGGCCGGGGGCCCCGCGCTCCTCTTCGAGAACGTCAAGGGCGCGGCCATGCCGCTCGCCATGAACGTGTACGGCACCGACCGGCGCCTGCTCAAGGCGCTCGGGCTCGCCTCGTACGACGAGATCAGCGAGAAGATCGGCGGGCTGCTCAAGCCCGAACTCCCGCAGGGCTTCGTCGGCGTGCGCGAGGCGTTCGGCAAGCTCGGCTCGATGGTCCACGTCCCGCCGAAGAAGGTGAAGGAGGCCCCGGTCCAGGAGGTCGTCCTCACCGGCGACGACGTCGACCTGGAGCAGTTGCCCGCCCTGTTCACCTGGCCGGAGGACGGCGGGTCCTTCTTCAACCTCGGACTCACCCACACCAAGCACCCCGAGACGGGCGTGCGCAACCTCGGGCTCTACCGCCTCCAGCGCCACGACAAGCGCACCATCGGGATGCACTGGCAGATCCACAAGGACAGCCGCAACCACTACGCGGTGGCCGCCCGGCGCGGCGAGCGGCTGCCCGTCGCCATCGCCTTCGGCTGCCCGCCCGCCGTGACCTACGCCTCGACCGCGCCGCTGCCCGGTGACATGGACGAGTACATGCTCGCCGGGTTCATCCAGGGCAAGCGCGTGGAGATGGTCGACTGCAAGACCGTGCCCCTCCAGGTCCCGGCCAACGCCGAGGTCGTCATCGAGGGGTGGCTGGAGCCGGGCGAGATGCTGCCCGAGGGCCCGTTCGGCGACCACACCGGCTTCTACACGCCGCAGGAGCCGTTCCCCGCGCTCACCATCGACTGCGTGACCATGCGTCGGCGCCCGCTGCTCCAGTCCATCGTCGTGGGCCGCCCGCCCACCGAGGACGGGCCGCTGGGCCGCGCCACCGAGCGGTTCTTCCTGCCGCTCCTGAAGATCATCGTGCCGGACATCGTCGACTACCACCTGCCGGAGTCCGGCGGCTTCCACAACTGCGCGATCGTCTCGATCGAGAAGAAGTACCCCAAGCACGCGCAGAAGGTGATGCACGCGATCTGGGGGGCGCACATGATGTCGCTCACCAAGCTGATCGTCGTCGTCGACGCCGACTGCGACGTCCACGATCTGCACGAGGTGTCCTGGCGTGCGCTCGGCAACACCGACTACGCCCGTGACCTCACCGTCGTCGAGGGCCCGGTCGACCACCTCGATCACGCCTCGTACCAGCAGTTCTGGGGCGGCAAGGCGGGCATCGACGCGACCGCGAAGTGGCCCGAGGAGGGCTACACCCGCGACGGCGGCTGGCCCCACATGGTCGAGTCGGACCCCGAGACCTCCGAACGGGTGACCCGACGGTGGAAGGAGTACGGACTGTGAGCGCCTCCGCCGCCGCCGTCCCGCAGCCCGGCCGGACCAGGGCCTTCCTGCGCCTGGTCATGATCGAGCACTCGGTCTTCGCGCTGCCCTTCGCCTACATCGCGGCCCTGACGGCGATGTTCCGGCTGGACGGGAACGTCCACTGGGTCAAGCTGCTCCTGGTCACCGTCGCCATGGTGGGGCTGCGCACCTTCGCGATGGCCTGCAACCGGATCATCGACCGCGAGCTCGACGCCCGCAATCCGCGCACGGCCCAGCGGGAGCTGGTCACCGGCGCCGTGTCGGTGCGCTCGGCCTGGACCGGCGCGCTGATCGCGCTCATCGTCTTCCTGGGCGCCGCGGGACTGCTCAACCCGCTCTGCCTCGCCCTCGCCCCCATCGCGGTGATCCCGATGGTGGTCTATCCGTACGGCAAGAGGTTCACCAACTTCCCGCAGGCGATCCTCGGGCTCGCCCAGGCCATGGGGCCGGTGGGCGGCTGGCTCGCCATCACCGGTGAGTGGTCGTGGCACGCGGTGGTCCTGGGCCTTGCGGTCGGCGTCTGGATCGGCGGCTTCGACCTGATCTACGCCTGCCAGGACGTGGAGTCCGACCGCGAGTGCGGTGTCCTGTCGGTGCCCGCCAGGTTCGGCGTGCCGAACGCGATCCGGGGCGCGCGCGCCTGCCACGCCGTCACCACCGCGCTGCTGGTCTGGTACGCGCTGGCCACCGGCGCCGGGGCGTTCTTCTGGCTGGGACTGGTGATCGTGGCGGCGGCGTTCGTCTACGAGCACACGATCGTCAAGCCGCACGACCTGTCCCGACTCAACCGGGCGTTCTTCACCACCAACGGTTTCATCGGGATCTCGCTCTTCGTCTGCGCGCTCCTGGACCTGCTGGTGCGGGGGCTCTCGGTGTGACGGCTTCCGCCCCCGGGTGGCCGGATAGGCTCGGACACGTGGAGCAGGTGAACGTACACAGTCAGCGAGAGGCGCCGGGGCCGCGCACGCCCTGGGTCGTCGGCGTCTCCGGCGCGTCCGGCACGCCGTACGCGGCGGCCGTGCTGCGGGCGCTGCTCGCGGCCGGGGAGAGCGTCGACCTGGTCGTCTCGCGCGCCTCGCGGCTGACCCTGCTCGACGAGACGGGGATCGCCTTCCGTGACGCGCACTGGCGCGAGGACCTCGCGGCATGGCTGGCGCGGGGCGCGGACGGCAAGCCCGGGACCTTCGGCGTGGACGAGTCGGCGCTGGGGCGGGTACGGCACTGGAGCGCCGGGGACCTCGGCGCCGGGCCCTCCTCCGGCTCGTATCCGGTCCGGGGGATGCTGATCGTGCCGGCCAGCACCGCCTGTGTGGCCGGGGTGGCATTGGGGCTGTCGAAGGACCTGTTGCAGCGGGCCGCGAGCGTGACCCTCAAGGAGCGGCGCCCGCTGGTGGTCGCGGTGCGCGAGACGCCTCTGAACGGGCAGACCCTCAAGCACCTGGTGACGCTGGACGAGGCGGGCGCCGTGGTGCTGCCCGCCTCTCCGGCGTTCTACGCGGGGGCGACGCACATCCAGGACCTGGTGGACTTCGTCGCCGGGCGGGTGCTGGACGCGGCCGGTGTGCCGCACGGCCTGTACCGGCGTTGGGAGGGCGAGCTCGGGGGAGGCTCTCGTCCCGGCTAGCGCTCCCGGACTGGACACTCGCACGTCTTGCCGAATGATTCGCAGGGTGTCGGCCCTGCATGCCTTAGATTAATAACCAGACTCGCGGTATTGCTGAATAATGGAAGGCTTCAGGCATATGGACGCCGTGGACAGGCAGCTCATCCAGGCTCTGCGGGAGAACGGCAGGGCCTCGTACGCCGAGCTCGGCCGGCTCGTCGGTCTCTCCGGGCCCAGCGTCACCGACCGCATCAACCGCCTGGAGGCGGCGGGCGTCATCACCGGCTACCGCGCCACCGTCAACGCCGCCTCGCTCGGCCTCGGTGTGACCGCCCTCATCGGCATCTCGCTCTCCGACGCCGCCGACCACGAGGACGTCGCCCGCCGGCTGCGCGACCTGGAGGAGATCGAGGACTGCTGGTTCATCGCCGGCGACGACTCGTACATGCTCAAGATCCGCGCCTCCGACGTGGACGGCCTGGAGAAGACCATCCGCCGTCTGGGCTCCACCAAGGGCGTCTCACGCACCCGGACGACCATCGTGCTCTCCACGAAGTGGGAGAACCGGGTCGGCGAATTGCCGGAGCAGTAAGGGGCGTAACGTGGTGGAGGCTGTTGTACGGAGAAACTTGGGAGGCCGCCGCATGACCGCATCCATCACCGATGTGGGCTTCAAGCGCGAGCTGGAGGCGAAGGTCCGGGCCGGTGAGCGGCTGTCCCGCGAGGACGGCGTCGCGCTCTACGAGTCGGACGACCTGGCCTGGCTCGGCGGCCTCGCGCACGAGGTGCGCACCCGCAAGAACGGTGACGTCGTCCACTTCAACGTCAACCGGCACCTCAACATGACGAACGTGTGCACCGCGTCCTGCGCGTACTGCTCGTTCCAGCGCAAGCCGGGCGAGAAGGACGCGTACACGATGCGCATCGAGGAGGCCGTCCGCCTCGCCAAGGCGATGGAGAGCGAGAACCTCACCGAGCTGCACATCGTCAACGGGCTCCACCCGACGCTGCCCTGGCGCTACTACCCGCGCTCGCTCAAGGCCCTCAAGGAGGCCCTGCCGGACGTCGGCCTCAAGGCGTTCACGGCGACGGAGATCCACCACTTCGAGACCATCTCGGGGCTGACCGCCTCCGAGATCCTCGACGAGCTGATCGAGGCGGGCCTCGAATCGCTCACCGGCGGCGGCGCGGAGATCTTCGACTGGGAGGTCCGCCAGCACATCGTCGACCACGACACCCACTGGGAGGACTGGTCGCGCATCCACCGGCTCGCCCACGAGAAGGGTCTCAAGACCCCGGCGACGATGCTGTACGGGCACATCGAGGAGCCCCGGCACCGGGTCGACCACGTGCTGCGGCTGCGTGAGCTCCAGGATGAGACCGGCGGTTTCCAGGTCTTCATCCCGCTGCGCTACCAGCACGACTTCGTGGACATGCAGGACGGCAAGGTCCGCAACAGGCTCCAGGCGCGCACCACGATGGCGACCGGCGCGGAGGCCCTGAAGACCTTCGCCGTCTCGCGTCTGCTCTTCGACAACGTGCCGCACGTGAAGTGCTTCTGGGTCATGCACGGCGTCCAGACCACCCAGCTCGCGCTCCAGTTCGGCGCGGACGACATGGACGGCTCGGTCGTCGAGTACAAGATCACGCACGACGCGGACAACTACGGCACGCCCAACAAGCTGACCCGCGACGACCTCCTCGACCTGATCCGCGAGGCCGGGTTCCGCCCGGTGGAGCGCAACACCCGCTACGAGATCATCCGCGAGTACGACGGCCCGGACCCGGCGCTGCGCGAGTCGCCCCAGGCGATGCGGATCTGATTCCGTGGCGCTGACGTTCACGCTCGGCCCGCCCCTCACCCGTGAGCTGCGCGAGGGCGTCCTCGCGCTGTGGGTGGACGTGTCGGAGGCCGGGGGCGCGGTCGGGTTCGTGCCTCCGGTGGCCGTCGAGGACGTCCGGGCCGAGCTGGTGCGCCACCTCGCCGGGATGGCCGAGGGCCGGATACGGCTGCTCGTCGGCCTCGACGAGGACGGGACGGTCGCCGCGGCCGCGTTCCTGGTGCACAACACGCACCGGCTGATGCGGCACTGGATCTGGGCTTACACCGTCATGGTGCACCCCGCCCTCCAGGGCCGGGGCCACGGCCGCGACCTCATGGCGGCGGTGGCCGGCGCCGCCCGCTCGCTGGACGGGATCGAGGCGGTCCGCCTGACCTGCCGGGGCGGCCTGGGCCTGGAGGACTTCTACGCCTTGTGCGGCTACAAGGAGGTCGGCCGGGTGCCGGGCGCGATACGGGTCGCGGACGGGGACGACCGCGATGACATCACCATGCTGCTCCCGCTGAATTGATCCAGTTCCGGACGTGCTTCACTGGTCGGGCAGGATCGCCGTACGAGAGAGAAGGTCAGCCGTGAACATCGCCAAGCCGAGCGCCACCGTCCGGTACACCGCGATGCGCATCGCCGTCTTCGTCGCCTGTCTGGTGTTCGTCGCCCTGCTGGTCCACTTCGAGATCGTGCCGGCCGGTCTCGGGGACGCCAACGCGATCTGGGTCGTGCTGCTGGCGCTGGTCCTGTCCGCGCCGCTCAGCTTCGTGCTGCTGCGCAGGCAGCGCGACGAGATGTCCGCGCAGATCGTCACCAAGGTGGAGTCGGCCAAGGCCCGCCTGGAGGCCAACCGCAGCCAGGAGGACGGCGCGGTCCGTTAGCCGCCCGCACGTACCCTTGCCCGGAGCAGGACGGCGGGCCGGGGAGGATACGGACTGATGGGTGCGGGTGAGGACGCGGGCAGGGGCCGGCGGATGCCGCGGGCCGTGCGCGAGCGGCAGATGCTGGACGCGGCCGTGACGACCTTCGCGCGGCTCGGGTACCGGGCCGCCTCCATGGACGGGATAGCCGAGCTGGCCGGGGTCTCCAAGCCGCTGGTCTACCTCTACCTCAACTCCAAGGAAGACCTCTTCACCGCCGTGATCCGGCGCGAGGCGCGTGCCCTCGTGGACGCGGTACGCGCCGGCACCGAGCCGGGCCTGCCCCCCGACGCCCAGCTGTGGGCCGGGCTGCGGGCCTTCTTCGTCCACACCGCCGAGCACCCGGACGGCTGGGCGGTCCTGCACCGCCAGGCCCGCACCCACGGCGAGCCGTTCGCCGCCGAGGTCGCGGTGATGCGCGAGGAGATCGTCACGTTCGTGACGGCCCTGATAGGCGCGGCGGCCCGCGAGGCTCCCGACGCCCCCGACCTGGCCGCCCACGACGTGGCGGCCCTGGCCGAGGCCCTGGTGGGCGCGGCGGAGTCCCTGGCGGGCTGGGCCAACGAGACGGAGGGCGTCTCGGCGAAGGAGGCGGCGGCGACGCTGATGAACTTCGCGTGGGTGGGGCTGGGCAGCCTGATGCGGGGGGAGCGGTGGACTCCGGGGCGGTGAGGGCGCGGCGGGTGCGTCCGTGCCTGGCCGCGGTCGCCGCCGGTGCCGGCCACGTGGTCACCCTGCCCGAGTCCTGACCCCCGCGACGCCGGTGCGCCCGCCCCCGGATCACCGGGGACGGGCGCAGGCGTGGATCAGGCGGGTCGGATGTTCAGGGGACCTGGCGGGTCAGAACAGACCCACCACGTTCTGTACCAGCGCCGCGTCGCCCACCACCGTCGATGTTCCGTGCGTCGTCGGGGTGCCGGGGTAGAAGCGCAGGCCGCCGGGGGCCGCCTTGAAGACCGCCCAGAAGTCGGGGGTCTCCTGGCCCGCCGTGGGCTCGTACTTCAGGTACGTGCCGGTGTCGACGACCGTGCCCTGGGCGTTGCCCGCGCCCGCGAAGAACGGGATGTTCGTCGACTGCCAGGAGTTCGGGCCGTAGACGGTGCGGGTGCCGATGCCGTACGTGGAGTTGCCCGAGGTGTCCGTGGCGCGGGTGCCCGGGTACAGGTACAGCTTGCCGTAGTCGGCGTGGGCCGGGTCCGTGGTGACGTGGCGGCCGAGCAGGTCGGGGATGCCGTCGCCGTTGACGTCACCGGGCGAGGTGAAGTCGAAGCGGTCCCAGGAGGTGAAGCCGAACTGCTTGGCGGGGAGCAGCTTGTACGAGCCGGGCTCGGCCGCGAGCGGGCCCTCGGCGGTGCCGGAGTACAGCCACATCCCCTCGCCCTCCTGGACGATGAGGTCGGAGCCGGGCATGCCGTCGGCGTCGCGCGGGGTGAGGATCTGGCCGGTGCCCGCCCAGGTGCCGGGGACCACCCAGTCCTGGGTGGCGGTGGCGCGGCAGTTGAGGATCTGCACGGGCGTGCTCTTGACGACCGCTCCGGCCGCCGTGTCCAGGCAGCGGCCCGAGCCCTGGTTGAGCAGGGAGCCGTCACCCCGGTCGAGCCACTGCTGGGCCGGGCCGCCGTCGCAGTCGGCGAGCTGGACCGGCGAGCCGAGGTCGGTGCCCGCGACCGCCGCGCACTTGCCCAGCACCTTCAGGGCGCCGCCGGTGAGCTGGAAGTCCTGGGCGGCGGTGGCGTTGCAGGTGTAGATCTGCAGCGGGGTGCCGTTGGCGCTGCTCGCGGACTTCACGTCCAGGCAGAGGCCGCCGGCGCCGGTCAGCGGGCCGTTGTCCTTGCCGGTGGGCCGCAGCAGTTCCTTGCGCTGGGTGGTCAGCGGCATCCCGTTGCCGTCGCCGGGGTACAGGTACAGCTTGTTGCCGGCCTTGACGAAGAAGTCCTCGTAGCCGTCCATCGTCTGGCCGTCGGTGGCGGCGATGAAGTCGCCCCGGTGGGCCACCCGGACGCCGTTCCAGCCGCCCGAGGCGAGGGTGCGCGGCGCCTTGACGGTGCCGTCGCCCTTGCCGCCCAGCAGCCGCAGCGTGCCGTCGGAGGCGGTGGCCAGCAGGTCGACCTGGCCGTCGCCGTCGAGGTCGCCCGGCAGGTCGCCGTGGACCCGGCCGGCCGCGTCGCGCACGAACGCGGGCCGGTCGGTGGCGATCAGGGTGGCGTCGGTCGGCGCCGAACCGCCGCCGTACGAGGAGCTGTTGCCCGCCTTGTCGTACGCCTGGACGTGCAGCCGGTTGTTGGGCCACAGGCTGGGCCTGACGGTCACCGTGGCTGTGCCGTCGGCGGCCGCCTTCACATACGTACCGCTCGGGCACCGCAGGCCGGAGACCGACAGCGGCTGGTTGAGCGAGTAGCAGAAGCCGTCCACACCCCCCTGGTCGGTGGAGGCGAACCGCACCGTACGGTCGGTGCGCGCGGGCACCTCCGCCACGTCCAGCGCGTGCCCGTCGGTGGCGGTCACGGTGGGCTGGGCGGGCGCGCCCTTGTCCACGCCGAAGCCGCAGGCCGCGGTCCACGCCGAGGTGTCCAGGCCGTCACCGGCCTGGACGGTCCAGGTGTAGCGCTTGCCGGTGGCGAGCAGGGAGGCGTCGACCCGGGCCTGGGCGGTGCCGCCCGAGGTCACGGTCGAGGTGGGCGAGGCGAGGACCGCGCCGGTGTCGTACTCCTTCAGCTGGAAGGAGCCGGTGATCTGGCCGCCCTCCGGGTCGGAGATCTTCGCGGTGAGGGTGAGGCCGTCGTTGCCGACGACGGGGAAGGCGGCCGGGTCGGTGGAGCAGGCGATCGGCAGCAGACCGTCGGCGCCGGGCGCCCACGAGCCCTGGAAGGCGCCCGAGGAGTCCACCTTGGGCGGCGAGTTGTAGGTGATCTCCAGGCTGGGGTCGTTCTGGAACTTCTTCCAGCTCTGCTCGTTGCCCTCGAAGTCCGCGCGCGAGCGCAGCCCGAGGGTGATGTCGGGGGCGCCGCTGTCCGCGACGGCCTGCACCGCGGTCTTGATCGAGGCGGCGTCGAAGTCCTCGCCGGCGGCCGAGCACTGCGTCGAGGACCAGCCGTGCGCGAACGTCTTCTCCTGGAGGGTCTGCTTCCAGGCGGGCTGGTTGTTCCAGGTGGTCGCGGTGGAGATGGGGCCGGTCAGGCCCAGCTCGACCGGGGTCTTGGTGCACGACCACGAGTAGCTGTTGTAGACGTTGAAGGTGGCCGAGATGATCTTCGATCCGGCCAGGCCCTTGGTGTTCAGCTGGAAGAAGGAGCGGGCGGTGCCGTTGGTCGAGTTCTCGTGGCCCAAGCGCGCGATCTTGTCGCTGAAGGTGCCGCCGTTCCAGTAGGCGGTGTTGGCGATCGTGGAGTTGCCCGACTGCTTGTACGCCATGGCCCAGTTGTTGCGGCCGCCGCCGGAGAAGACGGGGTCGATGACCACCGGGAAGACCGTCTTCGGGTCCTTCAGCATCGCCGCGTCCGGAGTGATCCGCAGCTGGTCGCCGTCGACCTCGGTGTCCATCGGGACGAGCTCGGGGGGCGCGGTCTCGGCGGCCGGGCGCGTACCCCGGGCCAGCAGGGCAGCCGCCTGCTTCGGCAGGTGCGAGGAGTCCCACATGGTGGGCGCGGGGGCGCTGAAGAGCCGGGCGCCGGAGCGGGAGTCGGTGGCCGTCAGACTGCCCTTGGCGTCCGCCTTCAGGCGCGCCCCCGTCAGGCGCAGGGCGAGGGAGAGCTCGGCCAGGCGCGGGTGGGCGGCGGCCTCGCGGGTCTTGACGATCAGGTGCTGGGCGAAGCCGTCGACGTCGGCCCGCAGGGTGAGGTCGACGCCGGGCAGCACCTCGGGGTAGAGGGCCGTGTCGCCCTCCACGCGGGGCCGCGGCAGTGCGTCCGGCCAGGAGACCGACAGGGCCCTGCCGTCCTTCGTCATCGTGGCGAGCGGGCCGGTGCCGCCGCCGGAGAAGGAGATGCCGAAGGTGGCGGCGGCCGGGGCGTACCGGCCGTCGGCGCCCTGCTTCAGCGTGGCGTCGGCCGCGCGCCAGGCGCCGCCGACCCGGGCGAAGGCGGGGCGGACGTACTGGCGCATGGTGAGCGACCCGTCCGGGTTGGCCAGCACCTGTGACATCTCGTCGCGGCGGTCCAGGATCTCGACCTGGCGGCCGGTCCGCTTCGCCTCGGCGCGGGCCCGCACCTCGGCGGCGGACGCCGAAGCACCGGAATTACCGGTTCCGGAAGTGCCGGTTCCGGAAGTGCCGGTTCCGGAAGTGCCGGTTCCGGAAGTACCCGTTCCGGTGATACCGGTTCCGGAATCGACAATTCCAGAAGTGTTGATTCCAGCCGCGGAACCACTGGTTCCATACGCACTTGTCCGGCTCTGCGTACCACTGCCGGTGATCTCACCCGCAAATGCCGCGTGGGCCGTAGCCAGTTGAGCAAGTCCCCCCGCGCCGAGCGCGGCAGCCATCAGCGCGGCCGGCAGCCGTCTGCCGCGGCGCATGTGATGTCCCCTCACCAAACCCCACCCTCGTATCAGTTAATGCTGCTTGCAGAGCGGGAGCGTAACGCCGGAATAACGTCCGAACTGGCCTGTTCGCACCCTTGGCAGCGCCTTTGCGTGCGTATGTTTCGGCGATCGTTCTCCTCTCGTTACCTCCCCCCTCAACTGCGGTGTTCGCACTGCGAATTCTTCTTCCGCCCGTAAATTCCTTGGTGTTAAGTTCCCCCAGGCGCCCCTGACTTGGGGCGCCTTTTGAGCTGAATACGGAGAGTTGGAGACTTCCAGTGAGTCGTTCACGGGCGGGGACTTTGAGATACGACGAGGACTCGGGAGGAGCCAGACGCCGCCGCGCCACGGCGGCGCTCGGCGCACTCACGGCGAGCGCGCTGCTGGTCACGCTGCTGCCGAGCGTCGCGGCGGCGGCCGGCAAGGTCGACTTCTCGCTGCGTTCGGTGCAGAAGACGGCCTCGGTTCCGGGCACTGAGCTGGGCAAGGGCGGTTCCGCCGCCAAGAGCGAGACCGCGAAGCGGCCCTGGCGGGCGCCGAAGGTGACCTGGCCCTCGGCCGGGGACAGCGAGGTCGACCTGAGCGGGGTCGCATCCGATGCGTTGGCAAAGAGCGTGGCGGGCCGGAGCGTGGCCGGATCGCGTCACGCGGCCGCACCGGGCAGCCCGGTCGGGATCGCGCCGCTCGCGCCGAAGACGGCCAAGGGCGCCAAGTCCGCCACGGCCGGGGCGCCCGCCAAGGTGCGGGTGCGGATGGGGGACCGCAAGGCGGCCGACCGCCTGGGCCTGGACGGCGTCGTCCTCGGGGTCGCCCGTGACGACCGGGGGGCCGCGCCGGGCCGCGCGTCCGTCCAGCTCGACTACAACGCGTTCCGTGGGGCGTACGGGGCGGACTGGGCGTCCCGGCTGCGGCTCGTGCGGCTGCCCGCGTGTGCGCTGACGACACCCGAGAAGGCCGAGTGCCGGACGGTCACGCCGCTGGCCACGCGGAACGACTCCGCGTCCGGCCGGCTCACGGCGGAGGTGGACCTGGCGCCGGACGCCGGGACGAGGAGCGCCGCCCCGGCGGGTGCCACGGCCAAGGGCGCCGCCGCGGCTCCGGCCGCGTCCGCCTTCACCGTCCTGGCCGCCACCGCCGCGCCCGACGGGGCCAACGGGGACTTCAAGGCGACCTCGCTCGCGCCGTCCGGGAGCTGGGCCGCCGGGGGCAACGAGGGCGGATTCTCCTGGGAGTACCCGCTCCAGGTGCCGCCCGTGCCGGGAGACCTGAGCCCCAAGCTCGCCCTCGGCTACTCCTCCTCCGGCATCGACGGCCGCACCGCCTCCAGCAACAACCAGCCCTCCGCGCTCGGCGAGGGCTGGCAGATGGAGATGGGCTTCATCGAGCGGCAGTACATGGCCTGCAAGGACGACAACGGCACGGGCACCAACGCCCCGGCCAAGTCCGGCGACCTGTGCTGGCGTTCGGACAACGCCATGATGTCCCTGAACGGCTCCTCCACCGCGCTGGTCAAGACCGGCACCGGCGACGTGTGGCGTCCCGCCGACGACGACGGCAGCCGCATCGAGCGGATCAAGGGCACCGCCACCGACACCAACAACGGTGACGACGACAACGAGTACTGGAAGGTGACCACGCTCGACGGCACCCAGTACTGGTTCGGCAGGAACCGCCTCCCCGGCTGGGCCTCCGGGAAGACCGAGACCGGCTCCGCCTACACCGTCCCGGTCTACGGCAACCACACCGGCGAGCCCGGCCACGCCACCGCCTTCACGGACTCCGTCCGCAACCAGGGCTGGCGCTGGAACCTCGACTACGTGGTCGACCCGCACGGCAACGCCATGGCGCTCTTCTACACCCAGGAGAAGAACGCGTACGCCAAGAATTCCGGCGGATCCACGACCACCAAGCCCAAGGCGGACGCGAGCTACACCCGGGGCGGCTACCTGGACCACATCGAGTACGGCCACCGCGCCGGATCGGTGTACGCGGCCCAGCCCGCCGCCAAGGTGAACTTCGCCGTGTCCGACCGCTGCCTGGGCACCACCACCGACTGCGCCTTCGACAAGGCGCACGCCTCCAACTGGCCGGACACCCCGGTGGACGAGGTCTGCGCGGTCGGCGCGGACTGCCTCAACGGCTCGCCCTCGTTCTGGTCCAAGAAGCGGCTGACCTCGGTCACCACCCAGGTGCTCAAGGGCACCGCCTACGCCGACATCGACACCTGGACCTTCGGGCAGAGCTTCCCCGGCACCGGTGACACCGGCGGCAACGGGCTGTGGCTGGACTCGATCACCCGTACCGGCAAGGCGGGCGGCACCGCTCTGTCGAACCCGGCGGTGACCTTCGGCGGCACCCTGCTGCCCAACCGCGTGGACGCCTCCGAGGGGCGCCCGCCGCTGAACAAGTACCGCATCACCCGCATCAGTTCGGAGTACGGCGGCGACACCCTCGTCGCGTACTCGCCGACCGAGTGCGCCTACGCGAGCCCGCCGGACGAGGCCACCAACACCAAGCGCTGCTACCCGACCTGGTGGACCCCCGAGGGCGGCAGCACGCCGGTCAAGGACTGGTTCCACAAGTACGTGGTGACCAAGGTGACCGAGGACGACAAGGTCGCGGGCACCGACTCGGAGGTGACCGAGTACGAGTACCTGGGCGGCATCGCC
Organism: Streptomyces sp. NPDC026377; assembly: GCF_055567715.1. Lineage (NCBI taxonomy): Bacteria > Bacillati > Actinomycetota > Actinomycetes > Kitasatosporales > Streptomycetaceae > Streptomyces > Streptomyces sp. NPDC026377. Next base: position 67,780 of record NZ_JBVHPV010000021.1, read on the forward strand.
TGGGCCAAGGACACCAGCGAGTTCACCCTCGACAAGCACCGCACGTACAGCGACTACCGCGGCTACGGCAAGGTCCGTACCCGGACCGGCACCACCAACAAGACGCTCTCGGAGACGACGTACCTGCGGGGCATCGCCGGTGCCCAGGTGGCCGACTCCTTCGGTGCCCTGTACACCGACGCCGAGCAGTACAGCGGCCAGGAGCTGGAGAGCGTCGGCTACGACAAGGACGGCGGCAAGATCGTCGAGTCCTCGGTGGAGAAGCCCTGGTCGAAGCTGACCGCGACCCAGACCCGCCCGGGCACCACCGATCTGCACGCCTACCAGACGGACACCGAGACCACCACGGCCCGGTCCCTGATGGACGACGGGAGCTGGCAGACGAGCCGCTCCTCCGCCGCCTTCGACGCCTACGGCCAGACCCTCACGGTCTCCGACGAGGGCGACATCGCCGTCTCCGGCGACGAGCAGTGCACCCGCACCACCTACGTCACCCCCGACACCACCAATTATCTGATCTCCTACATCGCCGCCGAGCAGAAGAGCTCGGCCGTCTGCGGCACGGCGGCCTCCCCGAGCACGGTCACCGGCGAGACCCGCACCACCTACGACACCGGCGCGTACGGCGCCGCGCCCGTCGCGGGCAAGGCGATGCCCGCCAAGATCGAGGAGCTGGACCACTACAGTGCCGGTCTGCCGGTGTACGTCACCACCTCCACGGCGCTCTACGACGCGTACGGGCGGATGACGCAGACCACCGACGCGGCCGGGGCCAAGACCCTCACCGCCTACACCCCGGCCACCGGGGCGCAGCCCACCAAGGTGGTGACCACCGACAACAAGGGTTACACCACCAGCGTGGACCTCGACGGGCTGCGCGGCCTCACGCTGAAGGCGACCGACGCCAACGGCCGCGTCACCAGCCAGGAGTACGACGCGCTCGGGCAGCTCACCGCCGCCTGGAAGCCGGGCCGGGTGAAGCCCGCCTCGGCCGATGTCACCTTCTCCTACCAGGTGCGCAACGACGGCCCCTCCGCCGTCACCTCCAACACGCTCCTTGAGAGCGGCAAGTACCGCAAGGCGGTGACGCTCTACGACGGTCTGCTGCGCAAGCGCCAGACCCAGACCGAGGCGTACGGCGGCACGGGCCGGCTGATCACGGACAGTTTCTACGACAGCCAGGGCCGCACCTACAAGGACAACGCCGAGTACTACAACGACCAGCCGGTCGCGGCGGCCGTCTTCGCGGTGCCCGACAGCCAGGTCCCCGCGCAGACCGTGACCGAGTTCGACGGCATGGGCCGCGCCACCGCCTCCATCGCGCTCACCAAGGGCACCGAGCGGTGGCGCACGACCACCACCTACGGTGGCAACTGGACGGCGACCGTCCCGCCGAGCGGCGCCACCGCCACGCTGGTGGTCAACAACGCCCACGACAAGCCGGTCGAGCTGCGCCAGTACAAGGACCGCAACCCGGTCATCGGCGCGAGCGCGGACAAGTACGAGGCGCTGAAGTACACCTACGACACCGCCGACCGGCTGACGAAGCTGGTCGACGCGGCGGGCAACACCTGGTCGGCCACCTTCGACCTGCGCGGCCGCCAGATCTCTTCGTCCGACCCGGACAAGGGCGCCGTCTCCACGACGTTCACGCCCGACGGCAAGACGGAGACGACGAAGGACGCCCGGGGCACCACGCTCGCCTACACCTACGACGAGCTCGGCCGCCCCACCAGCCTGCGCAAGGACAGCGTCACCGGCCCCAAGCTCGCCGAGTGGACGTACGACACGCTGGCCGGCGGCAAGAAGATGCTCAGCTCCTCCACCCGCTGGGACAACGGCAACGCCTACACCACGGCCGTCAAGGGCTATGACGCCTCCGGCCGGGCCACCGGTTCGGTGATCACGGTCCCGGCGGCCGAGGGCAAGCTCCAGGGCACCTACGAGTTCGGCTCGACCTACACGCCGACCACGGGCCTGGCCAACACCACCGCCTTCCCGGCCGGCGGCGGCCTCCCGGCGGAGACCGTCCGCCAGGGGTACACGGACTACGGCCTGCCGACCACGGTCGGCAACGGCACGGACGTGTACTCGCTGGGCACCCAGTACTCGCCGTCCGGCGAGATCCTCCAGACCGTGCTGGGCGCGGTCGGCGGACGCACGGTCCAGACGTACACCTACGAGGAGGACACCCACCGGCTCTCCAGCGTGGTCAACGACCGCGAGTCGCAGGCCCCGCAGACCATCGACAGCAAGGTCTACAGCTACGACGCGGCCGGCAACATCACCCGCATCCGCAACGACCGCGACGACAAGTCCGTCACCGACACGCAGTGCTTCACGTACGACTTCGCGGCGCGGCTCTCGCACGCGTGGACGGGCACGGACGACTGCGCGCTGAAGCCGTCGACGGACGTGCGCCCCAAGGTGGGCGGCGTCGACCCGTACTGGTACTCCTACACCTACGACACGGTCGGCAACCGGGCCGCCGAGGTCCAGCACGACGTCACCGGCGACACCGCCAAGGACGTCCGGCGCGGCTACTCCTACCCGCAGCCGGGCGAGACCCGTCCGCACGGCATGGACAAGGTCGACGTCACCGGTCCCGGGGCGCGCACCGACGCGTTCGAGTACGACGCCTCCGGCAACACCACCCGCCGGGTCACCTCGGCCGGCGACCAGCAGCTGACCTGGGACGCCGAGGGCAACCTCGCCTCCTCCACGATCGACGGCCAGACCTCCACGTTCCTCTACGACGCGGACGGCTCCCGCCTGCTGCGCCGGGAACCGGGGGCGGTGACCCTGTACCTGGGCGCCGAGGAGCTGACGCTGAACAAGGCAAGCGACACGGTCAGCGGCGTGCGCTACTACTCGGCCGGCAACACGACCGTGGCACGCGGTTCGGACGGCTCCATCACCTATCTCCTCGGCGACGCCCAGGGCACCGACGAGGTGGCGGTCGACTCGGTGACCCTGTCGGTCACCCGGCGCGCCTCCGGCCCGTTCGGCACCCCGCGCGGCACCCAGCCGAAGACGGGCTGGCCGGGCGACCACGGCTTCGTGGGCGGCGTCAACGACAAGTCCACGGGCCTCACCCACATGGGTGCCCGCGAGTACGACGCGGCCAACGGCCGGTTCGCCTCGGTGGACCCGGTCATGGACCTCTCGGACCCGCAGCAGATCAACGGGTACGCCTACGCCAACAACTCGCCGGTCACCGACAGCGACCCGAGCGGCCAGTTCCACATCGGCCACATCTTCAAGAAGATCAAGCACGCGGTGAAGCGGGTGATCCACCGGATCAAGAAGATCATCCGCAGGGTCGTGCACAAGGTCGCCCACCACGCCAGGATGGCGTCCTACGCGCGCGCCCTGCGGGCCATGTGGTCGCACGGCGAGAAGGGCACCCAGTTCGGCCACTTCAACGTGGGCAAGGGGCCCGACCGGGGCATCATCATGATGCGGTTCTTCATCCACACCAAGGACGCGATGAAGATCCCGGGGCTTGGCTACCAGCTGCTCGGCGACGACCGCGAGTACTCGACCGACCCGGACGCGGCCTACCGCATGGTCCTGTTCTGGGACACGGCCACGGGTGACGTGACCTTCAAGGTCTCGCCGTCCCACACCAAGCCGTCGACCAAGCACGTCTCGTCGTACCTGCTCGGCCAGGCGGGCCAGAGCGGCCCCGGCTACGACATCGAGTCCCCGTCGAGGATGATCCCGGCCTTCCCGCTGTCGCTCAACGAGTACCCCTCGGAGAGTGTCACCGGCCGGAACATCGTGAACTACAACTTCCTCGGCAAGTACCACTCGAACTCCTCCAAGCTCGACCTCGGCATAGCGGGGGTGAACAGTCTGATGTCGCTGTTCTCCGTCGACACGCATGTGACGATCGCCGCCAACAAGGGGTCGGTGACCGTGACCAGGAAGGGAGACCATTACCCGGACATGGAGGTCGTCCAGTACCGTCGGGCGCAGAAGCCGCTGGTCGTGGCCCACGACCGGATGGACAACGTGTCCGGTCTGGACTCGATGCCCTGGTACGGCAACAAGGACATGCGGTACTGGAACTCCGCCCAATGCCTGAAGGATCCGCCGAAGTGACCCACGCACCCTGGTTCCCGCGCTGCGCGGCGAGGTACGTACCGGTCTGCGCGATCGGCTGGTTCCTCGCCATGGCACTGACCCCGCGCGGCGCGCTCTCCTTCGGGGAGCAGCTGGCCGACGGCATCGGTCTGATGCTGTTCGTAGCGGCGGTCTCGCTGTTCCTGCTCCTCCTCCTGGGCCTGCTCAAGAGGTACGGAACGCCGGGCGGCTTCCGCGCGGCGGCCGTGTTCCTGCTGCTCATGCCGGTGCTGCCACTGGCGCTGGGCGGCGGGGGAGCGCTGTTCGGGATCATGCTCCTCACCCAGGTGGTCTTCGCGACGGCACTGATGCCGAAGCCGGAGCTGCTGGCGGTGTGAGGCAGTACGTGTGAAGAGGGGCCCGGCACCGGTCACGGTGCCGGGCCCCTCGCCGTCCCGGTGGTTACCGCGTGGCGTACGAGACGAACGCGGCCCAGGCGGCGGGTACGACGGTGATCTCGGGGCCCTGGGTGACCTTGGAGTCCCGGATGTGGATGGCGGAGGGGTGGGTTGCGACCTCGACGCAGGTCCCGCCTTCGGCTCCGCTGTAGCTCGACTTGCGCCAGTCGTACGCGACTTCGAGGCAGGCGCCGCCTTCGCCGTCGCTGTAGCTGCTTTTGAACCAGTTCATGAGTCTCCCAGCATCTTCTCGATCAGGGACAGAGACTCCCGTGGGGTGAGAGCCTGCGCCCGGATGATGCCATAGCGATCAGCGAAGACGCGGACTTCGTTGTGATCGGTGATCAGACGGGGGTGCCCGTAGATCTCCGTGTACGCAACTTGTTGCTTCCCCTTGGGCGTCAGCAGGATGAACGGTCCCCCGAGCCCGGCGTGGTCCTCGCGATCGGTTGGCATTACCTGAAGCTCAACTGTTCGAAGGCTACCCAGACGTAGCAGCCGCTGAAGCTGATTCATTTGGACAGTCCGCCCACCAACTGGCCTACGCAGAATGGACTCTTCGAGTACAAAGCTGAAGGTCGGCGCGGGCCACCGGTCGAAGATCTGCTGTCGGGCCAGCCGGTCCGCTACTCGCTTCTCGACGGTGCCCTCGTCCAAGAGAGGGCGACGCTGAGTGAACACGGCTCGGGCGTAGTCCTCGGTCTGAAGCAATCCAGGCAGCGCGTGCGTGCTGTAGTCGTGCAGCGCGACCGCCTCCGCCTCCTCCTTGGCGTAATCCCGGAACCAGCCCGGATGCCGCACCCTCGCCCGTGTCTGCGCGCTCTCGATCGCCTTCCGCGCAGCCCTCAGCACACCCCCCGCGTTCAGGACGTCGTCCGCCTTGTCCAGGAAGTCCGGCTGCGTGATCCGTACGCCCCGCTCCATCGCGGAGATCTGGCTCTCGGTGTAGCCGACGATCCGGCCGAACTCCTTCTGGGTCAGGCCCGCCCGGACGCGCAGCACCTTCAACTGCTCACCCACGGCGATGAACAGCTCCGAGGTGAGGCCGTCGTCATCCTCCATGTACGCCTCCAGAGGGTCACGGGCGACGACTCGTACAGGGATTTCGCCGTACCCGTACAGAAAGGCCGGTGTCGGGGCGACACCCCTTGTTCAGCGTACGCACATCTCGTCACGCTCGGTGACATGAATCCCCAAATCACCACCCCCACGGTCGAGTTCACTCGGCGGTTCGGCAGTACGCGGCGGGGCGCCAGCAGTGCGCGGAAGCTGGCGCTCGGGCAGCTGGACGCGTGGGGCATCCGGCACGGGAGCGAGGGCTCCGACCGGGCCGCCCTGATCGTCGCGGAGCTGGCCGCCAACGCGGTGCTGCACGGGCACGTACCGGGGCACGAGTGCGAACTCCGGCTCGCACTCGGCACGGTACTCCGCATCGAGGTGACCGACACCAGGGCCGTGCGCAGGCCATTGCGCCCGGAACCGGCCGGTGAGGCCGAGTCCGGGCGCGGGCTGCTGCTGGTCGAGGCGCTGGCGAAGGCGTGGGGCGTTCAGGAGCGTTCGCGGGGCAAGACGGTGTGGGCGGAGGTGGGGCTCTAGCAGTTGCCCACGGGCGCGCGCCCGGCGAAGCGGTCGGCGAGCCAGTCGGCGGCCGGGAGCGCGCCGACGGTCACCCCGCCGATGTGGCCGAGGAGCGGCAGCGTGTGCCAGGAGACGTTCGCGCCCCGCTCGCACCAGTCGGCCCGCAGCTCCTGCCCCACCTCGTACGGGATGAGCTCGTCCACCGAGCCGTGGTACAGGTACACCGGGGCGTCGGGCGCGTGCGTGCCGAGGCGCGACTCGCCCAGGCGGGCCTGCCAGTCCGGCTGTTCGAGGGGGTTCCTGACCGTCAGGTCGGTGATCTTCTTGAAGGAGCCGACGACGGTGTCGACGGCGACGCAGTTCGTCCGGAAGTGGTCCACGACCGCCTTGCCGGCGGTGTTCAGGTACGTGTCGAGCTTCAGCTCGGGGAAGGCCGCGTCCTGGCCCGCCGCCGCCATGAAGATCAGGCCCGAGCCGAGGCCGCCGTCGTTGGAGCGGGCGACCTTCATGAGGTCGGCCGGGACTCCGCCGGTGGCGGTGCCCCTGACCTGGAGCTCGGGCGCGTAGGAGTCGTGCAGCTCGGCCGCCCAGCCACTGGCCTGGCCGCCCTGGGAGTAGCCCATGATCCCGACGGGGGAGTCGGCGGAGACACCGGGGATGCCCAGGCGCTGGGCGGCGCGGGCCGCGTCGAGCATGGCCGTGCCCTCGGCCCGGCCGACCGTGTACGTGTGGTCCCCCGGTGTCCCCAGGCCCTCGTAGTCGGTCACGGCGACCGCCCAGCCGCGCTGCACGATCTGGTTGATCAGCGTGGCCTCCACGGCGGTCCCGTGCGGGAAGTTCGCGCTCGGGGCGCAGGAGTCGCCCATGCCGACCGTGCCCACGGCGTAGGTGACGAGCGGGCGCGGGCCGGTGCGGCCGTCGTTGGGCACGATCACGGTGCCGGAGACGGTGTTGGGGCCGCCCCTGGCCGTGGTGGAGCGGTAGGTGATGTGCCATGCCCGGGTGTTGGTCCACTGGCCGGGCAGCGGGTGGAAGGCGGTGGGGGCCGAGCTGAGGACATCGCCCGGACGGGTGGCCCGAGCGGCGGGGCCGTCGGCCGCCGCGAACGCGGTGGGGGCGGCTGCGGAGAGGAGGAGGCCGGCGGCGAGCGCACCGGCGACTCTCGTGCGGAGGGACATTGCGGCTCTCCCTACGGTCGTGGGGGGCGGTGCAGTTGAGGAGACGGTAGTAACTGACCGGTAGGTACGGGGCTGACCGTACCGCTCAGCTTCCCTGGCCCCGCCGATACGCGCCCGGCGTCGTCCCCGTCCAGCGGCGGAACGCCCGGTGGAAGGAGGTGTCCTCGGCGAACCCGAGCCGGGCCGCGAGCTCGGCGATGGGCTCGCGCCCCCCGGCGAGCCCCGCGATGGCCGCGTCCCGCCGCACCGCGTCCCTGAGCCGCTGGAACGAGGTGCCCTCCTGCTGGAGGCGGCGCCGCAGGGTGGCGGGGGAGAGGGCGAGCCGGGCCGCCGTCTCGGCGGGCGACGGCAGCCGGGGCGAGGCGCTGAGCGCGCGGGCGAGGTCGCGGTGGACCTGTTCGGCCACGGTCGTGCCGTACGCGCGGCGGCTCAGCAGCTCGAAGGGGGAGCGGCGCAGCATCTGCTCAAGGGCCGCCTCGTCCCGGACGAGCGGCGCGGTCAGCCAGCGCGCGTCGAACACCGCCTCGGTCCGAGCCCGGCCGAAGCGGACGGGGCAGCCGAAGAGCGACGGGTACTCGTCCCGGTGCGGGGGCGGCGGATAGCCGAACGCGGCCCGCAGGAGGGGGATGCGGCGGCCGATCAGCCAGCTGCACAGCCGGTGCGTGATGATCAGCAGGCACTCGGTGAGGAAGCGGTCCTCGTCCCGCCCGCCGAGGCCGTCCGGGACGGCGAGGACGGCCTCCCCGGCGTCGGTGGTGAGGGCGAGCCGGGGCCCGCCCGGGAACAGCCCGTAGAACGTGATCCCGCGCCGCATCGCCCCGCCCAGATCGCGGCAGGCCAGCGCCGCGCAGCACATCATGGCGAACGTGCCGGGGCGGCTCGGGTCCGTGCCGAGCCCCAGGAACTCGTCCTCGGTCGCCCGGTACAGCGCCCGGAACAGCAGCGCGAACCGGTCGGGCGTGACCCGCGCCCGGTCGTCGCCGAGCAGCAGCGGCGGGATGCCGGCGGCCCGGAGCAGCGGCACGGTGTCGATGCCCCGCCGCTCGGCGCCGCGCAGCACGGCGCGCACATGGTGCACGGTGACCGTCCCCTTGCCCATGGTCGAAGACGGTAGCGGGCCCGGACGGCGCGGAGCGGGGAAAGGCGGGAGCGGAGAAAGGCAGGAGCCCTTCCCCGTACGTCGCCGTACGGGGAAGGGCTCCTTGGGTACTGCTGCTAGTCAGCGATCGCCGACCCGGGCAACTAGGCCGGGGTGACGTTCTCCGCCTGCGGGCCCTTCGGGCCCTGCGTGACGTCGAAGTTCACGGCCTGGTTCTCCTCGAGGGAGCGGAAGCCAGACGCGTTGATCGCGGAGTAGTGGACGAAGACATCCGGGCCGCCGCCGTCCTGGGCGATGAAGCCGAAGCCCTTTTCAGCGTTGAACCACTTGACGGTTCCGGTAGCCATAAGCCCTCCTTGGGCCAAAGGGTTGCCCTGCTCCAGAACCTGCAAAGAAGTCTGAAAACTACAAAAGCCTGCGGGTTACATGCTCCGCAGGCTCTGTACTGCAAGGGAAACCAAACTGCAACTTGCGCTGAGCGTAGCACGCAGGATCGGGGCTGCGGTAGAGGGAAAGATCACGTCGCCCGGACGTTTGACGCGCCTTTGACGCAGTGAGGTATCGACCCGCCGTAGCTGGACAAACCGGACAGGTCTAGTCTCGCGATGTGGACCAAACAACCACCCGGCCACGGGTCGGGCACATCCAGTTCCTCAACTGTCTGCCGCTCTACTGGGGCCTCGCCCGCACGGGCACCCTGCTCGATCTGGAGCTGACCAAGGACAGCCCCGAGAAGCTGAGCGAGCAGCTCGTCCGGGGAGACCTCGACATAGCGCCGGTGACCCTCGTGGAGTTCCTGCGCAACGCGGACGACCTGGTGGCCTTCCCCGACCTCGCGGTCGGCTGCGACGGGCCCGTCATGTCCTGCGTGATCGTCTCGCAGCGCCCGCTGGAGGAGCTCGACGGCGCCCGGGTGGCGCTCGGTTCCACCTCGCGCACCTCCGTACGCCTGGCCCAGCTGCTGCTGGCCGAGCGCTACGGCGTCAGGCCCGACTACTACTCGTGCCCGCCCGACCTCGGCCTGATGATGCAGGAGGCGGAGGCGGCGGTCCTGATCGGGGACGCGGCCCTGCGCGCCTCCCTCCACGACGCCCCGCGCCTGGGGCTCCAGGTCCACGACCTGGGGGCCATGTGGAAGGAGTGGACGGGCCTGCCGTTCGTCTTCGCCGTATGGGCGACCCGCAAGGACTACCTGGCCCGCGAGCCCGGGGTCGTGCGCGAGGTCCACCAGGCGTTCCTGGCCTCCCGCGACCTCTCCCTGGAAGAGGTCACCAAGGTCGCCGAGCAGGCCGCCCGCTGGGAGGTCTTCGACGCGGAGCTCCTGGAGCGCTACTTCACGACGCTGGACTTCCGCTTCGGCGCCGACCAGCTCGCGGGCGTACGGGAATTCGCCCGCCGGACCGGCCCGACCACCGGGTTCCCGGCGGACGTGACGGTGGAGCTGCTCGGCGCGTAAGGGGGCTCGTCCGGGCTTGCCTGCCGGGGCTGCCCGAGCCTGCCGGTCAGGGCGACGGGATCGGTGCCTGGAGCTTGCTGCTGATCCACTGCATGGTCCCGTCGCCCATCCCCTTGATGTAGGTGTGGGCGTTGTGCTTGCCGCCCTGGATCACCTGGAGACGGGTCCTGACCGGGCCCTTGCCGTACTTGGCGATGAAGCTGTTCAGGTTCGCCATGCCGCCCTCCTTGGTGCCGATCTGGAAGGCGAGGTCGACCTCGGGGCCGCCCGCGTCGATCAGGGCCTGGGCGAGCTTCTCCGGGTTGTTCGCCTGCTTCTCGGCCTCGTGGCCCGCCCACAGCGGGGAGTCCGGCACGGTGTCCGGGCCGGAGGCGATCACGGCCTTGAATTGGTCGGGCCGCTTGAGCACCGACTTCAGGCCGACGAAGCCGCCGGAGGAGGAGCCCATGAACGCCCAGCCGTCGCGGGACTTGAAGGTGCGGAAGTTCGCCTTCACGAAGTCCGGCACGTCCTCGGTCATCCAGGTCCCCATCCTGGGCTGCCCCGGTATGTCGCTGCCGTCGTAGTAGTACTTCGCGTCCGGGTTGAGGACCGGCATCACCACCACGAAGGGGACGCTCCTGCCCTCCTTGGACCACCCCGTGATGCTGCTCTGGAGCTTGAGGTCGGTGCCCATCCAGTAGTTCTTCGGGTAGCCGTTGCCGCCCGGCAGGGCTATGAGCACCGGGAAGCCGCTCTGCGCGTACTTGGGGTCGAAGTACTGCTTCGGCGCCCAGACCCACACCTTGCCCGTGAACCCCGACTTCTTGCCGTGCAGCGTGGTCACCCCGATCCGGGTGCCGTCCTCAAGCGTGTTCTCCGTGGTGAAGCGCGCCTTCGGGCCGGTGGGCAGCAGGGTCTTCGCCACCGCCTCGGAGACCGCGCCCCCGCCCGCCCTGTTCTGCCCGCTGCTCCCGCCCGCCCTGGGGGTCGGCGCCTTCGTGGAGGCCGCCGGGCCGTCGAAGCTCACCGGCTCGCCCTCGTCGGAACAGCCGGAGACCAGCGCGGCCGAGCCGAGGACGGCGGCGGCTATGAGTGCGGTGGTACGGCGGTTCATACGGTGCTCCGAGACGGTGACGGTGACTGTGGTGGCGGTGGCGGTGGCGGTGGCGGTGATGACGGTGTGGTGCGCCGGGCGGCGGCCGACGAGGTGTCCGTGGCGGATTCCGCAACGGATTCCGCAGGGAGAGACGGCCGGGCGTTCGTATCGGTTCGTCGCCGTACGGTCCCGATCGGGCCCGGACCGGTGATCCGGCCCACGCCACGCTCTACCCTGCTGTGCGACCGTACGTGACGGCATGGGGGAAGGCAGATCGCGATGCAGCCGCTCGAAGCCGGCGAACCGCGCACCATCGGCGCCTACCGGCTGCTCGGCAGACTCGGCGCGGGCGGCATGGGCCGGGTCTATCTGGGCCGCAGCGCGGGCGGGCGCACGGTCGCCGTGAAGGTGGTCCACCCGCACTTCGCCCTCGACGAACAGTTCCGCGCCCGGTTCCGCCACGAGGTGGAGGCGGCCCGCCGGGTGGGCGGCGCCTGGACCGCCCCGGTCCTGGACGCCGATCCCGAGGCGCCGGTGCCCTGGGTCGCCACCGGCTATGTGGCGGGCCCCTCGCTGGCCCAGGCGGTCGCCGCGCACGGCCCGCTGCCCGAGCGCGCGGTACGGGCGCTCGGCGCCGGGCTCGCGGAGGCGCTGACGGCGGTGCACGCGCTCGGGCTCGTCCACCGCGATGTGAAGCCCTCCAACGTGCTGCTCACCCTCGACGGCCCCCGCCTGATCGACTTCGGCATCGCCCGCGCCCTGGACGGCACGGCCTCGCTCACCGCCTCGGGCGTCTCGATCGGCTCGCCGGGCTATATGTCGCCCGAGCAGATCCTCGGCAAGGGCGTCACCGGCGCCGCCGACGTCTTCTCCCTCGGCGCGGTCCTGGCGTACGCGGCGACGGGCGAGCCCCCGTTCCCGGGCGACTCCTCCGCCGCGCTGCTCTACAAGGTGGTCCACGAGGAGCCCGAGCTGGGCGGAGCGCTCGACGGGGAGGTGCGGGCGGCGGTGGAGACGTGCCTGGCCAAGACGGCCGGGACCCGCCCCGCCCCCGCCGAACTCGCCCGCAGACTGGCCCCGCGCGGCGCGTCCGCCCTGGTCGCGGAGGGCTGGCTGCCCGGGGCGCTGGTGGCGGAGGTCAGCCGGTCGGCGGTTCGGCTGCTGGACCTGGAGCCGGAGGCGGCGGCGGACGAGCGGGCGTCGGGACCGGTGGCGTTCACCAGCCCGGCGGTGGGGGTCTTCGGCCCGCCGGACGCGTCCTATGGCGCGGAGGGGGCGTACGGGGGCGCCGGGCCCGAGGGGGCGTACGGGTCCGGCGCGTACGGGTCCGAGGCGCTCGGGGCGTACGCGCACAGCCGCACCGGGTCCGGCGCGGGCGGTACGGGTGGCGCGGGCGGTGGTGGGCCCGTTGCCGACGCCGTTCCGGGGCCGCGCGCTCCGGACCCGCCCGCCGACCCGCCCTCGCGCTTCTCGTTCTCCGTCGGCACCGCCGTCGAGCCGGGGGAGGGGGGCCGGGGGCGGCGGATGAGCTGCACGCTCGCGCTGGCCGTCGCGGGGGCGCTGGCCGCCGCGACCCTCGGCGCCGCGTTCCTCTTCGACCTGATGCCGGGCGACCGCGACCGGGCGCACGACTCGGCGTCGAGCGGCCCCAGCAGCTCGGCCCCGCCGCCGGGCTCGACCCCCGGCGGGACGGGCGGCCCGGCGGTGGCGCAGGTGCCGCGGACCTTCCTGGGGACCTGGAAGGGCCCGATGACGGAGTCCACGACCGGGCAGCCGCACGGCGATCTGACGGCGGTGTTCACGGCGGGCGGCACCGGCAAGGACGTCCTGCGGACCTCGTCCAGGATCAGCGTGCTGGGCACGAGCGTGGAGTGCTTCGGGGTCGGCAGGCTCGTCTCCGGCACGGACCGGAGCGTGACGATCGAGGAGCGCACCGACCCGGCGCGCCGGGGCACGGCGGGCCTGTGCACCGGCGGCAGGGCGATCCTGGTCTTCACCCGCAACGCGGACGGCACGCTGAAGTACGAGTCCCAGGAGGCGAGCGCGGGCAAGCCGTACGCGACGCTGGACAAGCAGAAGGACTGAGCGGCGGACCCGTACAAGAAGGCCGGGAACCCGTACAAGAAGACCTGGACGGCCCGGCACCCGTATCAAGGCGCTTCGGCGCCCCGGCATCCGGGCGGAGGCGGGCCGGCACCCGGGCCGAAGTGGGCCCGGCCCGCTGGCGTAGGCTGGCTCGGTCCGTCCGCAACCCTGCCGAAAGGGACACTCCGGTGACTGAGAAGGCCGACCTCCAGTCCGTCCTCGACCGTGCCGCCGCGGGTGGACGCATCACCCCCGAAGAGGCGCTCGACCTCTACCGCTCGGCGCCGCTGCACGCGCTGGGCGCCGCCGCCGACGCGGCGCGCCGCCGCCGGTACGCCGGGACCGAGCACATCGCCACGTACATCATCGAGCGCAACATCAACTACACGAACGTGTGTGTCACGGCGTGCAAGTTCTGCGCCTTCTACGCGGCCCCCAAGGACACCAAGAAGGGCTGGACCCGCGACCTCGACGACATCCTGCGCCGCTGCGCGGAGACCGTCGAGCTGGGCGGCACCCAGATCATGTTCCAGGGCGGCCACCACCCGGACTACGGCGTCGAGTACTACGAGAAGCACTTCAGCGCCATCAAGCAGGCCTTCCCGCAGCTGGTCATCCACTCCCTCGGGGCCTCCGAGGTCGACCACATGGCCCGGATCTCCGGCGTCTCGGTGGAGGAGGCGATCCAGCGCATCCACGCCGCCGGTCTCGACTCCTTCGCGGGCGCGGGCGCGGAGCTGCTGCCGGAGCGGCCGCGCAAGGCGATCGCCCCGCTCAAGGAGAGCGGCGAGCGCTGGCTGGAGATCATGGAGACGGCGCACCGGCTGGGCGTGGAGTCCACCTCCACGATGCTGATGGGCACCGGCGAGACCAACGCCGAGCGCATCGAGCACATCCGGATGATCCGCGACGTACAGGACCACACGGGCGGCTTCCGCGCGTTCATCCCGTACACCTACCAGCCCGAGAACAACCATCTGAAGGGCCGGACGCAGGCGAGCGTCTTCGAGTACCTGCGGATGCTGGCGGTCGCGCGGCTCTTCCTCGACAACATCGCGCACATCCAGGGCTCCTGGCTCACCGTCGGCAAGGAGGCGGGCCAGCTGTCGCTGCACTACGGCGCGGACGACCTCGGCTCGGTGATGCTGGAGGAGAACGTCGTGTCCTCGGCCGGCGCCAGGCACCGCTCCAACCGCATGGAGCTCATCGACCTGATCCGCAAGGCGGGTCGCGTCCCGGCGCAGCGCGCCACGACGTACGAGCACCTGCTCGTCCACGACGACCCGGCGAACGACCCGGTCGACGAGCGGGTCATGTCGCACATCTCGTCGACGGCGATCGAGGGCGGGACGGCGCACCCCGAGCTGAAGCTGCTGGCGTCCAACTGACGCCCTCGTGCTGACCATCCACGCCCCTTCGGAGGGTGACGCGGTCCTGGTCGAGGGTGACCGGCTGGCCGCGATCGGGCCGTACGAGGAGCTGGCCGCGGCGTATCCGGCCGCGCGGGTGCGGCGGTGGCCGGGGACGGTGTCGCCCGGGCTCGTCGACACCTCCGGTCCGGAGCTGCTGGAGCGCGCGTACCACCCGGACCCCCGAGAGGCGGACGCCCTCGGCACGGAGCCGATCCTCTCGCCGTCCTTCCCCATCGACGACGTCCGCCGGGGCGGGAGCGCGCGGCGGGGCGTGCAGCGGCTGTTGGCGCGGGGGGTGGTGGCGGTGTCGGGGGAGCTGCGGTCGCGGGTCGTGGCGGAGGCGGCCCGGCGCTCGGGCCTAGCCGTGGTGCCCACGCCCGTCCTGCCCCCGCTGGCGGTGGGCGGCCCGGCCCGTTTCGCGGTCTTCGACGGGGGGGTGTGCGTGGCGACGGTGGTGGCGGGCCGCCTGGTGTACCGCGCGAAATAGCCCCCACCCCGCCCCTTCCCGAAACTCTCCGAGGGCTGTCGTCCGTTCGTCTGCGGATCGTGCTGGGTTGCCCGCGCAGTTCCCCGCGCCCCTGGGCACCTGGGGGCGCGGCGGGAAGGACGCGAGCGGCAATGTGATCCGCCGGAGGCGGCCCAAAGGGGCGCGGGGAACTGCGCGACCGGCCCCCCACCGGCCTGCGGGCGAGGAACGACCCACGGGCGCGAGCGGGAGTGTGATCCGCCGGAGGCGGCCCAAAGGGGCGCGGGGAACTGCGCGACCGGCCCCCCACCGGCCTGCGGGCGAGGAACGACCCACGGGCGCGAGCGGC
>NZ_JBVHPV010000021.1:83103-122549 GCF_055567715.1 Streptomyces sp. NPDC026377
GGCAATGTGATCCGCCGGAGGCGGCCCAAAGGGGCGCGGGGAACTGCGCGACCGGCCCCCACCGGCCCGCAGACGAAACACGCACCCTCGGAGAGTTTCGGGAAGGGGCGGGGTAGGGGAGAACCGCGCGAAGCGCGAAGGCACGCGCGCAGCGCAAAGGGGGCGAGGCCGCACGGCCCGCAGGCGGAAAGGGCCCGGGGCAACCCGGGGGGCGTGGGCGGCGGGGGCGAAGCCCCAGGCACAATGAAGCCGTGACCCGCGCATCCCTGGACAAGCAGCCGCACGACGTCGCCTCGATGTTCGACGACGTCGCCGCGAACTACGACCTCACCAACGACGTACTCTCCCTCGGCCAGTCCCGCCTCTGGCGCAAGGAGGTCGCCAGGGCGGTCGACGCCCGCCCCGCCCAGAAGGTCCTCGACCTCGCGGCGGGCACCGCCACCTCCTCCCTCCCCTTCGCCGCCACCGGCGCGTACGTCGTCCCGTGCGACTTCTCCCTCGGGATGCTGAAGGTCGGCAAGGGCCGCCACCCCCACCTCCCCTTCACCGCGGGCGACGCCACGAAGCTCCCGTTCAAGGACGACACCTTCGACGCCGTCACCATCTCCTTCGGCCTGCGCAACGTCCAGGACACCGACACCGCCCTGCGCGAGCTGCTGCGCGTGACCCGCCCCGGCGGCCGCGTGGTCATCTGCGAGTTCTCGCAGCCGACCTGGAAGCCGTTCCGTACGGTCTACAGCGAGTACCTGATGCGCGCCCTGCCCCCGGTCGCCACGGCCGTCTCGTCCAACCCCGAGGCGTACGTCTACCTCGCCGAGTCCATCCGCGCCTGGCCCGACCAGCCCGCGCTCGCGGCCCGGCTCCAGCAGGCGGGCTGGGCCAAGGTCGCCTGGCGCAACCTCACCGGCGGTGTGGTCGCGCTGCACCGCGGCTACAAGCCCCAGTAACCCGGCATCCGGTACCGGCACCCCGTGGACCAGCAGGACTACCAGGCCGTCCTCCAGCAGATCGCGGACGATGTCGCGCCCCTCGTGGGCGGCGGCACCCCCGCCGCCTACATCCCCGCCCTCGCCGACGTGGACCCGTCCCGCTTCGGGATGGCCGTCGCCGACCTCGACGGCAAGGTGTACGGGGTGGGGGACTGGCAGCGCCCCTTCTCCGCGCAGTCGATCACCAAGGTGTTCACGCTCGCCCTGGCGCTCGCGCGCGGCGGCGACAGCCTGTGGGAGCACGTCGGCCGCGAGCCCTCGGGCAACCCGTTCAACTCCCTGGTCCAGCTGGAGTACGAGAACGGCATCCCGCGCAATCCGTTCATCAACGCGGGCGCGCTGGTCGTGACCGACCGGCTCCAGACCCTCACCGGGGACGCCAGCAGCGAGCTGCTTGAGTTCCTGCGGGAGGAGACCGGCAACCCCGCGCTCGCCTTCGACGCCGTGGTGGCCGAGTCCGAGGCGGCCCACGGCGACCGGAACGCGGCCCTGGCCCACTTCATGGCCTCGTACGGCAACATCGCCAACGACGTACCGACGCTGCTCGACCACTACTTCTGGCAGTGCGCCATCGAGATGAGCTGTGCCGACCTGGCCCTGGCCGCCCGCTTCCTGGCCCGCCACGGCCTGCGCGCGGACGGCTCGCGCCTGCTGTCGCGCAGTGAGGCGAAGCAGGTCAACGCGGTGATGCTGACGTGCGGGACGTACGACGCGGCGGGCGACTTCGCGTACCGAGTCGGTCTGCCGGGCAAGAGCGGTGTGGGCGGCGGGATCATGGCGGTCGTCCCCGGCCGGTGCACGCTGTGCGTCTGGAGCCCGGGCCTGGACGCCCGGGGCAACTCGGTGGCGGGCGTGGCGGCCCTGGACCGCTTCACGACCCTGACGGGCCTGTCGGTGTTCTGACCCCGACGCGCCTCAGCTTGGCCGAAACACGACGCTCCCACGGGGTTTAGGACACGGGGCTGCGACATCTGCGGCTCCGCCGCGCGGGCGCGACCCTCACAGCGCCAGCCGGAAGCAGTATCCCTCCCGGTCGGACGTGGGCGTCCGGAACGTCTCGGCGAGCCGCATCCCCAGCCGCCGAGTAACGGCGACGGACCGCTCGTTGCGGGCATCGACCATGGCCACCACCCCGCCGACCCCGGCGGCCCGGACCCGATCCACCGCGACCCGGGCCGCGGCCGTCGCGTACCCCCGACCCCACGCCCGCCGGGCGAGCCGCCACCCGATCTCCACCTCGCCGACCGGCCCCCACGCGTGGGGCCACGGCTGCGCGCCCGTGAAGCCGAGGACCCGGTCGTCCTCGTCCAGGAGCGTCCACAGACAGAACCCCCGCTCCGCGTCGTGCCTGCGCTGGCGCGCCGTCAGCTCCTCGTACACCGACAACTCCGCCGCCCTGCCCCCGTGGAACTCCATGACCTCCGGGTCGTCGAACACCTCGTGCCAGGCGTACGCGTCCTCCTCGGTCGGCACACGCAGCCGTACGACCGGCACGGCGGGCAGGGACTTCTCCTCGGTGGAGCTCATGGCGTGGGCAACCCTTCGCGATAACGATCAACACCCACCCATAGACTGCACATGTCCCGTGCGTTCCGGCACACGAAATCGAGTCTTCGGGAGAACCCGCTGTGACCGAGCCCCTCTCCGAGCACACCGCGGATGTGATCGTCGTCGGGGCCGGCCCCGCCGGGTCGACCACGGCGTACTACCTGGCCAAGGCCGGACTCGACGTACTGCTGCTGGAGAAGACCGCCTTCCCCCGCGAGAAGGTCTGCGGCGACGGCCTGACCCCGCGCGCCACCAAGCAGCTGGTCGCCATGGGCATCGACGTCTCCGAAGAGGCCGGCTGGCTGCGGAACAAGGGCCTGCGCATCATCGGCGGCGGCGTCCGCCTCCAGCTCGACTGGCCGGAGCTCGCCAGCTACCCCGACTACGGACTCGTCCGCAAGCGCGACGACTTCGACGAGCAGCTGGCCCGCCAGGCCCAGAAGGCAGGCGCCCGCCTGTACGAGCGCTGCAACGTGGGCGCGCCGGTCATCGACGACCGTACGGGCCGTATCACCGGTGTGAACGCCAAGCTCGGCGAGGACAAGCGGGAAGTCACCTTCCACGCGCCGCTGGTCGTCGCCGCCGACGGCAACTCCACCCGCCTCTCCCTCGCCATGGGCCTGCACCGCCGCGAGGACCGCCCGATGGGCGTGGCCGTACGGACGTACTTCCACTCGCCCCGCCACGACGACGACTACCTGGAGTCCTGGCTGGAGCTGTGGGACCGGCGCGGCCCGGGCGAGGACCGCCTCCTGCCCGGCTACGGCTGGATCTTCGGCATGGGCGACGGCACCTCCAACGTCGGCCTCGGCGTCCTCAACACCTCCGCCTCCTTCAAGGAGCTGGACTGGCGCGAGGTCCTGAAGGCCTGGTGCGCCTCCATGCCCGCCGACTGGGGCTACACGGAGGAGAACATGACGGGCCCCATCCGCGGCGCGGCCCTGCCCATGGCCTTCAACCGCCAGCCGCACTACACCAAGGGCCTGTTGCTGGTGGGCGACGCGGGCGGCCTGGTCAACCCGTTCAACGGCGAGGGCATCGCGTACGCCATGGAGTCCGGCCAGATCGCGGCCGACGTCATCGTCCAGGCCCACGCCCGCGCGACCCCCGCCCAGCGCGAACTGGCCCTGCACAACTACCCCAAGGTCCTCAAGGACACCTACGGCGGCTACTACACGCTGGGCCGCGCCTTCGTGAAGCTCATCGGCAACCCGAAGGTCATGAAGATCGCCACCCAGCGCGGCCTGACGCACCCGGTGCTGATGAAGTTCACCCTGAAGATGCTGGCCAACCTGACCGACCCCACGGGCGGCGACGCGATGGACCGCATCATCAACGGCCTCTCGAAGGTGGCGCCCAAGGCCTGAGCGGCTCCCTCACGCACGCCGCGCGCGCGAAAGGGCCGGTGCTCCCCCCGAGAGGAGCACCGGCCCTTCGCCGTATCCCTGAGCGCCGCGACTAGAGGACGCGGACCGCGCCGGTCGGCCGGTCCCAGTCCATGCTGCGCTCGACCACACCGGTCGAGGAGTTCTGCGCGCCGACGAACTTGCCGCCGCCGACGTAGATGGCCACGTGGTACGCCGAGCCCGCGCCGCCCCAGTACAGGATGTCGCCCGCCTGGAGGTTCGAGAGCGAGACCTGGCGGCCCGCGGTCGACTGGTCCTGCGAGACGCGCGGCAGGTCGATGCCGACCTGGCGGTAGGCGGCCTGTACCAGGCCCGAGCAGTCGTACGCGCTGGAGCCGGTGGCTCCGGACACGTACGCCTTGCCGACCTGCGCCAGCGCGAAGTTCACGATGGTGGCGGCGGAACCCGTGGCGGTGGAGGACTGGGTGACGGTGCTGCTACTGCTGCCGCCGCCACCGGTCGAGGCCAGGGTCGTGCGCGCGGAGGAGCGGGAGGCGCGCTCGGCGGCCTCCGCCTTCGCCTTGGCCTCGGCTTCCGCCTTGGCCTTCTTCTCCGCCTCTGCCTTGGCGTCCGCGTCGGCCTTCGCCTTCTTGGCGAGCTTGGCGGCGCTGGAGGCGGCGGCGTTCTGCTCGGCCTTCAGCTGGAGGTCGGCGGCGACCTGCTGGGTGGCCTCGGAGGCGGCGGCGGCGGTGCTCGCGAGACCGGACGTGAGCGTGGGCATCTCGATGGTCTCGGTCACCGGCTCGGCGGCGATGGCCGGGGCGGCGGCGCCGGCCACCGCGATGGTGCTGAGGACGCCACCGGCAACTCCGGCACGGAGCGCGAGCTTGGAGGCGCTGCGGCGGGGCTTCCGGTGGCTGGGTATGTGAGCGGTGTGGGACATGAGTACAACCGCTATCAGGGGTACAGGGTTCCCTTCAAGAAACGTGTGCTGCGCCACAGTTGTGCTCGGAACGGACGAATCCACTTCCTGCGCGCCCTTATTGACGCCGTAACGGGCAATACGGGCATGCGCGATCACTGCTGTGATCATGTGGTTTTTATAAATAGTCCGAATTGCCCGTCGCCTACCATCCGTTCACACCGTTGGCCAAGCCCGGTTTAATTCGTGACCGCTCCGTGTGACACAGGTCACTTCGTATCCGGGCGTCTCCCGTCCCGTGACCGGTTCGTGATCATGGTGGCGCGCCGGGCGGCGGCGGGGTGTCGCTTCTAGATCGTTTAAGGCCGGTCCGGGTCGTTCCGCGTCGGTCGGCGCGGTGGTGCGGAGTTCGTGAACGCGTGCACAGGTCCACCGGTTGGCGACGCCCTCACCCGCATGAGTGGGCCGCGATCCTCTATCACCCGGACGAGTCCATCGCCAATTTGCTTGTAGGGCCCATGCCTTGATAGTGCCGCACCCCTTGCGACCAGCGGTAACAGGAGCAGATGCTACGCCTTGTGATCACTCGGCCGCTTCAGGTGTGAAGATCACCGCTCATCCGACTTCATGATCCTTCGTCAGGTGGTGGAGATCACAAAGCCGTTGGCGTACCCCGTGTCGCAGATCACAGACCGCCGGGCATAGGATGCGGTGCAGTCGGGCTTGTGAACTGCCTCACATGTGCGCGATCTTCGCGCGGCGGGAGGGGGCGGCAGCGGCGCCCGTGTGCGGTCCAACGGTCAAGGACGACTGGAAGGAGCGAGGAGCGTGAATGCCTACGCGCCCATCCTCGTGCTCGGCGCCCTAGGGGCTGGGTTTGCGATCTTCTCCGTGGTCATGGCCACGCTTATCGGCCCAAAAAGGTACAACCGGGCGAAACTTGAGGCGTACGAGTGCGGCATCGAACCGACTCCCACGCCGGCCGGAGGCGGCCGCTTCCCCATCAAGTACTACCTGACGGCGATGCTCTTCATCGTCTTCGACATCGAGATCGTCTTCCTCTACCCCTGGGCCGTCACCTTCGACGCCCTGGGGGTCTTCGGGCTCGTCGAGATGCTGCTCTTCGTGCTCACCGTGTTCGTCGCCTACGCGTACGTATGGCGGCGCGGCGGCCTGGAATGGGACTGAGGGGCTGAGGGGCACCTATGGGACTCGAAGAGAAGCTGCCGAGCGGCTTTCTGCTGACCACTGTCGAACAGGCCGCGGGCTGGGTGCGCAAGGCGTCCGTCTTCCCCGCCACCTTCGGTCTGGCCTGCTGCGCCATCGAGATGATGACGACCGGCGCCGGCCGCTACGACCTGGCCCGCTTCGGCATGGAGGTCTTCCGCGGCTCGCCGCGCCAGGCGGACCTGATGATCGTGGCGGGCCGGGTGAGCCAGAAGATGGCGCCGGTCCTGCGGCAGGTCTACGACCAGATGCCCAACCCCAAGTGGGTCATCTCCATGGGGGTGTGCGCATCCTCGGGCGGAATGTTCAACAATTACGCGATTGTGCAGGGTGTTGACCATATTGTCCCGGTCGACATCTATCTGCCCGGCTGCCCGCCCCGCCCCGAGATGCTCATCGACGCGATCCTCAAGCTCCACCAGAAGATCCAGGGCTCCAAGCTCGGCGTGAACGCGGAGGAGGCCGCCCGCGAGGCGGAGGAGGCCGCCCTCAAGGCGCTGCCCACCATCGAGATGAAGGGGCTGCTGCGGTGAGCGACGACCGTACTCCCAAGGGGCCGGGCGACGCCCCCGGGACGCCCGAGGCGCCCGAGAGCGGCGGCCTGCCCGCCCAGCGCGACGACACCGGCGACGTCATCGGCGTCCGCCGGGGCATGTTCGGCGCGGAGAAGGGCGGCGACACCAGCGGCTACGGCGGCCTGGTGCGCACCGTCACCCTGCCCGGCGCCTCCTCCCGCCCCTACGGCGGCTGGTTCGACGAGGTGGCCGACGAACTCGAAGGCGCCCTGGAGGAGCAGGACCTGCTCCCCGAGAACGCCATCGAGAAGACGGTCGTGGACCGCGGCGAGCTCACCTTCCACATCGCGCGCGAGCACCTCGTCCGCGTGGCCCGGACCCTGCGTGACGACCCGGCCCTGCGCTTCGAGCTCTGCACGGGCGTCAGCGGCGTCCACTTCCCCGGCGACAAGGGCCGCGAGCTGCACGCCGTCTACCACCTGCGCTCGCTCACCCACGGCCGGCTGATCCGCCTGGAGGTCACCGCCCCGGACAGCGATCCGCACCTGCCGTCCCTGGTCGCCGTCTACCCCACCAACGACTGGCACGAGCGCGAGGCCTACGACTTCTTCGGCCTGGTCTTCGACGGCCACCCCGCCCTCACCCGGATCATGATGCCGGACGACTGGCAGGGCTTCCCGCAGCGCAAGGACTACCCCCTCGGCGGCATCCCCGTCGAGTACAAGGGCGCCCAGATCCCGGCTCCGGACCAGCGGAGGTCGTACACCTGATGAGCACTGCCAGTGACGCTTCCCGCGCTTCTGCCCGGGAGACGACCGAGGGGACCGTCTACACGGTCACCGGCGGCGACTGGGACGAGGTCGCCCGCACCGCCGCCCGCGCCGACGACGAGCGCATCGTCGTCAACATGGGCCCCCAGCACCCCTCCACGCACGGTGTGCTCCGGCTGATCCTGGAGATCGACGGCGAGACCGTCACCGAGGCCCGCTGCGGCATCGGCTATCTGCACACCGGCATCGAGAAGAACCTCGAATTCCGCACCTGGACGCAGGGCACCACCTTCGTCACGCGCATGGACTACCTGACGCCGTTCTTCAACGAGACGGCGTACTGCCTGGGCGTGGAGAAGCTGCTCGGCATCACCGACCAGATCCCCGACCGCGCCTCGGTGATCCGGGTGCTCCTGATGGAGCTGAACCGGCTCTCCTCGCACCTGGTCTGCATCGCCACCGGCGGCATGGAGCTCGGCGCCACCACGATCATGATCTACGGCTTCCGGGACCGCGAACTCATCCTGGACATCTTCGAGCTGATCACCGGACTGCGCATGAACCACGCGTTCGTCCGCCCCGGCGGCCTCGCCCAGGACCTCCCCCCGGGCGCGGTGGACCAGCTCCGTGAGTTCGTGAAGACGATGAAGAAGAACCTGCCGGAGTACGACAAGCTCGCCACCGGCAACCCGATCTTCAAGGCCCGGATGCAGGACGTCGGCTACCTCGACCTGACCGGCTGCATGGCGCTGGGGGCCACCGGCCCGATCCTGCGCTCCGCGGGCCTGCCGCACGACCTGCGCAGGACCGACCCGTACTGCGGCTACGAGACCTACGACTTCGAGGTCCCCACCGCCGACAGCTGCGACGCCTACGGCCGCTTCCTGGTGCGGCTGGAGGAGATGCGCCAGTCGCTCAGGATCGTCGAGCAGTGCCTGGACCGGCTGGAGCCCGGCCCGGTCATGGTCGCCGACAAGAAGATCGCCTGGCCCGCCCAGCTCGCGCTCGGCCCGGACGGACTCGGCAACTCCCTCGACCACATCAAGAAGATCATGGGCACCTCCATGGAGTCCCTGATCCACCACTTCAAGCTGGTGACCGAGGGCTTCCGGGTGCCCCTCGGACAGGCGTACGCGGCCGTCGAGTCGCCCAAGGGCGAGCTCGGGGTGCACGTCGTGAGCGACGGAGGCACCCGCCCCTACCGGGTCCACTTCCGCGATCCGTCCTTCACCAATCTCCAGGCCATGGCGGCGATGTGCGAGGGCGGCCAGGTCGCCGACGTCATCGTGGCCGTGGCGTCCATCGACCCCGTGATGGGAGGCGTCGACCGGTGACCGAGACCACGCCGACGAGCCTGGGCATGCCCCAGCTGCCCGCGCCCGACTACCCGGCCGACGTCCGCGCCCGGCTGGAGGCCGACGCCAAGGAGGTCATCGCCCGCTATCCGGGCAGCCGCTCCGCGCTGCTGCCGCTGCTGCACCTCGTGCAGTCGCAGGAGGGCCATGTCTCCCGCACCGGGATGCGCTTCTGCGCCGAGATGCTGGACCTCACGACCGCCGAGGTGACCGCGGTGGCCACCTTCTACACCATGTACCGGCGCAAGCCCTCGGGCGACTACCAGGTGGGCGTCTGCACCAACACCCTGTGCGCCGTGATGGGCGGGGACGCCATCTTCGACGAGCTCAAGCGCCACCTCGGAGTGGGCAACGACGAGACCACCCCCGACGGCAAGGTGACGCTCGAACACATCGAGTGCAACGCCGCCTGCGACTTCGCGCCCGTGGTGATGGTCAACTGGGAGTTCTTCGACAACCAGACCCCCGAGTCGGCCAAACGCCTCGTCGACGACCTGCGCGCGGGCAAGCCGGTGGAGCCCACCCGCGGGGCTCCGCTGTGCACCTACAAGGAGACCGCCCGCATCCTGGCCGGCTTCCCCGACGAGCGCCCCGGCGCCGTCGCGGCGAGCGGGGGCGCGGGCCCGGCCTCCCTGGTCGGCCTGCGCCTGGCCAAGGGCGAGGCACCGCAGCCGCGCGTGGTCCACCCGCGCGGCGAGGGCCCCGGCGACGAGAGCGCCGGCGGCGAGGGTCCGCGCGGCACGGGCCCCCGTGACGCGGCCCAGCCCGGCTCCGGGCACCTGAGCTCGCACGACGCACCGCAGCAGACCTCTGCTTCCGACCCCGCGCACCCGGCGGGCCCGGTCGACGAGGAGGGGGAGTGATGACCTTGGCACCCGAACTCAGCGGCAACGGGAACGGAAGCAGCCCGGAGAAACTGCTGGCGCCCGTGCTCTCCGCGTTCTGGGACGAGAGCGAGTCCTGGACCCTGGAGACCTACCGCCGGCACGACGGCTACGAGGGGCTGCGCAAGGCCCTGGCCATGTCACCGGACGACCTCATCGCGTACGTGAAGGACTCCGGGCTGCGCGGCCGGGGCGGCGCGGGCTTCCCCACGGGCATGAAGTGGCAGTTCATCCCGCAGGGCGATGGCAAACCGCACTATCTGGTTGTCAACGCCGACGAGTCGGAGCCCGGGACCTGCAAGGACATCCCGCTCCTCTTCGCCAACCCGCACAGCCTCATCGAGGGCATCGTGATCGCCTGTTACGCGATCAGGTCGTCGCACGCGTTCATCTATCTGCGCGGGGAGGTCGTCCCCGTCCTGCGGAGGCTGCACGAGGCCGTGCGGGAGGCCTACGCGGCGGGCTTCCTCGGCAAGGACATCCTCGGCAGCGGCCTCGACCTCGAACTCACCGTCCACGCGGGCGCCGGCGCCTACATCTGCGGTGAGGAGACCGCCCTGCTGGACTCGCTGGAAGGCCGTCGCGGTCAGCCCCGGCTGCGCCCCCCCTTCCCCGCGGTCGCCGGTCTCTACGCGTGCCCCACTGTTGTCAACAACGTCGAGTCCATCGCCAGCGTTCCCGCGATCCTCCACCGAGGCAAAGACTGGTTCAAGTCGATGGGGAGCGAGAAGTCCCCGGGCTTCACGCTGTACTCGCTCAGCGGCCACGTCGCCAGCCCCGGCCAGTTCGAGGCCCCGCTCGGCATCACCCTGCGCCAGCTGCTCGACATGAGCGGCGGAATGCGGCCCGGGCACCGGCTCAAGTTCTGGACGCCCGGCGGCTCCTCGACCCCGATGTTCACCGATGAGCACCTCGACGTACCCCTGGACTACGAGGGCGTCGGCGCCGCGGGCTCCATGCTCGGCACCAAGGCGCTGCAGTGCTTCGACGAGACGACCTGCGTGGTGCGGGCGGTCACCCGCTGGACCGAGTTCTACGCCCACGAGTCCTGCGGAAAGTGCACGCCCTGCCGCGAAGGGACGTACTGGCTGGTCCAGTTGCTCCGCGACATCGAGGTGGGCAAGGGCGCCATGGACGACCTCGACAAGCTCGCCGACATCGCCGACAACATCAACGGCAAGTCGTTCTGCGCGCTCGGCGACGGCGCCGCGGCGCCCATCTTCTCCTCGCTCAAGTACTTCCGCGCGGAGTACGAGCAGCACATCACGGGCCGGGGCTGCCCCTTCGACCCGGCCAAGTCGACCCTGTGGGCCGACAGCCCGCACCGCACCACGGAGGTGAACGCATGACGGTGACGACTGGCGCTCCCTCCGGCGGCGCGGAGGCGGCGGTACCGCCCGAGGACCTGGTCTCGCTGACCATCGACGGCGTGGAGATCAGCGTCCCCAAGGGCACGCTGGTGATCCGGGCCGCCGAGCAGATCGGCATCGAGATCCCGCGGTTCTGCGACCACCCGCTGCTCGACCCGGTCGGTGCCTGCCGCCAGTGCATCGTGGAGGTGGA
This sequence comes from Streptomyces sp. NPDC026377, assembly GCF_055567715.1. NCBI lineage: Bacteria > Bacillati > Actinomycetota > Actinomycetes > Kitasatosporales > Streptomycetaceae > Streptomyces > Streptomyces sp. NPDC026377. The sequence continues at coordinate 94,223 of NZ_JBVHPV010000021.1, forward strand.
GGGCCAGCGCAAGCCGATGGCGTCCTGCACCATCACCTGCACCGACGGCATGGTGGTCAAGTCCCAGCTGACGTCGCCGGTGGCCGAGAAGTCCCAGCGCGGGGTGATGGAGCTGCTGCTCATCAACCACCCGCTGGACTGCCCGGTCTGCGACAAGGGCGGCGAGTGCCCGCTCCAGAACCAGGCCATGCTGGTGGGCGACACCGACACCCGCTTCGACGGCCACAAGCGCACCTACGAGAAGCCGGTGCCGATCTCGGCGCAGGTGCTGCTCGACCGCGAGCGGTGCGTGCTGTGCGCGCGCTGCACGCGCTTCTCCGAGCAGATCGCGGGCGACCCGATGATCGAGCTCCTGGAGCGCGGCGCCCTCCAGCAGGTCGGCACCGGCGAGGGCGACCCGTTCGAGTCGTACTTCTCCGGCAACACCATCCAGATCTGCCCGGTCGGCGCGCTGACCTCGGCGGCCTACCGGTTCCGCTCCCGCCCCTTCGACCTGGTCTCCTCGCCGTCGGTGTGCGAGCACTGCGCGGGCGGCTGCGCCACCCGCACCGACCACCGGCGCGGCAAGGTCATGCGGCGCCTCGCGGCCAACGACCCCGAGGTCAACGAGGAATGGCTGTGCGACAAGGGCCGGTTCGCCTTCCGGTACGCGCAGAAGCCGGACCGGCTCACCACCCCGCTGGTGCGCAACGCGGCCGGTGAGCTGGAGCCCGCCTCCTGGCCCGAGGCGCTGGAGGCGGCCGCGGCCGGGCTGCTGGCCGCCCGGGGCAGGGCCGGGGTGCTCACCGGCGGCCGGCTGACCGTCGAGGACGCCTACGCGTACGCCAAGTTCGCCCGGATCGCCCTCGACACCAACGACGTCGACTTCCGCGCGCGCGTGCACTCGGCCGAGGAGGCCGACTTCCTGGCGGCGCGCGTCGCCGGGCGCGGCCACCTCACCGGTCAGGGCGTCACGTACTCCTCCCTGGAGAAGGCGCCCGCGGTCCTGCTCGCCGGGTTCGAGGCGGAGGAGGAGGCGCCCGGCGTCTTCCTGCGGCTGCGCAAGGCCTGGCGCAAGCACGGCCAGCGCACCTTCTCCCTGGCCACCCATATGACACCGGGCCTGGAGAAGGCGGGCGGCACGCTGCTGCCCGCCGCGCCCGGGACCGAGACCGAGTGGCTGGACGCGCTGGCGGGCGGGGTCGGACTGGACGGTGACGGCTCGGCCGCCGCCGAGGCGCTGCGGGCCCCCGGCTCGGTCATCGTGGTCGGCGAGCGCCTCGCGGCGGTCCCCGGCGCGCTGACCGCGGCCGTACGGGCATCCGCCGCGACCGGAGCCGAACTGGTGTGGATCCCGCGCCGGGCGGGCGAGCGGGGCGCGATCGAGGCGGGCGCCCTGGCGGCGCTGCTGCCCGGCGGGCGCCCCGCCACCGATCCACGCGCGCGTGAGGAGGTGGCCGCCGCCTGGGGCGTGCGCGAACTGCCGCACCGCTTCGGCCGGGACACCGGCCAGATCGTCGAGGCCGCGGCCACCGGCGAGCTGGGCGCACTGCTGGTCGCGGGCGTCGACCCGGCCGACCTGCCGGATCCGGCACGCGCGCGTGAAGCACTGGCCGGGGCCTTCGTGGTCTCCCTGGAGCTGCGGCCGAGCGAGGTCACCGAACGGGCGGACGTGGTCTTCCCGGTCGCGGCCGTCGCCGAGAAGTCCGGCTTCTTCCTCAACTGGGAGGGCAGGGCGCGGATGTTCGAGGCCGCCCTGAAGCCCGAGCAGATGACCCGGCGCCTGGCACCCGCCGACGCGCGCGTACTGCACATGCTGGCGGACGCCATGGACGTGCACCTGGCGCTCCCCGACAACCGCGCCGCGCGCGCGGAGCTGCGAAGCCTGGGCCACTGGGACGGGCCGCGCGCCACCGAGCCGCTGGAAACCGGCCACGCCCTGCCCCGGCCCGCCGAGGGCGAGGCGGTCCTCGCCGGCCACCGGCTGCTGCTCGACCTCGGCACCCTCCAGGAGGGCGACGAGGCGCTGGCCGGGACCCGGCACGCGGCCCTCGCCCGGCTCTCGGCCGCCACCGCGGCCGAGTGCGGCGTCAAGGACGGCGACCTGCTCCAGGTGAGCGGCCCCGAGGGCGCGGTCCGGCTGCCGCTGAAGGTCACCGAGATGCCCGACCGGGTGGTGTGGCTGCCGCTCCACTCGGCCGGCGACGGCGTGTACGCGGACACCGGAGCGGTCCCGGGCCGGATCGTCCGCATCGGCCCGGCGGCGCGGGCCGCCACCACGGCCGCACCGGAGGTGCGGCCGTGACCGACTTCCCCTCCCGCCCCGCGGCACCGGGCGCCGCCGTCCACGTACCGGAGGTGCGCGCGTGACCCCGACCTTCCTCGCGGCCGAGGACCTCTCCCTGTTCGGCCGCGACCCCTGGTGGCTCATCGCCCTCAAGGCCGTGTTCTGCTTCGCGTTCCTGATGGTGACCGTGCTGTTCTCGATCGTCTGGGAGCGCAAGGTCGTCGCCTGGATGCAGTTGCGCATCGGCCCCAACCGGCACGGCCCCTGGGGGATGCTCCAGTCCCTCGCCGACGGCATCAAGCTGATGCTGAAGGAGGACGTGGTCGTCAAGCGGGCCGACAAGGTGGTCTACGTCCTGGCCCCGATCGTCGCCGCGATCCCCGCCTTCATGGCGATCGCCGTGATCCCCTTCGGGCCGTCCGGCAACGAGGTCTCGATCTTCGGCCACCGCACCACGATGCAGCTCACCGACCTGCCGATCGCGATGCTCTACATCCTCGCGTGCGCCTCGGTCGGCATCTACGGCATCGTGCTCGCGGGCTGGTCCTCCGGCTCGACGTACCCGCTGCTCGGCGGGCTCCGCTCGTGCGCGCAGATGATCTCGTACGAGATCGCGATGGGCGCGGCCTTCGCCTCGGTCTTCCTCTACTCGGGGTCGATGTCGACCTCGGAGATCGTCGCCCAGCAGCACGACCGCTGGTACATCGTGTTGCTGCCGGTCTCCTTCATCATCTACGTGGTCACCATGGTGGGCGAGACCAACCGCGCCCCGTTCGACATGCCCGAGTCCGAGGGCGACCTCGTCGGCGGCTTCAACACCGAGTACTCGTCGATCAAGTTCGCGCTGTTCATGCTGGCCGAGTACGTCAACATGGTCACCGTCTCGGCGGTGTCGACCACCCTCTTCCTGGGCGGCTGGCGGGCCCCGTGGCCCGTGTCCACCTTCTGGGAGGGCGCCAACCACGGCTGGTGGCCGATGCTCTGGTTCGTCATCAAGGTCCAGCTGCTGCTGTTCTTCTTCATCTGGCTGCGCGGCACGCTGCCCCGCGTCCGCTACGACCAGCTGATGAAGCTCGGCTGGAAGGTCCTCATCCCGGTCTCGGTCGTCTGGCTGATGCTGGTGGCGACCGTGCGCGCGCTGCGCAACGACGGCCACGACTTCTCCAAGATCGTGCTGTACGTGGGAGGCGCGGTCGTCGCGGTCCTGCTGATCTCGCTGGTCGCGGACGTCTTCCGGGGCCGCAAGGAGGAGTCGGCGGCCGAGGCGGAGCCACCCGCGTTCGACCCGATGGCGGGCGGATTCCCGGTGCCACCGCTGCCCGGACAGACCCTTCCGCCGGTGCCCAGGCGACGCCCGCGCCACCAGCGGGAGTTGGTTGTCAGTGGTGGGCCCGATACTGAGAGTGACCGTGATGGAAGGGAGGACGAGGGTGTCTAAGTCATCGGAACCGGCGGAGACTTCGGGGGAGCCCGGGGCTTCGTCGGAGGACAAGTTCCTCAACCCGGTGGCCGGCTTCGGCGTGACCTTCAAGGCCATGTTCAAGAAGCGGCTGACCGAGCAGTATCCGGAGCAGCAGAAGACCACGGCCCCCCGCTTCCACGGGCGCCACCAGCTCAACCGGCATCCGGACGGCCTGGAGAAGTGTGTCGGCTGCGAGCTGTGCGCCTGGGCCTGCCCGGCCGACGCGATCTACGTGGAGGGCGCCGACAACACGGACGAGGAGCGCTACTCGCCGGGCGAGCGGTACGGAATCGTCTACCAGATCAACTACGCCCGCTGCATCCTGTGCGGCCTGTGCATCGAGGCGTGCCCCACGCGCGCGCTGACGATGACCAACGAGTTCGAACTGGCCGACAGCAGCCGCGCGAACCTGATCTACACCAAGGAGCAGTTGCTCGCCGGGCTCGACGAGGGCATGGTCGACTCGCCGCACGCGATCCATCCCGGGATGACCGAGGGCGACTACTACCGGGGCCTGGTCACCGAGGCCGCCCCCGGCACGGTCCGCCAGGTCGCCGTCTCCCGGGGCGAGCGGCCCCCGGCCGCCGAGCGGACCGCCGCCGGGGAGCAGCCCGAGGAGGTGGACGCGTGATGCAGCTCGCCGTCTCCGCCACGACGACCTCCACCGGGGAGGCGTTCCAGTTCTGGGTGCTGGGCACCGTCGCCGTCATCGGCGCGCTGTGCACCGTCCTGATGAAGAAGGCCGTGCACAGCGCGCTGTGCCTGGCCGGGACGATGATCGTCCTGGCGGTCTTCTACCTCGCCAACGGGGCGTACTTCCTGGGTATCGTCCAGGTCGTCGTCTACACCGGCGCGATCATGATGCTCTTCCTCTTCGTGGTGATGCTGGTCGGTGTCACCGCGGCGGACTCGCTCCAGGAGACCATCAAGGGCCAGCGCGTCTGGGCCGCGGTCTGCGGGACCGGTTTCGGGGTGCTCCTGATCGCGGGCATCGCCAACGCCTCCCTGAAGCATTTCGACGGCCTCAAGCAGGCCAACGCCGGTGGCAACGTGGAGGGCCTGGCCGCCCTCATCTTCACCAAGTACGTGTTCGCCTTCGAGATCACCGGCGCCCTGCTGATCACCTCGGCGATCGGCGCGATGGTGCTCACCCACCGCGAGCGCACCGAGCGCGCCAGGACCCAGCGCGAGCTCTCCGAGCAGCGCGTGCGCGAGGGCAAGCACCTGCCGCCCCTGCCGGCCCCGGGGGTCTACGCCCGGCACAACGCGGTGGACATCGCGGGCCTGCTGCCCGACGGCACACCGTCCGAGCTCACCGTCAACCAGACGCTGCGCGGCCGCGGTCAGATCCGTGACGTGTCCAGCCAGGCGCTGTCCGACCTGAAGGCGCTGGAGCAGCGCTCCGCCGAGCGGCTCGGCCGGGAAGAGGAGGCCGCGAAGTGAACCCCGTCAATTACCTCTATCTGTCAGCCCTGTTGTTCACCATCGGCGCGGCCGGCGTGCTCATCAGGCGGAACGCGATCGTGGTCTTCATGTGCGTCGAGCTGATGCTCAACGCCTGCAACCTCGCGTTCGTGGTCTTCTCCCGGATGCACGGCAACCTCGACGGCCAGATCATCGCGTTCTTCACGATGGTCGTCGCCGCCGCGGAGGTCGTGGTCGGGCTCGCGATCATCGTGTCGCTCTTCCGCTCCCGCCACTCGGCATCGGTCGACGACGCCAGCCTGATGAAGCTCTGAGGGGTCGCTAGAACCGTGGGAAACACAGAGAACCTGATTGCGCTGCTCATCGCGGCGCCTCTGCTCGGAGCGGCCGTCCTGCTGTGCGGCGGACGGCGGCTCGACGCCGTCGGGCACTGGCTGGGCACCCTGCTCGCGGCCGTCTCCTTCGGCCTCGGCGTGGCGCTCTTCGCCGACATGCTGGGCCGCTCGGCCGACGAGCGGGCGGTGCACAAGCACCTGTTCAGCTGGGTCCCGGTGGAGGGCTTCCAGGCCGACGTCGGCTTCCAGCTCGACCAGCTGTCGATGACCTTCGTCCTGCTGATCACCGGTGTGGGCACCCTGATCCACATCTACTCGATCGGCTACATGGAGCACGACGAGAACCGCCGCCGCTTCTTCGGCTACCTCAACCTGTTCCTCGCGGCGATGCTCCTGCTGGTCCTCGCCGACAACTACCTGCTGCTGTACGTGGGCTGGGAGGGCGTGGGTCTGGCGTCCTACCTGCTCATCGGCTTCTGGCAGCACAAGCCCAGTGCGGCGACGGCTGCCAAGAAGGCCTTCCTGGTCAACCGGGTCGGCGACATGGGCCTGTCCATCGCCATCATGGTCATGTTCACCACCTGGGGCTCGTTCGCCTTCGCGACCGTCTTCGACCGGGTCGGCGAGACCAGCGACGGCCGCAACACCGCCATCGGCCTGATGCTGCTGCTCGCCGCCTGCGGCAAGTCCGCCCAGGTGCCGCTCCAGTCCTGGCTCGGGGACGCGATGGAGGGCCCGACCCCGGTCTCGGCCCTGATCCACGCGGCGACGATGGTGACCGCGGGCGTCTACCTGATCACCCGCTCCGGCGTGATCTTCAACGCGGTGCCGGACGTGCAGACGGTCGTGGTGGTCGTCGGCGCGGTCACGCTCCTGTTCGGTGCGATCGTCGGTTGCGCCAAGGACGACATCAAGAAGGCCCTGGCGGGCTCGACCATGTCGCAGATCGGCTACATGGTCCTCGCCACCGGCCTCGGCCCCATCGGCTACCCCTTCGCGATCATGCACCTGGTGACCCACGGCTTCTTCAAGGCCGGGCTCTTCCTCGGCGCGGGCTCCGTGATGCACGGGATGAACGACGAGGTCGACATGCGCCGGTACGGCGGCCTGCGCAAGTACATGCCGGTCACCTTCATCACCTTCGGCCTCGGCTACCTCGCCATCATCGGCTTCCCGGGCCTGTCCGGCTTCTGGTCCAAGGACAAGATCATCGAGGCGGCCTTCGCCAAGGGCGGCACCGAGGGCTGGATCCTCGGCGCGGTCACCCTGCTGGGCGCCGCCATCACCGCGTACTACATGACGCGCGTGATGCTGATGACGTTCTTCGGCGAGGAGCGCTGGCGCGACGCCCCGACCCCCTCGCCGGCCGAGCCAAGCGTGGAGCCGGCCGCCGAGCACCGCGGTGAGCACGCCCGGCCGCACCCGCACGAGTCGCCGGGCACCATGACGATCCCGATGATCGTGCTGGCCTTCGGCTCGGTCCTCGCGGGCGGGCTCTTCAGCATCAACGAGTCCTTCGTGAAGTGGCTGGAGCCGGTCACGAGCCTCTCGCACGGCGACTCGCCGGTGAGCGAGGCGGCGGTCACCGCGGCCACCGTCACGGTGCTGCTGATCGGCGTCGGCCTCGCGTACCTCCAGTACGGACGCAAGCCGGTCCCGGTCACCGCCCCGCGCGGCTCGCTGCTCACCCGGGCCGCCCGCCGCGACCTGCTCCAGGACGACTTCAACCACGTGGTCCTGGTCCGCGGCGGCGAGCACCTCACCCGCTCGCTGGTGTACGTCGACCACACCCTGGTCGACGGTGTGGTCAACGGCACCGCGGCCGGGTTCGGCGGGCTGTCCGGCCGGCTGCGCAAGCTGCAGAACGGCTTCGCCCGCACCTACGCGGTGTCGATGTTCGGAGGCGCGGCGGTGCTCATCGCCGCGACCCTGCTGATGAGGGCGGTGTAAGGCATGTCGTTCCCCCTCCTTACCGCGACGGCGGCGCTCCCGGCGGTCGGCGCGATCGCCACCGCCGCCGTCCCGGCCGAGCGGCGGACGGCCGCCAAGTGGCTGGCGCTGCTGGTCTCGCTGGGCACACTGGTCCTCGGCGCGGTCCAGCTCGTCCGGTTCGAGCCCGGCGGCGACCGGTACCAACTGACCGAGTCCCACGCCTGGATCAAGGACTTCGGCGTCCGCTACGAACTGGGCGTGGACGGCATCGGGGTGGCGCTGATCGCGCTCACGGTCCTGCTGATCCCGTTCATCATGGTGGCGGGTTGGCATGATGCCGATCCCCTGGAGACCAGCAGCAGCCGCTGGCGGCCCACCCAGGGCTTCTTCGCCCTGATCCTCGCCGTCGAGGCGATGGTGATCCTCTCCTTCGAGGCCACCGACGTCTTCCTCTTCTACATCCTCTTCGAAGCCATGCTGATCCCGATGTACTTCCTCATCGGCGGCTTCGGCGACCGGGCCCACGGCTCGTATCGATCTGCCGCTGACGCCGCGCGGGGGGACGAGGCGGCGGCCACCCAGCGGTCGTACGCGGCGGTCAAGTTCCTGCTCTACAACCTGGTCGGCGGCCTGATCATGCTGGCCGCGGTGATCGGTCTCTACGACGTCGCCGGGACCTTCTCGCTCGACGAGATCGCGGCGGCGCGCGCGAACGGCTCGCTGGACATGGCGACCAACACCGAACGCCTGCTGTTCCTCGGCTTCTTCTTCGCCTTCGCGGTGAAGGCCCCGCTGTGGCCGCTGCACACCTGGCTGCCGAACGCGATGGGCGAGGCCACGGCCCCGGTCGCGGTGCTGATCACGGCGGTGGTCGACAAGGTCGGCACCTTCGCGATGCTCCGCTTCTGCCTCCAGCTCTTCCCGGAGGCGTCCAAGTGGGCGACGCCGGTGATCCTGGTCCTCGCGGTGATCAGCATCATCTACGGGGCGCTCCTGGCGGTCGGCCAGCGCGACATCAAGCGCCTGGTGGCGTACGCGTCGATCTCGCACTTCGGCTTCATCGTCATGGGCATCTTCGCGATGACCACCCAGGGCCAGTCCGGCGCCACGCTCTACATGGTCAACCACGGGATCTCGACGGCCGCGCTGATGCTGGTGGCGGGCTTCCTGATCTCGCGCCGCGGCTCGCGCCTGATCGCGGACTACGGCGGGGTGCAGAAGGTGGCCCCGGTGCTGGCGGGCACGTTCCTGGTGGGCTCTCTGGCGACGCTCTCGCTGCCGGGCCTCGCGCCCTTCGTGAGTGAATTCCTGGTCCTGGTGGGCACGTTCAGCCGCTATCCGGCGATCGGCGTGATCGCCACGCTGGGCATCGTGCTGGCCGCGCTGTACGCGCTGGTGCTCTACCAGCGGACGATGACCGGCCCGGTCAAGGCCGAGGTCCAGGGCATGCCGGACCTCAAGGTCCGCGAGCTCCTGGTGGTCGCCCCGCTGATCGCGCTCCTGGTCTTCCTCGGGGTCTACCCCAAGCCGCTGACCGACATCGTCAACCCGGCGGTCCAGCACACCATGTCCGACGTAGACAAGAAGGACCCCAAGCCCGTGGTGGAGGCGGCCCAGTGAGCACAGCAGCAGCTGTCCACAGCCTGTGGACGACGGCGGCCGACGGGAAGGTCGACAAGATCCCGGCGCCGCACATCGAGTACGCCCAGCTGGCGCCCACGCTGATCGTGCTCGGCGCGGCCGTGGTGGGCGTGCTGGTCGAGGCGTTCGTGCCGCGCAAGAGCCGGTACTACGCCCAGGTGTTCCTCTCCGTCGTCGCGCTCGCCGCCGCCTTCGCCGCGGTCGTCGGGCTCGCCGCGGACGGGTACGGCACGACGAAGGCGCACATCGCCGCGATGGGCGCGGTGGCCGTCGACGGCCCCGCGCTCTTCCTCCAGGGGACCATTCTCCTCGCCTCGATCGTCGCGATCTTCACCTTCGCCGAGCGCCGCCTCGACCCCGACGCCCACGGCAACCGGGTCGACTCCTTCGCCGCGCAGGCCGCCTCGGTGCCCGGCAGCGACAGCGAGAAGGCCGCGGTCCAGGCCGGTTTCACGACCACCGAGGTCTTCCCGCTGGCACTCTTCGCCATCTCCGGGATGCTGGTGTTCCCGGCGGCCAACGACCTGCTGACGCTCTTCGTGGCCCTGGAAGTCTTCTCCCTGCCGCTCTACCTGCTCTGCGCGCTGGCCCGCCGCAAGCGCCTGATGTCGCAGGAAGCGGCCGTGAAGTACTTCCTGCTCGGCGCCTTCTCGTCGGCGTTCCTGCTGTTCGGCATCGCGCTTCTGTACGGATACGCGGGCTCCGTCCAGTACGCGACGATCGCGGACGTCGTCGACGGCACGGTCCAGACCGTGGACCCGGCGCTCGCGGGCACCATGGGCAACGACGCGCTACTGCTGATCGGCGGCGCGATGCTCCTGGTGGGGCTGCTGTTCAAGGTCGGCGCGGTGCCGTTCCACATGTGGACGCCGGACGTCTACCAGGGCGCGCCCACCCCGGTCACCGGCTTCATGGCCGCCGCCACCAAGGTCGCCGCCTTCGGCGCACTGCTGCGCCTGCTGTACGTGGTGCTCCCCGGGATGCGCTGGGACTGGCGGCCGGTCATGTGGGGCGTCGCCATCGTCACCATGGTCGGCGGCGCGATCGTGGCGATCACCCAGACCGACATCAAGCGGCTCCTGGCGTACTCGTCGATCGCGCACGCGGGCTTCATCCTCGCCGGTGTGATCGCCACCAACGCGGACGGGATCTCGTCGGTGCTCTTCTACCTCGGCGCGTACTCGTTCGTGACGATCGGGGCGTTCGCGGTCGTCACGCTGGTGCGCGACGCGGGCGGCGAGGCGACGCACCTGTCCAAGTGGGCCGGGCTCGGCCGCCGTTCGCCACTGGTGGCGGCGGCGTTCGCGGTCTTCCTGCTCGCCTTCGCGGGTATCCCGCTGACCTCCGGGTTCACGGGGAAGTTCGCCGTGTTCAAGGCGGCGGCGGAGGGCGGCGCGGGGGCGCTGGTCGTGGTCGGTGTGATCTCCTCGGCGATCGCCGCGTTCTTCTACATCCGGGTGATCGTCCTGATGTTCTTCAGCGAGCCGAAGGCGGACGGGCCGACCGTGGCCGTTCCCTCGCCGCTGACGATGACGGCGATCGGCGTCGGCGTCGCGGTGACGCTGGTGCTGGGTGTGGCGCCCCAGTACTTCCTGGACCTGGCCGGTCAGGCGGGGGTGTTCGTGCGGTAGCGCGGCGCTCGGGGCGCCTTCCCGGCCGCGGGCCGGCCCTGTCGGTCGGCCGCGCGGTTCCCGGCGCCCCTGGGAGGCACAGGAGCCCCGGTACGTCACGTCGTGCCGGGGCTTCGCGCTGCCCCCGTGGGGGCCTGTGGATAACTTTTCAGCCCGTCTGACCTGCGGCTTTGGCGCGATCCAGGCCGACTGCGGCAGGACGTGTCCGTCCGGCCCCCTATCGTGGCAGAGGTGGCGGAGTTACGAGGACGACGGTGGGGGACGGCGGGATGAACGGGACGGAAGGGGCGGTCGAGGTGGTGGACCAGCCGGTGGCCGGGACGACGGACGGGCCGGCGGCCGAGAGCGAGGCGCTGCGGACGCTGAACCGGGTCTTCGGCTACGAGAGCTTCCGCGGCGACCAGGGCGCGGTCATCGAGCATGTGGTGAGCGGCGGCGACGCCGTGGTGCTCATGCCCACGGGCGCCGGAAAATCGCTCTGCTACCAGATCCCGGCCCTGGTCAGGCCCGGTACGGGAGTCGTGGTCTCGCCCCTCATCGCGCTGATGCAGGACCAGGTGGACGCGCTGCGGGCGCTCGGTGTGCGGGCCGGGTTCATCAACTCCACGCAGGACTTCGATGAGCGCCGCACGGTGGAGGCGGAGCTCCTCGCGGGCGAGCTCGACCTGCTCTACCTGGCCCCGGAGCGGTTGCGCGTGGAGGCTACGCTCGATCTGCTCTCCCGGGCCAAGATCGCCCTCTTCGCGATCGACGAGGCACACTGCGTGGCGCAGTGGGGCCACGACTTCCGCCCGGACTACCTGGCGCTGTCGATGCTGGGCGAGCGCTGGCCGGACGTGCCGCGCATCGCCCTGACGGCGACGGCGACCCGGGTCACCCACCGCGAGATCACCGATCGGCTCGTGATGCCGAAGGCCCGCCACTTCGAGGCGAGCTTCGACCGGCCCAACATCCAGTACCGGATCGTGCCGAAGAACGACCCCAAGAAGCAGCTCCTGACCTTCCTCAAGGAGGAGCACGAGGGGGACGCGGGCATCGTCTACTGCCTCTCGCGCGCGTCGGTGGAGAAGACCGCCCAGTATCTGAACGACAACGGCGTGGCGGCCGTGCCGTACCACGCGGGCCTGGACGCGGCCACGCGCGCGCTGCACCAGTCCCGCTTCCTGCGCGAGGACGGTCTGATCGTGGTGGCGACCATCGCGTTCGGCATGGGCATCGACAAGCCCGACGTGCGGTTCGTGGCCCACCTGGACCTGCCCAAGTCGGTCGAGGGGTACTACCAGGAGACGGGCCGCGCGGGCCGCGACGGCCTGCCGTCCACCGCGTGGATGGCGTACGGCCTGCAGGACGTGGTCCAGCAGCGCAAGCTCATCCAGGGCGGTGAGGGCGACGAGGCGTTCCGGCGCCGGGCGGGCGCCCATCTGGACTCGATGCTGGCGCTCTGCGAGACCGCCGACTGCCGCCGCGCCCAGCTCCTGCAGTACTTCGGCCAGGACGCCCCCGCCGCCCACTGCGGCAACTGCGACACCTGTCTGAACCCGCCCGAGACCTGGGACGGCACGGTGGCCGCCCAGAAGGTGCTGTCGACGGTCGTCCGGCTGGAGCGGGAGCGGCGCCAGAAGTTCGGCGCGGGCCAGATCATCGACATCCTGCTCGGCCGCAAGACCGCGAAGGTCATCCAGTTCGACCACGACGCGCTGTCGGTGTTCGGCATCGGCGAGGACCTCTCCGAGGCCCAGTGGCGGGGCGTGGTGCGGCAGTTGCTCGCCCAGGGCCTGCTGGCGGTGGAGGGGGAGTACGGGACGCTGGTCCTGACCGGGACGAGCGGGGAGGTTCTGGGCGGCGGGCGGGAGGTCAGGCTCCGCTCGGAGCCGGCGAAGCCGGAGCGCGCGCCCCGGGCACGTGGTGCGGGCAAGGCCAAGGCCGCCCCGGCCGACTTCCCGCAGGAGGCGGCCCCGCTCTTCGAGGCCCTGCGCGCCTGGCGGGCCGCGCAGGCCCGCGAACAGGGTGTCCCCGCGTATGTGATCTTCCATGACGCCACCCTGCGGGAGATCGCCGTGGCCCGCCCCGGCTCGGTGGAGGAGCTGGGCACGATCGCCGGGGTGGGCGAGAAGAAGCTGGCGACGTACGGGGAGGGCGTGCTGGCGGTGCTCCAGGAGCAGGAGCAGGAGCAGGAGTAACAGGAGTGGGCGGAGGGCGCGCTGGGCGCCTCTCCGCCTGTCCCGCCGGGGCTCGACGCCTGTCCCCCTAGGACCCCACGATCCGGCCCGTGACCTCGCCGAGGCCGACCCGGACGCCGTCGGGGCCCGGGGCCCAGGCCGTCATGGTGACGACGTCGCCGTCCTCCAGGAACGTGCGCTTGCCGGTGGGCAGGTCCATCGGCTCCGTACCGTTCCAGGTCAGCTCAAGGAAGGAGCCGCGCTGGCCGCGCTCGGGGCCGCTGACGGTCCCCGAGCCGTAGAGGTCGCCCGTGCGCAGCGAGGCACCGTTCACCGTCATATGGGCGAGCTGCTGGGCGGCGGTCCAGTACATGCCCGCGAACGGCGGCTCGGCCACCACCTGTCCGTTGAGGGCGACCGAGATGCGGATGTCGAAGCCGCCCGGCACCTCCGCCCGCGCGTCGTCGAGGTAGGGCAGCAGTGGGAAGTCCCGCGCGGGCGGGGCCACCCGGGCGGCCGTCAGCGCCTCCAGCGGCGTCACCCACGCCGAGACGGAGGTGGCGAAGGACTTGCCGAGGAACGGACCCAGGGGGACGTACTCCCACGCCTGGATGTCCCGCGCCGACCAGTCGTTCAGCAGGAACAGGCCGAAGACGTGGTCCTCGAAGGAGGCGAGCTCCACCGGCCTGCCCAGCTCGGAGGGGGTGCCCACCACGAAGCCCACCTCGGCCTCGATGTCGAGCTTCACCGAGGGGCCGAACACCGGCGCCGGGTCCGAGGGCGCCTTGCGCTGCCCGTGCGGGCGCGCCACGTCCGTCCCCGAGACCACGACCGTGCCGGACCGCCCGTGGTAACCGATGGGCAGGTGCTTCCAGTTGGGGGTGAGCGCGTCCCCGTCCGGGCGGAAGATCCGGCCGACGTTGGTGGCGTGGTGCTCGCTCGCGTAGAAGTCGACGTAGTCCGCGACTTCGTACGGCAGGTGCAGGGTGACCGTGTCCAGCGGGTGCAGCAGGGGCTCTATGTCGGGCCGGTGCGCGGGCACCGTCACCCACGCGGTGAGCGCGCGCCGCACATCGCGCCACGCCGTGCGCCCGGCCGCGAGCAGCGGGTTGAGCGTGGGCCTTGCGAGCAGCGCCGCGTACGGGGAGCCGAGCGCGTGCGCGGCGGCCCCCGCGTCGAGGACGTGGTGGCCGATGCGGACGCCGACGCGGCGGTGGTCGGGCGCGTCGGGCGTGGAGAAGACGCCGTACGGAAGGTTGTGCGGGCCGAAGGGGTCGCCCTCGGCCAGGTCGAGCGGGCTCTGCTCGGACATCTGTGCCTGCCTCGCTTTCCACGGGTGTGGAGGACACGTTACGTCGGCGACGCTCGCGCGGTCAGTGCCCAAAGAGTGTGCGATGTCCCAAAACTCCGGGTCGGGGAGGGGTGGTTGGCTCCTCCCCCTCGGGCTCCTCACGCCGCGCCCGGCCGCCTCAGCCCGCCGTCCGGGGGATGCGCTTCTCCCAGGTCCGGTGGAAGACGACCTCGTCGCCGTCGCGGCACACCACCTCGTCCGAGGTGAGGAAGTCCGCCGCGTCGCAGCCGATCTCGGAGCGGGTGGTGATGCTCACGTTCCAGGCGAGCTCCGGCCGGTGCAGCCGGATCGTCCAGTCGGAGCGGGTGCGCGCGGACTGCGGGTCCGCCTCCTGGATCGTGTAGGTCTCCACGACCTCCTCGGTGACCTCCAGTCCGTCGGGGTGGACCTTGGTACCGCCGGTGCGGGGTGTCACTTCGAGGCGCCACTCGCCCTTGGCGACATCGCGGACGACCAGGCGCTCGGGCCGGGGCTCGTCCAGCGGTTCGGGGCAGACCACGCCGAGCGGCGCCGCCTGCTCGGGCTCGTCGAAGACGACGGTGTCGGCCGTGGGCGCGCGGACCGGCAGGCTCAGGGCGCTGTCCTGCGGGTCCAGGGTGAAGCCCACCGAGTCCGCCTGCGGCCAGAGCCACGGCCAGTACGCCGAGGAGACCGCGAGGCGGACGCGGTGTCCCGGCGGGAAGCTGTGGCCGATGCCGGCCAGCGGGAACGTCACGTCCTGGGTGGCGCCCAGCGGCCAGGCGTCCGCGCGGTCCGGGCCCTCGCGCGCGGAGAGGTTGAGCGCGCCCCGGGTGACCAGGGTGGAGGAACCGTCCGGCGCCACATCGCACAGCCGCGCGACGGCCTGCCCGAACGGCACGTCCATCCGCAGCCGCAGCGTCACCCTCGGGCACCCCAGGATCTCCAGCGGCGGCCCGTCCCTGGGCACCGGACAGTCGAACACCGCCGAGTGCGCGTCCTCGGCGCGCTGGTCCGGCGGCAGGTCGCCGTCGCCGCCGGACGGCAGGAAGCGGCCCGCGTCCAGACCGGTGTGCTGCGGGGAGTCGACCCGCACGGGAGTGCCGCCGAGCGTGTACACGACGGGGGTGACGTGCGGGGAGGGCCAGGCCGGGTCGCCGACCCAGCGGCCGGGCAGCTCCCCGTAGACCGTGGCGGGCCGGTGCGAATCGCTGATCCAGGAGCGCAGCGGCGGTTCGTCCATGATCCCGCTGTCCCGGCCCCGCAGCCACTGGTCCCACCAGCGCAGCGTCTCCTGGAGGAAGCCGATGGCGGGCCCCGGCGGAAGGCCCCGGTCCGGGTACTGGTGGGACCACGGGCCGATCAGGCCGCGCACCCGGTCGGCGGGCAGGTGCTCCACCAGGCGCAGCACGGTGTCCCGGTACGGGTCGTGCCAGCCGCCGACCGCGAGCACGGCGGCCCGGATCGCCCCGTACTCCTCGCGGACGCTGCCCTGCCTCCAGTAGTCGTCGCGCCGCTGGTGCGCCAGCCAGGTGTGCAGGGGCGGCTCCAGGGCCTCCAGGCGGGCCGCCCACAGCTGCCTCCACTCCTCGCCGACGTACTCCGGGTCCGGCGGGCGGGCCGTGAGTGCCAGCGTTCTCGCCGCCCGCGCGTGCATGGCCCCGGCGAGGACGGAACCTCCCAGGTAGTGCCCGTCGTTGTCATAGCGGTCGTCCGGCGCGCAGACGGTGACGACCGCCTTGAGCGGCCCGGGCGCGAGGGCCGCGATCTTGAGGGAGTTGAAGCCGCCCCAGGAGATCCCGATCATGCCGACACCGCCGTCGCACCAGGGCTGCGCGGCGAGCCACTCGACGACCGCGACCCCGTCCGCGAGCTCGGTCGCGTCGCACCGGTCGCCCGGCAGCCCCTCGCTGTTGCCGTGCCCGCGCACATCGACGCGTACGCAGGCGTAGCCGTGCCCCGCGTACCAGGGATGGCGCTGCCCGTCGCGCGGCGCGGTCGCGTCGGTGAGGCGGTGGGGCACGTATTCGAGCAGCGCCGGGACCGGCTCCTTGGTCACCGGACGCCAGATCCGTGCGTACAGCCGGGTTCCGTCCGGGAGCGGGACGAGCACGTCCGCGCGCGTGGTCTCGTACGGGAAGTCGGTGCGGATCCGCATGGTCAGCTCCCCCTCGGCGCCGGGCCGGGCACGGTCTCGGTGGGTGTTCCGGACAATCGGCTTCTTTCCTAAGATATTGGCTGATCACGAACATACCGGGGTCCATCGGGCTGTGCGCGGGGGGTGACGGGAAGGCGCCAGCGGTGATCGAACAACGACCGGATACGCTGACTTGAGTGAAGGCAGCGACACATCGACAATCCGTGTGATCGTCAGCAGACAGGAGTACCCCTCGTGACCGTCGTCGGGCCGTTCGGGCTGAGCGTGCGGGACCAGGCTCTTGAGGCCGATGTCCAGACCGGATTGGCGGCAGTCGAGGCGGGCCTGCTCGACGCCACCAAGAGCGAGGTCCCCTTCATCACGGAGGCCGCGCAGCACCTCGTGCGCGCGGGCGGCAAACGCTTCCGGCCGCTGCTCGTGATGCTCGCCGCGCAGTTCGGCGACCCGTACGCGCCGGGTGTCGTGCCCTCGGCGGTGGTCGTGGAGCTCACGCATCTGGCGACGCTCTACCACGACGACGTCATGGACGAGGCCGAGGTGCGGCGCGGGGTCCCCAGCGCCAACGTCCGCTGGGACAACTCGGTCGCGGTCCTCACCGGCGACTTCCTGTTCGCCCGCGCCTCGCACATACTGGCCGACCTGGGCCCGGAGGCCGTGCGCATCCAGGCCGAGGCGTTCGAACGGCTGGTCACCGGCCAGATCCTGGAGACGGCGGGCCCGCGCGACGGCCGCGACCCGGTGGACCACTACCTCGACGTGCTCGCGGGCAAGACCGGCTCGCTGGTGGCCGTCTCCGGCCGGTTCGGCGCGATGATGTCGGGCGCCGACGAGTCGGTCGTGGACATCCTCACGCAGTACGGCGAGCGGCTCGGCACCGCGTTCCAGCTGGCCGACGACGTCCTGGACATCGCCAGCGACTCCCACGAGTCCGGCAAGACCCCCGGCACCGACCTGCGTGAGGGCATCCCCACGCTGCCGGTCCTGCACGTGCGGGCGCACGCCGCCCAGCACGGCCGCCCGGAGGACCTGGAGCTCGTCGCGCTGCTCGACGGCGACCTGACGGACGACGCCCGGCACGCCGAGACGCTGCGCCGCCTGCGGGTGCACCCCGCGCTCGAACAGGCCCGCAGGGACACCGTGCGCTACGCCGAGGAGGCCCGCGCCACGCTGGCCCCCCTGCCGGAGTGCTACGCGAAGGCGGCTCTGGAGGAGCTGTGCGACGCGGTGGTGCACCGCGCGGGCTAGGGCCTGTCCGCCGCCCTCTTTCTTTCGCCGTCCAGGTACCCGTCGTACCCGTCCTAGTCCTGGGAGCCGCCCGGCGGTGTGCCGACGCCGCCGGAGGTCGTGCCGCCGCCCGTGTCGGCGGTGGCCTTCCCGCCGGCCGGGGTGATCGCGAACCAGGTGCCGGCGGCGCCCTGCCCGCGCGCCTCACGGGGCGCGTCGTCCTTGGCGTACCGGTAGAGCGGCCAGCCCCCGAGGGTCAGCTGGGTGGTGCCGTCGGGGCGGGCGACCTCGCCGACCAGCGCCTTGTCGATGCCCTTGACCGTCAGCGCGCCGTTGGCGGGGACCGGGGGCCAGATCGCCGCGCAGGCGGCCAGGCAGGCGGAGCGGGACGGCTTCGCGGTGTCCTTGTCGAAGCGGTAGAGGACGTATCCGTCGCCGTCGGTGACCACGGTGCCGACCTTGTCGATCCGGGTCGCGCCGAGGGTGGAGGCGGCCGGGTCGGGGGTCGCGGGTGCCGTCGTGGACGGCTTGTCGGTCTTGCTGGTGCTGCTTCCGCACCCCGTGGCGGCCAGCGCCAGGACGGCTGTCCCGGCTGCCGCGCCGACGGCGATGCGGTGGACGCTGAGCATGGCGATCCCCTTTGGTGGGCACGGTCGGTGCCGGTTGCTCCTGTTCAGGTGTACGGATTCCGGCCCAAAGCAACTCGAACACCCGATCAGCCAAGAGTGTGACCCAGGTCACGGCCTCCGGGGCTCGATGGCCGTGTGCAGACGGTCGCACACCTGGTGAAACACCAGTGAACCGGTCCCGGCACGCATCCGCCCGGCGGCGCCGCCGCGAGGGGCGGGCGACGGCGGCGCCGCCGGGCGTGCGATCCGGCGCGCGAGCGGGCGTCCGGTCCGTGGCTGAAGAGCGTTCAGTACGCGACGGACCGAGGCGGGTTGGCGTCGGCCGGGAACAACCCGTCCTGGCCTCGGTGGAGTTGATGGGTATGACAGGTACGCGACGTACAACCCCTACTGGTCGGAGCGGCCGCCGGGCGATGGTGTCATCCCAGAGAGGTACACGAGGTTGCTCCCGAGGGGTGACGCCCCACGGCGGCTGATTTGGTCAGATGGACAACACCACTCCTGACCAATTCGGGTGAGAATGGCGGCGCGGGGTGGACAGAGCGCAGCACTACGGACGGACGCCGCCGACCACGGAGGTAAGGCACACATGGCACCGAACGACAGCGCACACACCACCGAGGAGGCCGGGGACCTCGTCGCGGGCCGCCGCAAGGCCGCGCGGTACCTGGTCCCGGTCGGGGTGGCGGGGGTGGCGGCCGCGACCATCGGGCTGGTCCCGGCGCTCGCGGCTTCAGGTGACCCCGATCTGCCGAAGATCAGCGCACAGCAGCTCATCGAGAAGATCGCCGCGTCGGACGCCCAGCAGCTCTCCGGCACGGTGAAGATCAAGACGGATCTGGGCCTGCCGTCCTTCGGCGGCCTCGGCTCCTTCGCTCCCAAGGGCGGCGGGGACAGGGGCGGCTCGTCCGCCTCGCCCGACAGCAAGCTGATGGAGCTCGCCTCCGGCTCGCACACCCTGCGGGTCGCGGCCGACGGCCCGGACAGGCAGAAGCTGTCGGTGCTCGACAAGGCGTCGGAGTACAGCGTCGTCCACAGCGGGGACGACGTGTGGGCGTACGACAGCGCCTCGAACGAGGTCTACCACTCCCAGCGGGCCGCCGACGGCGCGAAGGGGCCCGGAGGCGCGGCCAAGGGCCACGGCCGTCCGGGGCACGCCCCCGAGTCCCTGCCGGCCACGCCCAGGGCGCTGGCGGAGCAGGCCCTCAAGGGCGTCGACCCGACCACCTCGGTGACCGTCGACGGCACCTCCCAGGTGGCCGGCCGGGATGCGTACCAGCTGGTGATCAAGCCGAAGCAGTCCGGCTCGACCATCGGCGCGATACGGATCGCGGTGGACGCGAAGAACGGCGTGCCGCTGAAGTTCACGCTCGCGCCGGCCGGCGGGGGCAAGGCCGTGATCGACGCGGGCTTCACCAAGGTCGACTTCGCCAAGCCGTCCGCCTCGACGTTCACCTTCACGCCGCCCAAGGGCGCGAAGGTCACCCAGGACGACGGCAAGGGCCACGCGGGCCGGGGCGAGAAGGGCTTCAAGGGCGCCCCGGGCGGTGAGTTCAAGGGTCTCGATGTCATCGGCAAGGGCTGGAACTCCATCGCCCGCCTCGACGTTCCAGGAGGTAAGGGCATCCCGTCCGCGCACTCCGGCAAGGGCGGCAGGGGCGATGTCCCGCCGGAGGCCCAGAAGTTCCTCAGCTCGCTGGGCGAGAAGGCCACGGGCCCGTTCGGCTCGGGCATGGTCTTCAAGACCCGCCTGGTCAACGCGCTGGTGACGGACGACGGCAAGGTGTTCGTGGGCGCGGTCACCAAGGACGCGCTGGTGAACGCGGCCAACGCGGCGAAGTAGGCGCGGCGGTCGGCGCGAGGGGGACCGGGATGCCGGGCTTCGGCCGCGGGCGCCCGGCCCCCCTTCCGCCCCCGCCCGCGGCACGGGGGAGCACGATCCGGCAGACGAACGGGGGCCCGGGGCGAAGCGCCGGGCAAGGAAAGGGGCGGGGTGGGGAACTCTCCATCGGTCATCGAGACGCGCGGTCTCACCAAGAGGTACCGCGGCGGCCAACTGGCCGTGGACGGGCTCGATCTCACCGTCCCAGACGGCAGCATCTTCGGCTTCCTCGGCCCCAACGGCTCCGGCAAGACGACCACCATCCGCATGCTGATGGGCCTGATCGAGCCGACCTCCGGCACGGCCCGGGTCCTCGGCAGCCCCATGCCCCGTGCGGGCCGCACGGTCCTTCCGCAGGTGGGCGCCCTGATCGAGGGCCCCGCGCTGTACGGATTCCTCTCCGGCCGCGACAACCTCGTACGGTACGACTCGGCCGACCCAACCGCCGACCCCCGCACCCGCGCGCGACGGGTCGCCCACGCCCTGGAGCGGGTGGGTCTTGCCGCCGCGTCCGGCAAGAAGGCGCGGGCGTACTCGCTGGGCATGAAGCAGCGGCTCGGGCTCGCGGCCGCGCTGCTCCAGCCCCGCAGGCTGCTGGTCCTGGATGAGCCGACCAACGGCCTCGACCCGCAGGGCATGCGGGAGATCCGCGCCCTGGTGCGCGAGCTGGCGGCCGACGGCACCACGGTCTTCCTCTCCTCGCACCTCCTGGACGAGATCGAGCAGGTCTGTACGCACGCGGCGGTGATGACCCGGGGCAGGCTCGTCGTCCAGGGCGAGGTGGCCGAGCTGGCGGGGGGCGGCCGGGGACGGCTCGCGGTCACCACGCCGGACCCGGCAGACGCCGCCCGGCTGCTCAAGGAGCGCGGTGTGGCGGACGTGACCGTGGACGGCGACCGCGTGAGCGGTGAGCTCCCGCCGGACGAGGTGGAACTGGCCGAGCTGAACGCCGCGCTGGTGCACGGCGGCGTACGGGTGAGGGGCTTCGCGGTCGAACGGGCCTCGCTGGAGGACGCGTTCGTGGCGCTGACGGGGGAGGGGTTCGATGTCGCGGGCTGAGGTGAACGCGGCGCAGGACGCGCCCCTGTCGGAGACCGCCCCGGCCGCTCCGGGCGTGAGCGGTTCCGAGGAGGTGCGGGCGGTCCCCGGCGCGCCCGGTGCCGGGCCCCGGCGGCCCAGCCCCCTGTGGACGCTCGGGCTCTTCAGGTCCGAGCTGGTCACCGTCGTCCGGCGGTGGCGCACCCTCGCGCTGCTCGGCGTGCTCGCGGCCGTCCCGGTCCTGATCGGCATCGCCGTGAAGATCGAGACGCGCGGCGGCGGCACGGCCGGTCCCGGTGGCGGTGACGGCCCGGCCTTCATCTCCCAGATCACCAACAACGGACTGTTCCTCGTCTTCGCGGGGCTCGCCGCGACCCTCCCCGTCTTCCTGCCGATGGCGATCGGCGTGGTCGCGGGCGACGCGATAGCGGGCGAGGCCAACAGCGGCACCCTGCGCTATCTGCTGGTGGCCCCGGCCGGGCGGACCAGGCTGCTGCTCGCGAAGTACGCCTCGACGCTGGCGTTCTGCCTGCTCGCGACCCTGGTCGTGGCGGCGTCCGCGCTCGCCGTGGGGGCGCTGCTCTTCCCGCTCGGGGACGTCACGACCCTGTCGGGGACGCGGATATCGTTCGCCGAAGGTCTGGTGCGCGCGCTCGCGATCGCCGGCGCGGTGGCCCTGTCACTGACCGGCATGGCCGCGCTCGGCCTGTTCGTCTCCACCCTCACCGGCAGCGGGGTCGCGGCGATGGCGGCGACGGTCGGCCTGCTGATCACCGTGCAGATCCTCGACCAGATCCCCCAGCTGCACGCGATACAGCCCTATCTCTTCCCGCACTACTGGCTGTCCTTCGCGGATCTGCTGCGGGTGCCGGTCTACTGGGACCAGCTGGTGAAGAACGCGGAGTTGCAGGCGCTGTACGTGGCGGTGTTCGGATCGGCGGCCTGGGCGCGCTTCACGGCGAAGGACATCACGGCCTGAGGAGGGCAGAGGCCCGGGAGAGGGGAGTGGAGGGAGGGAGACGGGACGGCCGTGCGAGCCGACCCCCGTGGCGGCTCGACACGACACGTGCCGTTTCCTTGGCACATTCTTGGAGCCGACCATTCCGCTGTCAATACGCTACGGACCGTCCTCGTAGACTCGCACCGTGACCGAGCCGCCACCGCACGCCCCCAACCCCCGGCGCCGGAGCGAGAGATCGCGCCGCGCGATCCTCTCTGCGGCTCTCGAACTGTGCGCGGAAAACGGCTACGGACGGGTGACGATCGAGGGCATCGCCGCCCGTGCGGGGGTGAGCAAGAAGACGATCTACCGCTGGTGGGCGACGAAGGGCGCGCTGCTCCTGGAGGCCGTGATCGAGGCCGTGGTCAGCACCTCGCCGCTGCCCGACACGGGCGATGTGGACACCGACATCGTGACGCATGTCACCAGCGTGATGCGGGTCTTCACCTCACCGGTGATCGGCCCGGCGTACACCGGGATCCTCTCCGAGCTGCTCCACGACGAGGCGCTGGCGAGGGCCGTCAACGAGGCGCTGGTCGTGCCGCGCGTGTCGCTGGTGTACGAACGGCTGCGCGCCGGGCAGCGGGCGGGCCAGCTGCCGCCGGACGCCGATCTGGAACTGGCGGTGGAGATGCTGTACGGACCGCTGTACTACCGGCACGCGCTGAAGCGGCCGTTCCATGACCCGGACAGGATCGCCGTGCTGGTCGCGCACGTCATGCGTGCGTTGCGAGCTCCGGCCGTGAGCTGAAGAAGGTCTTGGCGCGCACGGTCGCCCCGGTGTCCTGTCCGATGGTGCCGGGCCGGTTCGCCGAGCCGAGCAGGACGCCGCCCCACCGCATGCTCATATACGCGGCGGTGTGCCGCAGGGTCCCCACCAGCGGGTCGGCCACGGACGGTTCGGGGCTCGCCAGCGCCGTCACGCCCCACAGGGTGCGCCCGGCCATCCGTGGCCGGAACTCCAGCCCCGGCGCCCGCATCCAGCCCGCCCAGTGGTCGAGGTAGTGCTTGACCGGGGTCGAGACGCTGTACCAGTACAGCGGCGAGACGATGACGAGGTCGGTGGCCTCCAGGGTGGCTTGCAGGAGGGTGGCCGCGTCCCCGGTCGGGTCGGCGTACAGGCCCTCGCCGTCGTGGCGCCGGTCGCCGAACTCGGGCAGCCGCAGCCCGGAGAGGTCCAGCCAGCGCTGCGGGACGTCGCCCGGCAGCTGCTCGGCCGCCAGCCTGGCCAGCTGCTCGGTGTTGCCGCCCGGGCGCGTACTGCCGAGCAGGAAAAGGAAGTTGCGGGCCATGGTCCCCCCAAAGGAAAGTATGCGCGTGCAGTATATGCACGCGCATACTCATTGAGTCCAGGGTCGGGTCCAGGGCTTAGACCAGAGCTGAGCCAGAGGGACCGGATCAGAGGGCCGGGTCAGAAGGTCAGCTTCCAGCTGTTGATGTACCCGGTGTCCTGCGGCCCCTTGTCCTGCACCTTCAGCTTCCATGTCCCGTTCGCCGTCTCGGTGGAGGCGTTGACGGTGTACGTGGTGTCGATGTTCGGCGTGGAGTCGGACGAGGAGTTGTGCAGCCGGTACGCCTTGCCGCTCGGGCCGATGAGGTCGACCACCAGGTCGCCGCTGTAGGTGTGGACGATGTTCACGCCGACCTTGAGCGCGGAGGGCGCGCTGCCCGTACGCCCGGTCACGGAGATCGACGAGGTCACGGCCGCGCCCGGGGAGTCCGGGATGGTGACGTCGGCGGTGTTCTCGTAGGTGTCGCCGGTGGGCGGAGTGGTGGTCCCCGTGGAGAGCTGCCACAGCGCATAGGCGATGGCGTCGCTGTTGTGGTCGAGCGCGGAGTCGTTGATGTTCGCGCTGGTGTCGCAGGAGGAGTGGTAGCAGGCGTCGAACGCGCGGCCCGCCGTGCCGCCCCACTTCTGGGCCTGGGCCGAGGTCTTGGTGTAGTCGGCGCCGGAGAAGAGGCCGCCGACGCGTATGCCGGCGTTCTTGAACGGGGCGTGGTCGGAGCGGCCGTCGCCCTCGGTCTCGATCTCGGTGGGTATGGAGAGGGTCGCGAAGTAGTCCTTGAAGACCTTCTCCAGGGCCGGGTCGTCGTCGTAGACGAAGTAGCCCGGGTTGGGCGAGCCGATCATGTCGAAGTTCAGATACGCGGAGATCCTGCCGCGGTCGCCGGTCGAGAGGCTGTTGACGTAGTACTTCGAGCCGACCATGCCCAGCTCCTCGGCGCCGAACCAGCCGAACCGCAGATGCTTGTCGGGCTTGAGCTGCGCGCGGGAGACGGCGAGCGCGGTCTCCAGGATGCCGGCCGAGCCGGAGCCGTTGTCGTTGATGCCGGGGCCCGCGGTGACCGAGTCGAGGTGGGCGCCCGCCATCACGGTCTGCGAGGTGTCGCCGCCGGGCCAGTCGGCGATCAGGTTGTAGCCGGTGGCGCCGGAGGAGGTGAACTGCTGGACGGAGGTGGTGTACCCGGCGGCGTCCAGCTTGGCCTTCACGTAGTCGAGGGAGGCCTTGTAGCCGGCGCGGCCGTGGGCGCGGTTGCCGCCGTTGGCGGTGGCTATCTGCTGGAGCTGGGTGAGGTGCGCTTTGACGTTGGCGATCGGTAGGTCTGGGGCAGCGGCGGTGGCGGCGGCCGGGGCGGGGGCGGCTGCCTGGACGGCGGGGGCGCCGAGACCGATGCCGAGGCCGAGCGCCGCGGCGGTGACGGTGGCGGTGGCCGCGATGCGGGCCGCGCGGGGGGTTCTGGGGGGTGTGGGGTGCTTGATGCGCATGTGGGGGCTCCGTATTCCGTTCGGGGATGGGACGGAAACGCGAGCCTGATGGTCAGGGAGGGGTTGACTCTCCGTCAAGAACGGATTCCGGTCAGGGGGGTCCGGTGGGCGGACAGTGGCTGGATTCCCCCACCCCGCCCGTTCCCTTGACCCCTCTGGCGGGGGCCGGGGCTCGGCCGGGGGTCGGCGTCCTGTCTGCGGGTGGGCGGGGGCCGATCGCGCAGTTTCCCGCGCCCGTGAATCGCCCCGGCTCTGTCTGCGGGTGGTGGTGGGTTGCTCGCGCAGTTCCCCGCGCCCCCAGGGGTCGGGTCAGCCGGAGAACTCAGCTCAGCCACAGGCTTTTAGGGGCGCGGGGAACTGCGCGAGTACCGCCCACGGGCTGAAGGGTGACGACGGACCTGGGGGGTGGGGCCGCAGGCCCCCGTTAGGGGCGCGGGGAACTGCGCGAGCGAGCCACCACCGGCCCGCAGACGAACCCCGGGCCGGAAAGGGGCGCGGGGAACTGCGCGGGCAACCACCCACCGCCCGCAGATAGACACGGCCCGGGCCGAAGGCGTCCCCCCGTAGGCAACGCCCACCCCGGGCGGAGCCCACCCCCCGGGTAGGCGGGGCCGGGGGCACCCCCGAAGTCACCGCACCCCCAAGTCACCGCCCCCCGACCCCGCCCCCCGCACCGCGGAAACCGGCTCCACCGGCAACGGCTCCACCGGGCCCGCCGACGCCGCCGCCACCAGCGCCGCCCTCCCCCTCCGAGCCCCCCGCAACGCATCCCACGTCAGTAGCGACAACGCCAGCCACACCAGCGAGAACCCCGCCCACCGCTCGGGCGGCATCGCCTCGTGGAAGTACAGGATGCCGAGGCCGAACTGGAACACCGGCGCCAGGTACTGGAGCAGCCCGAGCGTGGACAGCGGCACCCGTATCGCCGCTGCCCCGAAGCACACCAGCGGCGCCGCTGTGACGATCCCGGTCGCCGCGAGCAGCGCCCCGTGCCCCGCGCCCTCGGACGCGAAGGTCGCCTCCCCGCGCGCCCCCAGCCACACCAGATACGCCAGCGCCGGCACGAACTGCATCGCCGTCTCGGCGGCCAGCGACTCCAGCCCGCCGAGGTTCACCTTCTTCTTCACCAGCCCGTACGTGGCGAACGACAGCGCCAGCGTCAGCGAGATCCACGGCGGCCGGCCCGCCCCCACGGCCAGGACCACCACCGCCACCGCGCCGGTCGCCACCGCCACCCACTGCACCGGCCGCAGCCGCTCCTTGAGCAGCAGGACGCCCATCGCGATGGTGACCAGCGGATTGATGAAGTAGCCGAGGGACGCCTCGACGACATGGCCGGAGTTCACCGACCAGATGTAGACACCCCAGTTGACCGTGATCACGGCGGCGGCGATCCCGATGAGTCCCAGCCGGCGCGGCTGGCGTACCAGCTCGCCGAGCCACGCCCAGCGGCGCAGCACGAGCAGCGCGACGCCGACGAAGCCGAGGGACCACACCATCCGGTGGGCCAGGATCTCGACCGGGCCGGCCGGCTTCAGAAGGGGCCAGAAGAGCGGGACCAGCCCCCACATCCCGTAGGCGCCGATCCCGTACAGCAGTCCTGCCCGCTGCTCACCGGCAGCGGTTGTCGGTTCTTCGGCCACTGGCCCTCCCTGCGCGCGCGTCGACGAAATCGACGGTAGCGCCAGGTGGCCACGCCTGTCATGCCCTATATCCGAAAACGGTCCTGACCGAAGAGCGGCCGAAGAGTGACCGAAGAGTGGCCGGGGAGCCGCTGGGGAGGGACGGGTTCAGGCCACGGTCGCCGCAGCGGACTGGGGGACCGCCGGGGCGACCGACTGGGCGATCGTCCGGGCGATCGGCGTCGTCGGCCGCCCGATCAGCCGCGCCAGGTCACCGGACGTGCCCGCGAGTCGCCCCCGCTCGATCGCGAGGTCCACGTCGACCAGGATCTCGGCGAACGGCGCCGGGACCCCCGCGCCGGTGAGGATGCCGAGGTGCACCTCGGGCGTCACGGCCTGGTAGGTGATCTCCTTGCCGGTCGCCCGGGCGACCTCCGCCGCGTA
Organism: Streptomyces sp. NPDC026377; assembly: GCF_055567715.1. Lineage (NCBI taxonomy): Bacteria > Bacillati > Actinomycetota > Actinomycetes > Kitasatosporales > Streptomycetaceae > Streptomyces > Streptomyces sp. NPDC026377. Next base: position 121,147 of record NZ_JBVHPV010000021.1, read on the forward strand.
CTCGGCGAACGACCACGCCACGTCGCCGCTCAGCTCGTACGCCCGGCCCAGGTGCCCCTCGCCGGTCAGTACCGCCGCCGCGGCCGCCGCGTAGTCGGCGCGGGCGGCCGAGGCGACCCGGCCCTCGCCCGCGTTGGACACGACCGCCCCGTGGGCAAGCACCGGCTCCAGGTGGGCGGTGTAGTTCTCGGTGTACCAGCCGTTGCGCAGGAAGGTGTACGGCAACCCCGAGTCGAGGATCAGCTCCTCGGTGGCCCGGTGCTCGTCCGCGAGGCGGAAGTCGGCCTCCGGCCCGCCGAGGATGCCGGTGTACGCGAGCTGCGCCACCCCGGCCTCCTTCGCCGCCGCGATCACGGCGGCGTGCTGCGCCACCCGCTGCCCGACCTCGCTGCCGGAGATCAGCAGCACGCGGTCACCGGCGCGGAAGACCCCGGCCAGCGTCTCGGGCGCGCTGTAGTCCGCCACCCGCAGCTCCACACCGCGCTCGGCGAGCCCGGCGGCCTTCTCCTTGTTGCGTACGACGGCGGCCATCCCGCCCGCGGGTACCCCCGCGGCGAACAGCTCGTCGATGACGAGACGGCCGAGGGCTCCGGTGGCTCCGGTGACGACGATGCTCATGGCTGGTGACTCCTTGGCTCTGGGCTCCCGTGCGGACCCCGCGCCACTCACCGTACGACCGGCGCTAACCTTTCGTAAGTACCCACTTTGAAGTAAGGTACTGGTATGGCAGTAAGCACTCCTGGAGGCACCCGGCCCACCGAAGACCTGCGCGAGGCGATGTGTCCGCACCGGCTCGTCCTGGAACACGTCACCAGCCGCTGGGGCGTCCTCGTCCTGCTCGCGCTGATGGAGCGGTCGTTCCGCTTCAGCGAGCTGCGCCGGCACGTCGGCAGGGTCAGCGAGAAGATGCTGACCCAGACCCTCCAGACGCTGGAGCGCGACGGCTTTGTGCGCCGCGACGCCAAGCCGGTCATCCCGCCCCGCGTCGACTACTCCCTGACCCCGCTGGGGCGCGAGGCCGCCGAACGCGTCCGCGCCCTCGCCGAGTGGACCGGCGTACGGATGGAACAGGTGGAGCAGGCCCGCACCGCGTACGACGAGGCGCGCGCGGCCAGGACGGCGTAGAGCCCTCGCCGCTTTCGCCGCTCTCGCCGCCCTCACCGCGACCGCGCGGGCACGTCGGCGTTTTGCTCGCGGGGCTGTCTCCGGTCCTAGTTGGTGACGGTCCAGGTGTCGTTGCCGGTGAGGAGGGTGGTGAGGTCGCCTTTGCCGTGTTGTTCGACGGCTTGGTCGAGTTGGTCGGTCATCTGGGTGTCGTAGACGGGGCGTTGGGTGCTGCGGAAGACGCCGATGGGGGTGTGGTGGAGGGTGTCGGGGTCGGCGAGGCGGGAGAGGGCGAAGGC
>NZ_JBVHPV010000022.1:0-100550 GCF_055567715.1 Streptomyces sp. NPDC026377
GCGCGCGGTCTGCTCCGCAGACACGACGCGCCGCCGCTACGCGGCGGGAAGCCATGCCGCGCTCCGCGCGGCATGGCCGGCTACTCCGTAGCCGGTGCGGGCCAACTCCGTTGGCCCTGGGCGCGAATCGCTCCGCGATTCGGCCGGAATACAATTCGCTCCGCGAATTGTATTGGTCTGGTTAGGGGTTGGGGGTGTCCGGTTCTCGGATCCCGTTTTCTGAGGCTTCGTCAATTCCCGTACCACCACACTGGATTCATCATCCAGCGCATCCCGACTTGCTTCCCTGTCGGGCACCGCCGTGCCAAGGCCCGGCGCCCTGGCACGGCGGGATTTGTCTAGATGCCGAACGGTGCGGCGTAGCGGACGGTGCCGGGGGGCAGCGGGTGGTTGGCGTCGAGGGTGAGGGCCATCATGGCCTCGTCCGGAACGTCGATGCTGAGTCCGATGCCGTAGGTGGAGGCGCGGGTGAAGCCGAACCGCGGGTAGTACGTCGGGTGTCCGAGGACGGTGACGAAGTGCTCGCCCAACTCTTTGGCGGCCTGCAAGGAGGCGCGGATTGCCGCGGAGCCGACGCCGGCCTTCTGGTGCTGGGGCCAGACCGCGACGGGGCCCAGGCACAGGGCCGGGGTGTCGTCGATGTGGCAGCGGGTCAGCAGCGCGTGGCCGATGAGCATGCCGTCCTGGTCGGTGGTGACGATGGAGAGTCCGTTGATCCACGAGGGGTCGGCGCGCAGGGCGTCGATGAGGTCGGCCTCCAGTGGAGTGTCAAACGCGGCGAGGCTGATGTCGCGGATGGTGGGGATGTCGGCGGGGGTCTCAGCGCGCGTGTTCCAGTTGGTGCTCATGAGGGATGGAGATCCGTTTCGTGGTGGGTTCGTGTCGGTGTTGCCTCGCGAGCTCACGCTCCCAGCAAGGCGAGTTCAGATGAGGTCAGGCCACGGCCCGGGACGTGAGGGTGGTCCGGGCAGAGCACATGGCGGTGGCCTTGAGCGCGGTCATCAACCTCACCTCCCCACTTCCTCGATCTGGGGCAGACACGAACGCCAAACACCGTACCACCCTGCCGATTTCGGCCCGCGTTATCAGTGCGTCAGGTCGACTCCAACCTGGCGGTCACGGCATGGCAATCGGGTGAGGGGGCCGAGTTGTCCCGGTGAGGACACGGATCCTGGCCGGGACCGGCCGCGTGATCAGCCAGGTGGCAGGGGGATCAGCAGCCGGTCCAGGGCGTCCGGGCTCTGCACGGCCGAGGCCGGTGGCGCGCCGTCGACCACCAGGGTCGGTACGCCCCTGATGCCCTGCTTGGCGGCGCGCCGTTCGTCGGCGCGGACGTGCTCGGTGTACTCCGTGCCCTCCACCACCCGGCGGACCGCAGAGGGATTGAGTCCCGCTTCGGTCCCCAGCTTCTCCAGGACGTCGGGGGCGGCGATGTCGAGTCCTTCCGTGTGATAGCCGTACAGCAGGCGCTCGAGCGTCTCGTCGGCGCGCCCGTGGGCGGCGCCCAGGTGGACGAGTCGGTGTGCGTCGAAGGAGTTGACCGGCCGGGCCTTGTGGAGGTCGAGTCGGAGTCCTTCGGCTTCGCCGAGTGACTGGATCTGCCGTATGCGGGTGGCGGCCTGCTGGGGTCCGCTCTGGTACTGGGCGATCACCTCGGCCGCCGTGGGTCCCGGCGTCGGGCTGCCGTCCGGGTCCAGTTCCATGCTGCGCCAGAGGACGTCCACGTCCTCGCGTCCGGCGAGTGCGGTCGCCAGCCTCCTTTTCCCGATGTAGCACCAGGGGCACAGCATGTCGACGTACACCTCCACTCTCATGGGCGGGGCTCCTTTCACTGGGCGTGCGGCGCGGGGGTCGTGGCCTGGTCGGCGGGCGAGGGGCAGTCCTGCGGGTCCCGCTGTCCACGGTGGCGCAGCGTGAGCGTGAGGCCGGAGAGGGTGAGCAGCAGGGGGATCAGGATGAGCGCGTGGACGTGGAGGCTGTGGGTGAACGCGGCGCGTGCGGTGTCCGCCAGTGCGGGGCCGAGGTCCCCGGGGAGGTGGCGGGCGGTTTCCAGGGCCGTGGGCAGGGTTTCGCCAGCGGGTCCGGCGACGCCCGGGGGCAGGCCTGGCGGCAGGTGGCCGTTCATGTAGCGGCCGTAGACGGCGGTGGCGACACTGCCGAGGGTGGCGATGCCGAGCGCGCCGCCGAGTTCCGCGCCCGTCTCGGAGATGGCCGAGGCGGCGCCGGCCCGCTCGGGTGGTGCCGCGTCCACGACCAGGCCGGTGCCCAGGGCCATGAACGGAGTGAGGCCCGCGAAGAGGAGCAGGGAACCGGCCGCCAGGAAGCCGGGCCCGCCGTCGACCTGGGTGAGCAAGACCGGTCCGAGGACGGCGAGGGCCGCTCCCGCGCTCATCAGCACGGCCGGCTGGAAACGGGCGGCCAGGGCAGAGGCCCCCAGCGCGGCGGCAGTGCCGCCCACGGCGGTCGGCAGTTGCCACAGGCCGGCCTTTAAGGGCTCCAATCCCAGTACCAGTTGCAGGTACTGCGAGGTGAGCAGGCTCGTACCGAACAGGAGCATACCGACGACAATCATGCCGGCGGCCGAAACCGCGAAGGCAGGGATACGGAAAAGAGAGAGATCCAGCAGAGGCTCGACAAGCCTTCGTTGACGACGTATGAAAGCCCAACCAATAAGCAGACCGAGCACGATGGAGCCCAGCGAGGAGGGGTGGGGGCCGTCCGCGGCGGCTTCCTTGATTCCGTACACGGTCGCCAGGGGAGCCAGCAGGGACATCGCGACGCTGACGAGGTCCGGGCGGCCGGTGACGGAGGGGCGGAAGTCCGGCACCAGGAAGGGTGCGGTGAGGAGCAGTACCAGCATGGTCGGTACGGCGGTGAGGAAGACCGAGCCCCACCAGAAGTACTGGAGGAGCACGCCGCCCACGAGTGGGCCGAGTGCCCCGCCGCCCATGAAGCTCATCATCCAGATGGTGATGGCGAGGGTGCGCTGGGCCGGGTCCCAAAAGAGGTGGCGGATCACGGAGAGCGAGGAGGGCGCGAGGGAGGCGGCCGCGACGCCCTGGACGGCGCGCGCGGCGACGAGCATGCCCGCGCTGTTGGCGTACGCCGCGAAGACCGAGGCGGCGGTGAAGGCGGCGGCTCCGGTCAGCAGGATCCTGCGGTGGCCGATACGGTCGCCGAGCGTGCCCATGGTGATGAGGGCACCGGCGACCATGAAGCCGTAGATGTCGGTGATCCACAGCAGTTGGGGGCCGCTGGGTTCCAGGTCCCGGCCGAGGGTCGGCAGGGCCAGGTAGAGCACCGACATGTTCATCATGACCAGGACGGCCGGGACGCCCAGGACCGCGAGCGCGGTCCACTCGCGGGCGCCCGCCCGCTGGGGTGGTGTGCGGGCCCCGGTGCTCATCGGCCGCCGTTCGTCGCGCCGTTCGTCGCGGCGGTCGTGCCGAGGGTCGTGGTGCCGTCCGTGGTGCCGTCCGTGACGCCGTCCGCGGTGCTTTCCGTTGCGGCCTCCCGGTCGCCGACGGCGAGCAGGGTCTTGCCCAGAGTGTTCCGCGCCTCGATGGCGGCGTGCGCCTGCGCCGCCGCGGTGAGCGGGAAGACCTGGCCGACGACCGGCCGCAGGACGCCCTGCGCCGCGAGCCGCAGCGCCTGCCCGATGAGGGGGTGGGTCTGGGCGGGACCCGGCGCGGCGAAGAGGCCGAGGGTGCGAATTCCCCGGGCGCCCAGGTCGTCCTCGTCGAGCGTGGCGTCCGCGCCGCTCGCCATGCCGTACAGGCTGATGCGCCCTCCGGCACGCAGCCCGCCCGCCGCCGCAGTGCCGATCGCCCCGCCCACCCCGTCGAAGACGACGTCGAGTTCACCGCCGCCGGCCGCGTCCCGGACCTGGTGAAGCCAGGACTCCCGTGAGTAATCGACGTAGGACGCGCCGAGAGAACGGACCAGCTCGGCCTTCCGCTCACCGCGCGCGGCACCGACCACGCGGGCACCCGCGTGCACCGCCAACTGGACCAGGAGACTGCCGACACCACCGGCCGCGGCCTCCACGAGAACCTTCTCGCCCGGCTCGACCTCCGCCTGACGGAAGAGCAGGAGGGCGGTGCGGCCGTCGGCGAGCAGCGCGACCGCGTCCTTGAGGGCGAGGCCGGGCGGGACCGGTACGACCTCGTCGGCCCGTGCCAGGGCGCGCTCGGCGTAGCCGCCCTCGCCGCCGGTCGTGGCGACCACGACCGTGCCGAGCAGCGCGGAGTCCGTTTTCTCGCCGACGGCGACGACCCGGCCGCCGACGCCGTTGCCGGGTATTCGGGGGAGCGAGGGGCGGCCGAAGGGGCCATTTCCGGAGCGCACCTGGGTCTCGACGAAGGTGACGCTCGCGTACGCGACGTCGATCAGCACCTGCCCCGGGCCCGGCACCGGGTCCTCGACCTGTCGGGCCCGCAGGACCTCTGGTCCTCCGAACTCCTCCATCACCACGGACAGCACGGCGCCCCCCCTAAAACGGATAGATTCGCTTCGTTTGGAATCTATAACGGAGTGATTCGCTTCGCAAGCGGCTAGAGTGGGCCCATGGCCCGACGAGCTCCCCGATACGCTGAAGCGGAACGCAACGACCGCGCCCTCCTCGAAGCCGCCAGGAAGGTCCTCGCCGTGGACGGCGCCCATACCTCCGTGGCGACGATCGCGGCCCGCGCGGGAGTCGGCATCGCCAGCCTCTACCGGCGCTACCGCACCAAGGAGGAGCTGTTCCAGCACCTGTGCGCGCTCTCGCTCGGGCAGTGGATCCAGGCGGTGCAGGAGGGGCTCGCGCACGACGACCCCTGGGAGGGACTCGTCCACTACATCAGCGCCGCCACCGAGTTCAGCGGCGGTGCGCTCGGCCCGCTGGCCGGCACGATCCCCGTCACCGAGGAGATGGCCGAGAAGTTCACCAGGTCCGACGAGCTGACGCGCGCCCTGATCGCACGCGCCCACGAGGCGGGCGTGCTGCGGGCCGACGTCACCGCCGTGGACGTGTCCCTCCTCATCGAGCAGCTCGGAAAGTCTTCCCTGGTCGAGCAGTTCGAGGTGCAGGGCAGGACCGACCTCCTCGACGCGGCCGCCGACGCCCGCCGCCGCATCATCGCCATCGCGGTCGACGGCCTGCGCGCCGGGCACGGCCCTCTCCCGGGCCGGCCGCCCGGCCCCGGCCTCCTCGCCGAACGCTGGTAGCCCGGCCTCCTCGCCGGACGCCGGCAGAAGGAGGCGCCGGGCGACGGGGGCGAGTTCGACGGTGACGACGTGCTGGTCGCCGACGAGCGCACACAGCGAAGCGGCGTTGAACCCGGTGCCCGCCTCCAGCTCCAGAGCCTCCTCGAGGTCTCTCAAGTCTCAACACCAGGAGCGGAATGAGGGATACGGCAGGGCGCAGACCAGGCGCCTTCCGCGCCCGGCGGGGCGCGCGTCTGCCCGCGTCGTCGGTGGGCAAGCGGTGTGATGGGCGATGCCGGTACGGGCCGCGCGAAAGACCACGCCCAGAAGACGTCGTGCATCCATCCCGGGGGCGACCGGCCCGCATCGCGTGCCATGCCCTGATGTGTTTTGGCCGGGAGGGCGTTCTCCGTACAACTGAAGTGATCTTTGGTGCGTCTCACTACGTGCAGGGGGGTCGGGCAGCCCGGGGGGCTGTTCTGCGCAGGGGGGCTGTGGAGTTCGCCGCGTCCGTGTGCCATCCCATGCCCAGAGATGTTCGGGAGCAAGCAGCAATGAAACGTCACACACTCATACGGAGTGCGGTCGCCGCCGTTACGGCGTTCGGGATCGCGGGCGCTGTCGCGCCGTTGGCCGCGGCTCCGGCCTTCGCGGCGGACGCACCGGCGGAGCTCACCGTTCCCGCCGACCGCACGCCCGACGCCAACGCGACCGTGATCAACGGTGCGGGCGAGACGGGGTATCTGTCCGGCTGGGTCAAGTCCGGGTTCAACTGGACGTCGTACGCGGACGGTTCCACCGCGCCGGTCGTCATGCCGGAGGGCCTGGACACCGCCTGGGAGACCGGCACCGACGTGCTCGTCCTCACCGGCAAGGACACCGGCTCGGTCGTCCAGCGCAATATGAAGGACGGGACGCAGCGGACCGTGCCGCTGCCCGAGGGGCAGCGGTTCGCCGGGGCCTTCGGCGATGTGGTCGTCAGCCAGGGCACGCTCGGTATGCGCCTGCAGTACTGGGAGGGCGACACCCTGCGGGAGAAGGCCGTCAGCGGTTCGGGCACGCTGGAGTCGCTCTACACGGGCAACAAGGACGGCATCCTCGTCCAGCAGAAGATCTCCGGTATGACGCTGCTGTGCTGGCTGGGCAGGGACGGTGTCGCGCGGTCCACCCACCTCACGGCGGAGGAGTACGACAACGGACGGATCGAGGTCGGTGGTGACCGGCTGGTCCAGTGGACCAAGGACGGCAAGGCGTCGGTCTGGAAGACCTCGGACTTCTGGTCCGCGACCGACCACCTCACGATTCCCGGCTACGACAGCACCCAGCTGCTCGGCGCGGTCGGGGACAGCGTCCTGGTGGCGCGTCGTGTCTCCACCGGTGGCCAGGAGCGTTACTCCTCGCTCGACTACCGCGTCGTCGCGGTGCCGCTCAAGGGCGGACCCGAGCGTGTCGTGCTGGAGAAGGCGACCGCGATGGCCGCCTTCAAGCCCGACGGCACCATGCTGATCGGCGCGGTCGTCGACGGCCACCAGGGCGTGTACGCGGTCGGCTCCTCGCTGGAGGTCTCCAAGGTCCGTGAGTCGCCGTCCCTGGCGTCGGTCCCCAGCGCGCTCGCCCTGGCCCAGGGCCGGCTGACCTCGGTGGACCGGGTGCCCGACGAGGAGAGCGGCCACACCCGGCTGAGCGGAATCGACCTGTCGGTCACGGGTGCGCTGAGCGCCGGGCCGCGTACCGACCGGGGCGCGGACGCCGCCGACTTCCCCGTAACCGGCACCCCGGACATCCAGGCCACGGGTGACGGCCGTCTGGTCTACCGGCTCGGTGACGGCACCGTGAAGGTCCTCGACGCGGGCGCGAAGCTTCCCGCGCGCACGCTGGGTGTCAAGGCGGACCTGGTGCGTGTCTCGGGCCGCTATCTCGCCACCTGGCGCAAGGACGAGCGGGTCCAGGTCACCGACCTCGACACCGGCTCGGTCGTTCACACCGGTTCCTCTTCCCGCAGCTTCGCCCTCTCCGGCAGCACCCTGTGGATCGGTGGCGAGCCCGGCCTGGCGCGGGCCTTCGACGTCCGTACGGGCAAGGCCACCGGCAAGGACATCATGGCGCCCTGCCTGACGACGTCGCTCCAGGCGCAGGGTACCGACGTCTACTGGGAGTGCGACCGGGACAAGTCCGGGGTGTACGACACCCTGACCGACAAGAACCTGGAGCTGCCCGCCCACGAGGGCGCCCTGCTCGGCAACGGCTATGTCGCCTGGCAGAAGGACGGCCTGCTGAGCGTCACGGATCTGCACGGCGGGGCGGGAACGCACCAGGTGGGCAAGCCCGCCGCGGCCGCGCCCGGCCGGGGCTGGACCGTGGACCGCTTCGCCGGCACGGTGGCGTACGTGGACGCGCAGGGCGACACGAGGGTGGCCCCGTCCGGGGTCGCCGGTGCTCCCGTCGCCGCGCTGGACACGGACTTCCCGTCGGCCGTCGACGCCAAGTCGGCTGCCCGCCCGGTGCGTTGGTGGACGTCGAAGCCGCTGGTCTCCTGGGAACTGTCGCTGGTGAACCTCGCCACCCGCAATACGGTCCGTACGGCCATGGGGAACGAGACCCGCGGGCTGGTGCGTCTGGACTGGGACGGCAAGGACTACGCCGGAAAGGACCTGGCCCCGGGTTCGTACGCCTGGAAGCTGACCCTGGTCCCCGCCGACGGCGGCCCGGACCAGGAAGTGACCACCTCCTTCGAGGTGAAGGGCAAGGCCGCCCCGGCCTGGCGTGACCACATCGCCTCTCCCGTCGACTTCGCGGACCTGCTGGCCGTCACGCCCGGCGGCACCGCCGACTTCCGGGAGGGCGACGGCGGACTTCTCGACGGAAAGGTGTCGGGTTCCGGCTGGACGGACGCGCTCACGATCTCGGCGGCCGTTCCGTTCGACGACGTCGACGGCGACGGCAGCAACGACGTCCTGGTCCGGGTGGCCAGTGGCGAGCTGCGCCTGTACAAGCCGGCGGGCAAGGCGCTGACGCCCTCGACTCCGTACGCGAAGATCGGCAGCGGCTGGAACGTCTTCGACGTGCTCACGTCCCCGGGCGACATGACCGGTGACGGGCACGCGGACCTGGTCGCCCGCGAGGCGTCCACGGGCGACCTGTACCTCTACGAGGCCAACGGTTCGGGGAACTTCAAGGCCCGTGTGAAGATCGGCAGCGGCTGGAAGTCCTATCTGCTGGCGGCGGGCGGAGGAGACCTGAACGCGGACGGCAGGGCGGACCTCATCGCCCGCGACTCCTCGGGCGTCCTGTGGCTCTACCCGGGCACCGGCAAGGGCACCCTGGACACCCGGGTGAAGATCGGCGGGGGCTGGCAGGTGTACGACACGCTGGTCGGCGTCGGCGACATGACCGGTGACGGCAGGCTCGACCTGGTCGCCCGCGACACCTCGGGTGTGCTGTGGTCCTACGCCGGGGACGGCAAGGGCAACTTCCTGGGCCGGGTCAAGGTCGGCGGGGGCTGGCAGATGTACAAGTACCTCTTCTGATCCGCTGATGTTCCGCGCGTGATCCGCTGAGTCCCCACGCGGTGCGGGCCCGTACGTTCATGTACGGGCCCGCACCCATGTCCGCGCGAGGTGCTGGAGTCCCCCTTACGTGGCCGGCACCCGTACGGCCGCCAGTACCGGCAGGTGGTCCGTGGCTGCTCGCAGGTCTCGCTCCGCGAGGCCGGCCAGGCCCATCGGGACACCACAGCCCAGCACCTGGACCCCGGGGGTGGCGAAGACCGCGTCGATGCGCTGGAGGGGGTCGCCCAGTCTGGTGGTGTGCTCGCGGCCCCACGGTTTCGTCGCCCAGCCGTCCTGCAGAGCGCCCGCGAGCAGCTGGAAGGTGTGGCCGCCGGGGCGGTCGTTGAGGTCGCCCGCGGCCACGGCGTGCGGCACGTCCAGGGCGGACAGCCGGTCCAGGAGCAACCGGCCCTGCTCGTAGCGTTCCTCGTCGTCGATGCTCAGGTGGCAGCTGAGCACACCGAGGCGGGCCCGGCCGAAACGCAGTACGGCGGTCGCGAAACCGCGCTGGTGCAGGCCGGGGGTGCGGGGCAGCAGGACGTCCTCGGTGCGCTCCACGTGGGCCCGGAGCGAGGAGAGGATCATGGGGCCGGAGGCTGTGGCGCCCCCTGTCACGTGGACGAGCCCCGAAGTGCTCGCGAGGCGGGCCGCGGCCTTGCGCCAGCGGAAGAAGCGCGGCGCCTCCTGGACGCAGACCACGTCGGGGCGGCAGGCCCGGATCACACGGGCCAGCGCCGGGACGTCGTCGCGCATGGAGCGGACGTTGTAGCTGAGCACCCGTACGACCGCGGAGCCGTCGGGCTCCGTCGCCGACATCGGCAGGTCCTCCACGCCGCTCTCCCCCTTCGTGTTGTCCGTACGGGTCTCGTTTCGCCTCGTCCGGCTCGCCACGAGCATTTCATGGGTACCGCCGCCGGTGCCGGTCAGCTCCCGTGTGGGTACCAGCCGAACCGCATGCAGAGCTTGCCGCCGATCCAGTACTCGACCCAGGGGCCCACGTCCATCGGCCGGCAGGTGGCCGGGAGGGTCGGTTTCGTGGGCCGGGTGGCGGGCCGGGTGGCCGGGGGCCCCGCGGGCGGGGGCACGGGGGGATCGATCTGGGGCGCGGCCGGTGGAGTGACCGGTGGAGTGACCGGGCCCGGCGCCGGTGGGGCCTCCGGAGGCGTGACCGAAGGCGTGACCGGAGGCGTCAGTGGCGGCGGCGTCACGGGCGGGGTCGCAGGGGGCGTGACGGGTGGGGTCACCGGGGGCGTGACCGGCGGGGTTGCCGGAGGCGTGACCGGCGAGGTTGCCGGAGGCGTGACCGGCGGGGTTGCCGGAGGCGTGACCGGTGGTGTCACCGGTGGCGTCGGGGCCGGTTCCGTGCGGCCGAACAGCAGCGTCCGGTACACCTTCGCCGCCTTCGGGTTGGCGTCGCACTGCCATACCCCGTGCGGGCAGTAGTCGGTGATGGTGTTGTACAACGGTCTGTGGGCGTCCATCCATTCGAGCATGCGCCGCATGTACTCGGGGTTGTCGCCGTTGCGGAAGAGCCCCCACTCCGGGTAGGAGATCTGCTTCTTGTGGGCGGCGGCGAAGTCCACGTGCTGCTGGAGGCCGTACGGTTCCTTGACCTGCTCGTCGAAGCTCCTGCCCGGCGGCTGGTCGTAGGAGTCCATGCCGATCACGTCGACGACGTCGTCACCGGGATAGCACTCGGTCCACGGCACGGCGTCCCGCCCCCGGCTCGGCGCGTAGTCGAAGCGGAACTTCTGGCCCGGCACCGAGCGCATCGCGGTGACCGCGCGCCGCCAGTACGCCTTCCACGCCTCCGGGTCGGGGCCGCAGCGGTGGGTGTACGTGGTGCCGTTCATCTCCCAGCCGAGCACGATGACCGTATCGGGGATGTTCAGGGCGACCAGGCGTTCGGCGAGTCTTCTGAAATGCCCGTCGAACATGCCCTCCTGGCCCTGCCTCAGCAGTCTGCGGACGCCGTTGTCGGAGACGCCCTCCTCGTTGTGGGCCTGCATCGGTACGTTGAGGACGAAGAGCCGGTCCTCGCGCTGGCGCCGCCAGCCGGCCCACCGCTCCAGGAAGCGGGCCCGGCCCTCGATGTCGCTCCAGGTCTCCCCGGGCAGATAGGTGTGGCCCACTCTCAGGTCCGCTCCCCCGAGCCATTTCTCCAGCTCCCCCATCCGCTGCACGCCGCGCTCGTCGGACTCCAGGAACGCGCCGAACCAGGCGGTGGAGGGGTGCTCGGGGCCGGGCGCGGCGCCGCCGGTGGGTCCGGGGTCGTGGGCCGGGGGCGCTACGGCGAGACAGGAGGCGAGGGCTCCCGCCGCCACAAGCGCGCCCAGGGCGCGCCGGGTTGCCGTGGCCGAAGGGGTTTTCCGCCGGTTCTCCGTGGTGCCGCTTTTTCCGTTGCGGTGTTTCCCCTGGCGCATGTCCACTCCTCCACGACGGATTCCCCCTCCCCGATATACCCGTTCGCAAAATATTCTTATTACGCTGATCGGGAAGATAATCCGTTGGGTGCGTTGATCCCCCTATCGAGGTACGCGGAGGGAGGATCGGGGCATGCGTACGCGCGCTGGGGCGTCGGTACGGGAGCGGGCCCGTTCGCGGGCGATGTGAACTGTGCCTTGAGGGCGTGAAGTTGGGTCGCGGTGACGGTCGCGGTGACGGTCGCGCGCGCGTGACGCCTCGTCCGTGTCGAAGTACCCGCCGTACGGGTGAACGCGGATCTGCGGGGCGTCGCCGGTGTGGTGCACTCGAAGGTGCGTGAAAGGCGCCCGTCCGCCAGCCGTCGGCTCTTCTGCCGTGGACGCGCGCCCTTGATGTGACGGTGTGTCACCGTCCCCCCGGCCGGGAGAGCACCCTCCGGCTCTCCCGGCCTCCTTCTTCGTCTTCCTGCTCCTGCTCTGTCTACCTGTCGTTACGGACGGTCGCCGCGGCGGCCGTGCCCCTGCGGTAGAGGAGCCCTCCCCCGACCAGCAGTGCCACGGCTGCCGCTCCTGCCGCGCCCAGCAGGTCCGCGTCACCGCCGGTCGCGGCGAGCTGCGGACGGCCCGGCGCCTCGTGCACGACGGGCGCGGCGGGGGCCGCGTGCCGGGGCTTGTACGGGCGTGCGGGCTGCGGCGGCATCGCCCGCGTCACCGGCGGGGCCACGGCGTGCGGCGGCGTCGCCGGCTGTGCGTGCACCTCCGGCTTGGCGGGCACCTCGGGCCGGGTCACCGGTGGCGTCTGCTTCTGCGGCGGCACCTGTACGGGCGGCTGCGCGGGCGGCTGCTCGGCCTTCGGCGGGACCGTCACCGGCGGCGTCACCTTCGCAGGCGTGGCCACGGGCGGGGCGACCACCGGAGGCTTGGCGACCGGAGGCTTGGCCACGGGCGGTTGCGGCGCGGGCGGCTGGTGGGCGGGCGGTACCTGCGTCACCGGAGGCCTGGGGGCCGGGGGCTTGGGCACGGCCGGGTGGTGGTGGACCGGCGGCTTCGCGTGCTCGTGGTGCACCGGGGGCTTCGCCGTCGGGACGTGGTGCACCGGCGGCTTGGGCGCGGGTGCGTGCGCCACCGGCGGGTGCGGTGCCGGGTGGTGGGCCGGGTTGTGGTGCGGTGCCGGGTGGTGCGGCTGGGGTGCGTGGACCACGGGCGCGGGCGTCACGGGGTGCTGGGGCACGGTGTGGTGCGGGGCCGGGGCGGGAGCCGCGGGCGGCGGTGCCGGGGCGTGTGCCCGGGGGGCCGGGTGGGGGTGGTGCGGGGGGCGCGCGTGGCGGGGGCCGGCGCTTTCCTTGGTCGTACACGTGCTGCCGAACGCCGGGTTGAGCAGCGCGATGATGTTGACGGTGTTGCCGCAGAGGTTCACCGGTGCCTTGACGGGCGCCTGGATCGCGTTGCCGGACAGGACGCCCGGGGAGCCGTGCGTCTCGGCGTGGGTGCCGGAGGGCGCGGCGTGGTGGCGCTCCTCATGGCGGTAGCCCCCGCGGTAGTCGTCCCGGCGGTGGTCGTCGCCGTAGCCGTAGCCGTACTGGTCTCCGTAGCCGGACTCCCGGCCCCGGTCGCGGTCGTAGTCCCGGTCGCGGCCGTGGTCGTGTCCGTAGCCGCGGCCGTGCTCGTGGCGGTCGTCGTAGCGGTCGTCTCGGTAGTCTCCGCCGCGTCCGCGTCCGTACGGGCCGTCGTCGCCCTCGTCCTCGTCGTCGTACCGCTGGTAGGCACGCTCGTACGCCCGCTCGTAGGCGTCGTGCCCGTCCGGCCGGTGCGAACAATCGTTGCCGAACGACGGGTTGAGGGCGCCCACTGGGTTGACGGAGTTTCCGCAGGCGTTCACCGGGACGTCCAGGGGCGCCTGAATGGAGTTGCCGGACAGGACGCCGGGGGAATCACCGGTTTCGGAATGCGCATCCGCCGCGTGAGCGCAGGCGCCGCTCATGGAGAGAACGCTGCTCGCCGCCATGGCGGTGAACAGCGTCTTTTTGATGACCTGTCGCAATGCGGTGCCTTCCTGGGGGCTCACGGTCTGCTCGCGCTCTCGGTTCGGGAGCCGGCTTCGGGGTATGCCGCCGCACGTCCCGAAGCCGGCGGGAGAAGTCCCTGGTGCGGTGTCAGTCGTTCTTGCACTCGTTGCCGAACGCGGGGTTCAGCAGCGCGATGATGTCGATGGTGTTGCCGCACACGTTCACGGGGATGTGAACGGGGACCTGGATGACGTTGCCCGACAGGACACCCGGGGAGTTGGCCGCCACGCCCTTGGCGCCGGCGTCGGCGAGGGCCGGGGTGGCCGCGCCGGCGGCCATGACGAGGCCGGCCAGGACAGTGGCGGTCTTCATGTACTTCACTTGTTTCTCTTTCCTTTGAGAAAGGCGCGCGAGAATTATCCGCGCACGGCGCACAGGAGAGGCACCGCTGACGGATTGATAACGATCCGCTGCGGTAAAGGAAACCAGCGCCCGGGGGCATACCGCATATTCACTCGCTTGGCAGCCGCGCCGCTACGGGCAAGGACACCGCAACGCGCTAAGAGGCCGTCGGGAAAGCAGCACGCCAAAAGCGGACAAAAGAAGACGAGGCTGCCGGCACCCCGGGAAAGGAGGTGCCGGCAGCCCGGTCACTCAGTGAACTCGCCGGAAAGCGGGGATCAGCTGCCGGAGGCGCCGTTGCCCGAGAGGACCGGGATGTTGTCCAGGATGTGCGACAGCTGCGCGTCGCCCTCCTCCTGGGAAGAGTTCTCGGTGCACTGCTGGTTCTGCTGCTGGGTGAGGACGTAGATGTCCTGCAGGCCCACGTTGACCAGCGCGACGATGTTCTGGATGTCGAGCTTCTGGAGCAGGCCGACACACGGCTTGTTCAGCGTGCCCTGGACCAGGCTGAGCTGCGGGCTCATGTCGCCCTCGGTCTTCTGGTTGCCGTAGGCCTGCTTCGAGCCGTTGCCGCTGTAGGCGGTGGGGCCGTTGTCGTTCCCGATGGCCATGGCCTGAGGAGCGGTGACGGCCGCGGCGCCGAGGATGGACGCGGTGACCGCCGTAGCCGCCATAACCTTCTTGATCACTGGGTGTTCCTTTTCTGGAGAGAGGAGTTCACGCGTTTACCGCACTCCGATCAACTGCCTTGGTGGAGTTTAGTGACGCCCATTCACCCGATCGGTGGGGAAGCGAATTCACGCTGCCACGCGGCGCGCCCCGGGGGCGCGCGTATGCAGGCCGTTTATCATTCCGTTTCGTTTCTCACCACCAGGAGGTCCTTTGAAGCGCGCGAGCGCGCCTGACGCGGGCACCGGCAGACGGCGGCGCCGCGGATTCTGGAGCGAGCGGGAGCTCAGGCTCGTCGACCGGCTGGCGGCCCTGCACCACCAGCTGGACGCCCTGCACCAGGAACGCGCCGCCCTGATCTCGTACGTGGCGCGGCTGCACGGCGGTGATGTCACCGCAGAGCGTACGGGGTGGTCGCTGGTGCATGTGCACACGGCGGCGGGGCGGCTGTCGTGGCGGGTGCCGCCGGACGACTGGCATCTGTTCGCCGGGCTCGGTGAGCGCCCGGCCGCCCCCGCCGCGTCCGCCCCGACCCATCCGCGCACCGCCGAGACGAACACCCGTCTGTCGTTCCTGCATCTGCACCGGCGCCCCAACATGTCCGCCACCCGGCGCGGTTGAGGCACCGCGCCGGTCAACCCCGGGGGTGGTACCGCGTCGGCCGTACGGGTGAAGGGGGGAAACCATAGCGCGACAAGTCAGTTGATCCAGCTAGCTCCGACAGCTCCGGACGGGGCTCCATTCCGGACGGGGCTTCCATGAGGAAGGGACCAGCGTGTTCAAGAAGGCTATGGCGGCAGCCGCCGTTTCCGCGTCCGTCGTCGCAGTTTCGGCGGCTGCGGCGCCCCAGGCCCTGGCCATCGGGAACGAGAACGGCCCCACGGCGTACAACGGCAACAGCGCGATGCAGTACTACGGCAACTCCGCGACGTACGGGGACATGAGCCCGCAGATCGCGCTCATCCAGGGCTCCTTCAACAAGCCCTGCATCGCCCTGCCGGCGAAGGCCAACGTGCAGAACATCCTCGCCCTGGTCAACGTGGGTATCCAGGACATCCCGATCCTCACCCAGCAGCAGACCCAGCAGTGCACCGAGAACTCCACCCAGCAGCAGGGCGACGGGCAGCTCTCGCACATCCTCAACAACATCCCGCTCCTGTCGGGCAACGGCGGAAGCGGCAGCTGACACGACGTCGAAGGGCCGCACCGCCTCGCCGGCCGGTGCGGCCCTTCGACGTACCCGTTGCCGGGCGCTCAGACCGGCCAGCAGGGGCGGGCGGTCACGTCCCGCCACTCGCGGTCTGGGCCGCCGGGCAGGGTGCGGCCCTGCGCGGCCCAGACCGCGACGAGTTCGCGGTAGAGGGGCGGCGCGGCAGCGGCGGGCGCGGGGCTCTCCTTGCGGCTGGCGGGGATGAACGCCTGTCGGTGCCAAGCGTGTTCGGGCTGTGACATCTGTCACCTCGACTTCTCGCGGGAGATTCCCGACACCCATACCGTGCGGCGGGCCGGTTCACCGCTCGACTGCGCCATTCGGGCTATTCATCGTCACGGACAGCAACCGCCGCCGGTCGCGTCCGTTGATGGCTACAGATCTCCGCCCCTGGAGTCTGACTCAAGAGGAGCCAACATGCAGAAGTTGTGGTCGGCCGCGACCGTTGCCGCAGCCATCTCCGGTGTCACGATGATGGTGGCGCCCCAGGCCATGGCCATCGGGAACGACGACGGCCCCACGGCGTACGACGGGAACGAGAGCCGTCAGGCGTATGGCCAGTCGAAGACCGAGGGCGACATGAGCCCGCAGATGAGCCTCGTCCAGGGCTCGCTGAACAAGCTCTGCCTCGGTGTGCTCCAGAAGGCCGACGTGCAGAACATCGTGGCGCTGGTCAACGTGGGCATCCAGGACATCTACGTCCTCACCCAGCAGCAGAACCAGCAGTGCACCGAGAACTCCACCCAGCAGCAGGACGACGCGCAGCTCTCACACATCGTGGACAACATCCCGGTGCTCTCGGGCAACGCCGCCTCCGGCAGCTGAGGTTCCCGGTCCGGCGCCGCCGCGCGCGGCCCGGTCCGGGCACACCGGGCTGTCGGCACCGACCCTGTGGGGGTCGGTGCCGACAGCCCGGTTCTTTCTGT
The DNA here is from genome assembly GCF_055567715.1 of Streptomyces sp. NPDC026377. Classification (NCBI taxonomy): domain Bacteria; kingdom Bacillati; phylum Actinomycetota; class Actinomycetes; order Kitasatosporales; family Streptomycetaceae; genus Streptomyces; species Streptomyces sp. NPDC026377. The sequence continues at coordinate 16,372 of NZ_JBVHPV010000022.1, forward strand.
TCGGGCGCTTTCGCGGCGTCGGTGTCGTCCCGTTTGCCGTACTGGCTCGTTGGGCTGGGTGAGACGAGCACGAGGAGGCACTGATGACCGCTCCGACCACGGGGCGCCCGGCCCGGATGCGCAACCCCGCCGTGGTGCTGCCCGGCGCGATGCGACCGCTGCTCGACGTCTTCGAGGCCGCCAAGCAGGGCGGGGTGCCCCAGAGGACTCTGGAGCTGGTCCATCTGCGGGCCAGTCAGATCAACGGGTGCAGCTACTGCGTGTACGGGGGCGTGGCGAGCGCCAGGAAGGCCGGGGAGAGCGACCAGCGGCTGCACGCGGTGGCCGCCTGGCGCGAGGCGGGCTGCTTCACCGGGCCCGAGCGCGCGGCACTGGCCCTCGCCGAGGCCGCGACCCGGCTGGCCGACCGGCCCGACCCGGTGCCGGACGCCGTGTGGGACGAGGCCGCCCGGCACTACGACGAGCGCCAGCTCGCCGCGCTCACCCTGATGATCGCCCTGACGAACCTGTTCAACCGGCTCAACGCGACGACGCGGCAGCCGGCGGGGGCCACCTGGTAGATGGGCGCGGCTCCGGCGTGCGGGCGTCCGTGCCGGGCATTTGGGCGCAGACGGGGGTCAAAGAACGGCACTCAGAGCGGGAGCGTTATCCCGAGCTCACGCATCGCCGAGGACGGCGGGCCGCCCTCGGAGCGCTCGGTCTTGCGGCCCTTGCTGCCCGGGGCGAGCGTGCGCGGGTCGATGGCCTCGGCCGGCGCCCCCGTGGCGTACAGACCGTCCGGTTCGCTGTCGCGGTCGTGGGGCAGCACCCAGAACACGCGGCGGCGCCAGGTGCCCGAGGACGGGGACGCCTTGGCCTTGGGACCCAGCAGCGCGTAGCCGACCATCCGCCCGTCGCGGTGGTAGGCCGGTTTGCTGCGCCGGGTGGGCAGCCGGTCCAGGCTCTGGCGTACGTAGTCCAGACGGGAGATGTCCTCCAGCCAGACCAGCTCGGTCTCGTGGCTGATCTCGTCGTCCGTGATCAGGGAGCTCATGCCCTCTCCTCGTCGGCGAGCAGTCCGATGCCCGGGTAGTACTTCCGCGAATTGGACAAGATCATCTCCTTGGGCGAGGCCAGCCCGACCAGTTCGCGTGCGCGCGCGGCGAACGCGCGGGAGGTGATGACGGGTGCCCCCTCATTCTGACACCAGGCCCGGTACGCGGCGTAGAGGCGGGTCTGCTCCGCCCGGTGGTCGGGGTGCAGGGCGCAGGTCTCCTCGAAGAAGCGCCCGGTGTGGTCCTCGGTCTCCGCGTACACGGTCGTGGCGATCCGTACGCGCTCGGGCCCGGTGAGGTCCTTGTCGCCGCCCAGGTAGCGGCGGGCGCCCTCGATCAGCCAGTTCAGGATGCCCGGGCCCTCCTCGGTGACCAGGACGTCCGCCAGGTTGTCGATCTTGCGTTCGTCGGAGACGACGCGTTCGAAGGGAATCAGCCGCATGCGGCGCCAGAAGGCGAAGCCACCGGTGCCGACCTCGGGGCGGTGGTTGCCGAGCAGCCAGAGCTTGTGGGTGGGCTGGAAGCTGAAGAAGTCCTGGCGCATCCGGCGGGCCTTGATGCGGTCGCCGCCGGTGAGCAGCTTGACGCGGGCCTCGTCGAACTTGTCGCCGGGCTTGACCTCGGAGCAGACGATGACGCGCCGCCCGTGCAGCTCGGCGAGGTCCGTGGGGTGCCCCTCGAAGGGGCGGGCCATCAGGAAGCCGGGGGGCCCGGCGTCGGCGTAGTCGCCGAGCAGCTTCATCACCACGTCCAGGAGGACCGATTTGCCGTTCTTGCCCGATCCGAACAGGAACGGCATGATCTGTCCGCCGACATCGCCGGTGATCGAGTAGCCGAGCAGCAGATGCAGGAAGCTGATCATCTCGGCGGACTCGGCGTCCTCGCCGAAGGTGTCGGTCAGGAACCGGTTCCAGCGCGGGGTCGGCATCTGGCGGGGCCCGGTCGAGGTCGAGCGGGAGTGGAAGTCCTTGTTCGGGTCGGGCGTGCGCAGCAGGCCGGTGCGCAGGTCGACGATCCCGGCGGGGGTGCACAGCGCGTACGGGTCGGCGTCCAGCAGTGCCGCGTTGAGGACCATCCCGGGCGCCGAACGGGCCTGCGCCAGCATCGCGTTCATCCCGGACGTCGACAGGGCCCGGCGGCGGTGCTGCTGGAGCGCCTGGGCGGTGTAGAGACCGCGCGGGTCGCTGTCGGCGATGTTCTCGGCCAGGTCTCCGGCGGCCCACATCACCGTGTCGTCCTCGTCGAGCTGCCAGCGCGTGGTGTCCCAGCGGTACCAGCCGAGGCCCGGCACGTGCCGGTAGTCGTCGGCGAAGAGCCGCACGAACAGCTTGGCGTTGCCCCGGTCGGTGAGGGTGTCGGGCAGCAGGCCCGTGCGGGCGGCGGAGTGGGGGTGCGCGGACGCGTCCTGAACCGGCATGGCCTGGGCGGAGGCCCGGGCGTGGGCGGGACGGGCCTCGGAAGGGCCCTGGCTGCCCGTCTGAGCGGGCAACAGGGCTTCCCCGGACGGGGAGTCCGGGGCGTGCGCCAGGATCTGCGAGGCGACCGTCTGCGGGTCGAAGTCGAAGAGCACGTCCTCGTGGGCCCGTCCGCGGCCGCCGCCCTTGCCGGTGGCGCTCACGGGCGGCTCCGGAGTTCCAGGGGGCGGCGCAGGCCCGCGGTCATGCCGCCGCGCACGATCGGGGCGGCCCGGCGCTCCTGGCCCGGACGCGCGTACTCGGCCGCCTCCAGCAGCACCCGCTCCCCCGCGTCCTGTCCCAGGTATCCGGCCGCGACGAGCCCGCCGACGGTGTAGGCGGCCCGGTTGAGCTTGTCGGTGAAGCCCGCGCCCTCGGCCACGGCCGCGCAGTCGGCGACCTCGGCCAGGGCGGCGGCGAGGACCCGGGTGGCCTGCTCGCGGCCGCCGCCGGCGGCGATGACGGCCTGGCGGGCGCGGTCGGGGCGGTGCGGGGGCTTGGCCACGGGCGTCGGCCGGACCCGCAGGTGGCCCGTGCGCTCCAGCTCGCCGGCGAGCCAGGCGGGCAGCGGGGCGGGCTCCCCCGCGCCTTCCAGGGGGGTGTACCTCCCGGCGGGGGTGACGGTTCCCGGAGCGACGATGTAGCCGCCGTGCGCCCGTACGTCGACCTGCCAGGCCAGGGAGCAGCCGCCGCCCTGGCCCACGGAGGAGTGCCAGCGGCGGCCGTCGGGAAGGGCCCGGTACCAGACGTGCAGCCCGCCCGAGGGGGTGCGCACGCGCAGGGTCGAGGTGTCGTCGGCCGGGCTCTTCTCGCCGCGCAGGGCGGCCAGGACGGCCAGCGTGTGGAAGCCGTTGGACATGCCCCGCAGATCGACGTCGTCGTGGATCGCGATGCCCGGCAGGATGCGGTCGCGGGCCGGGAGCGGCTGGGGGTGGTCGTCGACGTCGATCACGACGAGGCCCGCGGGCCCGCAGGAGACGGCGACGCCGAGCTCGCCGTCACCACCCCACCAGCGGTCGACCAGGCCCGGGTCGGCGGTGGCGGCGTGGAAGCCGTGGCACCAGCGACCGGCGGCGGTGCAGGGGCAGCCCTCGTGCGTGTGGCCCGGGAGGCGGCAGCGCGAGCAGTTGGCCACGGGCGTTTTGCGGCCCGGCGCGAGGGGGTGCACCGGCCAGTCCCGGGCGGCGCAGCCCAGGGCCAGGGCGAGCGGGCCCGTGGCCGCGAGCTCAGCAAGAGTCGGCTCAAGGGCTGACTGCTCTGAGTCGCTGCGTGAAAACCGCAGCTCAGCAGTCATGTGGTTCCCCTACTCAGCGACTGAAGCGACTCAACGACGGACATAGGTTAGCGAAGCATGGGGGCGGGTGAGCGCAGGCCCACGGAAAACGCCTGCCGTGTCGGGCGTCGGCGGGGGCGGCCGCCGGGATCGGGCCCAGCTGCTCAACGAGCGACCAGCGACCGAAGGGCAGCGACTGAGCGTTTTTCAGTCGCTGTCTTCGGTGCTGCCTAAAACACCAGGTCAGAGGCCATGTAGAGATCCACAAGCGACTGACAGCGACTAAAAACCCCTACTTATAACTCCCACGCGCATACGAGGAAAATACAAAAACGGCTACCTAATATAGGAGCCTGAGTCGCTTCAGTCGCTGTTCAGCTGGCCTCTGCGGCTCTGACCTGCGGTTTCAGGGCAGCGACTGAACAGCTACTGAAGCCCTTACGGTCGCTCGCTTCAGTAGCTGGGAGCGCAAAACGCCCAAATCGCCGTCACCCTTACCGGGCGTAACAGCGACTGAAGGGCTCGGCAGCGACTGAAGGGCAGCGACCGAAGGGTCTTCGGGTCCAGCTACTCAAGCGACTGAAGCGACCGAACTCCGCACCTGCCCCTGCGACTGGTCCGGGACACGCCAAAAGGTCCGGGCCTCAGTCGCTTCGGTCGCTTCAGTCGCTGCGGCGGGTTCCGTCGCTCCGACAGCGGTCACCCCCGCCGGTCATCGCCTCCTGGGCCTTCTTTTTCGTTTTTTTTCTGGCCTGAGCCATCTCCGGCCTTGAGTCGCTCCGGTCGCTTCAGTCGCTGGGCCCGGCGGGCTTACGGTCACTGCGCCCAGCGACCGAAGCGAGACGTTTCTGCCAGGTCTCGCGCACCGTGCGCCACTCCTCCCCGCAGCGACTGGCCCGCTCACGCGGGAGCAGCTCCGTCCCGACCAGGCCGGTGGTGTGGGCGGGGTCGGCGCCATGGAGGTGGCAGAGGTGGTGGGCGGCTCGGACGAGGTCTGAGGAGTGCTCGTCGGCCGACCTCTCCCCCGGCTCGTCACCCGGGCCGCCGTCCGAACCGCGATCCGCTTTCTCGGCCGCCGCCGACAGCTCGTACTCCCGGGCCGCCGTGCGAAGCTCCTGCCGGCCCGCAGCGCCCCGCCGGATCAGCATCAGGGCGGCGAACTCGTCGGCCGCGTCCTCCTCCGCCCGGTCGCCGAGGTCCAGGCCGAGTACGTCCGTGAGGGCGTGCCCCGCCTCGTGGAAGTACGTCTCGGTGAGTACGGCAGCGGCCTCGTCATCCGCCGGGCGCACCCCCGCCGCCACGAACAGGGCGAGCTCCTGGGCCACGTCGTCGTAGCAGATCTCGATCCGCCGGGCCTCGGGGTCGTAACCCGAGCCCTCCCCGGCGCAGGAGCGGGCGACCACCTCCACGGCGTGGCCCAGGCGTGCGGCGGGGACCAGGGTGCCGAGGTCGGCGGAGGCGCGCTCCAGGATCCGGCGGCCGCGCAGGAAGGCGGCGTCGGAGCGGTCGGGGGCGGAGGGGAGTTCGTAGCGGATGGGGAAGCCCGTATGGGGTGATGACCGGCTCTGGGTTCCGCTGGAGCCGCTGGGGGTGTTGGACGCGCGCGAAGGGCCGCAGGCGGCCGTACACAGCGTCAGCAGGGCCGCCAGGAAGGCCGTGCGGGCTCTGCTGGACTGGTGGGGACCCCGTGTGCGCATGAGGTGCATTCAACGGGGTGACGGATCGTTTTGGCAGGGCGTTCGAGCATCGAGGTGCGTTCCGCGCGCGGCGGCCATCTATCACGGCGTGATAGCTCGCTCTCGACCTGTCACGCGGTCCTCGACCTATCACGCCGTGATAACTCCCCTCCCCCGCCGCCCACTTCATCCCTATTGGGGTGTTTCATCCCCCTCTCCCCCACCTCCAAAGTCAGAAAGCTAACGTGTCGGTCCGTCAAAGGATCTTCGGCGTTAGTACAGTTACGTTCCATGACCTCACCCACCTCACCTGCATCCAGAAGCGACCGGGAGAAGGTCGTCTCGAAGCTTCCCCTGCGGCTCCGCCAGGAGTTGAAGATCCGGGCCGCCCAGCTGGGGGTCGACATCCAGGAAGCCGTCGAGACCGGCATCACGACCTGGCGCAGCCTCGGCTCGAACCTCTCCCCCATCGACACCTCCGGCGCCGAGTCGTTCGCCACCTTCCTGCCCGCCGAGCAGTGGTCCGGCTTCCGCAGCGACTGCAAGGACCGGGGCGTCTCCCTCATCCAGGGCCTCGCCCAGTCCGTACAGGTATGGCTCGACCACCATCCCGCCCCCGCCGTGCGGCGCCCCGCGATCGTGCGGCGCATCGTGGTCTGCAACCAGAAGGGCGGCGTCGGCAAGACCGCCATCACCGCCGGTACGGGTGAGGCGCTCGCCGAGGACCCCGCGACCCTCATGCCCGTACGCGTCTCCAAGCACTTCGCGGCGCTCCTCGGCGACGGTGAGAACGACCGGGGCAACGACCCCCTCGCCCTCGAAGACCTGCCCGGCCTCGGCCAGCGCGTCCTGCTCGTCGACTTCGACCCGCAGGGCCACCTCACCAAGCAACTCGGGCAGGAGCCCCTCCCCATGGGCGGTGACTCCCTCACCAACCACATGGCGGGCGATGCCAAGGGCGAGCTGCGCGAGGTGATCGTCGCCATTGACCAGGACCGCTTCGGCGACCGCCTCCACCTCCTGCCCGCCTGTACGGACGCCTTCCTCCTCGACGTACGCCTGGCTTCGGTACGCGCCCGGGAAGCCGCGCTGGAGCGGGCCCTGGCCCCCGTCGAGGCCGACTACGACGTCATCCTCATCGACTGCCCGCCCAGCCTCGGCCTGAGCATGGACGCCGCCGCCTACTACGGACGCCGCCGCCCCGACGAGGTACCGGGCAACTCCGGCACCCTCATCGTCGTCCAGGCCGAGGACAGCAGCGCCGACGCCTACGACCTGCTGACGTCGCAGATAGAGGACATGCGGACCGACCTCGCCCTGGAGCTCGACTACCTCGGCATCGTCGTCAACCACTACGACGCCCGGCGCGGCTACATCGCCACGTCCTCCCTCCAGTCCTGGATGGACATCAAGGACCCTCGCGTCGTCGGTGTCATCGGAGACCTGAAGGAACAGAAGGAAGCGGTACGGGTCAAGCGTCCGCTCCTGTCGTACGCCCCGCGCTGCGACCAGTCCGTGGGGCTGCGCGCCCTCGCCCGGGAGATCAGCAAGTGAGCAGCAAGGCCAAGAACCTCGGAGCCGGTTCGTCGTTCGGGCAGGCGCGGGCGGTCTCCGCCCGCCGGGCCGCGATCGGCGCCGTCACGGTCGCCCCCACCGCCGGCGTCCCCGACCCCACCGAACTGCCGGTCGGCCGCATCAGCCAGAACCCCGACAACCCGCGCGAGCAGCTCCGGGACCTGGACGGCCTGGCCGACAGCATCCGTGAGATCGGGCTCGTCAACGCCATCACCATCGCCTCCGTCGAGGCGTACCTGCGCGAGCGTCCCGACCGGGCCGACGACCTCGACCCCGACACCCGCTACATCGTCATCGACGGTCACCGGCGGCTGGCCGCCGCCAAACTCGCGGGCGTCCCCACGGTGCGGGTCAGCGTCGACAACGCGCTCGTCTCCACCGATGAGGCGCTCCTCGAAGCGGCCTTCGTCGCCAACGTCCACCGCGACGACATGAACCCGCTGGAGCAGGCGCACGCGCTGAAGAAGCTGGTGGAGTTCTACGGCTCCCAGAGCCGCGCCGCCAAGCGCCTCGGCATCGCCCAGTCCACGATCTCCTCCAAGCTGTCGGTCCTCGACCTGACCCCGGAGCTCCAGGCCGATCTCCTGGAGGGCCGCCGCAAGGTCGAGCACGTACGGAACCTGTCGAAGTACGACGCCGAGCAGCAGCGCGCCCAGGCCGACGCCCGGGCGGCGGCGGCGGAGGAACGCCGGGAGGCGAGCAGGCGGGCGGCCGACCTATCACGCCGTGATAGGTCCACGGAGGAGCTGACGAGGGAGCCGGGGCGGCCGGAGGCGGTGTCCGGATCGGGTTCGGCGTCGCCGCAGGAGTCGGTGACGGCGACGCAGGACCGTGAGCTATCACGGCGTGATAGCCACGAGGGGGAAGCGGACCTATCACGCCGTGATAGCCGCGAGGCGGATCCGGATCTATCACGCCGTGATAATCGCGAGGCTGAGTCGGACCTATCACGCCGTGACAGCCGCGAGCCCGAGGCTGACCTATCACGGCGTGATAATTCGGGAGCGGTCGTGGGGGCCGGTACCGCCTCTGCTGTTCCCGCGTCCGGGTCGGTGGCCGGAGGCGCGACGGCCGCCGGGGGAGTGGCCGACCTATCACGGCGTGATAATCCGGTCCCTGCTTCCGCCGGAGGCGACTTCCCGGCCCAGCGTCCCGAGGCGCCTTCCGCCCCCGCTCGGCCCGTCGTCAAGATGCCCTGGACCGATGGCGTCGCCTGTGCGGAGATCGCTATCTCGCGGATGACGGCCGTAGAGCGTGGCCGGATGGTGGAACGGCTCCAGGAGGAGGCGGCCCGGGACCGGGGAGCCGCCTCGACGGAATCGTCGACGGCCGGCTGACGGTGACGGGCCGACAGTGAACCGCTGACGGCGATGCGCGGACGGTGATCGGTCATCAACGGCCGGACTGACCGCGGTCGGCGGCCATTGATGGCGCCGGGCCGGCGACGATCGCGCGGGATCTTCCCCCGGCCCGGAAAATCCCGCGATCTATCACGGCGTGATAGATCCAGCGACCTGCTCGGGGCGGTCGCCGACCTATCACGCCGTGATAATCGCGGATCGCCCCGGTCGGGCGATCCGGTCGCTACGGGCCGCTCCAGCCCGGGTTGTCGGCAGGTGTCAGTGTGCCGAACAGTGACGTGCAGGTGTCCCCCCGGGCGGTCCTCAGGACGTACGAGGGGCTGGTCCGCGCGACCGCGTCCCGCAGCCGGGCCAGCAGCAGGTGGACGGGCGGCAGGTCTAGGCAGAGCGCGGCGGCCAGGTGTCTGCGGCGCGCCGTGAGGTGCGGCTCGACCCGGCGCAGGTCGTTCTCCAGGTACGCCGCCGCCGCCCGCATGGCCGTCAGGCTGCCGCCGCCCGAGAACCGCAGGCAGTCCTGCCAGCCGGGCAGCCCGACGATGACGCACAGCGCGTCGCCGAGGCTGTCCGCGATCAGGCCGCCCTCGCCCTCGGGGCTCGCGTACACCACGGCGCGCTGCCCGGCGGGGTCGCCGCACAGGAAGTAGGTGCCGCCGACGTCGTCCCCGGCGAAGCCCTCCACCGGTACGCCCGAGGGCACGCTCAGCACCTCCCCGTGGTCGCGGCACGACATGTCGAATCCGCACAGCGCGTACATGGACTCCGACAGGTCCGGGTGGTCGCGGAAGCGGGCCAGCAGTTCCTCGACCGAGGACACCGAGGACACCGAGGACATCGAAGACCGCGAAGACCCCGAAGACCCCGAGGGCACAGAGAACACCGGGGACGCCGATGGCACCTCCCGGCCGGGGGAGTCGTACGGTACGGCCGCCGGTCCCGGGGGAGCGGCGGCACGGTGGACGGGGCTCGCCCGGCAGTGGGCGGGCCTGCCCCGCGTGTGGTGGGGCGGGGCGGGCGGCAGGGGGAACGTCCGCCAGGTCGTCACGGTCGCGGGCGGTACCGCGCTGTCGTGGACGGGCCGTGCGCTGATGGAGACCACAGTTCGCTCACCCCCGTCGAGCAGACTCCACGTCTCGTACGCCCGCGACGCGTGCGCGTCCTGCCGTAACCACGACAGGCGTCCGGTGCCGCCGCGCGGTGCGAGCGGCGCGGCGCCGGACGGACCGCTCCCCGCCACGCGCAGATAGGCGTGCTCCGCCTGGCGTTGCGCGGTGGCCAGACTGCTGAACAGCAGCCCGTCCTCCCCTTGCGGACCCTCCGGCCAGCACGTCTCGTACACCACGCTCCGGCCTTCGTACCCGATCTCCCGGTCCGGTGACGCGAGGCTGTGCATGGATCCCCCTCCTGCTCGTGGCTCTTGCCGTGCTGCCGCGTTGTGCGCGGGACACGATGCCTATCGAAGGAGTGGGAACTCCACCAGGAAACGGCGCTTCCGGAACGGGGTTTTCCCAGCGAGATCCGGTCACTTGGCGGACGGGCGTGACGCCGCGCGCCCCGCTTCTACCGGGAGGGGAGTGGGGGCGTCAAGGAGCCGTGCCGAGGGGGGATGGTTCTCGCCATGGTCGTTTTGACGGGGGTGCCCGGGTGCCTGGAGGTGGAGTACGGGGAAGTCCCTGGTGGGGGCGGGGCTTGCAGGGGAAGCGGGTCAGCGGCCGGGGGTGGCGCCCAGCGGCGGGGTGCCGGGGGATTCGGCGGGATCGGTGTTGTCGGGGTCGCAGCCGAGCAGGGTCATCAGCGCCTCCAGCTTCTGCCGGGGGAGAGCGCCGACCGCCCGGAAGGCGTGGGCGCGTACGCCCCTGTCGTGCAGGAGCCGCTCCATCTCCCGCTGGGCGGACTGCCGTTCCAGCTCCTGGAGCCGCTCGCGCAGGACGCGGGCCAGGGCGCGATCGGCCGGTTCGGTGAGCCAGCCGGAGTGCACCCGGAACCACTCGCTGATGCCGAGAACCGTATGGACGCTGGGGACGGCGGGGTGGTCCGGTTTGCGGTAGGCGCGCAGTGCCTGGGGGGTGACGCCGATGCCCTGGGCGATCTCGGCCTGGGTGTGCGGGGCCACCGCTTCCCCCACCGGCCGCACGATGCCGTCGCCGCACCTCCTGCGGGTGTTCATCAGGAGCTCCAGGCGCTGCTGGACACGGGCGGCCACCCCGGGGTCCGCCACCCGGCCCCCGGCGAGCAGCTCCCGTACGTCCGTCGGCGGCACTCCCGACGCGTAGGAGAGCTCCCCGGCGTCCAGGACATCCTCCGGCCGCCGTTCCAGCTCCTCGATCAGGGCCCGCACGCGGTCCAGCATCGCGTCGAGCCCGCAGGCGTCAGTCACGGCACCCCCTGGTCGTACCCCGCCGTCGCTCCTCGAAGGCCCGAGCGTAACGACTGCGGCGGCTTGAACCCACCCCCCGGGGCAAAGCCGGCTTTCCCCGGTGGGAAAGCCTGGTTGACATGGGTGGTGGGGGAGTTGCAGGATCACGGCAAAGGTGACGGAGTGTCAATACGACGTCGCCGCGCGGGACTTCGCGGGACCATCGCCCCCCAGGGCGGCGGTCCGAGATCTCGCACAACGGGGACGGGGACGGGGATGGCCATGACGGTGGGTACGCGTGAGGCCCTGGGGTTGGAGGAACCGGCGCGGGCGGGGACGGGCGGACGGGCCGCGCGCCCCGAACCGCTCCAGGAGCTCATCCGAGGCCGCCGCAGCCGCCTCGGGCTGAGCCAGGAGGCCGTGGCCGAGCGGCTCGGGGTCAGTTCGCGCGCGTACGGCAACTGGGAGCGCGGCCGGGTCAAGGAGTGGACCGACGGCAAGCTCCTCGCCCTCGCCGACGTTCTGGAGATGTCGGACTACCAGGTGGAGCGGCTGTTCCGGCTCACCGTCGGCCGCTTTCCCGCCCGGGTGCGCAGGCCCTCCGCCCACGCCGGGCGGGCGTCGTGCAAGGCCGCGCAGGCCGTCCTCGCCGACTACGACGTCATGATGAACGCGCTGTCGCTGCCCGCCCTGCTCATCGACCACCGATGGGAGGTGCAGGCCGCCAACGACGCCTACCACGACCTGTTCGCGGGGCTGAGCGCCCACCCGGACGCCGACCCGGCCGCCAGCTTCCTGCGGTTCGGCCTGCTGCACCCCGACGCCGGGAGCATCCTCGCCAACCACGCCGACTGGCGGATCTCGCTGCTGTCCGCGCTGGCGGCGGCGCGCGAGCAGTACCCGTACGACTCCGCGCTGCGCGCCCTGCACGCCGATGTGCACCGGCGCCCGTCGCTGCGCGCCCTGTGCCGCGACGCGCTCGACGGCTGCGCCCCGGACGGCGCCGCGGACCTCGCCCACCCCGAGGGCCCCCTGCGCGTACTGCGCCACCCCGATCCGCGTCGCGGCCTCCAGGTCTGCCGGCTGGTCGAGGAGATCCCGACCCGCGCCCACGCGCTGGGACTGACGCGTCTGACCTTCGTCCTCACCCCGTTCGACTGCCCGGGCGTGGCCGCACCCCCGCGCGAGGGGAGAGCCGCCCGCAGCGCGGCGTGAGGGGCGGTGGGGGAGGGGGCCGGTGGCCCGGGGGAGGCCCCCGGTGCCCCTGGTACCTCCGGCCCGCCGCGCGGGGCCGTCAGCCCTCGGCCGCGACCGCCTGCCCGCCCGGCAGCCGGTCCCGCAGCCCCGCCACCAGCTCCGGCCGCCCGGCGACCGTTTCCGGTACGCAGTCCGGGGCGAGCCGTACCGCCGCGTCCAGCACGTTCACCAGCTGCAACGGCTCGGTGGAGCCGTCGAGACGGCGGTACTCCACGGCCGTCAGGACGGCGAGCCGCTCCCACAGCCCGAGCCCCGGGCGCCGCAGCTCCCGCAGCACCACCCGCGCGGCCTCCTCCACACCGGTACCGGCGCGGTGCAGCTCGTGGACGCGTCCGCGCACCTCCTCCAGGTACGCCATGTACGCGCGCACGTCGTCCTGCCCCATCAGCGGCCCGTGGCCCGGGACGACGACGCGCGGGTCGAGGGCGAGGACGCGCGAGCAGGCCGCGATCACCCCGTCGAGGGGGCCGGCCCAGTGCACCGGCACGTCCCCGGCGAACAGGACGTCCCCGGCGCAGACCACGCTGCTCTCCGGCAGGTGCACCACCAGGTCCCCGGCGGTGTGCGCGGGGCCCACCTCGTGCAGCTCGACCGGAGTCGAGCCGACGAGGAGGTCGAGGCGGCCGCTGAAGGTGCGCGTCGGCGGGACGACGTCGATTCCCGCGTAGTCGTAGCGGCCGAAGTGCGCGAGCAGATACCGCTCGAAGGGCACCTCTGCCCGGCATCCGTCGAGTACGGCCTGGAGCTGCGGGGGAGTGGGCTCGGCGCACAGGTGCGCCAGGTTCGCCTCGGTGCTGATGATCTCCGCGTCGGGGAAGAGGCCGTTGCCGTAGCTGTGGTCGCCGTTGGCGTGGGTGTTCACGACGGTCGAGAAGCGGGCCCCGGGGGCGAGGACCTGGCGGGCGGCCGCGACCAGGGCGTGCGTGAGGCCGGCGGTGTACGGAGTGTCGACCAGCAGGGCGTCGGACTCGGAGCCCACGACCACGCAGTTGGCCATGCCCCAGGTGCCGGGGGAGTGGGGCAGCCAGGCGTGCACACGCTCGTCCAGGGACACGAGTTCGGAAGGAATCAGCATGACCGCAATTCTGGGGGGCGAGGCTGCCGTTCCGGTGGTGAATCCTCCCGCCGGGCCGGTGGACATGGCCCGGCGGGGACCTGCCCCGCCCTCTCGGCGGCTGCTACTTTCCGGTGCCCGGTGGGGAGTTGGGCGCCTCTCCCGGGGAGGGCCTCCCGCCGGGCGCCGCCGCCCGCCGCCGTGCGCGCAGCCCCCGTACGACCGTCACGGCCCACCGCCGTGCCCGTACGTATCCCGCGCACCACCACAGCAGGGGAGTCGCGCGGGTGCCGTGGGCGAGCAGGAAGCGCTGGTTGCGGACCGTGCCGGGGCGCCAGTGGTTCTTGTACGGCTCGGTGCCGCGCAGCATGCTCAGTACGGTCCGTCCGCTGCCGTCGGTGCGGCGGGCGGAGGTGCGCAGCAGCATCGTCGCCACGTCGAGCTTGTGCGCGCGCAGGACGGGGTGGGCGCCGTAGAGGTAGCCACCCGAGAGCGACGGCGACTGGAGGGTGAGGTCGGCGGCCACCACCGTGCCGTCCAGGCGGAACTCGGTGAGCACCGCCTCGTCCTGAGCCACCATCAGCCGCACCGCGCGGTCCAGGTGCTCGGCGAACCGGGGGCGCAGATGCTCGCGGGTCACCCCCCGTCCGCGCCACTGCAACCGGTGCAGGGTGAGCAGGGTGTCCAGGACGGCGGGCACCTCCTCGGGCGCCACCGCGCGCTCGTCGACCGCCAGCGTGTCGATCCTGCGGAGTTTGGCGCGTACCCGCTGGGCCGCCTTCGAGGGCAGCCGCGCCAGCAGGCCGTCCATGGGGGCGGCCGGCAGCTCCAGGCACGTCGAGTCCGGCAGCCGGACGCTCCTGCCCGGCCACTGGGCGGCCAGCAGCTCGGCCGCGCCGCCCGGCCGCACCTCGCGCAGGTCCACCAGCGCGCCGCCCGCCGCCTCCCGCACCGCCGCCACCAGCGCCCGCGCCGCCTGCGGGGCGCAGGAGTCGTCGAGGAGCACGTCCGTGAAGTCGGTGATGGCGCCGCCCAGCGGCACCAGGGTGCGCAAGGGCCGGAAGACCAGCATCAGCGGGGCCGCCGCGACGAGTTCGCCGTCCCGGCGCACCAGCACCAGGCGCAGCCTGCCGCTCACGCCGTAGGACGTCCACCACGAGTGCAGCCAGGCGTGGCTCTGGAAGGGGGTGGCCGTGCGGCAGCGGCCGTGCAGGTCCCGCCATTGCCGGGCCAGCCCCGCGAAGTGGCCGCTGTCCGTGCACACCTCGGCCACCAGGGCGGTGTCCGGGACCGTCGTGAGCGTCACCGGGCGCCGCCGTGGGGCACACCGGCGGGCAGGGCGGGCGACGGCACGGGCGCGGGCTCGCGCCGGGCGGGCCGTACGAGCAGGACCAGGCCGCCGGTCAGACCCCCGGCGCAGCCCCCCACCAGCGCGGTCAGGGAGGCGGACGCCGAGGAGGGGTCGACGGGGCGGGCCGCGCGCGAGAACTGCACCAGACGCACGCCCGTACTCGCCTCGGTGTGCGTGCCGTTGACGGTCAGCGAGCGGGCCACCGCGTTGGCGATGTCGGCCGCCTCGCCCGGCCGCCCCGAGGTGCCGGTGATGGCGATCATCGGCGCGTCCGGGGAGGTCGCCGTCTGCACCTTGCGGCGGATGGTGTCGGCGGACACCCCGGCCCATGTCTGCGCGTCGCCGACCACCGCGACCTGGGTGGCGACCCGCCCGTACGCCTGGGCGAAGCCGAGGGCGGTGGCGGGGTCCGACTTGCCGGTGGGGGTCACCACGACATAGCTGGTCGCGGAGTACTCGGCGGGCCGGGCCACTCCGTACACGCCGCCCGCGACCGCGCCGAGCAGCGCGCACACCGGCAGCGGCCACCACCTCGGCAGCGGCCGGGTGCCGGGGTGCGACCGCGTCCGGCGCCAGGGGCTTGGGGGTCGGCTCATCGTGCGCTCACTCCTGACGTGACTGAGGGGTCGGGGGTGTCGGGGGTACTGGGGGTATGGGGGGTACTGGGGGTATGGGGGGTGCCGGACGTGGCGGTGGTGCCGGAAGTGGCCGTGTTGTGCGGGGTGTTCGGGCCGTCCGGGGTGTCCGTGGCAAGGGGCGGCGGGTGGTGTCGGCCGAGTACGGGGGTCGTGCCGTGCAGGGCCGCCTCGTAGACGGCCCTCAGCCGGGCCGCCGAGGCGGCGACCGTGTAGTGCGCGACGGCCGGGGGCACGGGCAGCCGGCCGGGCGGTGCCTGGACCGTGGCCCGCAGCGCGGTGAGGAAGCCCGCCGGGTCGGCCCGTACCGCGCCCGGCGCCTGTCCGGGCGGCAGGTCGTCGACGGCGGGGCAGGTCGCGTAGACGACGGGCAGGCCCGCCGCCAGGGCCTCCACCACGGCCAGGCCGAACGCCTCGTCCGCCGAGGGCGAGGCCAGGACGTCCATCGCGGCGAGCAGGGCGGGCAGGTCGAGGCCCCCGCCGCCGCCCTCGTACGCGCACTCGCCCGCGAAGCACACCCGCCCGGCCACCCCCAGCCGCGCCGCGAGCGCCCGCAGCGCCGCCTCCTGTTCGCCGCCGCCCACCAGAAGCAGATGGGCGCTGGGCAGATGGGGCAGGGCCCGGACCAGGACGTCGAAGCGCTTGCCCGCGACCAGGCGGCCCACCCCGCCGATCACGAAGGCGTCCTGGGGCAGGGCCAGCAGGGTGCGGGCCCGGGTGCGCGGCAGCGCGTCGAAGCGGAAGCGGTCCGCGTCGATGCCGTTGGGCACCACGTGGATGCGGCGGGCGGGCACGCCCCAGGCGCGCAGCCGCCGCGCGATCGTCGCGGAGACGGCGACCGTGGAGGTGCCCAGGCGTTCGGAGGCCAGATACAGGGCGCGCACCCCGGCGCCGAGCGGGCGGCCCTCGATGGTGGCGGCGCCGAGCGAGTGCTCCGTGGCCACGAGGGTGCGGATTCCGGCGAGGCGGGCGGCGGCCCGACCGTACAGGCAGGCACGGTAGAGGTGGGTGTGGACCAGGTCGTAGTCGCCCCGGCGGATCAGGCGGGTCAGGCGCGGCAGGGCGCTCAGGTCGCGGTTGCCCGCCATGCCGAGGTGGTGCACCCGTACGCCGTCGGCGCTCAGCCCCTCGGCGACGGCTCCCGGGTTGGTGAGGGTGACCACCTCACAGTCGGCGTCCAACTCGCCGATCAGCAGGCGCAGTTGCTGTTCGGCGCCGCCGACGCCGAGGCCGGTGATGACGTGCAGGACTCTCACCGTGCCTCCTGGCCGGGTGCGGGGCGGCTCCGGGCGGGAGCCTGGGGGGACGGGTCGGGGGCGGAGGTGTCCTCGTCCTGGGGGCGGCGTGGCGGGGCGAGGAGGGCGGGGCGGTCCTCGGGCAGGAAACCGGCGCCCGGGCCGTCGCCGGGCGGACGGCGCCGCCAGCGGTGCAGCCCGCGTTTGAGGTGCAGCCGCCAGCTGGTGTCGCCCTCGCCGATGTGGACGCGCGGCAGCGCGTAACGGCCGGTCAGGGAGCCGGGGTCGATGGCGCAGGCGTAGCTGTAGCCCGCCGCGCGCACCGCGTCGAGAACCCGCTGGTCGCACCGCCCGTACGGGTAGCAGAAGCCCGGCACGTCCCGGCCGGTCAGCGCGCGCAGCAGGTCGCGGCTCTCGGCGGTCTCGCGGCGCAGGGTGTCGTCGTCGGCGGTGGTGAGGTCGGTGTGGAGCAGGCCGTGCGAGCCGATCTCCATGCCCCAGGTCAGGGCGCGCCGGATGCCGTCCTCGTCCAGGAGCGGGCGGCGCGGACCGAGCGGGTCCCAGTCGTTGGTGGCGCCCAGCCGTCCGGGCAGGGCGAAGACGGTGGCCGTGCAGTCGTAGCGGCGCAGCAGCGGCAGCGCCTCCTCGGTGAAGTCGGCGTACCCGTCGTCGAAGGTGAGGCCCACCAGGCGGGTGCCGCCGCCGGCGGCGCGGGCCCGCAGCAACTGCGCCATGCCGACACCGAGCAGCCCCCGGGCGCGCAGCCAGCGCAGTTGCCGCTCCAGGCGCCGGGGGGTGACGGTGATGCCGTACGGGTCGTCCTCGCGGGCGTCGGCGCGGGCGCCGACCGAGTGGTACATCGCCGCCCACAGGGCGGGGGTGTCAACGGGCATGCCTCGGCCTTCGGGTCAGGGAGCGGGTCAGCGGGCGCAGCAGCGCCGACAGCAGCAGCAGCGGTGCGAAGCCGTGTACGCGGGCGGCGCGGGCCAGCACGAGGAAGGCGGCCGTGGCCGCGAGGGAGCCGGTGGCCAGCGCGGCGGCCGGGTCGCCGACGCGGGCCGCGCACCACCAGCAGACGGCCGCGGCCCCCGCCCCGGCCCCGGCCAGCTTCAGCAGTTCGCCGCCGGTGCGGAGCCGGGCGAGGCCGACCGGGCGGCGGCCCGCGCCCGCGAGCAGCAGCAGCGCGCCGCAGGTGATGCCGAGGGCGTTGGCGGCGGCGATGCCGCGCGCCCCCCACAGCGGCGCCGCCCACGCCCCGGCGCCGGCGGTCACCGCCAGGCATACCACCATGGTGGCGGCCGGGTACCAGGTGGGGCGGGCGGCGGAGAAGGACGAGCGGACCAGGACGCCCACCATGGTCTGGGCGAGCAGGCCGAGCGCGTACAGGCGCATCACGGCGGCGGTGGCGGCGGTGTCGGCGGGGCCGAACGCGCCGCGCTGGAAGAGCACTTCGACGATCTGGGGGGCGCAGCCGATGACGACGGCGCCGCCCAGCAGCACGATCGCGCCCGCCACCAGCAGATCGCCCTCGACGCGCCGCCGGGCCCGCTCGGTGTCGCCCGCGGCCAGGGCCCGGGCGACGACGGGGAAGGTGACCGTGCACAGCATCAGGGAGAGCACCATCGGCATCTGCGCCACTTTCTGGGCGTAGTTGAGGTGCGAGATCGCCCCGGCGGGCAGCGGGGCCGCGAGGTGGCGCTCCACCAGCGTCTGGCACTGGCGGCCGAGGGCGAAGACGACGACGGGGGCGACCATGGCCAGGCGCACGCTCCCGGCCGCCTCCTTCGGCTGCCCCGGCCGCCTCGCCGGCTGTCGCTGCCCGGGGATGCCGCGCGGGCCGGGGCCGCGCCACCGCTCCCCGCGCCGTCCCGTGCGCCGCACCCCCCGCCACAGCGAGGGCGCCTGGGCCGCGACCATCAGGGCGCCGCCCGCCGCGACCCCGGCCGCCGCCGCCCGTACGCCCCAGGCGTGGCCGCAGACGAGCAGCACGGTGATGATGCCGGTGTTGTACGCCACGTAGATCGTGGCCGGGGCGAGGAAGCGGGCATGGCCGCGCAGGGCGGCGCTGCAGTATCCGGCGAGGCCGAAGGTGAGGACGCAGGTGGAGGTGGCGCGGGTGCAGTCGACGGCCAGGTCCGCCTCGGGCAGGCCGGGCGCGAGCAGGTCCACCAGGGCGGGCGCCGCCGCCGCCAGCAGCGCCGCGAGGGCCGCGAGGGCGAGCATCAGCCGGGGGAGGGTGGCGGCGACCAGGGCCCGCACCGGGTCGGGGCCGCCCCGGCCGCGCCGTACGGCGGCGAGGCTGAACGCGGGGACGAGCACCAGCGCGAGCCCGTCCTCGATGAGCAGGGTGGCCGCGACCTCCGGCACCGTCCAGGCCACCAGGAACGCGTCGGTGTCCGGGCCCGCGCCGAAGACGTGCGCGAAGGTACGGTCGCGCAGCAGCCCGAGGACCGCGCCCGCGACGGTGAGCGCGGCGGTGACGGCGGCGGCCCGGGCCAGGAACCCCCCCGAGGCGGACTCCGGGGGCGGACGGCCGTCCTGACGGTCTCTCGGCGGAGGGCCCGGCGCGGCGGGAGAGGCCTCGCTCATCGCCGCGCGGCCTCCGGTGTCCCGGCGCCGCCGTGCCGGCCCAGGGCCCACCAGGCGGCCAGGCCGAGTGCGAGGGCGGTCAGGACGGTGGAGGGGCCGCCGATGTCGCCGTAGAAGAAGTCGACCAGGAGCCACAGGAGCAGGCCGGTGGCCGCGAGGCCGCAGTCCCGGTCGCGGCGGCGGCCCGCGGCGGCCGCGTACAGCCTGCGCAGGGCGGCGACGAGGAGCGCGGCCCACCCGGCGACCAGGGTGCACACCCCGGTCAGGCCCTGTTCGCTCAGGACGAGGAGGTACATGTTGTGCGGGGAGAGCAGCGGCTGGCGGCGGAAGGCGGCGCCCGCGCCCGCGGTGTCGCTGCCGGAGGACAGGGCGAGGGGGGCGTGGCTGTCGCGGTGGGCGGGGAAGCCCTTGAGGCCGACGCCGGTCAGCGGCGCCTCGCGCCACATCGCGGCGGCGGCGCTCCACAGGGTGTACCGGTCGGTGACGGACTGGTCGGGGGCGTCGGTGACGCGGGTGATGCTGGTGAGGCGTTCCTGGAGGAGCGCGGTCCCGGCCCCGGCGCCGCCGACGACGACCACGGCGAGCGCGAGGGCGCCGGCCGCGACGGCCACCGCCCGCCGTACGCCCGCCAGCAGGAGCAGTGCCGCGCAGGTGACGGCGGTGGCGATCCAGGCGCCGCGGCTGAAGGAGAGGGCGAGGGGCAGCAGCAGCCCCGCCGCGCACACCAGCGCCACCGGGCGCTGGGCGCGGCCCGCGCGGGCGTCGGGCGCGAGCGCGAGGCCCACCGCGCACACCAGGCCGAGGGCGACGAGGGTGGCCATGCCCATGATGTCGGAGGCGCCGAAGGTGCCGACCGCGCGGATGTCCTCGCCCATGTAGGAGGCGCCGGTGGCGGTGGCGTACTGGTGCACCCCGACCGCCCCCTCGGCCAGGGCGAGGGCCACCAGGGTCCAGGCGACGACCGTGAAGTCGCGGCGGTCGCGCACCAGGAGGAGCACCGAGACCGGTACGAGGACGAAGATCTCCAGGTAGCGGGCCAGTCCGGTGAGCGCATCGCCCGCATCCCCGGCTCCGGCGGCGGCCACCGCGATCCCCGCGGCGGCGGCGCCGAACAGCGCGGCGGCGGCCGGGGCCAGGGGCCGCGCCCCGGACCGGAGCGAGGAGCCCAGCGCCCACAGGGCGAGGACGGCGCAGGCCGCGTCGGCGGGCGTGCCGGTGCCCGTGTCCTCGCCGCCCGCGCCGCCCGGCGCGGGTGCGGCGAGCAGGACGAGGACGGCGAGCAGCGGCAGCAGGTGCAGACGGCGCCCCACGGCCGCGTTCAGGGCCCAGGGGGGCCAGGCGGTGGTCCGGGGCGGCGCCGCCGCGTTCTGACTCATCGTCAGCTCCCTGTCGGGCGCGCCAGGGACGCCACCGTGCGCAGCAGCACGCACACGTCCTGCCAGGGCGACCAGTGGTCGATGTAGTAGTTGTCGTACCGGGCCCGGTCCTCGATGGAGGTGTCACCGCGCAGGCCCTCCACCTGCGCCAGGCCCGTGATGCCCGCGGGCATGCGGTGGCGGGCCCAGTAGCCGGGGTGGCTCTGGCCGAACTGGGCGACGAAGTAGGGCCGTTCGGGGCGCGGGCCCACCAGGCTCATGTCACCGCGCACCACGTTCCACAGGTTCAGGAGCTCGTCCAGCGAGGTCAGCCGCATCAGGCGGCCGGTGCGGCCGATGCGTTCGTCGTCGGCGACGCTCCAGCGGGTGGCGGCCTCGTGGGCGTCGGCGGGGCGCAGCGTACGGAACTTGCACAGGGTGAAGGGGCGCCCGTCGCGGCCCACGCGCTCCTGGCGGAAGACCACGCCGGGCCCGTCCCCGGCGCGCAGCAGCAGCGCGCACACCACCAGCACCGGTGACGCCAGCAGCAGGGCGGGCACCGCCACGCACAGGTCCAGGACCCGCTTGACGGCGAACCCCGGGCGGCGCACCCCGGCCGCCTGCACCCGGCGCACCGGGAACCCGGCGAGCTCCTCGCCCCGCACCGCGGGTGCGGCCAGGCCCGGGGCGCGGGTGTCGACGTACCACAGGGCGCAGCCCCAGCTCTCCAGCTGGCGCAGCAGCAGGGAGGGATCGGCGGCGTCGGCGTCGGTGAACAGCACGTCGCGGACGCCGTTCTGGATGACCGCGCGCTGCACCTCCTCGATGGTGCGCAGCACCGGCA
This sequence comes from Streptomyces sp. NPDC026377, assembly GCF_055567715.1. Lineage (NCBI taxonomy): Bacteria > Bacillati > Actinomycetota > Actinomycetes > Kitasatosporales > Streptomycetaceae > Streptomyces > Streptomyces sp. NPDC026377. Next base: position 37,418 of record NZ_JBVHPV010000022.1, read on the forward strand.
CCCCGACCGGCTCGGGCACCGGCTGGAACTCCGGCACCACCACCCCGACCGGGCGGATCCCGCCGCCCGGGCGGCGCCCGAGCGCCGCGGTCAGCCGCAGCGCGCTCGCCGGGCCCACCACCAGGGCCGGGCGCGGAGCGCGGGCGGCGCGCCGGCGGCGCAGCGCGTACGCCGCGCAGCGCCCGGCCGTGCTCGCCGCCGTCTGTACGGCGCAGGAGGCGGCCAGCACCGGCAGCGCGAGCGCGGGCCCGGGAAGCACGGCCGCCAGCACGCACCACGCGACGGCCGCCCGGAACGCCAGCGCGGGCACCTCCTCCAGGGCGCCGCGCGCGGCGGCGAGGGCGCCCGGCCGGTACAGCCCGGCGTGCCCGTTCAGGACCAGGACGCCCAGGACCAGCGCGGCGGTGGCCGGGTGCGCCGGTTGTGCGCCGCCCGCCGCCGCAGCGAGCAGCACCGCGCAGCCGTCCACGGCCATCAGGGCGGCTTCCGTGCGCGGCCGGGGCGCGCGCCGCACGGGCAGCGGCGGCGGGGCGGACGCCCGGGCGGGCTCCGCCACCATCGAGGCGGCCCCCGCCGCGGCCGCGCCGCCCCGGCGCGGACCCGCCGGGGAAGGAACGCCCCCTCCGGGGGAGGGAACGGTGTTGTCCGCAGTCACTTGAAGGTGGGTTCCCTGCACTCGGAGCGCCGGGCGCCGGTCAGTTCGCGGTAGAGGTCCGCGATCGCTTCCGCCGTCTGGCGCACATCGTGGGTGGTGGTCACGTGCTGGTGGCCCTGGTGGCCCAGGGTGTCGCGCAGCGGCGCGTCGCGGAGCAGAGCGCCGACGGCCCGGGCCAGCGCCCGCGGGCTGTCCGGCGGGACGAGGCAGAGCGGGGCGTGCCCGGGCGGCAGGCTCTGGGACGAGCCGCCCACATCAGTAACGACGACGGGTTTCTGGCAGGCCATCGCCTCCAGGGGCGCCAGGGCCATGCCCTCCCAGCGCGAGGGCAGGACGACGACGTCGGCGGCCCGGTACCAGGCGGTGGGGTCCTCGACCGCCCCGGCGAACAGGACGGACGCGGGCGCCGCCGCGCGCAGGGCCGCCTCCTCGGGTCCGTCGCCCACCAGGACCAGGCGGGCGGCGGGCAGTTCGCCCGACAGCTCCCGCCAGGCGTCCAGGAGCACGTCCTGGCCCTTTTGCCGGCACAGCCGCCCCACGCACACCACCAGCGGCGCGTGCGCGTCCACCTCCCCGAGGACGGCCAGCGGGGCGCGTACGTCCTCGCCGGGCGCGGGCGGGCGGTGGCGGGTGAGGTCGACGCCGTTGGGGACGACCACCGAGGGCCCGCGCACCCCGGCCCGCTCGCCGGTGCGCCGCTCGCCCTCGCTGACGCAGACCAGCCGCGCGGTCCAGCGCACCGCCGCCCGCTCCCAGGCGCGCGAGGCGTACGCGACGGGGCCGGTGACGGCCTCGAAGGACCAGGCGTGCGGCTGGAAGACGGTCGGCACCCGGCCGCGCACCGCGAGCCGCGCCGCCACCCCGGCCTTGGCGCTGTGCGCGTGCACGACGTCGGGCCCCAGGCGCCGGATCAGACGCGCGGCCCGTACGGTCTCGCCGAGCAGGCCGGGGCCGGGGGAGCGGGTCGCCTCCCAGGCATAAGCGCCGGCGCCGAGCCGGGCCGCCTCCGCGCCCAGGCGCCCCGCGCCCGGGCAGGCCACCGACACCCGCATCCCGCACCGCAGCTGATGGCGCACCAGATCGGCGACGACCCGGGCCACCCCGCCGTCGACGGGCTGTACCAGGTGCAGGACGTGCGGGGGACGCGGGGGGTTCTCAGGGCGCGGCCCGGGCCGGTTTTCCGGTCCGGTGTCGGGGAATTGCGGCTGCACGCGAGGTCACTCCGCCCATGGGAAGGTATTCGTATAAGCGGCCCGCCGAACGGGTGTCGTTCCCCCGGGTCGGTCATTCAATTCCGCATTGCTGAGCCGGATGGCCGAGCCTCCGGCGCACTGCTGTTTCGCGTGGGCAATGGGTGGGAAGCAACTGTAGCCCTATTCGCGGCCGGGGGTCGTCATGAATGTGTTTCGGAGTGTCCCATCGGGTGATCATCCGTATCCGGTCGCCAGCGGTCTCGTTGGGGGAAGTGCCTCATCTTCGCCCTGAAAGGAAAAAGTGATGAAGCGCATTGTCACGTCCGTGGCGATGGCGGGCACGAGCGCGGCCGTCGTGGTGCTCGGCGCCGGCGTCTCGTCCGCCGACAGCCACGCCTCGGGCCAGGCGCACAACTCCCCCGGCGTCCTGTCCGGCAACCTGATCCAGGTGCCGGTGCACGTGCCGGTCAACTTCTGCGGGAACACCATCAATGTGATCGGTCTGCTCGACCCCGCCTTCGGCAACGAGTGCGAGAACGACTGAGTTCACCCGGTCGGGCCACAACCTGGGGCCTTTGACCTGCGTTGATAGACAGGCTGGGCGACAACGCCCGGTCACAGCCCCCATCAAGAGGAGCGCTTCTTCATGTCGCGTACCGCCAAGGCTCTCGCCCTCTCCGCCGCTGCCGCAGCGGCCGTCGCCGGCGGTGCCGGTGTCGCCGCCGCCGACGCCCACGCGGGAGGCGCGGCGCACAACTCCCCGGGCGTCCTGTCCGGCAACCTGCTCCAGGTGCCGGTGCACGTCCCGATCAACTTCTGCGGCAACAGCGTCGACATCATCGGCCTGCTGAACCCGGCGTTCGGCAACGAGTGCAAGAACGACTGACGTTTCCTCACGTCGCATCGCACGGCCGTTGCCGTGCGCGGACCGCCCTTCTCCCCACGGGGGAAGGGCGGTCTTGTGTTGCGGCCCGGCTCCCGGCCGGATGCTGATAGGAGAATCGTACGAGCAGCGGCGCGTTCCCCTTCGTACGAGTGGTCCGGTGACAATTTCCGGCTTGCCGGGTTTCTCTCGGGCCGGGAGGTCGTTAGCCAGGGAGAAGCGCGTGCCCCTTCCCCTGGTGCATATGCGCACACGGAAATCAGTGAACCGCGACGAAATGTCGCCACCGGAAGGAAATGACGATGAAGCCGATGAAGGTCGCCGCGGTCGTGGCGGGTTCCCTGGCGGTGGTGGGGGCCGCGGCCCCGGCGTTCGCGGCGGGCGGCATGGGTGGCAGCCCTGTCCCCACCAGCCTCAACGGCGGTGTGGAGTCTCTGGCGGGCCAGATGCTGACCAAGCCGCAGCTGCCGTCGCCCGTCGAGACCAACGCGTTGGACCCGAACAGCAAGGACTCCCTGTTCCACACGGCCTCCCAGGCCACCGGCAGCGCGAACAAGACCAATGGCGTCGTCCCGGCGGGCCTTCTCGGCGGCCTTCCCCTCGGCCACTGATGAAGCGACGGAATAGCGCGGCATTTCCCTTCCGGAAGCGGTAGGCGGCATTTCGCTGTATTGCGCATGAGCATGCGTGAAATGCGCAGAAATGCGAGTGGCTGCGGACAGGTGTTGGGGATTGCGTAATTCCCGGGTACGGGGCGCCCCCGGGGTTCGGGCGGCTGCGATGTGCGGGTGGCGGGTCCGGACGAGGGCGGCCGGGCCGGAGTGGGATCCGGTTCGCCCTAACGAGTGGCTTTTGCTCCTGGTGTCTCCCCGATGTCGCTAGAGTCCCGGCATGACCACAGCTTCCAGTGCCGTAAGCCCCTCCCGGACCGCCCAGTTGGGCACGCTCTCCCTGCTCGCATGGAGCGGCCCGCATTTCGAGGAGGACCGCGACGTGGCCTTCCTGATGGTGTATCCGCTCGGTGACGGCGAGGGCGGCGCCGAAGGCGCCGAGTCGGCGGTGCGGGAGCTGCTCGAGGAGATCGGCATGCCGGCCGGGACCGTCCACGACGCCGCCCAGGGGGCGCGGCTGCCGCTGACCCTCCTGCTGGAGGGCGGCCAGGTGACCCTGACGCTGCCTCAGTTCCACGTCCAGTGCGCCACGCCCCCCGAGTGGATGCGGGCCGCGCAGGCCGAGGGCGCCGCGCACTTCGTCTTCACCACCCGCGCCTGGCCCGAGGCGGTTCCGGGCACGCCGCTCACCGAGGACATGATGCGGGCCTTCGTCGGCGACGAGCGGACGCTCACCGGCGCCGGCCACTGCGTCCTGCCGGTCAGCCGCCTGCGCACGTAGCCGTACGCCCCCCCGGAGGGCGTACGGAAACGGCGTGTGCCGCGGACGGAAGGTCCGCGGCACACGCCGTTCTCATGTGCCGACCGGCCGGGGACTAGAGCAGATACCCCAGCACACCGAGGAGCCCCATGTGGTGACGGTGGCCGTAGCCGCCGTCGTGGCTGTCACGGCCCTCACGGTCGTAGCGGCCCTCGTGGCCGTAGCTGCCACCGTTGTCGTAGCGGCCGTGTTCCCGGTTGTCCTTGTTGTTGCAGTGGTCGCCGTACCCGCACGAGAGTGCCGCCGATGCCGGGGTACGGGCCGTCTGGGGCGCTGCCTGGGCGGCGCCGGCGACCGGGAGGATCGCCACGGCGGACAGGGCGGCGACTACAGCTATGTGACGAAACGTCATTTTCGGTGCTCCTGAGGTGGTGAACACGGACACCTAGGACGCTAATCCGATCATGCGCACTTGTCGCGCTGAGCGAGCGGGCGGCTACTGCATGTGAGTGGCGCGGGTGTCGGGCCGTCAGCCTCCGGCCCGTCAGATACGGAGTCGTCAGATGCCGGGATGTCAGGTGCCGGGCCGTCAGAAGGGGTCCCTTCCGCCACTCGTCGAGGCCCCGCACCGCCCGGGGGAGTGCCCGCCCGCCGCCTGAGGGGGCCGGACAAAAACCAAGGCCCCGGAAGTGTGGTGACCTCCGGGACCCCAGCAGGCGTTCATTCTCCTCTGCCCTACCCGCACCAACGACCGTCCGCCCCGGACGTCACGGCCGGTCGCCGGATCCGACTCCAATTGATCAAACTCGACCGGAACGGTTTCCGGCCGGTCTCGTTGTCCCGAATGCCCCCTTGTGAACGATCAGCCCCGGCCCGTACGCATCTGGTCGGATCCCGGGCAGAACGGAGACCGTGTGATCACCGAAGACCCGGTACCGGGGCGCCGCCCCGGACTGTTCCGGCCCGGCCGCCCCCGCTGGACCCCCTCCGCCTCCACCCGCCGCGGTGTGCTGCGCGGGCTGTTCACCCTGACGGTCGTCGGCTTCACGGGCGGCACCCTCGCCCGGATCGACGCGGCCCCCCGCACCGGAACCGACCCGGCCGACCAGGCCGGCGCCTGGACCGGCGCCGACGACAAGGGGTCCGACGCCAAGGGGGCCAGGGACAACGGTCTGCCCGCCGCGTTCGACGAGAACTACCGGGGCCGGCGCATCCAGGGCCGCACCGTCCTCGCCGACGTGCACGCGCAGGCGTCCGCCGCGGCGACGGGCCGACTGCCCGAGCGCCCGCCCGGCACCCTCGCGGTGCTCCCGCACCCGGGCCCCGGCGGCACCAACGCGGCCGGGGCGGGGTTCGAGGCGCTCATCGACGGCCGCCAGCTGCATCTGATGCGCCGCGCGGACGGCACGTACATCAGCGCGATGGACCACTACACCTCGTACGCCACTCCGCTGGAGGCCGTCCGTGCGGCCGTCGACGCCCTGGGGCCCGCCCGCCTGGCCGAGACCCCGCTCCACGGCAAGTGACCCCGCACCCGACAGGCCAGGTGAGACAACCCGCATGGTGTACATCCGCAAGAACCAGAAGAACCTCACGAAGGCCGAGAAGCGGGCCTTCGTCAACGCCGTCCTGGAGCTCAAGCGCCGGGGCCGGTACGACCGGTTCGTGCGCACCCACATCGAGTACTTCGTCGGCGACGGGGACGAGGGACTGCGCGTCGCCCACATGGCGCCGTCCTTCCTGCCCTGGCACCGCCGCTTCCTGCTGGACTTCGAGCGCGAGCTGCGCAAGGTCAACCCGAAGGTGACGGTCCCGTACTGGGACTGGACGCGCGACAACTCGCCCTCGTCGTCGCTGTGGGCCGAGGACTTCATGGGCGGCACCGGGCGCGGCGAGGACCTCCAGGTGACCACCGGGCCCTTCGCCTACCGGCACGGCAACTGGACGATCGAGACCGCGGTGACCGAGGACCCCTTCCTCACCCGCGACCTCGCCAACGCCCACGGGCGCGGCGGCCGGATGGACCTGCCGCCGCGCGAGGACCTCAACCGGGCGCTCGCCGACTCCGTCTACGACGTCGCTCCGTGGAACTCGCTGAGCCCCACCGGTTTCCGCAACAAGATGGAGGGCTGGACGGACGGCTCGCGCACCGACACCATGCGCACCCACAACCGCGTCCACCGCTGGATCGGCGGCACCATGATCGGCGGCGGGGCCGTCAACGACCCGGTGTTCTGGCTCCACCACGCCTTCGTCGACCTCATCTGGTCCCGCTGGCAGGCCCGCCACCCCAAGTCGGGCTACCGCCCCGCCAAGCCGCCCGGCCGCGACGACCCGCAGCGCGGACGCGTCGCCGCCCTCAACGAGCGGATGCCCCCGTGGCACACCACCCCGGCGGCGCTCCTGGACCACAGCAAGATCTACAAGTACGCGGACTGAGGGCCGGGCGGCGGCCGTGCCGGCCGCGTCGCGCACACACGGACGGCCCCCGGGGAGAACCCGGGGGCCGTCCGTTCATGGACCCAGCCGTCGAGGACGGCCCGGCTCAGTGCCCGTAGCTGCCGCCGTGGCGCCCGTGGTGGTCGCCGTGGTGGCCGCTCTCGTTCACGCAGTGGTTGCCGAACACCGGGTTCAGCAGGCCGATCACGTTGATGGTGTTTCCGCAGAGGTTGACCGGCACGTGGACCGGGACCTGCAGCAGGTTGCCGGACAGCACACCCGGGGAGTTCGACGCTTCGCCGTGCGCCCCCGCGTCGGCCGTGGCCATGCCGGCACCGCTCAGCGCCACCGCACCCGTTCCGGCGAGGACGGCGACGGTCTTCGCGATACGAGACATCAAGTTCTCCTTGTTTGTTCCAACGCTTCAGGGCTCCCGAGGGCCATCGGCCACCGCGAAGCCGCAGTTGTCATGGCTAAACGCGCCCGGCGTGCAGAAGTAACGGAGGTTTACTGCGTCTGCTGATGCCGGGCCACGCGCCGGCCCAGCGCCACCACGGCTCCACCGGTGATCAGCAGGGTGCCGCTGGCCGCGCCGAGGAAGAGCGGGAGCCTGTCACTGCCGGTGTGCGCCAGCTGCGGGGGCGTGCCGTGGTGCTGCGGTGTGCCGTGCTGAGGAGGCGTGTTCTGCTGCGTCCCGTGCTGCGGGGGCCCGCCGTGCTGCGGCGGTTTGTCGTCACCCGTGGGGGTGTGGTGGCCGGGGGGTGTGGTGTGGCCGGGGCCGTGGTCGTGGGCGTGATCGGGGCGGCCGTATCCGTCGTGGTCGTCGCGGGCCCCGTGGTCATCGTGGTCGTCGCGGCCCTGGTGGCCGTAACCGCCGTCGTCGTGGTCCTCGCGCTGGTCCGAAGCGGGGTGGGCGGCGCCACCCGTACGGGCGTCCTGCCGCCCGGCCGACGGGGCCGCCGTGCCCTGCTGTGCCGAGGCGCGCTCCCCGGCGGGGCCGCCCGTGGCGGCGGCCGCGCTGTAGGCCGTACCCAGCGTCGTGACCAGGCCCGCCACCACGGCGGCCCGGGCGACGGAACCAGAGATGTTGTGCATGCCGGACCAACCCTTCGACAGGAATGCGGGGAGAAGACCAGATGGTCATAGGAATACTCCGGGCATCACCGGAAGGGCCGTATCCGTGCGCGTGTCCGTACCGGATCGGCGCGCGGCAACCCGTCTAGCGCACATCGGATGATCTGTTCGGGTTCGCAGGGTTCGCAGGGTTCGCGGGGGTCACGGGGTGCGCGGGGTCACCGGGGCGTCGCCCGGCTCTCCTCGGGCGTGAAGGCACAGCGCTGCGCCCGTACGCGGTTGTCGAAACTGGAGTGCCCCAGCTCCGGCATCCCCACGGCGCGCAGGGCGAGCGGGCGGCTCAGCAGCTCGCGCAGCAGGGCCTTGATCTCGACGCGGGCCAGATGGGCGCCGAGGCAGTAGTGGGGGCCGCCGCCCCCGTATCCGAGGTGCGGATTGGGCTTGCGGGTGATGTCGAAGGCGTCGGGGCGGTCGAACACGGCCTCGTCGCGGTTGGCGGAGGCGTACAGCAGCATCACGCGGTCACCGGGGACGAACGCCCGCCCGCCCAGGACGTGCGGGCGTGTCACATGGCGGCGGAACTGGATGATGGGGGTGGAGAAGCGGACGATCTCCTCCACGGCCCCGTCCGCGTAGCGCTCGAAGTCGCCGGTGAGCAGGGCGCGCTGCTCGGGGTGGTCGGTGAGCAGGGCGAGCGCGTGGGCGATGGCGTTGCGGGTGGTCTCCACGCCCGCGACCATGAGCAGCGAGAAGAACGAGCCGAGCTGACGGGTGCTCAGGCCCTGTCCGTCGACGTCGGCGGCGACCAGCGCGGAGATGAGGTCCCCGGTGGGCCGTCTGCGCCGCTCGCGGCCGAGGGCGGCGACGGTCAGCTGCATCCGGGCCAGCGCCCGCAGCCCCCGCCCGGGCACCCGGACACGGGCCCGCAGCGTACGGGCGACACCGGCGTTCTCGGAGGCGCGGTCGACCTGGCGGGCGATCTCGACGCGGCCCGGCTCGGGCACACCGAGCATGTCGCAGATGACCTCGAAGGCCATGCGCGAGGCGGCGGCCGAGACGAACTCCCCGGCCCCCGTCGCCACCAGGTCGTCGACGATACGGGCGGCGAGCTCGCGGATCCCGTGCTCGGCGTCGGCCAGGACGCGGGGGGTGAAGGCGCGCGAGACGACCCGCCGCAACTGGGCGTGGCGCGGCCCGTCCAGGTTGACCATCGAGTCCCCGAACACCGCGCGCACCCAGCGGGGCGGCTCGGGCGCGGTGGCCCCGGGGGCGCTGGCGAACACGTCGGCCCGCCGACTGGCCGCGACGACGTCCGCGTGGCGCACCAGGGCGTAGAAACCGCGCTCGGGCCGTCGGCGGCCGGGGGACCGCTCGACGAAATAGGCGGGCCGCTCCAGCCGTCTCAACCGCGCGAAGGCTTCCAGGCGGCGCTCGCGGGGGAGTGCCCAGAACGCGGGGTCCGCGAGATCGCACCCGACCCCGTCCTTACGGTCCGCGCCGTCCCTACCAACGGACAATGTCCCACCCGCCATGAAAGTCGCACAAAAGGAAAGTCCGCCCTCGGGAGGAATTCCCGGGGGCGGAGGAAGGCAGGGGCGCGTCTCGTCACACACTGCCCAGGTCCGGTCAACTCGTTAGTTCGCGCCCGGCTTCGACGGCTTCGCTACCGGCCTTGACCGCCTTCTTGGCGGCGTTCACCCGCTTGTCCAGATTGCGCCCGACGACTCCTTGGGCCACGGGCTTCACCTGCTGCCCGGCGGCGGTGGCCGTACGCGCGGCGCTGCTGATGGTCCGGCCGATGTCAAGAGCCTGAGCGGAAGGCGCCATTGCGGCCACCAACGCCGTCCCCGCGACCGCAGTACTGAGAACTCGACATACATTCATGCCCTTATCAACGCGATGGGCGGGAAGAAGGCACGCCCCGGCCCGGCCGCGCAATTCCCGCTTTTCTACGCGCCCGTGCGGTCCGTGGCGGTTCGTACGGCGCGTACGGCTCGGTCGACGGTGATCTCCAGGCCGGTGGCCGTCACCCGTACGGATACGGAGGTGAGTTCGTCGACGGTGATGTCCGCGTCGAGTTCGTGGGCCGGGTGGGTCCTGGTCAGGGCGATCGTCGTCATGCCGGCCGCCCGGCCCGAGGCCAGACCGGCGGGGGCGTCCTCGACGACCACGCAGCGCGCCGGGTCGACGCCCAGGCGCTCGGCCGCCAGCAGGAACGGCTCGGGGTGGGGTTTGTGGTGGGTGATGTCGTCGACGGTGACCAGGTGGCGGGGGCGGATGCCGACCCCGCTGAGGCGGGCCTCGGCCACCCGGCGGGTGCCGGACGTCACCACGGCCCAGCGGTCCGGGGGGAGCCGGGCGAGGAGTTCGGGCGCTCCGGGGACCGGTTCCACGCCCCCCGCCAGCGCGTCGGCGACCTCCGCGTCCTCCAGCCGGGCCACGGCCTCGGCGACCTGCTCCGGCGGCAGCAGCTCGGCCACGATCGCGGCGGCCGGGCGGCCGTGCACCTCGACGCGGGCGACGTCCTGGAGGGTCATGCCGTACGAGGCGGCCCAGCCGGTCCAGGCCCGTACGACCGAACGCATGCTGGAGACGAGGGTCTCGTCGCTGTCGAAGAGGAGGGCGTCGGCCGAGAGGTGCATGACCGGTGAGCGTAGCCGGGGCGGTGGGGCGGGCTCGGCGCCGGGACCGCCCCACCGAGGTGGTGCGGGGGCGGGGGCCGTACGGGCGCGTGCCGTACGGCCCCCGCCGCCGCCCCGCCGAGGGGTGTGGGCTCGGTGCCGTACGGGCTCTGCCGTACCGGCCTCCCGCCCCCTCGCGCTCAGGCGTCCGCCACCGCGATCTCCAGTTCGCGCAGGCGGTCCGGCTCCGCCACGACGTCGATCTCGCTGATCATCTCGTCCACGACCGTGAAGCGCAGCACCACGCGCAGGCGGCCGAACGGGGCCATGGCGAGGCCGACCGTCCCGCCGATCAGGGCCACCCCGGTGAACCGGGCGCGGCCCACCGCCGCCATCGCCGCCCGGGCGACCGTGACGGCGCCGCCCAGGAAGATGGGCTCGGCGCTGGGCACGACCGCCTTGTCGGCGCGCAGGACCACATCGGGGTGGAGCAGGGTGACCAGGGCCTCGAAGTCGCCGTCGCGGGTGGCGGCGAGGAAGGCCTCGGCGAGCCGGCGTCCGCGCGAGAGGTCCGGACCGGGCGCGGCCGTGGCGCCCCTGGCGCGGCGGCGGGCGCGACTGGCGAGCTGGCGGGCCGCGGCCGGGGTCCGCTCGATCATCGGGCCGATCTCGTCGAACGGTACGGCGAACATGTCGTGCAGGACGAAGGCGAGGCGTTCCGCCGGGGAGAGCGTGTCGAGGACGACGAGCAGCGCGTGCCCGACCGAGTCCGCCATCACCGCTTCCCGTTCGGGGTCGGGGTGGCCGGTCTCGCCGGGGGAGCCGGTGGCCGGGCCGGTGCCGAAGTCCGCGTCGGGTCCACCCGCCTCCAGGGGGTCCTCGCCCCGGGTGCGGCGGGTGCGGAGCATGTTCAGGCACACCCGCGCCACGACCGTGGTCAGCCAGCCGCCGAGGTTCTCGACCTCGCCGAGGTCGGCCCGGCCGGCGCGCAGCCAGGCGTCCTGGAGGGCGTCCTCGGCCTCGCTGAGGGAGCCGAGCATGCGGTAGGCGACCGCACGCAGATGGGAACGGTCCTGCTCGAAGCGCTCGGTCAGCGTCTGCATCTGCGACGGCGGCTGTGACGTCCGCGTCTGCGTGTGTATCCGCCCCGGGGTCTCCGTCCGCGTCTGCGTCTCCCCCTCCGGGGTGTTCTGCCTGTCGCTGTGCGTCTGGTGCTCGTCCATCGGCCGCATTCCTCCGGTCCCCCTCGCCCGTGCGCGGTGTGTCAGAGAAGTAGATCACCGCGGACCTGCTCCTCTACCCGGGGGAGTCCGACAAAGCGAGGAGCGGCAGCGATGGCGTCAACGATCCTGGTCACCGGTGGCACGGGCACGCTCGGCGGCCATGTCGTGCCGCGCCTGCTGGAGGAGGGGCACCGGGTGCGCGTCCTCAGCCGCCACGACCGCGCGGATGCCGGTGGTGTCGAGTACGTCGCCGTCGACCTGCTGCGGCCCGAGGGCATCGACCTCGCCGTCGAGGGCGCCGACATCGTGCTGCACCTGGCCGGTGGCCCCAAGGGCGACGACGAGGCCACCCGCAATCTGGCCGGCGCCGCCTCCCGGGCCGGGGTCAGTCACCTGGTCCACATCTCCGTCATCGGCGCGGACCGCGTCCCGCTGGGCTGGTTCGGGACGAAGAGGGACGCCGAACAGGCGGTACGGACCTCCGGCATCCCGTGGACGGTCCTGCGCGCGGCCCAGTTCCACGACCTGATCCTGCTGATGTGCCGCAAGATGGCCCGGCTGCCGGTCGTCCCCGTTCCGGCGGGTCTGCGCTTCCAGCCGGTCGACGCGCGCGAGGTGGCGGACCGGTTGGTGCGCTTGGCCCTGGGGAACCCGGCCGGGCAGGCGCCGGACCTGGCGGGGCCGAAGGTGTACGAGTTGGGCGACCTGATCCGTACGTACCTCCAGGCCCGCGACACGCGTCGGCTGCTGGTCCCGGTGCCCATGCCGGGCAAGGCCGGGCGTGCCTACCGGGCGGGCGAGAACCTCTCCCAGGACGGCACCGCCGTGCTGGGAGAGCGCACCTGGGAGGACTTCCTCGCCGAACGACTGGGCTAGTTGCTATCCCTGCGTCCCATGCGGAAAACGCATCGCTGGTTGGTAGAGTGGGGCGTATGGGACTGGGGTTGGAGGAGTCGCTGCGGCTGACGGTCGCGGCGCTGATGCAGGCGACGGGCCAGTCGCAGCGTGACCTGGCCGACGTGCTCGGTCTGACGCAGACCCAGGTGTCGCGCCGTCAGGCGGGCACCACCGCGTGGAGCCTGCGCGACTGCGATGTGCTGGCCGCGCACTATGGGATCGGCCCCCTGGACCTGCTGGCCGGTCCGACCCGCGCGTGCGAGGCGCTTCCGGCGGGGGCGCGGCGCGGCGGTGGCGGCAGGAGTGTGCGGAACGTGGGGGACGGGGTGGCGGGACGGTGAGCGACTTCGACGCGATCGACTCGCTGCTCGCCTCGGTCGGCCCCGAGACCCCGCTCGTGGCGCCCGAGGAGCGCCTGCGGCTGCGCGAGGCCGCGCGCCTTTCGAAGGCGCAGGTCGCCCGCGCGCTCGGGGTCAGCCCTTCGACGGTCACGGGCTGGGAGACCGGCCGCGACCCGTCGGGCGAGCTGCGCACGCGGTACGCGTACCTGCTGGACGGGCTGAGGGAGCGGCTGGAGGAGTACGGGCGGGAAGAGTCCGGGCAGGAGCAGTCCGGGCAGGAACCGGAGGACGTGCCCGCGGGGGAGGGCGGGGGCGGGGACGCCTGCGGGGGCCGGGGCGGCGCCGGGGGTCTTGGGGGGGCTGGGGGCATCGAGGACGCCGAGGGCTTCGAGGACATCGAGGAAGTCGAGCAGCTTGCCGTGCCCGAGCCGTGCGTGCTGTGCGGGCGTCCGGCCCGGCAGCGGGTGGCGGGGTTCGCGCAGCACCTGGATCCGGGGGAGTGCGGGGAGGCGGGATCCGGCGGCGTGGGGGCTTCGGCGGTTCCGGAGGCTCCGGCGGTTCCGGACGCGCAGGCTCCCGTGGCTGAGCGGGTCCCCGCGGACCCGGCGGCCCCGCGCCCTCCCTCTCGTACACGTACTCCTGCCCCTGTCCCTGCCCGTACGCGTACGGAGAACGCGACCGCCGCCGCCACCGCGACCCCGCCCCCCGCGTCCCGGGCGAACCGGCCCCGGGAGGCCGCCGCGCCCCCCAGGACTCCCACCCGCCGGGCCTTCCAGGCGGCCCGGCCCGAGCCCTCGGACCTGGTCGTCCAGGCCGTGCGGGCGGCGCTCGCCGAGCACGGGGGTGATGTGGACGCGGCGACGGCCGCGCTGGTGAAGCGGGCGATCCCGGACGCGATGCGGCTGCTGGACGAGACGCGCAAGGGCGCCCGTTACGACATCGTCGCCCACCCGTGGATCCCGGACGTGCTGCGCAAGCAGACGGCCAAGGGCGCCGACCGGATCTGGGAGGCGCGCCCCAAGTGGACGCGGCACGCGCTGCCGCCGGGCGAGCACGAGGTGACGGCGCTGGACATCAACGGCGCGTACCTCTCCGCGCTCAAGACCCATCTGCCGCTGGGGCAGCTGGAGCACTCCACGGGCTTCGCGCACGACCGGCGCCGGGCGGGCGTGCATCTGATCACGCCGCCGGTGTGGGAGCACGAGGACGTCCTGCCCAACCCGATCGGCAACCGCGACGAGCCCGGCCCGCTGTGGGTGACCGAGCCGACCCTGCGGCTGCTGCAACGCCTCTCCGGACCGAGGTACGGGCTGTGCGAACCGCCCGAGATCCACGAGTCGTTCACGTCGGGGGCGACGGAGAACCTGCTGGAGAAGTTCCGGATCGCGCTGAAGGACGCGCGGGACGCGGCGCTCGCGGACGGGGACGAGGTGACACTGGAGTACGTGAAGGCGATGTACTCCAAGTTCGTCTCCACGATGGGCGAGTCCAACTACAACAGGGAGCTGTACCGTCCGGACTGGATGCACATCATCCGCTCGCAGGCGTTCGCCAACCTCTGGATGAAGGCGTACAAGGCGCACGACGAGGGGCTGACGGTGGTACGGGCGATGGGCACCGACGAGCTCCATGTGATCGGCGACTGGCGCGCGGTGTTCGCGGAGGGCCGGGGCGTGACCGAGGTCAAGGTCAAGGACACGTACAGCGCGGGTGCGGCCGCTGAGGGCGAGGAGGGCTGAAGTGCCGGAGCACAGTCAGGAGTTCGGGAAGTACGGGGCGCGCGGCGTCAAGGGCAGCGAGGCGGTGTCCCGGGTCCTGGACTCCCTCGCGGGCGGCATCGCGACACCGGTGACGGCCAAGCGCGGACTGATGGCGCGGCTGCACTACCTGACGCGTACCCCGCACGCGTGGGCGGCGGCGCGGGAGGCGGGCCTGACCGTCACCGACCGTACGGTCAGAGCCTGGCTGGCGGGCGGGCGCACCCCCACCGCCGCGAACCTGGAGCGCATCGACCGCGCGTACTGGACGGTCCGCCGCCACAACGTGGCCCGCCACCTGCTGCGCCGCCTCAACGCGGCGGGCGGCACACGCGTGGAGCTCCACCCCCTCAACCAGTCCCACGTGCCGCGCCCGCGCCAGCGGATGGTGGAGTACCGCACGATGAACGTCCGCCGCTGGGACCGCATCGTGGCGGCCTGGGCGGAGGCGGACGCGGAGGCGCTGGAGGGGGCGTGGACGGATGTCATCGAGGATCTGGGGTCGCAGTGGGGGCAGTATGAATATGTGACGAATGTGGGGTTCGCGGCGTAGGGAGTCACGGGGTGATGCCCGGGGCCGGCCCGGCCCCGGGGGTGCTCGTGGACCTGCCCCGGCGAGGCATCGACCGGTAACGGGACATCGACGCCGACGAGGTCCTCGCCGGAGCCGGATGGGCGCCGCCGCCCATCTGCCGCGCCGGCTCGATCGGGCCCATGGCAACGCCGGCAAGACCCGAGCCGTTCCCAGGTGACCCTGACGGCGACGCATGCGGCCTGATTCAGGAGCACTGGGCGGGCCGGGCGTTCACGGGCTGTCCGTATCTGATCGGTGACGGACCCCCCTTCGGATGCTCTCCAGCACAATGAGCGTGCGGGTGCTGCACGATCGTCATCCGAGCCCAAGGACCGGGTGCCGCGCATGCCGCGGCCACCCACGGCCGCCAACCTCACCACCGCAGACCTTTCCCACACCACACCCGATGGGGCCGCACCATGACCCAGCCCGTTTCGTCCCACGCCACCAGCACCGACCTGCTGGTGCTCCACGCTCTGCGCTGCATCGGCTTCTCGGGCCTGTCCGCAGTGGCCGGGGCGACAGGACTCCCCGAGTCCGACGTCGAGTCGGAACTGATCGACCTCGCCGTCGCCGGACTCGTCACGCGCACCGCGGGCGACTTCGGCGGCTGGGGTCTCACGGACGCAGGCCGCGCCGCGGACGCCGAGCGGATCGCCGACGAGGTGGCGACGGCCGGTGTGCGACCCGCTCTGACCGCGGCCTTCGACCGGTTCCTCGTCCTCAATCCCGAACTCCTCGACCTCTGCACGGCATGGCAGACCCGCACCGTCGACGGCACCATGACGATGAACGACCACAGCGACTCCTCCTACGACGCCCGTGTCCTCGACCGGTTCACGGAGTTCCACCGGCGTGCCGAGCCCCTGTGCGCGGAGCTGTCCGCGGCCCTGCTCCGGTTCACGCGCTATCCGGTCCGGCTCGCCGACGCGCTCGCCCGCGCGAGGTCCGGCGCGCTGGAGTACGTGACGGACAGCACCGCCTCGTACCACACCGTGTGGTTCCAGCTGCACGAGGACCTGCTGGCCACGCTCGGCATCCCACGCCACTGAACCCACCGGCCGCCACGCGTGGCACCCCCCTCTCCCGAACAGCCAAGCAGCAGAGGCGACGCAGAGATGACAACGCGATGACCTGGATTCACCCGCTCTCGGCAGAGGTCGAGGAGACAGTGGATGTCCTCGGCGGCAAGGCGCACGGGCTCATCGTGCTCCGACGTCTGGGGCTGCCCGTTCCGCCGGGGTTCGTCATCGGTACGCAGGCATGCCGTGCCTACCTCCGTACCGGGCGGCTTCCCCACGGCCTCGCCACCGAACTCGCATCCGCCGTTGCTGAGTTGGAAGCCGTCACACACCGCGAGCTCGGCGGCCCGGAGCGTCCGCTGGCGGTGTCGGTCCGCTCCGGCGGCAGGGTGTCGATGCCCGGCATGATGAGCACCGTCCTCAACCTCGGGCTCACCTCCGGGGCGACGGCCGCGCTGGCCGAGGAGATGGGCGCCCCGCGTTTTGCGCTGGACTCGCGGCTGCGGTTCCTGACCAGCTTCGCCTCCCAGGTCGTCGGCGTGGGCCAGGAGAGCCTGGCGGGGGTGGACCGGGCGATCGCCGGGCACGACGGCGACCCCAGTGCCCTCAAGACGGCGATCCGCGAGGTCGAGGGGCTCATCCGCGAACACAGCGGCGAGCCCGTTCCCGAGGACGCGGCCCGGCAGCTGGAGCTCGCCGTCGAGGCGGTGTTCTCGTCGTGGGACACCCCGCGCGCCAAGACCTACCGCGCCCTGCACGACATCCCCGGCGACCTCGGCACGGCCGTGACCGTCCAGGCGATGGTGTTCGGCAACCGCGATGAGCACAGCGGTACGGGTGTCGCCTTCAGCCGCGATCCCAACACAGGTGAGCAGGTCCCGTTCGGCGAGGTCCTGTTCGGCCGCCAGGGCGAGGACGTCGTCTCCGGCACCTCGCTGACCGGGCCGCTGAGCGAGCTGGCGGACCGGGAACCCGTCGTATGGACTCGCCTGCTGGCCGCCCTGGACCGGCTGGAGGAGCACTACCGCGACGCGTGCTATGTCGAGTTCACCTTCGAGGCGGGCGAGTTGTGGATCCTCCAGGTGCGTCCCGGGCGATTCGTCGGGCGTGCCGCGGTACGGGTCGCGGTCGACCTCGCCGAGGCGGGAACGATCGGGCGCGACGAGGCGCTGTTGCGCGTCTCACCGCAGCACCTCGCCCAGGTGCGGACGCCGCGCATCACGGCGATCGACCCCCGGGACGTCTTCACCCGAGGGCTCGGAGCCTCTCCGGGAGTCGCCGTCGGCCGGGTGGCGACCACCGCCGACAGCGCGGCGCGACTGGCGGCGGGCGGACCGGTCGTCCTGCTGCGTCCGGAGACCTCCCCGCTCGACATGCACGGCCTGGCGGCCGCGACCGGGGTCGTCACCGCACGCGGCGGGCCGACCAGCCACGCGGCGGTGGTGGCGCGGGCGATGGGAAAGCCCGCCGTCGTGGGGGCCACGGGCCTCACGGTCGACGCCGCCGACGGCTGCGTCCGGGCGGGTGGGCGCACCCTGCCCGAGGGCACGCTCATCGCGGTCGACGGAACGGGCGGCGAGGTCGTCGTGGGTGAGCCGCGCATCGTCGCGGCCGCGACCGACCCTCACCTCCATCAGCTGCTCGGCTGGGCGGACGACGTCACGAGCGGCGTCGGCGGCGACCGTGACGAGAGGGAACGCCTGTCCTCGGCGCAGGCCGTCCTGCGTGGCGCCGGCCCCCAGAAGTGATCACCAACCTCCGCCGGCCCAGGAAATCGCCAACGGCGTCAAAGAAATCCCAGGATCGTGTCACGTTCCCCCGCCCCCGCGTTTCACAGAAGCAGAGCCGCCGCACAGCGCGGCTCGGCCCCGCCGGAAGAGGCGGGGCACGTGGAGTGAGTTCTGGAGTGTGTGGTCATGGCGTCTCCCATCCTGGTCACCGGTGGTACCGGCACCCTCGGCGGTCACGTCGTCCCCCTGCTGCGGCAGGCCGGGCACGAGGTGCGGGTGGTGAGCCGGAACGCGCGCCGCGGTGACGACAGCGGCGTCTCGTACGTGGCCTGCGATCTGCTCGCGGGCGAGGGCATCGGGGATGCCGTGGAGGGGGCTGGGACCGTGCTGCACCTGGCCGGGGGGCCCAAGGGTGACGACCTGGCGACCCGCAACCTGGTCGCGGCCGCCGCCCGCGCCGGGGTCAAGCACCTCGTGTACATCTCCGTCATCGGCGCCGACACCGTCCCGCTCGGCTACTTCCGGGCCAAGCTCGGCGCCGAGCGGGCCGTCGAGGAGTCCGGTATCCCGTGGACGACGCTGCGGGCGGCCCAGTTCCACGACCTGGTGCTGACCATGATGGAGAAGATGGCCAGGCTTCCGGTGGTCCCTGTCCCGGGCATGCGTCTCCAGCCCGTCGACTCGCGCGAGGTCGCCGCCCGGCTCGTCGAGCTGGCCCTGGGCGAGCCCGCCGGGCGGGTGGCCGATCTGGCGGGACCGAAGGTGTACGGGATGGGGGACATCACCCGTACGTACCTCAGGGCCCGGGGCAAGCGGCGGCCAATGGTGCCGGTCCGGGTGCCGGGCAAGGCCGGGCGCGCCTACCGCGCCGGGCTCAACCTCTCCCTGGAGCACGCCGTGACGGGTACCCGGGCCTGGGAGGACTTTCTCGCCGAGCGGGTCGGGCAGCGGCGTCAGGGGTGAACGGCACGGTTGTCCGCGCGCCTCACTCTCCCCGCAACCGCCCGCTCAGCCACGCCAGCGCCGGCGGGATCTCCCGCCGCCAGGTGTTGAAGTTGTGGCCGCCCGTGTCGAGCGTGATCGACGAGACACGGGCGGGGGCGCGCACCTTGGCGATGAACCGCTGGGTGGCGCGGTAGTTGGTCTCGCCGTGCTTGGACGTGGTGACCAGGAACGAGGAGTTGCCCTGCGGCAGATGGTCCAGGCTCCACAGGAGGTCGGCGCGCTTGTGCGCCGCCTTGTCGCCGTGGAAGAGGTCGCCGGAGTCGCGGTCCACCTCCGCCTCGTAGTCGGCGGAGAGCCCCACCCCGGCCGCGTACGCCTCGGGGTGCTGGAGGGCGAGCTTGAGGGCGCAGTAACCGCCCGTCGAGTCGCCCATGAAGCCCCAGTTGCGGGGCGCGGTCCCCACCCGGAAGGTGCCCGAGAGGGCCTTGGGCAGGTCCTTGGCGAAGAACGTCTCCGTCTGCGGGCCGCCGGGGATGTCGATGCACTGCGTGTTGCGCGGCGGCGCCACGGTGGGCCGCATCATCACCAGGATCATCGGACGCATCTTCTTCTGCTTGACCTGCAGCCACGCCGTCTTGGGGTACCTGAGCCCCTTCAGCAGGTTCTCGGCGGTGCCGGGGAAGCCGGTGAGGACGACGGCCGCCGGGAACTTGGTGTGCGCGTACTCCTTCTGGAAGTACTCCGGCGGCAGGTACACATACGCCGGGCTGACGATCCGCGACCGCTCGCCCTGCACCGAGATCTTCTGCACCTCACCGCTGAGGTGCGGCGACCCGGCGCCCGGGACACCGACCTCCTGCCGGGCCACCAGCTTCACCCCGGGGTTGCCGATGGCCCGCGTGTCCAGCACCCCCACGCCGGTCTGCCGTCCGAACAGGTCCGCCCAGGAGCCGTAGAAGAGGAACGTCCTGTTGGCGGCGAGGCCGACCGAGGAGAAGAGGAGCACCTGGATCGTCAGCACCAGGCCCACCCTGCCCAGCACCGGCAGCCACCCCCGCCGCGCCAGGAGCGGCCACAGCAGGACGGTGGCGGCGAACAGCAGCGCCGTGCAGGCCACGGCCAGCAGCAGAACGGTGGTACTCGTCAGGCCCATGAACCGTGCGAACTCTCTGCCGAGGCCGAAGCCGAAGCCGAAGGGGGCCGGGTGTCCCGCTGGTGCGGACGGCCGGACCTCCAGTGTCGGACAGTCAGATACGGATCCGGGGCAATCCGTTCCCGGGGCGGGTCGCTCCGGTCGCCCTGTTCGAAGTGGCTGGGGCGTCCGTCCCGGTGGACCGGGCGGCCCAGGCGCGCCGCCGCCGCCCGGGGCAGCAGCGTCCAGGTGCCGTCGGCGCGGCGCAGGGCGCTGGAGTGCCACGGCGTGGTCCAGGCGTCGGGCGCGTCCAGGAGGCGGATGCCGAACTTGTCGGCGCCCACCGGCTGCGGATGGATGGACAGGCGCACCGCGCCGGGGTGGTGCTCGCCGATCAGGGCGCCCCAGGCGCGGCTGCGCTGGATCACGCCGTACGCCCGTCGGCGGCACTCGCGTTGCAGCGCGGAACGCGTCCCGGTGAAACCGGCCGTGTCCTCGACCAGGAAGCGGGTGATGCCCCGGTACAGGGCGAGGGCCTGCGCGTCGGTACGGACCTCGGCGCGCAGGGCGTCCAGGCTCGGGGCGTAGCGGTCGTGGACGTGGGCGCGCCGGGCCTCGTACGGCACGTCGCCCAAGGCGTCGCGCAGGTCGAAGACGGAGAGCCGGTCCAGGCGGGAGGCGGCGATGAGGGCGCGCAGCTCGTCGGCGTAGGCGTCGATGTGGTGGTCGGGGACGCGGACGAGGTCGCCGAAGACATGGCCGTCGGAGCAGATGACGATGCTTGCGCCCGGTGGGTATATCCGGCCGATGTCTCTGCACAGGGAGTCCAGGAACCGCAGGGAGAGGCGTTCGCCCTGGTCGGGGAGGTGGCCGAGGACTTTGGCCGGGTTGGGGGACTTGCAGGGGAAGGCGGGGAGGGTGAGGACGACGGGTGCTCCGGCGCGTACGAAGGCGCGGATACGGCGCAGTTGGCGGGGGAAGGCCGAGGCGTCCAGGCGCGGCGGGTGGGGGTCGGTGGTGCGGTGGTGGGGGAGCAGGAGGCCCAGGATCGCGGAGCTCAGGGTGGTGGTGAGGGGGTCCGGGGCGGTCGTCAGTGGCATGGGTTTCTCCAGAAGGGCGTAGGTCGGGGCGCGCGGGTACGGGGGCACGCGGGTACGGGGGCACGCGGGCATGGCGGCGGGGCGCCTCGGCCGGGTGCCGGTCGCCGTAGCCGCGGGGGAGGAGGGGGTGGACCCCGGGGCCGGTTGTCAGGTGCGGCGGCCGTACGCGACCGGCCGATGTGCGCCGGTCGCCGTAGCCGTACGGGAAGGAGGAGGACGCAGGGGCGGGCCCCCGGGCCGGGTGTCAGGCGCGACGGTCGTACGCGACCGGCAGCCGCGAAGTCCCCCGCCCCAGCACCGCCGGGATCCACTCCAGGTCCTCGTCCGCGATCGCGAGCCGCAGCCCGGGCAGCCGGGCCAGGAGCGTGCCCAGCGCGATGGCGAGTTCGGCGCGGGCCAGCGCGGCGCCGGGGCAGAAGTGGATGCCGTGGCCGAACGCCAGATGGGGGTTGGGGGAGCGGTCGAGGACGAGCGCGTCGGGGTCCGTGAAGCGGCGCGGGTCGCGGTTGGCGGCGCACAGCGAGACGATCACCGAGTCCCCGGCGGGGACGCGCGTGCCGTGCAGGTCGTCGTCCTCGGCGAGGAAACGCCAGGTGGTGAGCTCGAAGGCGCTGTCGTAGCGCAGGAGTTCCTCGACCGCGCGGGGCAGCAGCGCCGGGTCCTCACGCAGCCGGGCCAGTTGGCCGGGGTGGCGCAGCAGCGCGATCAGCGCGGTGGTGATCTGGTTGGTGACCGGCTCCTGGCCCGCGACCAGGAGCTGGAAGATCATGGAGTCGAGCTCTTCGGGGGTCAGTTCGTCCGCGTCGCGGGCCACGACGAGACGGCTGAGCAGGTCGTCGTCCGGGTGCGCCCGCTTGTGGGCGACGACCTCGGCTATGTAGGCCTGGAGGCCGTGCAGCCGCGCCTCGTACGCCGGGCGCCCGGGGTCGGTGGGTCCGACGGGCTGGACCACCTTGCCCCAGTCGCGGTCGAAGCGCCCGGCCAGGGCGGGCGGGAGGCCGATGGTCTCGGCGAGCACCCGGAAGGGGAAGGGGGCGGCGAAGGCGGCGACGAGGTCGGCGGGGCCCGCCTCGGGCAGGGCGTCGACCAGCGCGTCGGCGAGCTCCTGGAAGCGGGGGCGCAACCGCTCCACCCGGCGCGGGGTGAACGCCTCCGTCACCAGCCGCCGCATCCGGGTGTGGCGGGGCGGGTCCTGGTGCAGCAGATGGACCTGGAGCTGGGAGTGCTGCGGCTCGGGCATGATCGAGGCGCGCTCGCGCCAGCGGTCGTTGCCCCGGTCGTGGCTCTTGCCCAGGCGCTCGTCGTTCAGGGCCGCGTGGGCGGCGTCGTACCCGGTGACGAGCCAGGCGCGCACCCCGCTGGGGAACAGCACCCGGTGGACGGGTCCCGCCTCGCGCATCCGCTCGTACAGCGGGTACGGATCGCGTTTGTACGGGCAGCCCATCAGCGGGACGGGCTCGGGGTCGTTGTCCCGGAGGGCGGGCCGGGGTTCCTGGACGGTCATGGCAGGCGCTCCTCAGAGGGCGAGTTCGGGCTGGTGGTGCTCCAGCCACAGGGAGAGGTCGACGACGCGTTCGAGCCGGAGCCGGTGGCCCCAGGTCAGTCGCTCGGGCGGGGTGTCGAGGCACGGTGTGACGCGCGTGGCGTCGGCGAGGTCGCGGACCAGGCCGCCGTGGGCGCCGAGGGCGTCGCGGGCCATGTCCTGAAGACCCCGGTTGTAGTCGGGGTGGTGGGTGGCCGGGTAGTGGTTCTTGGGCCGCCACAGCACCGACTCGGGCGCGAGCTGCGCGCCGGCCGCCCGCAGCAGGCTCTTCTCGCGGCCGTCGAAGCTCTTGAGGGCCCAGGGGGCGGCGAAGGCGTACTCGACGAGCCGGTGGTCGCAGTACGGGACGCGGACCTCCAGGCCCTGCGCCATGCTGAGCCGGTCCTTGCGGTGCAGGAGCTGGCGCAGCCAGCGGGTCAGCGACAGGTGCTGCAGCTCGCGCAGGCGGTGTTCGGCGGGGCTCTCGCCCTCGGCGTGCGGCACGGCGGCGAGCGCGGCGCGGTAGGTGTCGTCGCGGAACTCGGCGATGCGCAGGTCCAGGTCCGGGTGGAGCGGCATCGCCGCCTCGTCGCCGGTGACCAGGAGCCAGGGGAAGGTGTCGGCGGCCAGCGCCGCCGGGTCGTGGAACCAGGGGTAGCCGCCGAACACCTCGTCCGCCGCCTCGCCGGAGAGGGCGACGGTGGAGTGGCGGCGGATCTCGCCGAACAGCAGGTACAGCGAGGTGTCCATGTCGCCGACGCCGATGGGGGAGTCCCGGGCCGCCACGACCGCCCGGCGGTGCCCGGGGTCGAGCAGGGCGCGCGGGTCGAGGACGACGGTGGAGTGGTCGGTGCCGATGTGGGCGCCCGCCTCGATGGCGTAGGGGGTGTCGTGGCCGGTGCGCAGCACGTCGCCGGTGAAGTGCTCGGCCTGGTCGCTGTAGTCGACGGCGTAGCTGCGCAGCCGTGCGCCCGGGCCCTCGCGCAGGCGCAGTTCGTCGGCGAGGAGCGCCGTCAGGACGGTGGAGTCGATGCCGCCGGACAGCAGGGAGCAGAGCGGGACGTCGGCCTCCAGCTGGGCGCGGGCGGCGGTACTGATGAGGTGGCGGACGTGGTCGACGGCGGTGTCCCGGTCGTCGGTGTGCCCGCCCGCCTCCAACTGCCAGTAGCGGCGCTCGCGGACGCCGTCCCGGTCAAGGACCAGCAGAGCGCCGGGCTCGACCTCGCGTACGCCCGACCAGAGGGTGGGGCCGGTGTTGAAGAGCAGGCTGTACGCCTCGCGCAGGCCGTCGGCGTCCACCCGGGGGCGTATCTCCGGGTGGCGGAAGAGGGCTTTGGGCTCGGAGGCGAAGGCGAGGCCGCCGTCCACGGCCGCCCAGAAGAGCGGTTTGACGCCGAGCCGGTCGCGTACGAGCAGGAGGCGCCCCGCGCGGGCGTCCCAGACGGCGAAGGCGAACATGCCGTCGAGGTGCTCGGCGACGGACAGGCCCCACTGGGCGTAGGCGCGCAGCACCACCTCGGTGTCGCTGCGGGTGTGGAAGTGATGCCCCAACGCCCTCAGCTCGCAGCGCAGTTGGTGGTGGTTGTAGACCTCGCCGCTGTAGGAGAGGACGGCCGTGGGGGCGTCGGGGCGGTCGGGCATGGGCTGGACACCGCCCGCCGGGTCGATGACGGCCAGGCGCCGGTGGCCGAGCGCGGCGTACCCGTCGAGCCAGACGCCGCCGGCGTCGGGGCCGCGCGGGGCGAGGGCGGCGGTCATGGCCTCGATGACCGGTGTACGTGTCCGGGTATGCGCACGGTCGCGGGCCCCGGGGGTGTCGCGGGCTTCGTGGGGGGCGTGAGTGCCGTGGGTGTCGTGGGTGTCGCCGTGGAAGGACACCCAGCCGGTGATTCCGCACATGGGGCAGCTCCGGGTTCCGGGGTCAGGGGCGGGCGGGGGATACCGGACCGGTGGTCCTCGCCACCGCCGGGAGGGGTAGGGGACCGGCGGTCCACGGGGGCGCCGCCCCGGCAGCGAGGGTTCGGCTCATGTCCGTACCTCCGCGTCCGGAGCCGCGTCCGGATCCGTCCCGGGGTCCCCGGCCGGGACCGGCTCCGCCGGGGCCCGGTGGTCGAAGGCGATCAGCGGGTCCCCGGTCAGGGGGTGGTCCACGACCGCCGCGCGGACCCCGAACACCTCGGCCATCAGCGCGGGCGTGAGCACCTCGCGGGGTGTGCCGGAGGCGACGACGTGTCCGGCGTGCAGGACGTGCAGCCGGTCGCAGACGGAGGCGGCGGCGTTGAGGTCGTGCAGGGAGACCAGGGTGGTACGGGCCTGGGCGCGCAGCAGGGCGAGCAGTTCCACCTGGTGGCGTACGTCGAGGTGGTTGGTCGGCTCGTCCAGGACCAGGACGTCCGGCTGCTGGGCGAAGGCCCGCGCGAGGAGCACCCGCTGGCGCTCGCCACCGGACAGCTCGGTGAAGCGGCGGTGGGCGTGCCCGACCATACCGGTGTCGGCCAGCGCGCGCGCCACGATCCCGGCGTCGCTGGCGTCCTCGGCGGCGAAGGCCCGTTTGTAGGGGGTGCGGCCCATGGCGACGACCTCGCGCACGCTCAGCTCGAAGTCGCCGCCGCGCTCCTGCGGCAGCGCGGCCACGTGCCGGGCCGCCCGGGCGGGGCTGAGTTCGCGCAGGTCGGTGCCGGCCAGGAGCACCCGCCCGGCGGCCGGTCTCAGATGCCGGTAGACGGTCCGCAGCAGCGTCGACTTGCCGCTGCCGTTCGGCCCGACGAGACCGGTGATCTCGCCCTCGGCGGCCAGCAGGCGCGCCCCGGACAGGACGGTACGGCCGCCGTAGGCGACGCGCAGGTCCTCGATGTCGATCCTCAACTCCCGCTCCCCAGCCGCCGGTCCAGCAGATACAGCAGCGCCGGGGCGCCGATCAGCGAGGTGACCACGCCGACCGGAAGCTCCTGCGCGTCCATGGCCGTACGGCACACCGTGTCCACGACCACCAGGAGCAGCGCGCCCAGCAGCGCCGAGAGCGGCAGCAGCCTGCGGTGGTCGCCGCCCGCGAGCAGGCGGCACACGTGCGGGACCAGCAGCCCGACGAAGGCGATGGCCCCCGACACGGCCACCAGGACCCCGGTGAGCAGACTGGTCACCAGGAACAGCTCGCGCCGCAGCCGTACGACGTCGATGCCGAGCCCGGCCGCCGTCTCGTCCCCCATGAGCAGCGCGTTCAGGCCCCGGGCACGGGCCTGGAGCACCACGAGCGCGAGCGGGACGGCGAGCGCGGGGACGGCCAGCAGCGGCCAGGTGGCGCCGCCGAGGCTGCCCATCAGCCAGAACAGCACGCCGTGCGTCTGCTGCTCGTCACCGGCCCGCAGGACCAGGTAGCTGGTGAAGCCGGACAGGAACTGGCCGATGGCCACGCCCGCGAGGACGAGCCTGAGCGGTGCGAACCCGCCGCCGCGCCGGGCCACCGCCCACACCAGCGCGAAGGTGGCCAGTGCCCCCGCGAACGCGGCGCCCGACAGGCCGAGCCCGAGCGCGCCGCCCGCCCCGGCGCCCAGCACCAGGGCGGCGACGGCGCCCAGCGAGGCGCCGTTGGAGATGCCCAGCAGATACGGGTCGGCGAGCGGGTTGCGTACCAGCGCCTGCACGGCCGTGCCGACGACGCCGAGCCCGGCGCCGACGAACGCGGCGAGCAGCGCGCGCGGCACCCGCAGCTGCCACACGATCAGGTCGTCCGTGCCCGGCCGGGGCGCGTCACCGGACAGCCTGCGCCCCACCACGCCCCATACCTCGCCCGGCGGGACGGAGGTGGAGCCGAAGGACACGGCGGCGGTGAGGGCGGCCAGGAGCGCGAGGGCGAGGACGGCGGCGAGGGCGGTCGCGGACCGGGGAGCTCTGCGGGCCGGGGCGTCCTCGCGCGAGGGGGCGAGGGAGACCACGGCGGCTCAGCCGACCTTGCCGGGGTGGACCGTCCGGGCGATCTCCCGGACGGTGTCGGCGTTGGCGACGCCCGCGATGGTGGTCCGCTCGGAGCCGATCCGTACGAAATGGTTCTCCTTGACGGCCTTGAGCCCCCGGGTGGCCGGATTGTCCCGCAGCCACCGCGCCGCCTCGTCGAACGCCGCCCTGTTCGCGGCCTCGCTGCCCCGGTCGCGTACGCCGAGCTGGATCCAGTCGGGGTCCTTGGCGATGACGTCCTCCCAGCCGGCCTGCTGGAAGTCGCCGTCGCAGTCGGCGAAGACGTTGCGGGCCCCCGCCAGGGTGATCACCGCGTGGGCGACCTGCCGGTTGCAGACGGCCACGGGCTGCTTGGTGCCGGCGTCGTAGTCGAAGAAGAAGTACGTGGGCCGGGCCTCGGGGGCGAGGGCGCCGACGGCGCCGTGCACGGCGTCCACGGTCTTCTTCATGCCCGCGACCAGCTCCTTCGCCGTGGCGGAGGTGCCGGTGACGGCGCCGAGGGAGGTGATGTCGTCCTCGACGGCGGACAGGTCGGTGAGGGGACCCTTGCGGTGGGCGGCGCAGGCGGTGGACTTCAAAAAGACGTGCTTGATCCCGGCGGCCTTGAACTCGGCCTCGGTGGGCGCGTCGCCCATGCCGCCGCCCATCCCGCTCATCGAGGCGAAGGTGTCGAGGTACAGGTCGGCGCCGGAGCCGAGCAGCTTCTCCTTGGCGATGACGGTCCGGCCCAGCACCTTCACCCGCTGGGCCCGGGCGTCGAGTGCGGCGGGCAGGGTGCCCCTGCCGGGCGGGAAGCCGGTGCCGACGACCTTGTCCCCGGCGCCGAGGCGCAGCAGCAGTTCGAGTCCGGCCGCGTTGCTGGTGACGATCCTCTTCGGGGCGGCGGCGAAGGTGGTCGTGGCGCCCGCGCAGTCGGTGACGGAGACGGGGAAGCCACCGGAGGAGGCGGAGACGGCGGCGCCGCCCGCGGCGTCCTTGCCCGCACCGGCGCCGTCCCCGTCGCCGCAGCCCGCCGCGAGGAGGCCGAGCACCACGGCCGTCGTAGGCCACCACACGCGAGAACGCATCACAACTCTCCAGGTCCACTCGGTACGCGGGCGGACCTCCGCCGCCCGTTGCCAGTAGTCGCAGCGGACCGTCGAGGAGTTCCCGGGGGAGGCGCTCCCCTACGAACCCGGGGGGCGGCGAGCGTCACATATCGGCTCCCACCCGCGTACAGTCCGGCAGGATGGCCTCATGAGCGTGATCATCGACATAGCCGGGCTGCCGCCCGAGCGCCTGGTGTTCGGCCCCGCGCCGCTGGCCGAGCTGTTCGCGGCGCTGCACGCGCTGGCCGAACCCGGTCACCATCCCGGGCTGCACGGCTGGACGACCGCGACGAACGCCGCCCTCAAGCCGGACCTCGCGGACCGTCTGTGCGAGGCGGACTTCCTGTGGACGTCGTCCTTCTCCGACATCTCGCTGCCGTTCGCGGCGCTGCCCGGCACGCACGGGCTCCCCGGCGCCACCCTCGCCGAGGACCTGGACCAGCTGGACCGCCTGGACGACGAGGTGTTCGTCGACGCGGCCCTGGAGATCTCCTGCACCAGCCAGTACGGCCGCGGCGGCCCGTCCCCGCTCAGCGACGCCCGCGCCCGCGCCCACGCGCTGGAACGCGCCGCGGCGCGCGGCCCGCGCCAGGTGGGGTTCGCCACCCGGCTCATGGAGGACCCGCCCGCCGTACGGGCCTGGACGCGGCGGCTGTTCGAGGACTGCGCGGAGGCGTTCTTCGACGACGTGTGGCAGCGGGTACGCGGCGAACTCGCCGCCGACGCCCGGCACAAGACGCAGGTGCTGCGCCACAAGGGCCTGGCCCAGGCGCTGGCCGAGGTGTCGCCCGCGCTGACCCTGGAGGGCGAGGGGACGCGGATCAGCGTGGACAAGCTGACCAGCGGCCGTACGAGCGCGCTGGACGCGGCCGTCGGCGCGGGCGTCACCTTCGTGCCGTCATCCTTCGGCTGGCCCCATCTGTGGGTGCTGCACGCGCCCCGCTGGCGCCCGGTGATCCACTACCCGGCGGCGGCGCCGTCCCTGCCGGGGCCGGGCTCCCTGGACCTGCTCGAACTGCGCATGGAAGCCCTGGCCCACCCGATGCGTATCCGCATGTGCCGCTATCTGGCGCGCTCGGCGTACACCACGACGGAACTCGCCGCCGCGCACGACATCAGCGCGCCGGAGGTCTCCCGGCACATCGCGGCGCTGAAGAAGGCGGGCCTGATCACCACGCGCCGCCGCGGCCGTTACGTGCACCACCAGCTGGACCTGTCGGTGGTGGCCCGGCTGGGGAGCGACTTCATCGAGGGGGTGCTGCGCTGATCACTCCCGTACGGGGCACACGACCAGTCGGCCTTCCCGGGCCCAATGAGGACGTCAACTGACCTAGTTCCCCCATAACTTGGATGTCGCACGGCAGGGCGGGGAGGCAGCGGGCCTCCTCGTACGAACCGAGGGCGGACATCATGGTCACTCACGTTCCGGCAGAGGCGCACGGCGACGAGCGCGGCGCGCTCCTGGCGTTCCTCGAGGCCCAGCGCGGCGGTCTGCGCCGCGCCCTGCACGGTCTGACCGAGGAGCAGGCCGCGAGCCGCCCCAGCGCCAGCGAACTCTCCCTGTCCGGCCTGCTCAAGCACGTGGCGGAGGTCGAACTCACCTGGCTCCGCATGGCCCAGCAGCGCCCGAACGAGAAGCAGCGCGAGCAGTCGATGTGGCACGAGAGCTTCATGCTGGTCGGCGAGGAGACGGTGCCGCGGATGCTGGAGTTCTGGGACGCGGTCGCCAAGGAGACGGAGGAGTTCGTCCACGCCGTCCCGTCCCTGGACGACACGTTCCCGCTCCCGCCGGCCCCCTGGTTCCCCAAGGACGGACAGGTGTCGATGCGGTGGCTCCTGCTCCACCTGATCGAGGAGATGGCCCGCCACGCGGGCCACGCGGACGTCATCCGGGAGTCGTTGGACGGGAAGACGGCGTTCGAGCTGGTGGCGTTGGCCCAGGAGTGATGCCGGTCGTGTCTTCGACATGGAAGGTTTCCTCTGTCGTCGGCAGTAGTGGGCGTGAACAGGGGGAGGAACTCACCGTGCGAAGTGCCGGACCCTGTCGGCGTCAGTCGTGGTGAGCACGGGGGACCCTGCGAGGTCGGCACGTGTGCGCGTGCCGCCTGCGGAACCCGACGGCGCCGGCGGCACGTCCGACGGGGCCGGAGGACTGGCCCTCCCGTCAGGGGGGTCCGTGCCCCGGAACCATCACGGCGTGGTCGATCGTCTGGCCGGCCCAGGACCGGAACTGGTGCACGGGCCCGCACACCACGGCGGCCTCAGTCGGCGCGCGGGGGTGTGCGAGACCTTCCTTCGTGCCCTCGTCAGTCCCCCGCCCGTGCCGCGAACTCCGCCCGCAGTTCCCGCAGCACCCCCGCCGCCTCCAGCAGACCCGCCCGCTCGCAGCGTGCGACCGCCGTCGTCAGGCGGGCCGTCGCCGCCTCGTAGCGGTCCAGGCCGTTGCCCTCGATCAGGGCCGCGATGCGGACCGCCTCCGCGCGGGAGGTCTCGCCGTCCTCGCCGCCCTGTTCGTAGGCCGCGACGGCCCGCTCCACCTCCGCCAGGGCCTCGGCGAAGTGCTCGGCCTCGGCCAGGACGCGGGCGCGGCGGTAGTGGACGGAGCCCGCCGCGTGCCAGGCGGCGAAGTCCTCGTCGTCCGGGGCCACCGCGGCGCGTACGTTGTCGGCGTCGGTGAGGAACAGCAGGGCCGTCTCCAGGCCCTCGGCGCCCTCGGACACCATCGTGAGGCGGGCGAACTCACACATCATGGTGACCATCGGCCCCGGTGTGGGCGCCTCCGCGTGCGCGGCCGTGGCGCGCTCGTACGCCGTCGTCGCCGCGTCCCACAGCCCCGCGAGCGCCAGGGTCGTGGCCGCCTCGGCCGCCACCAGGGTGTGCAGCGGCCGGTCCTCCTCGCCCTCCCACCCGGCCACGATGCCGGCCAGGCGCAGGAACTCCTCGGCGGCCTCCCGGTACTCCTCCAGCGCCCGCAGGCCCCGCGCCAGGGACAGCCTGGCCTGGGCCAGGACGCGTACGTCCAGCGAGCCGGAGGGGTCCTCGGCGAGGACGGACTCCAGGACGGCCACGGCGTCGGCCTGCTGACCCGAGCCGGCCAGCACGTCCGCGAGCTGGAGCCGCAGGTCGGCCGCCTCCTCGTGCCGGCCGGCGCGGTCCTGGCGGGCGGCGGCCTCGGAGAGGTGGCGCACGGCGCCGCCCGCGTCGCCCAGGTGCGTGGCCGCGTGGCCGAGCATCGCGTAGGCATGGGCGATGGGGAAGGCGGTGTCGTCGTGGCGGAGCGCCTCCGAGACCGCCCGGTGCAGCAGCTCGGCCGCCTCCTCGAACCGCTCTCCGACCAGGAGCAGTTGGGCGAGGCGGGCGAGGACGCGCGGGGCGTACCAGGGGCGGTCGGTGGCCCCGATGTCCTTGAGCGCCTCCCGCAGCTCGGCCTCGGCGTGCGCGGTCCGTCCGCCGCGGGCGGCGAAGTCGGCGGCGAGGAGCCGGGCCTGGGCCCGCTGGTGCGGCAGTCCGTACCGCTCGGCCTGCGAGCGCAGCGAGGCGTCGAGCGCCTCGAACCGCTCGCGCGCGGGCGCCGGGACGGCGGGCAGGTGGGCCGCGGCCTCGTGGTAGGCGGCGAAGGCGCGGGAGTGCAGGATGCCCAGGTACTCGTGGGCCGCGGGCGAGGCCGTACCGGGCGCGGGCGCCTCCTCGGCGGCCAGCAGGCGCTCGGCCTCGCGCAGGACCGCGTCCAGGCCCTCCCATCGGGCCGCGCTGTCGGGCAGGCCGTCGGTGTCGGCGCCCTCGCCCGGCGCGGCGGTCCACGCCAGGCCCCGGGCCCGCGCCGCCAGCGCCTGCCACGGCATCCCGGCGCGCTCGAACAGCGCGGCGGCCTCCTCCAGTGCGGCGCGGCTGCCGGCCAGGTCCTCGTCCACGGCCAGCGCGTACGCCCGCTGTTCGGCCAGTTCGGCGCGCAGCCGCTCCTCGGGGCCGAGCCGGTCGTCGTGGGTGTACGCCCCGGCCCCGGCCCGCTCCGCGATCGCGGCCCACAGCGCGGTGTCCCCGGGGTGGCCGACCGCCTCCATGCGCCGGGCCTCGTTCACCAGCGAGACGAAGTCCTCGGGCACCGTGCGTGCGGCAGGCGGCCGCCCGCTCGCGGCCGCCGGCGCCGACGGCCGCGCCACGGCCGTGCGCAGCCCCAGCGGCAGGGGCTCCTCCAGCAGCGGGGGCCGGTCCAGACGGGCCCGGCGCAGGCCGCCGATGTGCCCGGTGGCGTTGCGCGCGTCGAAGGCCGCGGCGAGGCGGTCCGCGTCGGCCCGTACGGTGGCGAGCAGGTCACCGGCCGTCCAGGTACGGCCGGGCGGCCCGGCGACGGCGGTGGCGGCGTGCCCGTCCTCGACGAGGCGGGCGAGGAGGATCTCGACGCCGGTGAGGAACCCGAGGTGGTCCAGCGGCGCGCCGGTGGCCTCGAACAGCGGCCGGTTCTCGGCCAGTATCTCCAGGCCGCGCCCCTCGTTGCGCGTGTGCGCGCAGAACTCCAGGTGCAGCCCCACCTCGTGCTGCATACCGGCCTTGCCGCGCACCCGCCGGTATCCGGTGAGGTGGTGCGAGCGGGCCCGGTCCCACTCGCCCAGGCGCAGCAGCGGCAGCAGCGCCCGCGCCTGGCTCATCTGCGGCTCCTCGCTGCACGCGGCGGCCCCCTCCAGGACGGGCCGCCACAGGTCGAGGGCCGCGCGGTCGTCGCCCGCCGCCAGCGCGTGCGCGGCGAAGTGGCGGGTCTCGCACGCCTCGCAGTCGCTCAGGTCCGTACGCGGCCGGGTCGCCCACAGGTCGTACGCATCGGCCACCCCGGCGCCGGTGTGCGCGGCCACGTGGTAGCGCATCGCGGCCACCGGCTGCATGCCGTGGCCCGCGGCCTCGTAGCGGGTCCGCATATGGGCGATCCAGTCCTCCACGGCGGCCAGCGGGACCTCGGGGACCTGGAGCAGCGAGGTCGTCACCCACTTGAAGCGCCAGAACAGCTGGTGCGCCTCCCAGTCGCTGAACGCGTCCGGAGACGTCTCCCACAGCTTCAGAAGCCGCGCGAAGGCGACGGGGGACTTGCGGTGCTCGCCGGTGAACTCGTACGCCGCCATCAGCTCGTGCAGCGCCGTCACCAGTACGTCCGGTTTCTCCAACGCCTCGGCGGCGTCCACGAGTTCCTCGGCGGTGACGGTGCGGTGCAGACCGTGCGGGCGGTCGTGGTTGTCCCGCAGCCCTTCGAACACGGCCTCCGGAGTGTCCAGCATCTACAGGTCCTTCCCGGGCGCGGTGTCGGGCGCGGCGGTGCCGCTGTGGTGCATGGCGTGGGTGAGCAGACCGATGAAGGCCCGGTTCAGCAGGGCGCTCTCACCGGCCTTGAGGGGGCGCCGGCTGAGCAGCAGGGCCTGGCCGTACAGCGCCTCGGTGGTGGTGGCGGCCAGCCCCGGCTCGGTGACCGTGAGGGCCTGGCGCACCAGCGGGTTGAGGTGGTTGAGGACGAGCTGGGCGCGCGGGGTCTCGCTGCGCAGCGAGCCCAGGATGTCCGCCCACAGGCCGTCGCTCTCGGCGCTCAGCGTGGAGCGGGTGCGCTCGTGGCGGGCCTCGCGGTTGTCCAGGAGCAGCGCCGGGGCGGTGACGGGCTGGAAGTCGCGCAGCACCACGTCGCAGTCGTGGGCGCCGATCGTCTCGCGGGCGATGGCGAGGAACGCCGCCGCGCGCAGCTCGGCCGCGGGGTCCACCGTGTCGAGGTGGGCGGTGACGGTGGCCGGGTCGAGGTCGGTGACGGCGGTGCCGGGCCGCAGCTCGGGCAGCCGGTGCACGAGGTCGCGGTCGTAGGTGTATCCGCCGTTGATGACGCCCAGGCCCGCGGCGGCGGCGATCGGAGCGACCTGGCGGAACTCCTCCACGCTGCGGCTGACCAGGATGGTGGCGTGCCCCCGGGCGAACTCCTCCAGCGTGACGTTGCCGTCCGTCGTCTCGAACGGCAGCCACGGCAGGACGATCCGCAGCAGCTCGTCGTCGTAGCGGGCGAGCGCCTTGACCGCGAGGTGGTGGGTGTCGATGAAGCGGTGCAGCAGCGCCGGGTCGCTGGCGGCCAGGCCCGTGAGCCAGTCGCGGATACGGGTGGCCAGCGCGTCCCGTACGGCCGCGAGCGTGCCGTCCTCGTACAGCGCCTCGCGCGAGGCGGTCGGGCGCAGGCTGGTGGTGTCGACGACGCAGCGCACGAAGAACGCCCAGTCGGGCAGCAGCTCCGGGGCCTGGTCGGTGAGGAGCATGCCCTTGAGGTGCACCCGGTGCCCGGCGCGCTGGGCGGGGCTGACGGCGGTGGGCAGCACATAGGCGACGCCGCGCAGCCCCGCGGCGGGCAGGTCCAGCTCGATGGTGTCGAGCGGGGTGAAGTCGAACAGGCCGCGGCAGTACGCGGTCATCGCCTCGCGCCGGGCCAGCGGCGAGGCGTGCGACCGCTCCCAGGGGGGCGTGTCGTTGACGCGGGTGGTCTCGCCGCGCGGCCCGACGACGGTGACGTCGTGCCGGAGCAGCGCCCCGTAGTGCCGGGCCAGCGCCACGACCTGGTCGGGACGGGTCCACTCGGCGTTGTCGGCGCGGGGGGCCAGGGTGACCGTGGTGCCGGGCTCGGGCACGGCGGAGGCGGGCAGGGTGCGCAGGGTGTAGCGGCCGTCGCTGTGGCCGCGCCACTCGACGGCGGGTGCCGCCGGGTCGTCGGCGCGCCGGCTCAGCACCGTGATCTCGTCGGCGACGACGAAGCAGGCGAGCAGGCCGATGCCGAACTGGCCGATGAACTCGCCCCGGGCCGCGTCCAGCCCGGTCCCGTCGAAGCGGCCGTCGGCGGTGCGCTTGGAGCTGCGCCCGATGGTGGCGAGGAAGCGGTGCACATCCGCCTCGGACAGACCGATGCCGGTGTCGGTGACGCTGAGGGTGTCCCCGGTGCGCACGGTGATGGCGGCGGCGGAGCCCGGCTCGGCGGCCTGGCGTGCGGTGATGGCGTCGACGGCGTTCTGAAGCAGTTCGCGCAGGTAGACGCGGGGGCTGGAGTAGAGGTGGTGGGAGAGGAGGTCCACGAGGCCGCGCAGGTCGACCTGGAAGGTGTGGGCGGCCCCGGACGAGGAGGACGGGGAGGGCGAGGGTGAGGGTGAGGGTGATGACGAGGGCTGGGACACGGAGGAAGTCTTTCGGTGGGTGCGCCCGTGCCGTGGTGGTACGGCGGGGCGCGAGGCGGGCAGAGGGCTGGGACCGGGGGCCGGGCGCGGGAGGGGCGGGAGCCGTGGGCTCGTGGGGTCAGGTTCCGGCGGACGGGCCACCGGCTGTGGGTCTGTGAGCCTGCGGGCTTGTGGGCTCGGGTTCCGGCGGTCGCGGGCCACCGGCCCCGGACTCGTGGGCTCAGGCCCCGGCGGCCGCACGGTACTTGCGGTACGGCACGGTCGGATCGTCGTTGTTCAGGTAGTGCCAGGGGGACTCGGTGACGTACCCCCCGGTCGCCTCGAAGCACGCCCGCGCCGACGCCGTGTCCCCGACGAGCGAGAACGCCATCGCGAAGGTGTTGCTCACCTGCACCGAGCCCGGCCGGGGAACGAAGTCCGGGTGCAGCACGGAGCGTTCGGCGGCGTCCCGCAGGGAGGTGCGCACCTCGGGCCGCCGCAGGTAGGGGGCGTCCTCGCCGTCTTCCAGGTCGAGCCAGTGCTCCACGTGGGCGATGGCGACGAGCTCGCCGAGCAGGCTCCCCTCGGGCGCGGCGAAGGCGGCCCGCCGCGCGAAGGCGTGCATCTCCTCGTGGGACCCGCCCCACTTGCGGCACACCTGCTGCAGCCGCTGCCGGTGGGCGCCGAGGTGGTGCGGGTCGCGGCGCACCACGGCCTCGAACCGTCGCAGCGCGGCCGGTTCGCCGACCTGGAGGCCGCGCCCGGTGACGAGTAGCCCGTACCAGGGAGAGGTCCAGCCCGGCTCCCGTTCGGCCACTTCGTACAGCGTCTTCTCGGCGGTACGCAGCCGGTCGTGGAAGACCTCGAACTGCTCGCGCGAGACGTGCTGCGCCCGCGCGGAGGTACGCGCCTCCCAGGCCCAGCTGATCTGCCGCGCCCCGGCGACCAGCAGCGGCAGCGCGGAGCCGGGCTCGGCCTCGATCACCGCGCCGATCCACTGCTCCACTCCGGCGGTGTCGGCGACCGCCCAGAGCAGATCGACCCGGTTCTCCCCCTCGGGCCGCGACTCCAGCAGCGCCCGCACCGCCGCCCAGTCCCCGGATCGGGCGGCCTCCTCGGCCAGCGGCACATCGGGATCCCCCGACCCGAGCCGCACCTGCGCCCCGGGTCTGCCGACCATCCGCTTCCAGGAGAGCCCCACCCCACGGAGCAACGCCATACCCCACCCCCAAGTCACCCGCGCCCGGCGCGCCGTTCAGACGGCCGGGCCTTTGCCCCCGTTGAGGTAAGTGAGTATCACGGCGGTCTGACAACCGCACGTCCGTTTGGGGATGGTGCGGGCCGGCGAAAGTCGGCCCATGCCTCGCACGCGGCGGCGGGGCGGGGCGGGGCGGAGCGGTCCGCGCCCCCAGCCGGCCGCTACGAGTGCTTGATCGTCTGGCCCTCGGGGACCTGGTAACGGCCCGAGGTGACGTCAATGCCGAGGCTCGGGGTGCTTCATGGCGACGTCGTTGTCCGTACGGGAGTTCGGTTCGAAGTTCCATGGGTGGTAGACCTGGAAGTACTTCTCCGGGTCTTTGCCCGGGCAGGCCTTGACACCCGGACCTGCCTTGGAAGCCCTGCCGGGCACCCCGGTGAACTCGTAGATCTGGCTGGACACCGCCTTGACGGCATCGACCGCGTCATCGGTGCTGGCCATGCCGGCGAGGGGGATCTTCGAGGTGTCGTCGTCGCTCATGCCACATCCACTGAGAAGGAGACCGGTCAGTACGAGAGGGAACAGGGCGCTGCCCGGGCGGCGCCGGCGAGCAGCGGGGAGCAGCGGGGAGCGGTGCGCGGAGCATGCTGTTCCTTGCCGGTGTCGGGAGAGGCGCTGTCTGTTCGCTGAGTGCCGGTGCGGCCGGACGGGTACACATCGCCGGGGACCGGTGACGTCGCCGTACTGGCCGACCACGACCAGTGCCTGGTTCTTGAGAGCCGTCGTCCCCCTGTTCCAGTACTCACTGTGGCCGTGCGAAGCCGTCGTCGCCGAGGGCCATTTCCTTCGGCGTGTGTGTTCATCTGGTTCGCGCCGAAGGCCTCGTCGCTGGGGATGAGGAACACTTGAGCTGCGCCCACTCCTGCGCGAACGAACCCACCCGTTCCACCCGTTCCCCCTTTGATCCCACCCGTCCCGTCTCGTACGTCACTGCGGCGCTGCGTCGCCGCCAGGCTACAAGGAGCGGAACGGGGGCCTCATGAGTACCCGGTACTCACCTGCCGGTTGCGGCGGTTGCGGCGGTTGCGGTGGTTCCGGCTGTGTCGAGGGTCGGCTATAGTAGATCTTGAGCTTGCGGCCGCGAAAGAGCGGCGGCGGGACATGCGTTGGTGGTCCAAGGAAAGGCGCCCCACTTCCTGTGGGGAGATGCAGGTGCAAGGCCTGCCCAGCGCTCGACGGAGATGGGCCCTGGTCCCCGTAGTCACTACGGGGACCAGGGCCCATCTGCATGTCGAGCGCGGTGGGCACCAGGGCCCGCTTGTCGCAGTGCTGCGCCGGGTGCCCGTGCTTCGCGCGAGCCCGGATCTCGACCGCGCGTACCTCGCGCGGCGGGCCCTGGTGCGGCATGTGCACCCCGAGGCAGTGGACGTCGCGCGGACGGCCGCCCCTCGGGAGAACGTCCTGGCCCGCTTACGGGCCGACGTCCCCCCGCGCACTGAAGCCCCCATCGAGGGCCCCATCGACGGCCCCGCCGCGCCCCGCGAAAACGCGTTGTGCCGCCGTCACGCCGCCCCCAGCCCAGGATCAGGGAGGCCGCCGCCGCCGTGGACGGCGCCGAGCACCTGATCCTGACCGTGGAAGACGAGAACGCGCAGATGCGGTACGCGCAGGCGCTGAGCGACTGGGCCGAGGCACGCGGGTACGAGGCCGAGACCGTCTGGGACATGCACCACGGCCGCCCTCGGCATGCCCTACGACCGGGCCCAGTTCCGCGAGGTGCGCACCCTGTCCGGCGGCGAGCAGAAGCGGCTGGTCCTCGAAGCGCTGCTGCGCGGCCCCGACGAGGTGCTGCTCCTGGACGAGCCGGACAACTACCTGGACGTCCCCGGCAAGCGGTGGCTGGAGGAGCGCCTGGCGGAGACCCGCAAGACGTTCCTGTTCATCTCCCACGACCAGTACGCCGCGCGCAGCGACGAGATGGCCTCGCGCTACCAGGCCGCCAAGACCCGGCTGCGCAAGTTCGAGGAGCTGGGCCCACCCCGAGCACATCGGTCGCACCCTGGTCGACATCCTGTGGACCGAACACGCCAAGGACCGGGGCGGCGCGATGTCGGCCCTGCGCCGCTACGAGCTCGAACGCCAGGGGGACCAGCCCTTCGACAGGCTCTCCGGCGGCCAGCAGGCGCGCTTCCAGATCCTGCTCCTGGAGCTCGCCGGGACCACGGCGCTGCTCCTGGACGAGCCGACGGACAACCTCGACCTGGAGTCGGCGGAAGCTCTCCAGGAGGGCCTGGAGGCATACGAGGGCACGGTGCCGGCGGTCACCCACGACCGCTGGTTCGCCCGCTCCTTCGACCGCTACCTGGTCTTCGGCTCGGACGGCGTGGTCCGCGAGAGCTCGGAGCCGGTGTGGGACGAGCGCCGGGTGGAACGGGTGCGCTGAACCCGGCCGGGGGCCGGACCGGACCGGAAGGGCGCGGCTCGGCCATGGGACCCGCTCGGCCACGGGACCCGCTCGGCCACGGGATTCAACGGGCGGCCCGGGGGCACCCTCAACTCCACGACGAACGACCGCAGTTCGCGAGTGCGCGGGGGCCGACACGAGCCGTTGAGGAGTGCGCCATGAGAGGAAGCCCCGGTCCCCTCCAGGCACTGCTGGTCCCGGCGTCGGCGGGTACGACCAAGCTGGTGGTCATCGTCTTCTGCGTCAGCCTGGTGGTCATCGTCGCGTACTACTTCACCAACCGCGACGGCAAGTGACCGCGGCCGCCGGCCGCTCCACGCGGGAGGGACCCCGGCCGACGTACATACGTCGGCCGGGGTCCCTCCGCGCTCCGGGTGCCGGGGTCAGCGGCGCAGGGTGAGGAGCCCCGGCCGGTACGGCAGCTGGTCGTACGGACCGGTCGCGGTGGGCGACTTGCCCTGGTAGAGGAGTTGCAGGTTGCAGGGGTCGACGGTCATCGTCTGGTCGGGGTTGGTGCGGACCAGGTCACCGTGGCTGATGTCGTTGGTCCAGGTGGCACCGCTGTTGGCCTTGCCCGCGAAGGGGTTGCTCTCGCTGGCGGCCTGCGGGGTCCACGTGCCGTTCAGGCTGGAGGCCGTGAACGAGCGGAAGTAGCGCTGCTCGTTGGCACCCCGCGCCTCGACGATCATGAGGTACTGGTTCTGGCCCTGGACCTTGTAGACCTGCGGCGCCTCGAAGAGGTTCTTCACCGTGTCGCGCATGACCGTGGTGTACGAGGAGCCGAAGTTGCCGGGGAAGTTCCCGATCGGCATGCTCGCCCGGTAGATCTTGCCGTTGTCACCGGCGAAGAACAGGTACATGTTCTGACCGTCGCCGATCAGGGTCTGGTCGATCGGCGCGCCGCCCGGGATGCCGCCGGTGAACAGCGGCTGCGGCGCGGACCAGCCGTTGGGGTTGGAGGGGTCGCTCGACGTGCGGTAGATGAACGGCCACGCCCCCCACTGGTAGGCCAGCACCCAGATCTTCTTGGGCGCGAAGTAGAACAGCGTGGGCGCCACCGCCTTGTGGTTCATCCCGGTCTGACGGGCCGAGGACATGTCCGCCCAATTGGTGAACGGCGCGAAGGCCATCGAGCCGTACGACGAACCGGACACGTTCGAGCCGTAGACCAGGTGCTTGCCGTTGTACATCACGTGGGTGAAGTCCTTCACCGACCTCCATCCGTTCGCCGGCTGCGCCAGCGCTCCGGTCGACGACCACCGGTAGGCCGACGGAAGGGCGCAGGTGCTGCCGCCGGTCGGGGCGGGCGAGGTCGGGGCCGGTGTCCCGGACGGGCCGGTCCACTTCTGGTTGGCGCCGGACCAGCACGAGTGCAGCTGGATCTTCGTGCCGTTGGCGGTGGCAGCGCCCACGGCGTCCAGGCAGAGCCCGGAGCGGACGCCCGCGATCGTGCCGTTCGCGTTGACGTTCCACTGCTGGTCGGCGCTGCCGTCGCAGTCCTGGATGACCGCCGGGGTGCCGTTCGCGGTGCCCTTGTTCCCGGCGGCCAGGCACTTGTTGCCGTAGACCATCAGCTGTTTGCCGGCGGTGCGGGTCCAGCGCTGGTTGGTCTGCCCGTTGCAGTCCCACAGCTGAGTCCGGGTGCCGTTGGCGGTGGAGAAGCCGTTGACGTCGACGCAGCGGCCGGAGGCGACGCCCTTGATCTCCCCGCCGTCGGCGGACCCGCCGCTGCCGGACCCGCCGGGGGCGGGGCCGGTTCCGCCGGGGGTGGCGGACCCGCCGGGCGTCGGGCCCGGTGCGGACTTGAGGGCGTTCATGACGGCGGTGTAGGCGGGCTTGGGCTTGCCGTTGTCGTCGAACAGCAGGGGTTTCTCGCCGGCCCGCCAGGAGTCGCGGTCGCGGACGCCCCACACCGTGATGCCGGTGCACCGGGCCACGGACAGGCAGGCGTTGACGGCGTTGGCGTAGTGGGCGGGCGAGGCCCCGGCGATGTCCAGCTCGGTCAGCTGGACGTCGACGCCCAGCGCGGCGAAGCTGGACAGGGTGGTCCGGAAGCTCGACGGCGCCCCGCCCGCGCCGAAGTGGCTCTGGAGGCCGACGCAGTCGATCGGCACGCCGCGGGACTTGAAGTCCTTCACCATGCGGTAGACGCCCTGGGTCTTGGCGTCCGTCCAGTTCTCGATGTTGTAGTCGTTGTAGCAGAGCTTGGCCGAGGGGTCGGCCGTCCGGGCGGTACGGAACGCCTCCTCGATGAAACCG
Source organism: Streptomyces sp. NPDC026377 (assembly GCF_055567715.1). Classification (NCBI taxonomy): domain Bacteria; kingdom Bacillati; phylum Actinomycetota; class Actinomycetes; order Kitasatosporales; family Streptomycetaceae; genus Streptomyces; species Streptomyces sp. NPDC026377. Next base: position 78,011 of record NZ_JBVHPV010000022.1, read on the forward strand.
TCGCCGAGCACGTCCTGGAACACCGAACCACGGTGCCGGCCGGAGCCGTCGGCGAACGCCTCGTTGACCACGTCCCAGGCGTAGATCTTGCCCTTGTAGTGGTTCATCTCGGTGGTGATGTGGTTCTTCATCACCGCGCGCAGGGTGTTCGCGTCGCGGATGGAGCGGACCCAGGCGGGGAGCTGCGAGTGCCAGACCGTGGTGTGGCCGCGCAGCCGCTGGCCGTGGGCCTGGGCGTGGCTGACGATCCGGTCGGCGGCGCCGAAGGTGAACGTGCCGCGGGACGGCTCGATCGCGTCCCACTTCATCTCGTTCTCCGGGGTGACCATGGTGAACTCGCGGTCCGCGATCGCTGTGTACGCCGCGTCGCCGAGCCGGCCGGAGGCCAGGGCGGTGCCGAAGTACCGGCCGGAGGGGGCCGCCTGCGTACCCAGGGCGGCGGCTCCGGCGGAGCTCGGGAGCAACGTCACGGCACCGGCCACCACCGCGGCGGCCGACATGCCTATCGCGACGGTACGGCGACGCCGGCTGAGCCGGTGCAGGCCCTTCACGCTGTTCCTCGGGGGTCGTGGATGTGTCGCGTCATGGAAGCGGCTTCCTTCGGGAGATACGTCAACGGGGAAGTCGGGGCCCCTGCCGCGCCGACGCGCGAGGGCGAGCGGCGGGAAGAGGACCCCACACAAGAGGAGGCCGGTGGACGCGCGGTCCCGTAACGGAAAAGTGGCGCCGCCCGGCCGATCGCCCGGTGACGCATCTCGCGGGCAGAAAACGTTACGCGAGGGCCTGCAAGCTGGTCGTGCCCGGGAAAAGGGGGTGCGTCGTCCGGGAGGGGTGCCTACAGGGGGGGCGGTCGCGGAAGGGCGCCCGACGTCCCGCCCGTTCCGCCCGCCCGTCCCGCCCGCCCGGGCGGGGGTTCCTCAGATCCAGGCCCTGCGTACGAGGAAGGAGGCCTGCCCGGCGAAGGCGCGGGTGCCGTCGGAGCCGTCGAGCCAGATGCCGCCGTCGCGCCACCGCAGGACCGACCCGGGGTAGTTGTGGGCGTGCAGGGTCACCGACCCGGCGACCGCGCCGGGGCTCGGGCAGAAGGTGGCGTCCTTACGGAACAGGGCGCTGCCGTCGCTGCCGCTCAGCCGCAGCCGCAGCTCGCGATGGCGCAGATAGCGGCCGTCGGCGGCGCGGAAGGTGACACACCGGGAGTCGGCGAGCCCCCTGATCACGGTGAAGGTGACCCGCTGCCGCGTCCGGGCGTCGCTGGACGCGGAGACCGGGCCGAGCGTCGCGAAGTCGCCGGTGTACGTCAGGTACTGGTCGGGGGCGTCCACGGACTCCAGCGACTGGGCGCCCAGCGGGACCGTCCCGGTGTCGGCGGACGGACTCACCACCGTGGAGGGACCGGCCGAGGGGGTGGCACGGGACGGGCTCGGCGTGGCGGGACGCGAGGAGGCGGGCGCCGGGTGGCCGACCGTGGGCCGGACGCCTGGGGGCCCACCGGCTGTGGGGGCGGCGCTGACACCGGGCTCCCGATGCGCCGGTTCGGGCCAGGTCACGTAGACGGCGGTCCCGGTGACGAGCACCGCGCCGGTGGCGAGGGCCAGCAGCGGATGCGCGGTCACCGCGGAGAGCTTGCCGATCAGTGAGCCGTGCAGAGCGCTGCCCCCCGTGGCCGTGCCGAGGGCGACGGGGGCGGAGGCCAGTCCGGCGGCGCCCACGGCCGTACCCGACAGCAGGCCCTTGGCGGCCAGCGCGGCGACGAGCCCTGCGGGGACCGCCAGCGGCGCGAGGCCGAAGAGCAGAAGCTCGGCCGGGACCCGTGCCGCGGCCATCGCCCCGCAGCGGGGACATCCACGGGTGTGCCGCGCGATCCGCTTGCGCCACACCGACGTACGCGAGCCGTCCCACCCGGCGACGGTCCCGTCCAGCCCAGGGCAGCGCGGTTCGGCCTCCAGTGCGGCGACGACGGTCCGGCTCAACTCCAGTTGCTCGCGCATGCGTTGCAGGCGTACGCCGACGTGGGCGGCCGTGAGCCCCGTCGCGGCGGCGATGTCGTCACGGCTCAGCAGACCGGCGCGTTCCTGCCACCACAGCGACAGCAGCGTCCGGTGGTCGGGGTCGAGCCACCGGGTGGCTTCGACGACCTGACGGCGCTCGTCGGACATGCGCAGGCGCAGGATCGTCATGTCCTCGGGTTCGGCGCCGGCGTCCGGTATCTCCTCGGCCTCGTCGATGACGGCGGTCCGTCCGGCGAGGGCGCGCCGGCGCTGGCGGTGCGTACTGATCTGACGGATCGTGATCGACACCAGCCAGGACCGGAAGCTCTCCGGGGCGCGCAGGGCGGGCAGGTCGCGCACCGCGCGCAGCAGGGTTTCCTGGACGACGTCGTCGACATCGGCATGTCCGCTCAGCGCCCGCCCGACGATGTTGTAGAGCAACGGCAGGTGCGCGGCGACGAGTTCCTCGCGCGCCCGCTCGTCCCCGCCCTGCGCCGCGACGACGAGCCCCGCGTGGTCCGCGTCCATGAATCCGCCCTTCCCCACCTCCCTCGGGGGAGCGATCCGCCGAGCACGGCGCCACACCTTAGCGCCGGGAGGGGCGGGCGGCCAAAGGGGGTGGCGCCGGGCGGCGCGGTACTGGGGTGCGGGGGTGACCGGCGTACCGAGGCGCCCACGTACTGGTCGCGTGCACGACGCGACCGAGTCCCCCACGCCGCGCCCCGCTCCGGGTCCCCCTCCAGCGACCGCCACGGGCAACCCCGACAGGGGCGCGGGGAACGGCGCGAGCAACCCGCCACCGGCCCGCAGACAACAACCGAACCCCACAGGGGCGCGGGCAGCCCCACCCCGCACCCCCCTGGGGCCAACCCGGCAAATCGCCTACCACCCCCCAAACCACACCCCCCAACCCCGCCAGGTATCTTGGCCGGGCCAACCGGAACACCTGCCGCTGACCAAGGCGGGTGTGGCCCGGGGCCGGGCCGGGGGCGCCCGTAGGTTCGTCTTGCCAGGGGGAGACCGTGATACCGCAGCCCAGCCGCCGCAGACCGACGCGCCGGATCGTGATGGCCGGGACCGTCGCCGCCGCCGCGGCGGGGTGTGTCCCGGGCCGCCGGAACGCCTCGGACCCCGACGGGCGCGGCGGCCCGTCCCCCACGGGCCGCCCGCGCACCGCCGCCACGGTCCTCCAGATCGTCGCGCACCCCGACGACGACCTGTACTTCATGAACCCGGACCTGGAGCAGTCGCTCACGGCAGGGGACCGACTCATCAGCGTCTACCTCAACTGCGGCGAGAAGGACGGCGTCAACAAGGTCCCGGGCCGAGGACCCGCGCCCCGGCCCGCGCCGCCCCGGCCCGACGAGGCGGGCTACGCAGGGGCACGGCGCCAGGGGCTGCGGCAGGCGTACGCGTACATGGTCACCGGCCACGCCGACGCCCCCTGGCGGACGGAGCCGCTCGCCCTGCCCGGCGGCCTGGCGGCCGAACTGGACACGCTGGACGGACACGACCGCGTCCAGCTGGTGTTCCTCGGCATACAGCAGTACGGCCCGGACTGGGTGCTGCCCCGGCTGTGGGCCGACCCCGCGGCCGTCACCCGGACCCGCGTCAGCACCGGCTCACCGGTGGCCCGCTCGTACGCCGTGACCCGCGCCGGGCTCGTCGAGGCCCTGGCCCACCTGCTCGACCGGTACGCGCCGACCGTCGTACGGACCATGGACCCCGACCCGGACCGCCAGCCCCACGAGGCGACGAAGCGCCGCGACGCGCCCGACCGCCTCCACCACGACCAGCCCGGCTACTCCGACCACCCCGACCACACCGCCACCGCGCTGTTCACCTTCGCGGCGCTGGAACGCCACCGCCGCGGCCGCACCGCACCGCCCTGGGCGGTCGTGCCGTACCGGGGGTACTACAACGAGCGCTGGCCGCAGAACCTGCCGCAGCAGGTGGTGCGCCGCAAGGCGCACATCCTCAACGTGTACGGGGGCTCCCCGGGCTCGTGCGGCTTCGCGGCCGGGTGCGGCGACTACGACGTGGGCCACGACAACTCCCTGGGCACCGGCTGGGTGCAGCGCACCAGCCCGCGCCAGCCGTTCGCCGCGCCCCGGGTGGGACCGGACGCGACGGGGCGCCTCCAGGCCTTCGGGGTGCTGTCCGGGCAGGCGGTGATGTGGCGCGAGACCGCACGCGGCAGCGGAACATGGGGTGCGCCCACACCGGTCGGCGGGGACGGGACGGTTCCCGGTCTCACGACGGTGCTCGACGCGCGGGGCTGCCGGCACCTGTTCGCGGTACGGGCCACCGGGCTCGGGCCGCACCCGCGCGACAACCGGCGCGAACTCGCGCACACCCGCCAGACCCGCCCGGGCGGCGCGTTCGGGGCGTGGACCTCGCTGGGCACCCCCGACCGCGACCCCGAGCGGGGCCGCCGCGTCGGCACGCCGGCCGTGGCCAGGGCCGCCGACGGCACCCTGCACCTCTTCGCCCGCAACTGGGCACGCGGCATCGCCACCCGCGTCCAGCGGCCCGACGGGAGCTTCGGCCGCTGGAGCCCGCTGGGCGAGGCCGCGTCCACACCCGTATCCGCACCCGTACCGGCCCTCCAGGACGGTGTGGCGGCGGTCACCGACACCGGGGGCCGTATCCATGTCTTCGCCACGGGCCGCGACGCGCTGCACCACTGGACCCAGCAGGCTCCCGGCGACGCGTTCACCGAGCGTCCCACCGGCCTCCCGGCATCGGCGGACCCGCCGACCGCGCTGGCCCGCCCGGACGGCTCAATCCTGCTGGTACTCCGCGAACCGGTCACCGCCCGCCCGCTCCTGTACCGCCTGGACCCCGACGGCACCTGGCGGCCCCACCCCCTGGGGCTGCCCGGCCGGGGATACGGCACGTTCGCGCTGCTGGCGGAGGGCGACGGGAGACCCGGCGGGGGAGTGCTCCTTGCGGGCCGCAACAACGCAGGCACGATCAGCTGGGCGCGCCTCGACGCCCCGGCGCGACCCCGCTGGTCCACCCTGCCGATCCGCACGGTCACCGACCCCTCACTGGCGCCGGGCGCCCACGGCAGGCCCGTACTCACCGCTCTCGCCCCGGACGGGACGCTCCACTCGGTCGAGCTGCCGGTACCACCACCGGCCCGATCGTGAGCAGAGGCGGCGGCCCGAGGAACCCGAGGCGCGCCATGCGGAATCCTGGCCTTGCGGCTGCGCAGGAGGCGTAGGGCTCCAACGGACTCGCCCTGCACCGCCGTTGACACGCCCGCCCTGGGTAGAGTCGTCCGCCATGCATCCGATCAGCCACCACGGCACCCGTCTGGAGCTCCGGGAGCTCACGCCCGACGACGTCGACGCCGTCCTCGCGATCTACGGCAGCGCCGTGGCGACCGAGCACCTCGCGTTCGAGGCGCGCACGGGAGCAGGTTCACGCGATCATGAGCCGCTTCCTCGCGTCGGCCGCGGCGCGTCCGCGTGCGGAGTACGCGCTCGCCGTCGTCCGCCGTGACAACGACGACCTGATCGGCGTCGGCCGACTGTCCCTCGACCCGCACCAGCCCCGCGCGGCCACCGTCGGCTTCGCCCTGCGCCCCGACAGCTGGGGCGCGGGGTACGGAAGCGAGTGCTTGCGCCTCCTGCTGGACGTGGGTTTCGGCCCCCTGGACCTGCACCGGATCTGGGGCGCCCGGTCGCCTCTGAACGAAGCCTCGGCGCGGACCATGGCGCGGGCCGGAATGGTCGAGGAGGGCCGGATCCGGGAGCACGTCCACAAGGCAGGAGTGTGGCGCGACTCCATCGTGCACTCCGTCCTGGACCACGAGTGGACCAGCGTGGCGGGCCGGGAGCGCTAGGCAGTCTGGATCGGTTGGTGGTCGTGGTTGGTGCGGGTGTGCCGTTGACCGGTGCGCAGTGGGTTCATCTGCCGGAGAAGTACGGCAACTGGCGAGGTGTCTGCAACCGGCTGCGGATGTGGGCCGCGAGGACCTCGGGTTCAAGCACGTCACCGCAGAGGTGTCAGGGGGGCGGTCCAGGCCGGCTGGCCAGGTGTGCGAGGAGCTGCAAAAGGCCGGTCTGCCGGCCTGCCTGGGCGCGATCGACGACCGGTCACCAGGCGCAAGGATCGACGTCGAGCTCCTCGAGGACCATCCGGCAGCAGCCTCCATCTACTGGAACTGCGACCCGTCCCTCCGAGTCCCGCCCGCACCACCACCCGCAAGGAGCGCTCGACCGTGACCACGTGGCCGTACACCCTGGACCGCGCAGGCATCACCACGCCCGCCCTGCGCGGCGCCTACACCCTCCAACGCCGGGTCGTCGCCCGTTACGCCCGCGCGGAGTACACCGCCGTACGCGCCCTCATCCCCGTACCGCTCGTCCCCCACGTGATCGCCGCGACCGCCTTCATGCACCACAGTGACACCCTCATCGACCGGGGGCCGCTCGACCAGCGCCTGGCAGCCCTCACCGACTGGAGCGCCCGGACCCGCGCCGCCCTGGCCGACCCCACCGCGCGCACCCACCCGGTACTGGCGGCCCTGCGCCACACCACCCTCACCCACCCGCGGTTGCGCCCGCACATCGACGCCTACCTGCGGGGCGGCGAACTCGAAGCCCGGTGGACCGGCTTCAGCACCGAGGAGGAGTTCCACGCCTACGTCGACACGTACGCACTGCCCGCCTTCATGATCATCGCTTCGTTGCTCGCCCCGCCGCGTGATCCGGCGCCCTTCACAGCGGCCTGCCGCTCGTTCATCCTGGCCGGGCAGCGCCTCGACTTCCTCGAAGACCTCGCCGAGGACCTCCGGTCGGGCCGTCTGGGCATCCCCGAACAGGCGCTCGCCGACCACGGCCTGACCCGCGACGGCCTGCCGCACCGGCCCCGGCCCGCCCCGGTGCGCTCCCTGATCCACCACCAGGCGGCCCTGGTCCGGTCCGACCTGAGGAACGCCGCCCGCCTGGAGGACCTGGCCCAGGCGCCCCACCGCCCGTTCCTGCGCGCCCTGGTCCGGCTGCAGTCGGCCCGCCTCGCCGCGGCGGTAGCCCACGGGCCGAACCTGCTGCACAGCACCCCGAAAGCCCCGCACGGCAGAGCGGCCCTGATCCTCCTGCGGGCACTGACCGTCCGGGCACTGACCGCCCGGGCGCTTCCGGCCGGACCATGGACGGCGCGTACGGGGCAGGTGGGGCGTCAGAAGAGGGCGCTGTAGGCATCCTCGGTGAGGCCGTCGACCGTACCGGTGGCGGTGAGGCCGGAGCCCTTGCCGGTGGCCGCCGACGCGGAAGCGGGGGAGGGGGTGCGGTTGGCCTTCATGGTCTTGGTGATCCAGTTCGCGTACGCGGGTGCGCTGGTGTAGAGGCCGGGCCCCTGGGAGCACGGCACGTTCGGGGCGCCGGGCCCCGAGGTGACGCCGATCAGCTCCCAGTGCCCGTCGCGGCCCTTGCGGATCTGCGGACCGCCGGAGTCCCCGAAGCACGCCATCGCCTTGGGCACGGCGGTGATGGTGCACAGCCGGGTACGGTCGGCGTACCCGGGCGCGCACTCGGACTCGGCGCCCCGGCGGGTGTTGAGCTGTTGCAGCCGCTCCGCGAACGTGAACGTACCGTCGACGGTGGTGCCGAAGCCCAGCAGCCGGGTCGGTGTGCCGGGCCGCCCGGCCCGTTCGGCGATCCTGATGGGCTTCTGGGCGACCGGGCGGTCCAGGCGTACCAGGGCGATGTCGTCCTTGTTGGCGGCCTTGTTGTCGCCGTTCACATAGCCGGGGTGGACGAAGACACGGTCGATCCGGCGTACGGTTCCGCCGGTCTTGCGGTGGTCGCTGCCGACGCGCACGACACCATCGAGGATCAGGCCCTCGCCCTGAACGCAGTGGGCCGCCGTCAGGACCCACCGCGGGTCGATCAGCGACGCCCCGCAGTTCCCGTCGTTCAGACCCTGCGACGGGGCCGACTCCGGAATGGACGCCATGAACGGGTAGCGCTCGGTGGAGTCCGCGCCACCGACGATGGCTCCGGCGCTTCCGGCCATGACGGTGGCGCAGGTGGCCACGGCGAGAGCGCCGACGGCGGCGGTGCGGACGGTACGGCGGCGCAGGGGCGTGAAGCTGAACACAGCGGGGGTTCCTTCTGCTCGGTGGATCCTGTGCGTTCAGCCTCGTCGTACGAGGTCGGCGACACCATCCGGGCTCCAGGCCGGCCGAAACTACGGCCAGCCCCCCCTTTGGGGGTGGGGAAAGCTCGGGGCCGCACGGAGGGGTTGCGGAGGCCGAGACCTCGCGAGCTGCCGCGAGCCTCCTCCCCGCCGACGACCGGTGCATACGACCGGTGCATACGGCCGGTGCATACGGACGGTGCCGCCGGGGGAATTGCCTCCCGGCGGCACCGCGTTCGCATCTGCCTCCCGATCAGAGGATGCAGAGGATTCAGAGGATTCAGAGGATGTTGTAGATGTCGTAGCCCCAGCCGATCTTGACACGGTCGTTGAAGGGGTCGGTGGCGTCGCCGTTGCCGGAGTAGCGCCACAGGGTGCCGTCGTTGCCGCGCGCCACGAGGTCGGTGCGGCCGTCGTTGTCGAGGTCGCCGACGGAGAGGATGCGGTTGTAGGTGTTCCAGCCGCCGCCGATCCTGGTGCGGTTGTCGAACGGGTCGTTGCGGTCGCCGCTTCCCTTGTAGAGCCAGAGCACCCCGGCCTTGTCGCGGGCGACGATGTCGGTGAGCCCGTCGCCGTTCAGGTCACCCTGGCCCGCGATCTCGGTGTACTGGTCCCAGCCGCCGCCGATCTTCGTACGGGCGGTGAGGCGGCCGTCGGCGTAGCCGAGGTAGAGCCACAGCACGCCCGCCTTGTCACGGGCGATGACGTCGGCCTCACCGGCGCCGGCGAGGTTGCCGGGGAAGAGCACCTTGTCGTAGATCTGCCAGCCCCCGCCGATGGTCTTGGTGTCGAGGTCGAACTCGGAGACGTGGTACGTGTACGTCATCCGGCCGGACTTCTCGACGTGCCAGGTGCTTTCGCCGTAGCCGTCCTTGTCGTTGTCGACGTCGCCTTCGAACGCGTTGAAGCTGTAATCGACCCCGACGTCGTAGCGCGTCTGGAAGCCGCCCTGGCGGTCCGCGAAGTACAGGTAGAGGTTGCCGGACCTCTTGTCGACGGCCGTCATCGCGAAAGTGGGCGTCTCCACGCGCTGCTTCACGGCGGAGCGCGGGCCGGTAAGGCTTTCGGAGCCGTGGGTACGGTGCTGGGCCTCGGCCTTGGCGCGCTGCTCGGCGGCGGTGTCGGCCGGATTCCCGGCCGCGAAGGCGGTGCCCGCGGTGGTGGCCATCGCCGCGGCGATGGCGGTGGCGGCGAGGGCGCGCTGGAACGCACGCCGCTGGACGAACTTCATGTACTAGCCCCCCGGCTGGTCGCGATAGGGCGCGATTGGTCTGTACCGCGCCGTCCTACCCGCACCCTACACAGGCGATCCGCGGGGACGTTGAGGCGGCTCCTGCTACCTTGAACACGTTCAAGTGAACGCGTTCAAAAATTGGGGGAGGGTCATGAAGGCCAAGCATGCCGAGCAGGCGCGACAGGTGGACAGAACCCGTATCCAGGGACTGCAACGAGCTCTCGCCGTGGGCGCGGCGATGGCCGGCGTGCCGGTGGTGGTCTGGGGCCTGTGGTCCGGCTTGGGCTCTTCTTCGGGATGTTCCTGTTCTGGCCGTCGGCGGTGCTCCTGCTGCCGGCCGCACTCGCGAACCCGAAGAGGCACCGCGCCACCGCGTGGGTCGAGGCCGGCGCCGGTGCTTTGGTGATGGCAGGGGTGTTCACCGGCGCAGCCGTCTTCACCTGGTCCATGGTCATCAGCCCCGCGCCGGCGGAGCCCCACGCGTTCCGGGCCGCCACCGAGCGCGGAGTTGAAGAGGGAGATCGGCCGGCTGCCGGGTATCCGGTGGGTGGAGCTGTGCTCGGTACGCACCTGTGGCTGACCGGCGGAAGGGGCGAGCCACCCCCATCCGCTTCCGGCTGCCTCCCGCCCCGGCGACCCCCTACGTGCCCGTCGAGGTGGCATGCTCCGTGGGCTGGCCGCAAGCACCTGACCAGGGAGGGCAGCGTTCTCCGCGCCATCGCGCGGGAGTTGTCAGTGGTGGCTGCCACCATCGAGCACATGATTCGATTCGCATGGCGGCCGTTCCTCGAACACTGGAGTGGGGAATGGGCCGACGCACAGGGTCCGCAGGACGAGCTGGGCGAAGGCGACCGCAGGGCCCGGGCCGCGCGCTGGCTCGGGTTCGAGCCGGCCGACGAGGAGCGCCTCGTCGCGCTGGAGGAGCGGCTGGGGCGGCCGCTGCCCCCGTCGCTGCGCTCCTTCCTCCTGGTCACCGACGGCTGGCGGCACGCGGGGCACTTCGTCTACCGGCTGGCCGGGACCGAGCAGATCGACTGGTGCGGGGATCCGCACGGCATGCGCGACATCTGGCTGGGCTCCCGGGAGGAAGACGCGGACGAGGAGCAGATCCAGGAGGCCGAACTGTGGCAGCGCTCGCTCCACCTGTCCCTGGAGTCCGACATGGTGGACGTCCTGCTCGATCCCGACGACGTCGGCGAGCATGGTGAATGGGCCGTCCGTACGTATGCGAGCTGGAGCGGGTCCCCTCCTGACCGGTACGCGTCGTTCAAGCACTTCATGGAGGGCATGTACGAACAGTTCCTCGCCATGTCCGCCGACCGGCCCGGCATCGCCAACACGACGACGCGGCCCCTTACGTGAGGGAACGCATCGGTACGAGGCGCCCACGGGGCTCCGCGCCGCCCCGGCGGCCGCCCCGGCCGGAGAGCAGGCCGTACCGGACACCGACGGCCCGGGCCGGCTGGTGGGCCCGGAGTCGCCGCGGCACGGGTTCCGGCTGCTGTCGGTCGAGGGAGTCGGTCCCGCCGAACTGCACCGGCGTAGGGGATCGGGCGGCCCGCTGCTCCCGGCCCTGACGATCTGGGACGCCTGCTTCCGGCACCAGCCCCAGGGTGCGGAGAAGTGCGAGAGCAGGGCGGTCGTGCGCACCGGCAGCGCCGGGGCGGGCTGGAGTTTCGCCCACTCCATGGCGTGGGGGAGTGGGCGTACGGCACCTTTCGTCTCCCGCGCGTTGGCCGCCTCGCGCGGCACCCGGGCACTGACGATCGTCGCCGAAGGCGCGTCCGCCGGCCTGGGCGGTCGGCCGGAGAGCTGCTACGTCTCACTGGCCGAGGACGGCCGACTCGCGCACTCCCTCGCCGTGAACGGCGACGAGGTCACCTTCACCGGCGACACCCCCGCGTACTTGAAACCCCGGAGTGCGCCGTCGCCCGGGGGCGGCGCCGCCCAGGACGCAGCCACCTACGGCCCCCGCCGGACGCTGGATGCGATGGCCGACACCTTCGGGCTGAGCGTCTCTCCTGGCCGCGCGAACCCGGAGAAGGGGAGGCCGGGGCGTACACAACGTGGAGCCGGTCGGTGACGCGGGACTGAGCGGAGGCGGCGGTGGCCCAGCCCCGGCGGCAGGCCAAAACCCGGATGGGCCACTCACCTCCGGCCGCGGGACCCACGAGCACGGCGGCATCGCAACTCCCCGACGCCCGCACATCCCCACCCCAGCGCCCCGGCCGAAACCGCCTAATAGCTGTCGTAGCCGGGCGTACCATTCGGCCGGTAGACAGCGACGACGGTGCCGCCCTTCGTCGTCGAGACGCTGACCGGCTCCAGCGCCGTGGGGATCGCCCCGTCGGCGAACAGCCGCTTGCCGGTACCGATGATCACCGGGTGGATGGTCAGCCGGTACTCGTCGACGAGGCCCTGCCGCATGAGGGTCTGGGCGAAGTCGCCACTGCCCACGACGTTGATGTTGCCGCCGTCGGACGCCTTCAGGCGGCGTACGGCATCGGCCACGTCGCCCTCCAGCAGCGTGGAGTTCTGCCACTCGACGGACGTCAGGGTCCGCGACGCCACGTACTTGTGCATGCTGTTCATCCGAGCGGTGAACGGGTTGTCGGGGTCGGCGCTCGGCCAGTACGACGCGAAGATGTCGTACGTCTTGCGGCCGAGCAGCATCGCGTCGGAGTCCTCGTACCAGCCGGCGATGGCGGAGCCGACCTCCTCGTCGGACACCGGCTTCTGCCAGCCACCGTGCTCGAAGCCGCTCTGCGCGTCCTCGTCCGGACCGCCCGGAGCCTGCATGACGCCGTCCAGGGTCAGGAACGTACAAACAATGATCTTGCGCATGGTGCGCTCCCTTCGTCGACAGGTAGACGGCACGACCGCCGGAAACTCATCGGCGGAACGTACGCGGGGCGGTACCCGCGCCCCGGGGCTGATGCCGAATGACAGGCTTTGGGGGCCGCGCGGCCCGCCGACGCGGCGCGGCACACCGCTGACCTGCGGGAATGAAGCGGATACAGCGGGCTGTCGGCGCGGTCGTCGGGAGCGGAGGCGACGGCAGAGCAGGGTTTCGGGTCAGAACCTCTCGACTTCCTTGCCGTCCGGCGTCTTGTAGCACCCGGAGACAACGGTCAGGCTCAGCTTCGGCGGGTCGTTCTTCTTCAGCTGGACGACGCTGACGCTGTACTTCTTCTCGCTGTTGTCTGCGGTGAGATTGAGGTTCTTCTCCTTACTCGTGTCGGGCTCGTACCGGACGACCTTCCAGCCGTGTCTGGGCAGCTCGGTCCTGAGCCGCTCCATCGCCTCGTCGAGCTGGCCGGGAGAAGCGGGGTAGAAGCTCCATGGGTGGAAGACCTGGAAGTACGTCTCCGGGTCCCGGCCCTGGCACTCCGTGACGCCGGAACGGCCGTCGGACGCCCTGCCCTTGACTCCGATCAGGTCGTAGAGCCCACTCGACACCTTCTCCACCGCGTCGGCGGCGTCGCGCGAGGTGCTGGTACCCACGAGGGGGATCTCGTCCGAGTCGGCGGAATCATTCATGCTGCATCCAGTGAGGGTCGCGAGGGTGGTGAGGGCGAGGGACACGAGGAGCGCCGGAGCGCCCGGTTTGATGGTCAAATCGGGGAGCCTCAATCGTCGGTCGGACCGGGGAGGAGAGGGGGACTGCCGACGGGCACTGTCTCTCCTGCCTCATACGCTTACTCCTACCGCATGTGTTCCCAGTGCTGCGGGGGTGGCTTCAAGGTCACCCGGTCTCCGTGCCCTGCCACGACCTGCCCCTGGTTCCACAGGCTCTCGGAGCCCCACTTCCAGTATTCGCTGTGGCCGGAGACGTTTTTGCCGGTGGTCATCTGCTGGGCTCCGAACTCCTCGTCGCTGGGGATCCGCCACGGACCGTCCCAGTCGGTGCCGCCGTGCCCGAAGCGGCCGATGTCCGGTACGGGGTCCCCGGGGGCCTCCTGGTTCCACACGTGCCCCTTGGGCACATCCAGTTTCTCTGCCTTGGACACCTGGACACCGGGACTGCCCGCGGTGATGATGTCGTCCGCGTTGAGGGTGCCCTGCCGGGCCGCCGATCCGATGAGGGTCGTACCGTACGAGTGGCCGATCGCGGTGCGGTGGGGCTCACCGGGACCGCTGTAGGAAGCGTCGAGGCCGTCCATGAATCGGTTGTAGGCCGGGGCCCCGTCGTTGGCGTAGTGGCTGAACGGCGAGTCCTTCACGATGTCCTGCGGGGCGTCGTAGCCGAGCCAGGTGATGGTCGAGACCGGTTTGCCGTCCGCCGCGTCGGTGGCCGTGCGCCAGACGTTCTCCATACGGCCGATGTCCCCTCCGATGCTCCCCAGGTTCGATGTCGTGCCCGGCACGTAGACGGCCTGGTGCACGGCCGTGTCCGGGTTGCCGTTGGCGACGATCGCACGGCCGTTGCCCTCCGCGCTGAACCCGAGGAGATACGCCTCGGGCAGGTTGTTCTGTCCGGTGGCGTCGAAGCGCTTCTGAATGCTTTCCATCCCCTTGAGGGACGATTCCAGGTGGCGGTAGCGGTCCCCGTACTTCTTGTCCCACTCCATCCATTCGTCGGTGTGCACCTTGGCGGGGTACATCCCGGCGGTGATCCACGTCCACTCCTTGGCCGGAGGTTTGGGGATGCCGTTGAGTTCCGTCTGGTACTGGCCGCGCCGCTCGTCGAGGACCATGCGGTTGGCTTCGTCGCGGACGGTGGCGGGCAGGCCGTCGAGGGCGCCGACGGTGTCGGGGTGCAGTGCGGTCCAGGCGGCCTGCTGCTCGGGGTCCAGCTTCTTCCACCAGTCCGCGTTGGCCTTGGGGCTGCCGTCCTTCGGCGGCTGGGGGAGGGAGTCCAGATAGTGCTTGCCCGCGGCCTGGACAGCTTCCGTGTCCTTGGCGGCGTCCGCCCAGTCGCCGTCGGAGACGACCAGGTCGTCGTCGGCCTTGAGCTTGCGCAGCTGCGGCGCCCACTTCTGGTCGGTTTCGGTGGCCTCTTTCAGGGCTTCGGCGATGCGGTTCGCTATGCCCTGCGCGATGGTGTAGTTCGGGTTGGGGTCCAGGTTGCGTGCCTGCTGCTGGACCGCGTTGCCCGTGGGGCCGAGGGAGCCGCCACGCGCGGAGCCGGGGCCCGGCGGTGATCCGCCCGGGTTCTGCCCGGCCGCCGGATAGCTGACCGATCCGTCCGCGCCGACGGTGAACTTGTGCTCGGCCGCCTCGGACAGGGCCCGCTTGAGTTTGTCCTGTGCGGGGCGCATGTCGGCGGCGAACGCGGTCAGGGCGGTGGCGGCGAGACCGCACTCGACCTGTACGTAGTGGAAGTCCTTGGCGACTTCGCGGAGCTGGCCCACCGCCGCGTCGGCCGCGGCGCCCTTGAGGGCCTTCTGCATCTGGGCGGTGATCCGCTGCTCCAGCGCGTCCTTCGCCCCGCTCGCCAGGTCGCTGGTGGTGCGGTATCCGGTCGCCGCTTCCTCGAACTCGTGCAGCTTCAGTGTCTTCAGCGTCTCGATGTCCACGGCTCAGGTCACTTTCCCCCGCCACCGACGGCCGGGGTGTCCCGGTACTGCTTGCCCAGCTCCGCGAACAGGCCCCTGATGTTGTCGTCGGTCAGGAGCAGGTCGTTGCCCGCGCGCTGGAGGCTGCCCTGGAGGGCGGTGCACCGCCCGGACAGTTTGTCGAGGTAGGTCTTCCAGCTCTGGTAGACCTCGGCCTGCGCCGCCGCGCTCTCCACACCGCCGCCGGTGGCCAGTCCCTGCTGGCCCGTCTCCAGGGCGGTGAGCGCCTTCTTCACCTCACCGCTCAGCTCGCCGACCGCACTCCCGGCCGCGGTCCAGGCGGCCTTGCTGGACTGCACGTCCCCCTTGCCGCCACCGCCACCGCCGCCGTCATCGGCACCGGCCAGGCGCATCCCGCCCCCGCCGCCCGAAGGACCGCTCTTGAGCTGCGCCCACTCCTGCGCGAACGAACCCACCCGTTCCACCCGTTCCCCCTTTGATCCCACCCGTCTCGTACGTCACTGCGGCGCTGCGCCGCCGCCAGGCTACAAGGAGCGGAACGGGGGCCTCATGAGTACCCGTACTCACCTGCCGGCTGCGGCGGTTCCGGCTGTGTCGCGGGTCGGCTATAGTAGATCTTGAGCTTGCGGCCGCGAAAGAGCGGCGGCGGGACATGCGTTGGTGGTCCAAGGAAAGGCGCCCCACTTCCTGTGGGGAGATGCAGGTGCAAGGCCTGCCCAGCGCTCGACGGAGAAGGGTCTTGGTTCCCGTAGTGACTACGGGAACCAAGACCCTTCTCCGTATGACGCACCCTACGTACTGAATCCGCCGACCGCCGGAACCGCTTGGCCCCACCCCCGACTATGGGGTGATAGGTGACCACTTCCGCACCGCACCCACGCCTGCTCTGCCTCGACGTCGGCACATTGGTGTGGGCACGACGTGAATGTCCGAGACCAACGACTGCATCGTCTCGCCCGCGCTCTCTTCCGGCGTGGCGTTCATCGGGGTGCCGAGATCGAGCTCGACTCCATCGGCGTCGGCGAGCGTCAGATCGACGGCGGCTCCGGCGCTGTGCGGGGCGATTTCGGGCGGGGATACGTAACGGCTCGCGGCCGTACGGCTCCGCGCCTCGGACCAGTCCTGGTGGTCGGCCCGCAGCGCGCCGGCGTACTCCTCGGAGTACTGCCGCTGCAGGAGCGGGGGACGGTATCCCTCGACGATCAGCAGGCGCAACCGGCGGGGCAGCGAGGACTGAGCCTGCGATAACCGGTCGGCAACTCCCTGGCGCAGACAGGCGTACGTATCACCCGAGTCCTGCTTACGGCCGTCGACCAGCAGGCGGTGACTGCGGCGTACATCCACGAGGCGTTCACCGCATTCCCGACCGGGGATGGATGCGACGCGGGGGTCTGCCATGAGAACGATCTCTTCCATGAAGGGATCATCGCCGCTGCCACACCGGGTGGGGAAGGGCAGACTGCGGCAGGCCCCCGGAGTTCCCGTGTCCCCTCGGACGACCTGCGTGGCCCAAGTGCGGGGACCGGGCGCCGGGCGACCGCTGAAACCTTTGGCAGGGTGGTCCTCGCCCACCCGGTCACCCGCGCCCTCTGCGCCTTCCGCGTCCTCCGCGTCCTCCGCGCCCAGGCCGAACTGACCCGTCAGTCCGGTCGCCTCACTCTGCGGAGAACTCTGCCGCGTGTTCCTCCACTTGCTGCCCTGCCTGGCGGACACCGGGCGTGCGGTGCGCCGGGCGGGCTCTGCGGTTGGTCGCCGCCGTGGCGCCTTTTGGCCACGTCGGCCAAGGGTGATGAGGCCGACGCTCACGTGGTTTTCGGTGCGCGTGGCGCCGCCTGTCAACCTTCTCGCTTGGCATACCGGGCCGCGCGCGGCTGAGGTGTGCTGACGGAAAAACCGTGTGCCCCGAAGATCCGGGCGGGCTATCGTCCCCCCTATGAACGTCACCGGCCGAACCCTCACCGCGACCGCGCGAGCGACCAGCTCGCCGGTTGCCGCCGTCTGACTTCCCCCCTTTCCCACCGGCGACCGGAAACGGCCCGTCGGTGGTTTGTGGCGTTCTCGGCTTCCCGCCGTGGCGCGTTGACCAGCGCGATCCCGTTCTCCGGTGCCTTCCCCGCTGTGACGCGAAGAAGCGAAGGAGCCACCCCATGGACACGGAGACGATGGTCCGTACGTTCGTCGAGTACTTCGAGGAGCGTGACCACCGCCGGATCAGCGGCTCGACGCTGCTGCCACCGCCCGGCGACCCGGTGCTGTTCACCACCTCCGGCATGCACCCCCTCACCCCGTACCTGGAGGGGCGCCCCCACCCCCTGGGCCGGCGCCTGGTCAACGTGCAGCGCTGTCTGCGCACCACCGACCTGGAGGAGGTCGGCGACGCCACCCACCTCACGGTCTTCGAGATGCTCGGCACCTGGTCACTGGGCGACTACGAGGGCTCGCGGAGCCTTGAACTGGGATACCGGCTGCTCACCGACGGACTGGGCGTCGACCCCGGCATGCTGCACGCCACCGTCTTCGGCGGTGACGACCGGACCGGCCCGGACACCGCTTCCCTTCAGGTGTGGCAGGAGCTCGGCGTACCCATCGAGCTCACCGTGGAGGACAACTGGTGGTC
Source organism: Streptomyces sp. NPDC026377 (assembly GCF_055567715.1). Classification (NCBI taxonomy): domain Bacteria; kingdom Bacillati; phylum Actinomycetota; class Actinomycetes; order Kitasatosporales; family Streptomycetaceae; genus Streptomyces; species Streptomyces sp. NPDC026377. The sequence goes on from NZ_JBVHPV010000022.1 coordinate 95,519, forward strand.
CAACGGACCCGTCGGCCCGTGCGGCCCCGACTCGGAGATCTTCCTGTGGAGCGGCGACACCCCGCCCCGGTCGACACCCACGCACGACGACCGCTGGGTGGAGGTCTGGAACCACGTGATGATGCGCCACCGTCGCCTCAAGGACGGTTCCCTCATTCCGCTTCCCCAGCGCAACGTCGACACCGGACTCGGCCTGGAGCGGCTGGCCTCGCTGCTCCAGGGGAAGTCCTCCGTGTTCGAGTGCGACGTCTTCGACCCCTGGCGCCGCCTCGTGCCCGCCCTGTGGCCGCTCGACGAACCGTCCCTGCGCCTGGCCTACGACCACCTGCGCTCCGCCGTCGTCGTACTCGGCGACGGCGTACGCCCCGCCAACACCGGACGCGGCTATGTGCTCCGCCGCCTGCTGCGACGCGTACTCACCGTCCTGTGGCGGGACGATCCGTCGCGCAGCCTGGGAGACCTGCCGGACGAGCTGGTCTCCCACACCCTCGACCACTTCCGCCAGAACGGAGACCCGCGCGAGGTGCGCCGCGTACTGCTGGAGGAAGAACGCCGGTTCAGCCGCCTCCTGGTACGCGGCCGGCACCTGCTCGCCCGCTCCCGCTTCCAAGGCCCGCTGAGCGAGGAGGACTTCGAGTACCTCCACGACACCCACGGTCTGCCGCGCGAGCTTGTCACGAGCTTGCGGGAGGAGTGAGGGAGGTGAGTGGCGCGGCCGGGAAGGGGTGAACGGGCGCGGGCGCGGGCTGTCGGCCGGGGGCGGGGGCGGGGCCGGGGCCGGGGCCGGGGGCGGGGGCGCCGCCGGCCCTCCGAGGCGGCCCTCATCGCCTCCGATGCGGCCCACTCGCCCCCCGGCCCCGCCTCGCGGCATTGCTAAGCTGCGACGATGACCATTTTGTCGGTGGACGAGTGCCGCGAGCTCCACGAGAAGCACGCCCCTTCCCGGGAGGCGTACGAGCTGGTCTGGACCCACTGCGAGATCGTGTGGCAGATCGCCGAAGGGCTGCTGGACCGGGGTGGGGCAGGGGCGGGGCTGGACCGCGAACTGGTGCGGGCGGGCTGTCTGCTGCACGACATCGGCGTCTACCGCCTCTACGACAGCGCCGGCCGCCTCGACCACGCCGGCTACCTGCGCCACGGCATCCTCGGCCACGACCTCCTCGCCGAGGAAGGGCTCCCGGAGTCGGTGTGCCGGTTCTGCTCCTGCCATACGGGCGTGGGGCTGACCAGGGACGACATCGAGCGCCAGGGGCTACCGCTGCCGCCCGCCGACTACGTCGCGGAATCCGCCGAGGAGCGGTTGGTGATGTACGCGGACAAGTTCCACAGCAAGACCACACCCCCCAGCTTCCTCACCCCGGACACCTACGCCACCCACGTCTCCCGCTTCGGCCCCGAGAAGGTGAACGCCTTCCACGAGCTGCGAACGGAGTTCGGGGACCCGGCCCTGGATCCCCTGGTGGCGGCGTACGGGCACGGTCTGTACTGAACAGGTGGCCGTGCGCGGAACGGGACTTCGCTGGCCTCTTGGCACGTCGTGCGGGCGTTCCAGTGACGGCCCCTGGGTAAGTGCATGCCCGTCAATGTATCTGTCCAAGAGCGTGCGGCCTCGTTCGAGGGGCCGTGGGGCCGGCACAGGGCCGGGGTGTTGTCGCATGGCCTGTCAGGGCTCCGGGAACGCCGCCGGTCGGGGGCATGTTGTTCACGTACGCGTCGGCGCGGTCGACCAGAAGTCATCGTGGATGTAGGGGCGGGGGAGGGGCTTGCCGCCCTCATAGGCGGGAGTGTTCGTGTCCACGTTGGAGGGAGTCGTGGGCTTCCGGACGGTGGAGTCGGCGGAGCACGGGGTGGTGATGGTGAACTGGAACTGCCCTGCGCCGCCCACCGCGACATCCATACGGAAGTTGTCGGGGGTCGAGGCGTAGATGGCAGGGAGCTCCGCGTCGGAGTCGATGCTGGTGATCTTGAATCCGCGCGTCTTCCAGTTTCGCTCCACCACGCCCAGCAAATTGCCGCGGCGCTCCGGTGAGACGATGGTCATGACCCTGATTCCTCGCGTGACCGAGCCACTGCCGGTGGTTGAGTTCTTCCAGTCCGGGCAACCGCTGCTTTCCGACGCCTCGTGCACCCAGTGCAGGTGGGGGTTGATGGCGGCGAGGGTTTCCTGGAGGATACGGTCCGCCTTGTCGGCCGATTGCTGCATGTCCACTTTGGTGCCTTCCCGTTCTGCGGGTTCGGAAGGAGAAAGGCCGCAACTCGTGGCGGTCAGGACCACTAGAGCGAAGCCGACGAGGCGAAGAGGTTTCAACGGGGCTCCTGAGTACTGATCCGTCCACCTGCGCCCGCGACGATTTTGGCGATGTTCCGGGCTGATTCCGGGTCTTTGGTGGGATCGAAATAGTGCGAGTGTGCGCTGACGTCGGGGGAAGGTAGGTCCTTGTCCCAGTCCACGATGGACGAGACGAGCTTGCCCCCATCGATCAGGGGTGGGCCGTCTCCCGTTGCGAAGCGCTTGGCACCGAACTCGTGGCTTGCGGGGTCGGTACCAAAATAAAGCTGGTCAGGACCTTCCACGGTCTCTCCGATTTTGTGGCTCAGGTACCTGCCCATAGCGGGCCCTCCGAGGAGGGTGCCGGCCACGGTACCGCTCACCTCCATCTTGCTGGGCAGCTGGGTAACGATGTCGTTCTTGGCAGCGCCGACATAGACGTGGTCCCGCCCGACTCCGAGGTCGTCGGCGGTCTTCGCTTCGGTGCCGGGGCTGCCGAGGAGAATGATGTCATCGGCTCCGGGGATTCCGCCGTGTGCCTGGGCGGCGAGGCCGACCGTGAGGGAGCCGTAGGAATGACCGATGGCGGTGACGTGCGGATTTTCCATTTCGTGTGTGGCTGAGATGCCTGCCATGAACTGGTTGTAAGCGGACGCGCCGACCTTGGCGTCGTGGTCACTCATGACGGCGAAGTTCTCAGCCGTCTTGTTGATTTCGAGGAACTTCACGGGGTCCATCTGCGGGGCGTCGTAGCCGAGCCAGACGATCGACGCGCTTGAAGGGTCGTAGAACCCCGCCCCCTTCGCGGTCGCACGGGCACGGTCGATGTCGTTGTCGGCGAACGCCTCGTCGAGTGACGTGCCAAGCCCCGGAACGTAAGCTGACACGTTCTTCGAAGTGTCGGGGTTACCGAAGGCCACGATGGCGCGGCCGTTGCCCTGGTCGCCGATCCCGAGCAGGTACATGGGCGGGACGCCCGGCTCCGGCGCCGCCCGCAGCTGCTGGTCGATCGACCGCATCCCCGCCAGCTTCGCCCGCGCCGCCTCGCTGTCCTCCCCCGACAGCTTCCCGATCAGCATCTGCAGGTTGTCGCGGTTGGCCTCGTCGCGGGCGAGGGCCGGGATGCCGTCCAGGTTGCCGAGGACGTCCGGGCACAGGGTGAGGTATTCGTCGCGCTGGGCCTGGGAGAGGTGGGTCCACCAGTCGTGGCGTTCGGCGGGGGTGGCGTTCGTCGGGATGGTCTTCTTCAGGCGGTCGCCGGAGATCTTGCGCACCGCCGCCAGGTCCGCCGCCGCGTCCCTCCAGGTCGCGTCGGTGACGTCAAGCCCCGGCTCGGCCTTCATCCTGCTCAGAGCCGTGCTGAAGTGTTCGTCGGCCTCACGGGCGGCCGTGAGCACCCGGCGGATGCGGTCGGCGATGTCCTGGGCCTTGGCCCGGTTGGGGTTGGGGTCGATGAGGCCGGGGTGGAGCGCGCCGAGAGTGGGCGGGCGGGACATGAGCGGGGTGTCGGCGCTGGCGTTGCCGCCGGGGACCGGCTTGTCCGTGACCACGTTCTGGCCGCCGGCCGGGTAGCTCACCGACCCGTCCGCCGCGACCGTGAAACCGAGGCTTGCGGCGTCGTCCAGGGCGTCCTTCAACTGCCCCTGAAAGCCGATGAGTTCGTGTACCAGTGAGGTCATGGTCGTACGGACCAGGCCGCACTCCGTACGGATGTAGTCGTAGTTGCGGTCCAGGCGCCGCAGCCGGTTGACGGCGGCCGGGGACGCCATGCCCTTCTGTGTGGCCTCCAGGCCGTGGATCATCTCGCTGCTGATCCGGTCCCGTGCGGCGTCGGCCTGGGTGCTGACGACACCCCAGCCGTCGGCGGCCTCCAGGAGCTCGGCGCACTTGAGGTCGTGCAACTGCTGCCAGGTGAGCATCCCCGTCACCGGCCCTTGCCGGCCGGAGCGGAGAACTGCGCCAGCGCCGACTTCACGCCCGCGTCCACCTCGCCCTGCGCCCACGCCGTCTGACGCAGCACCGGCTCCAGCGCGCCGCACTCGGTGTGGACGGCCGTCAGCCGCTTCTCCCACGAGGTGAGTACCGACTTGAGCGCGGCCATACTCGCCAGTCCGGCGGTGCCCGCCTCGGCACCGGTGTGCGCCGAGGTGAGTTTGGCCGTGGCGGTGGCGGTGTCCGTCTGGAGGGCGTGGGCGGTGCCCGCCGCGTCCGACCACGGCTTGGCGCTGTGCTTCAGCTCGCCGCTGCCGTCCTTGCGCCCGCCACCCGCCGGTCCCGCCGACGCCAGTGACATTGCCCCCGGCCGTCCGAACTGCCCCGGCTGCCCCGGCTGCCCCACGTGTTCCGGCTGCCCCGCCTGGTCCAGCAACGTCTGCCAGCTCGTCGCGTACACGTACTCCCCCGTGGTCTTGTGCGACCCTCTTCCGTCGCCCCGAAATGACGTTAAAGGGACAGGTGGGGGCGTGCGCAAGCGCAAACAGAGGGGTGGCTGAAAAAAGAGTGACCGCGCATAACACTCCGGTCGGGGTGTGCGCAAGAGTGATCACGCTCAGGCGTGCGCGTGGGCGGCGCCATGTTCTCGGGGGCGGCGTGTGAGTGCGCGTGGCTTTGCGACGCAGCCCGGTATGGGCGGCCAGGTATCGGCGGTGCCGGCGGCCACGGGGCAGCCCGTTCAGGCGGCGTGCGCGAAGCGGTCGCGTATGTCACGCAGGTTGCGCAGGTGGCTCACCCGCCCTTCGGCTTCGTGCGCGGTGTTCCGCCGGC
>NZ_JBVHPV010000023.1:0-70091 GCF_055567715.1 Streptomyces sp. NPDC026377
CCGTTACGAGAAACGGGCCTACACCTACCTCGGCACCGTCACCCTCGCAGCCCTCATCATCTGGCTCCGAACATGATCCAAGAAACAGTGCCTAGGTGTCGCAGACGTGCATCGCCGGGGCGGCGCCCACATGTTCCTACAGACACGTACCCGAGGGGCCTTGTAGATTTGGGACGCCGAAACGCGAGGCTCCTTGGTCCCGCCAGGCCACCGGGTCGTTGCCGGTGAGGGGGGGGCGATGACCTGGTCGGCCGTGGGGAAGTCGGCGGGGTCGACGACCTTGTTCCACTGGGCCCGGTCGCGGCCACCGAGAGGTGGAGCGGTGTGGTGGCGGTTTCGAGGTACGGGCACCAGGGGGGCAGGGTCCGCTGGAGGTCGGCCACAGGAAAGGGCCGGCCGCACTGTGGCGGGGGCTATCGCTCGGTGCCAGGCCAGGTGGTGGTCTGATGGGCGGCCGGGTCCCAGGTGACGATGGTTGCGCGACGACGGCATCCTGCGGTACCTCACTGATGAACAGTTGCACGAGGTCTTCGAACCTGCCGGATACCTCGGCGAATCCGTGTCCCTCGTCGCCGAAGTCGTCACGACGGCTCGGCAGTGGCTCAAGGAAACGGAAAGGGCCGCATGGAAGCCAGCCTGAAGAACATGCTCTACGACAATCCCGAGTTGTACGAGAAGATCTACGACGGATCCGGCCACGAGATCCCGCGCATGTGCGCGGAGCTGTTCGGCGGTACCCCCAAGACGCTGCTGGACATCGGCTGCGGCACCGGACGCGACCTCGAATACTTCGCAGGCCAGGGGACCTGCTGTACCGGTGTCGACTTCCAGCCCAACATGATCGCCTACGCGCGCGACCACCGGCCCGGCATCGACTTCCAGACCGGCGACATGCGGGTGTTCCGGCTCGGCACGACCTTCGAAGCAATTACGTGCGTCGGCTGGGCCCTCGCCAATCTGCATACTCCCCAGGACATCGACTGCGCCATGGCGACGTTCGCCGCCCACGCCGCGCCAGGCACCATGCTCTTCCTGCACCTGCCCAACGCGATCGGCGACCTCGACGGGCACGGCATGCCGACCCGCTTCGTGATCGACACACCTTCCTTCCAGGCCACGGCCAGTGCCACCTACCGTCTCGACCGCCGCCGCCAACTCCTGTCCCGTGAACGGGTCTGGTCCGTCCCCGGCCGGCCTGACCAGCAGGACTTCGTTCGCTTCCGGCTCCTGTTCCCCATGGAATTGGAGCACTACCTCGCCAACCACGGCTTCACTGTGACGGGCATGTACGACAACACCGCAACCGAGGACAGCGCCCTGGACGGCTTCGCGCTGTACGTGGCCGCGCGGTTCACTGGACAGGTCAGTACAGCTAGGACTTGTCCCGCCGACTCCTTGCCGTTGCGCTTCTGAGCGAGCTGATCCTGGCCGACCCCGGGCCGCTTCCTCATACCAATCAACGGAGCCGCAGGAGTTCAGTCGCTGGCCACATACCGGGATCGCGGACAGCTCGACCGGCACGTCCTCGGTTATCCGTACTGTGCGTCTCCATGAGATTGACTGATAGCCGACAACCTCCACCCCAACGCGCACCCGGACGCCACGGCCTTCCGTGACCTGATCCGGCTGGCGGCCGCCCTCGCTCGCCTGGGGCCGGCGGTCCGCAGCCGGACGTGGGTGATCACCCGCCACCACGCGATGCTCTGCGGGTCCGGATCCAGCAGAACGCGTCCGGCAGGCTGGCTGGGCTCGGCCCCAATGTCATGGCCGGCCGGTACCGCGCGTCCCGGGACGTCAAGGGCACCGTGAGCGGCGGCTCGGTGTCCGCCGAAGTGTTCACCGACACCCCGCAGCAGCGGCGTCTTGAGTATGGGTTCGTCGGCGTCGACTCGCTCGGCCGGCAGTACCGGTAGCCGCCCCACCCGCACGTGGAACCGGCCGTCCAAGAGACCCAGCCCGCCTTCCTCGCCGCGCTACGAGACGGGATTCTGGGACGACGCCCCCGCCTCCCCCTCACCAGGGCCCCTCAGCGCTGTTGCGCCTGGGACCGGCAGGTCCTGTGGCCACGCGGGATCGCCCGCGGCGCGACCGGCTCACCAGCCGGCTTCCCGTACTCGATCCCCGACAGCCTCAACGGGCTCTTCTCGGGCCCCTCGTAACCGGACTGGCACGCCGACGCTGCCTGGAGCTACCAGGTCACCGCCGTCGGAGACCGCGCGGATCAGGTCGAGTGGCTGGCCGACCAGACCAGGAACGCCCTCGTCCCGCACCCCGACAGGCTGGGGGACTCCTCTGCACGTGCCGGGGATGGAGGTCATCGACCGGGAGCTGCTCCTGGAAGACGGTGGAGATCCGGTTGATGGCGCCAGGAGCAATATCGTCTCCTGCGTACAGAGGTTCACGATCACCGTGACCGCTGCCTATCGAATCGTTCCACCTCACCGCGGAGGCCCGTGCCGACGCCCGTCCCCCCAGCCCGGCGCAGCCCCTTGAGAACTGTTCCCGGTGCTGGAGCAGGAGTTGGACAAGGGGCTGCTCGCCCACGGCTGGTCGGACAGCCATGCTCGTGAAAGCACGAGGTTGAAGAGGCATGTCTGGTCGTCGGCGGTCCTTTGGGGACCGGCTCCCGCTGTGACCTCCGTTGCTCTGGCGGCCCTCGCAGACGAAGTGGCGCCGCTAGGGGGCGTATTGAGTCGTGATCTGCAGGTTTGTTCAGCGCGTGGATCTTCGACCCGGTAGATGGTCTGGCGTGGGAGGTGCTCGCGGCCGGCCGGAATACGTACGCGCGGTCGCCGGTTGCAGCGGAACATGCACCATCCTCAAGAGCCGCCCAGAGGCATACATCCACTGCTAGCCGGACGCTTTAGCCCCTACCGGTTCGATCCGTCCGCGGTCGTCGATGACCACGCCCTCGGGTTGCTGTTGGAAGCCGTGCGGTGGGCTCCCTCGGCGGGGAACTCCCAGCCGTGGGGCTTCTTCACCAGCAGGCCCGGTGAGCCGGAGCACGACCGTGTTCTCCCTCACCTTGCACCGAGCTCGGCCCGCTGGGCGACGGACGCGAGTCTGCTCGTCGTCACCCTGACGCGGCGGTACGTCGATGACACCCAGCTGCTCTACTCCGAGTTCGCGGACTACGACCTCGGCCAAGCCATCGCCCACATGACTGTTCAGGCCCAGGCCATGGGGCTGGCCGCGCACCAGTTCCGGGCCTTCGACCTGGAAGGGCTCACCAAGGAGCTGGACCCGAACCCGGGGTGGGCGATCGTTTCCATGGTCGCGGTGGGCAAGGCGGTCGGCGGGCCGCCACAGGGCCGTGCTCGGCACAGCGTCGCCCACTTGCGCTCTGCTCCCTGGTCACCGGTGGAGTAACAGCCGAGCTTTGACTATTGAGCGGTCCTGGTGAGGTCTTGGATCCAGATATCGAGCCATGCAGGTGAAGCTCGGCGAGGTAGCTTTCGGGGGGTCTTGTCGAAGCGCGTCGCTATGTCCCGGCATGCCTTGAGCTTGTTGATCAGGCGTTCGACGGCGTTCCTCTCCGTGTAGAGCTCGGCATCGTGGCCGACGGGCCGGCCGGGAGCCCTTCTTCTTCCGGTTGGCGGCTTGGTCCTTCTTGTCGGGGATCACGGCCTTGATGCCGCATTTGCGCGGGTGGACATGGTTACCGCGAGACGAGTACGCCTTGTCTCCGGCCATTGCGTCCGGCCGGGTGCGGGGACGGCTGACCGGCCCGCGGACCCGCACCTTGTCCAGGACGGGGATGAACTGCGGGCTGTCCGTGGCCTGGCCCGCGGCCAGGACGAACGCCAGCGGCTGGCACTTGGTCAGCGGCCAGGGGAACCTTGCTCGTCTGGCCGCCCCGGGAACGCCCCAGAAGAGCAACCCTCAGCCGGGGCTTGCGCCGACGCCGGGTGCGCCACTGTGCCCGTTGTTGGCGGAAAGCGATATCGATGAGCCGTGACACCATTTGGGTGCTTCGGTGGGGGGCTGGGAGTGCTTTGCGTGGCGAGGGGGCGCCGGTGCCACCGAAGTCCAAACCGGCACCGACTTTACCGCGTGACCCTCACCCAGGCCCGAGCCGCTGCCCAGGACGCCGGCTGACCTCACGCCACGGTATCGAGGCCGTTCGTCCTCGGCTTCGCCAGTCAAGGCAATTAAAAGGCAGCTCAGCTGCGCTGTCCGGTTCGTCGTTCGTAGTCGGCGAAGCCGTCCTCGACTGTCGGCAGCACCAGCTCCACCCGGAAGTAGGGCACGCTCCACAGGGGGCTGTCGCGCGGACCTTCGAACAGGTCGGACCACGAGGTCAGGTCGTTCGTCGTGGCAACAAGGACGTCGGACGGAGCGGCGGCCCATGCTTCAGCGTCGAACCACCGGACTTGGACATTGTCGTGTGTGGCCAGCAGCGGCTGCACGTGATCGGCGATGATCTGCTGACGTTCAGGGCGCCCCAGTGCGAGCCACGCGGGCAGGGCCGTGAGGTGGACGAATATGGTGAACCGCGGCTGCGGTTGGATGGCACTCATACGCCCCATTGTGGATCAACGGCCGGCCGGAGCTCTCCGCGTCAGTCGAGCCGCATGGAGCGCGGGGCGGGTGTGCGTCAGCGGCTGCACGACAGTCATCCGCCCCGCGCCCGGGTCGCCCTGCCGACTGTTGTGACCACTGCGGCCTGTGAGGGATCGGCGGGTGGGTGGGTGCGGTCCGGACACCGCTGCACCGCCGCTGAGCAGGGGCGGCTCCACGGCCCGTAAAGGAGCTTGCTTCGTGGGAGGCCGGCGCGGCCTGACTGGCGCGTTACGACGCACAAGGCCGATGCCACGAGAATGCCCAAGCGAGCTCGCCGTACGTCGGGCGAGGACCCGTCCTTTTGCCCGGCCGGGTGTCACTTATCAGGTGTCACTCATCCAGATCGCGGTCGCCCAACGGCGGCAGTCGTAGTGACAGTGCCGGTCCGGTGAGGGGGAGAGGCGCGGCGCAGGCGGCGACGGGCTCGTTTCCGTCGTGAAGGGGTCAAGCCCACCAGGCGGGCGTGCCGCCCTCATGTGTCTGGTGCCGGGGTGTGGTGGACCCGGTTCCGGGCTGTGCGGACGGCGCGGTGGGCAGGTCGGCGACGTCGGTGATCTGCTCCCAGAGCGGAAGCCTTTCATCGCTCGTTTCCTGGCGGCGGCCTTGTCCCGCCGGTTCTGTACGAGGATGGCGAGTACGTTGCCGTCCTGGTCGACGGCCCGTGACAAGTACTTCAGCTCACCGTTGATCTTGATGAAGACCTCGTCCAGGTGCCGCTTGTCGCAGGTTTAGGGCCGACGACGGCGTAGTCCGTTCGCGTAGGCCTGGCCGAACTTGGCGCATCAGCGGCGGATGGTCTCGTAGGAGACGATGACGCCGCACTTGAGCATCAGCTCCTCGTCCGCACGGAAGCTGAGCGGGAATCGGCGGTACAGCCACACGCAGTGGGAGATCACCTAGACCGGGTACCGGTCGCCCCTGTACGACGGGGGTGCACTTCCCACGGACTACCCCTCCACCATGATCAAATCGGACAGCGTCCCACCCGATCAACCAGTGTGACAGCGCCGCCGACAGGACTGCCTGGCGTGAGGCCTGGACACCGGTGTCCCACGTCCGCAGTGGTGTGGGACACCGGGGGTGTCAGGAGGCGACTTTGCCGAAGAGATGGTTGGCAGGGGCATCCGGGTCGTTGCCGTAGAAGAACTCCGTGAGGGCCTGGTGGAACTCGTCGCGGTCCAGCCCGCCGGAGCAGTCCCGGTCCAGAGCGGCGAAGACCTTGGCGCAGTCCTCGCCGGGCACACCGGCGACCGCGCCGAACATCTGCTGGAACTCGGCCTGGTCGATCTTGCCGTCCGCGTTGAGGTCGACGAGGTCGAAGAAGCAGTTGCTGACCGGCGCGATCTGCTGCGGGTAGAGGGCGGGGTCGGTCAGGACGCTCCTGAAGCCTTCGGTCATCTCCCGCAGATCGACCTTTCCGTCACCGTCCTGGTCCATGGGGGCGATCACGTGCGTCCAGAAGTCGTCCATCCCCTCGGTGAGCCGGCGGGCGGTCGCGGCGTCCGGCGCGGTGTCTCGGGCGGCGATGTAGCGCTCGCTCATCGCGCGGACATCCTTCTGGGTGATGAACCCATCGCCGTCGATGTCGGCGCCCCTGAACCACTGGCCATACTTGAGGTCTTGAAGTGCAGTCACGACTGCGCACAGTATTCATGCGGTTACGTAAGCGCAAACGGATGGGTGGCGCCTCGCGGCGGACCGGCCAGGGGCGGCGCGCGTGACGGTGGCGGACCTGCGACACGCCCTGACAGAACAGGGAGCTTTTCGTATCAAGGTTCGAGGTGTGGTGGCGTGAAGGCGAGCACCTCCGGGAGAGGACCGTCGTAGATCTCGACGTCGACGAGCGCACTGTGCGCGCTCGGCCCCTGGGACAGGCGCGAGCACCCTCGATCCGCCGTGAGGGAGTTCGGATTGCCGTGGCGGTCCAGGGTTCTGCTCACGCCCGGCTGTGCCGGGTCCCACCATGCGCCGGTGGACAGCTGGATGACGCCTGGCATGACGTCGTCCGACAGGACTGCGCCCGCCAGGCAGCTGCCCCGGTCGTTGTAGACGCGGACGATCGTGCCGTTCTCGATGCCGCGGGGCGCGGCGTCCAGCGGATTGATCGTCACGGGCTCACGGCCTCGGATCTTCGACGCCAGGCTGTGGCCACCGTTGTCGTACTGGCTGTGCAGGCGTGAGGCGGGCTGATTCGAGATCAAGTGCAGCGGTAACCGGTCCGACAGGCCGCCACGGAGCCACTCCACCGGTTCGAACCACGCCGGATGCCCAACGCAGTCGTCGTAGCCGAACGAGTCGATCTCCTCGGAGAAGATCTCGATCCGGCCCGACGGCGTCGTCAGGGGGAATCGCTGCGGATCTGCACGGAGCGCCTCGAAGCTGCCGGGGAACGGTCCGCTCAGCGCCGGCAGCTCGGCGGTGGAGCTTCGCCAGAAGTCATCGAAGCCGGGCAGGGCCGCCTCGTCGCCGAGGCTGGCTCTCGTCTGCTCGTAGAGGTGGCGGACCCATTCGATCTCGGAGCGCGACTGCGTGAACTCCTGCTCGTATCCGAGCCGGCAGGCCAGGGCGGCGAAGATCTCGTGGTCGGTGCGCGACTCACCCTCCGGCTCGCGCGCTTTCGGCATCGCGACGAGGTGGGGGTCGCAGAATCCGGCGGCGAAGTCGTCGCGCTCCAGGCTGGTGGCGACGGGAAGGACGATGTCGGCGAACTTGGCCGTCGTGTTCCACCAGGCTTCGTGCACCACCACCGTGTCAGGAATCTGCCAAGCCCGGGCCAGCCGGTGGAGGTCCTGGTGGTGGTGGAAGGGGTTTCCTCCACACCAGTAGATCAAGCGGAGCTCGGGCAGGGTGAGGCGCCGGCCGTCGTAGTCGATGATCCTGCCCGGATGCAGCAGGGTGTCGGCGATCCGTGCGACAGGGATGAAGTCCGCAACGGGGTTGGGCACCCGGGGAATGGACGCCACCGAAGGGCGGCCGGGGGCGACGCCGGTCGCGTCCATCGTCGCGTAGCCCGCACCCCAGCCGCAGCCGGGCCGCCCCATCGAGCCCGCCATGGCGGCCAGTACCACTGACATCCAGATCGGCTGCTCGCCGTGGTCCGCCCGCTGTATCGCGTAGTTGACCATGATGAGCGAACGCTGCGCCGTGAGGCGGCGCGCGAGGTCGAAGATCGTGTCATGGCTGATGCCCGTGATCGCTTCTGCCCAGGCAGCGTCCTTGGCGATGCCGTCGAACTCGCCGGTCAAGTAAGAGGCGAAGCGGTCGAAACCGACGCAGCACCGGCGTAGGAAGTCCTCGTCGTGCCACCCGTTGACCAGCATCGTGTGGGCGATGCCGAGCATCGCGGCGGTGTCTGTGTTGGGGATGACGGGCAGCCATTCGGCGTCGAGGAAGCCGGCGGTGTCGCTGCGGATGGGACTGACGTTCACGAACTGCACCCCGGCCGCACGGCACTTTCGCTGCAGGTCCTGCGTCTGGTGCCGGGCCAGCCCGCCCGGGTTGATCTGACTGTTCTTGAGAGCCAGCCCCCCGAACGCCAGCACGAGCTCACAGTTCTCGGCGATCTCGTCCCACATCGGCATCCGGGACTGATAACTCCACGGTGCCCCGCCAATCACGTGGGGAAGGATGACCTCCAAGGCCGCGGTGCTGTACGTGTTGCGAGAGTCGGTGTATCCACCGCCCAACGCCAGGAACCGATGGAGTTGACCCTGCGCGTTGTGGAATGCGCCCGCACTCGCCCAGCCGTAGGAGCCGCCGAACACGGCGCTGTCCCCGTGCTGTGCACGCACTCGGCGCAGTTCCTCGCTCACCAGCGTGATCGCGTCATCCCAGCTCACCTCCACGAAGGCGTCCATGCCCCGGGCCGTGTCATGAGCGCGCGGCAGACCGTTCAGCCAGCCCTTGCGCACCGCAGGCCGTAACACGCGGGCGCTGTCGTCGGCGGCTGTCACCATTCCGGGGCCGATAGGAGACGGGGCGGGATCATCGTTCCTCGGCTCGATTCGCACCAGCCGACCGGAATCAACTACCGCGACGAAGCTGCCCCAGTGTGTTGCAACCGACATGCGTCGTTCCACGGTGCATCAACTCCATCTCTGAAGTTCCCCCGGCGCTCGGACAGCGGTCACTGACGCCACGGGACTCCATGTCAGTCGGCGGGCCGCAGGACACAGGCTCCCCCTGCCGCCCGCCGCCCAACCCTGTAGGTGTACGAACCTTCCAAGAGCGCACAGGAGACAAGGCGCAGCGACTCATATCAGGCAGCACCAGTACCTGCCGCCAAACGACGGCTCAATCAGCGAGTCGCCCAGGAGGGGCAGCGCAGAGGCGGAGGAGCCGTCCTACTGACCTTTCCGATGAGGTATTGGGGTGACATCACGGGTGTTTCGCACTACGCCGGTGTCATGCGGTATGCGCAAAGGGGAGGACTTACTGGCCCTAACAAAAGTGGTTGATCATGTGGCTGTCGGCTTGATCGCTCGTTGATGTGGTCATGGGGAAGCGTCAGTCGAGGCCGTGGATTGCGTCGGACGAACTGTGGTCGCTGATCGAGCTGTTGCTGCGCGAGCCGCCGCCGAAGCAAGTGGAAGGGCGGCCACGGGTGCCCGACCGTCAGGCCTTGTGCGGGATCCTGTTCGTCCTACCCACCGGCATCCAGTGGGAGTACCTGCCCCAGGGGCTCGGCTTCGGCTCGGGCATGACCTGCTGGCGGCGCCTGGCGGCCGGATCGAAGCCGGCGTCTGGGACCAGCTCCACCAGCTGCTGCTGAACAAGCTGCGGTCCATGAACCAGCTGGACTGGTTCCGGGCGGTGATCGACTCCTCCCACATCCGGGCGGCACGCAGGGGCGCAAAAGCGGACCCAGCCCGGTCGACCGCGCACGCCAGGGCAGCAAACACCACATCATCACCGACGGCCAGGGCATCCCGCTCGCGGTGACCCTGACCGGCGGAAACCGCAACGACATCACCCAACTGCTGCCGCTGCTGGACAAGATCCCCGCCGTTGCCGGCACTGTCGGCCGGCCATGGCATCGGCCCGACATGCTCTTCGCCGACCGCGGCTACGACCACGACACATACCGCAGGCTCCTGCGGCAGCGCGGGATCAGGCCCGTCATCGCCAGACGGGGAGAGCCGCACAGCACCGTCCTGGGCACCTTCCGCTGGGGCCAGTTAATCCACAGTCCATTAGGTGGCAAGGCCGGCAACGGCGCTTTGGCGTCCCGCCTTCTACCCGTTCTGCTGTTCCAGCTCAGACAGCCACGTAGACACGCGCACCTCCACCGCAGGGTCGATGAGCAGACCATGCCTCGGCTGCCCACCGCCTCCATCCGAACCGTTCGATGCCGGCTGGCCCGCCGCACGGACACGTTGGCGGTAAGGACCGACACGAAATGCCATCCGCTGCGCACGGTCAGCAGGCAAACCTCCGTGATAGGGAAACCCTTTCACTAGTTGTTGTCTCGTCAGGTCAAGACGATAGGGGAAACCTTGCTCTTTTGTCCCTCAGTGAAAAGCGCGTTAGCATCCGGTCTGCCCTCCCTCGGTGATACAAACCCACCCGCCGAGGGGTACACCGTGCGCGAGAAGAGACTCTGTGGAGACCTCATCGCTTCACGAGGGCCAGCCGCGCGCACCCTACGTACGGAAGGCTAAACGTGAACCGTAAGAGCTGGCGTATTCGCACCACCGTCATCTCTGCAGTCGTCGCAGGAGCCGTAGCCGTAGCCAGCGTCGGAACCGCAAACGCTGCGGTAGCCCTCGACAGTGGCAAGTCGAAGGCACTCACAGCCCAGAACACCCCGCTGGCCACCGCCAGGCTCAGCCTCGAAGAAGGCCAACTGGAACAACTCGGCTCCGAGGACGAAATCCTCGCAGCAATCGAGAACGCCTTCACCGTCATCGACGCCATCCCCGACGAAGTCCTGGAGAAGGGACAGGAAGCCACACAGCAGTGGCTCCAGAAGGAACTAGCCGCCAGCGGCCATGAGGACGCAGCGACCCGGAAATTCAGCGCCACCAAGTGCGGAGCGGGAATCCTTCAAGCCATAGGTTCCAACATCTTCGCTGTCGCCAAGATCTACAAGATGAAGAAAGCGATCGACAAGCTCGGCGGAATCAAAAAGATCGTCAACCAGATCCGCAGTGCAAAGAAGAAGGGCAAAACATTTAAGCAGGGCATCCGGGACATCTTCGAAGAGGCCGGCGCAGGCATGGGATCCATAGCCCTCGGACTCCTGGGAGTCGACGGCGTTATCAAGAACTGCTGGTGAGGAGACCCGGTGAACACCCCGGCAGAGGCTTTGCGGTGGGCATTTCTGTGCGGTGCCGCCACTCTCCTGGTCGCAGGCATCATCGCAGGCATCCGGAAACGTTCCATGGGAGCTAACTTTGGCGCAATCATCGCCCACACGGAGAAGGAGTGGTTCAGCGCTAACAAGGCCCTTGTCGCCATCGCCGCCGGCTACCTTGGTTCGCGGATCGCAGCACACGTCGGCGGAACATCCCCTGATGCGGGCGAAAGCCTCGCAATCCTCTTCCCGCTAGGCATCGTTGCCGCGTTCGTCGCGACCCGACTCGCGGCGAGGAGAGCCGATCACGCCATACGGATCATGGTGCTAACGCTCGTTGCTGCACCCATCGTGCTCGGAGTCGCCATGACAGGCTGGTAACGAGCACACCTCGGCTGCCTCCCGCATGGAAGCGCGGGAGGCAGCTGGGCGTCACGAGTTGCACCTGGTGCCCCAGCCCCACCGGAAGACCAACAGGCGCGGTCAGGTTTACGAGTTGGTGCGTGAGCTGGAGGTTGTCCAGCTCGCACTCGACCTGCCCTACGCCCTGGTCGAGTGGGTGACCATGCTCGTCGTCACCCGCGAGGGTGACCGTCGCTGCAGACTACCGCCGCACCAGCGTGCGCTGGTCGGCCTGGTGCACCTGCGCAGGCACGACACCTTTGCGTAGATCGCGTCCGGTTTCGGCATCTCCGTCAGCACCGCCCACGCGTACACGGCGGTCGTGATCAATCTGCTCGCCGACCGTGCGCCCGGCCTGCCGCGTTCGCTGCGCGAAGCCAGCCCTGACTACGTCCTATTGGGCGGCACCCTGGCGGAGTGAGACCGGGTCGGCGGCAGCCGGGCCGACTGCTCCCATAAGCACCGTCGGCACGGAGTGAACGTGCAGATGGTGACCGATCCGGCCGGACGGCGGCTGTGGATCTCGCCGGCACTGCCCGGCCGTGCCCACGACCTGACAGCGGCACGTATCCACCGGATCATCCGGATCTGCGAACGCCAAGGCGTCCCAGTCCTCGCCGATCGGGCCTACATAAGAGCCGCACCGTGGGTGACGACACCTCTCAGACGCCCGCCGGGCCGCCAGCTCACACCGACCCAGCAAACCGTCAACCGTGCGCTGTCTGCGGCCCGGGCACCGGTCGAACGCGGCGTGGCACTACTGAAGTCCTGGCGCATCTTCCGCAGATCCCGGTCCAGCCCGAATGAAATGACGTCAATCACCAAGGCCGTCCTCACGCTGGAGCGGCAACGCTGAAAACGCTCAGTCTGCGGTGGCGGCGCCGAGCTTGGGAGATTCGTCGCGAGGAGGCGATGTCAGTGCTCCGTGAGACAGTCGGGCGTTTGACCGAGCCTTACGGGAGGGGTGTATGCGGGTGTTGCCGGAGATTGCCGGACGTGATGAGTGGGCTGCTCTGATCATCAGGACTGACTACAACGATGAAGCCGCATGGCGGGCGGTGGTGGCGGATCTGACTCGGCCCTGGGGTGAGAACGGCGAGTTCGAGGCCCATGTTCACTTTGTCGATGATCCAGTCTGGGCCGAGGCCCCGCCCGACGAGGTCCTCGCTGCCGTCAGCCGGGATGAGAACCTGAGCGTGGTGTTCGTCGCTGACAGTGTGACTGTGCAGTCCGCCCATCGCGCGCTTCTTGCCCTCAACATGGGAGTCGAGGAGGAGGATCTCGACCCGATGTACTACCAGGAACTCATCGACTCCCCGATGCCCCGTGAGTTCCGTACCGTTCCGGCCGCTGTCCACGACGTTCATGCGAATCTGTCGATCGCGAACCTGGATTTCGAGGACTTTGCCGAGGCCGCGTCTACCGATCCCGAGGGTGTCCTCAGACCTTTCCACGAAGGCGTGTGACATCGTGTTCGTGTGACGTGATCCGACGTAGTAGAGCTCAATGACCGCTCGCGGCTCCCGCTGGCCGGCTTTACCGTCAGCCGGTTGCGGGTGGATTGAGAGCTGGGTCTGCGGCTGGGCGAGGACGCCTGGATCAGCATAGAAGCCGACGCCGCGACTGACCGCACGAAGTCCCGGTGCTCGGCGCCGTTCCCTCAGCCTGCGCCCCTGTGATGCCCGCGCCCGTGCCGTACATACAGCACTCAGGGCCGGTCGGTACGGCAGCGGCCCGAGGAGGAAGGACGCATCCTCGAACAGTGACCGCCCTGAGTTCCTTGATGGGAGAGCGGTCTGCGTCACTGTTGATCCGCCAGCCGACGGATGAACAGTGACGCTGCAAAATGAGCCCTCAGCCCAGCCAGGTGGTCAGTCGATGAACGCGAAGCGGTTGTTGCCGGCTGTGCTGCACGGCCACTGGATGAGGTCAGCGCCGTTGCCCTTGCTGGCGCCTGCAACATTCAGGCACTTCCCGCTCTTCTTGTTCTGGAGCTGGTACGTGCCGTCCGAGAACCCCTTCAGGTACCACAGGCCGTTCGCCTGCTCGTTGCACGGCCACTGGACGACCTTGGCCCCGTTGGCGGTGCTCCCGCCCTTGACGTTCATGCATTTCTGGCTGTGGTAGTTCTTGACCTGCACTGTGCCGTCACTGGCCGCGTAGAACCCCCACCAAAGGTTCCCCTGCGAAGCACATGACCACTGATCGAGCTGTACGCCGTTCCCAGTGTTCCACCCCGGCAGGTCGGCGCACTTCCCGGAGTGCACGAACTTCATGTAGCCCCAACCGTCACCGGCCTGAGGCGATAACTGCTGCCCCACAACCTGGCGCTCCACAGGACTGTCTTGGGCCGCGGCAGCACCAGCGGGCAACACCGTCGCGGCCAGTCCGGCAAGAACCGCTGATGCGGCGATGCCAGCCCTCTGAAGACTCAGCATAGTTTCCTCCGTTTTCCCGTCCGTTCGCACCGGCCCTCCCGGTGCGAATTCCACGGACGAGAACCTACGGAGCCCTGACTCGGCGCAAATCAACCCAGGGGTGGCAAATTCAGTAAACTCGCGTAGTAGCTGCCGTAAACTTTCACAGTAGTGCGCACGCATCCAGCACGACCCGTGCCGTGCACAAGCGGATAGAGCTCGTCCCGGCCGAGCCCCTACGGCGACACATCCGTTGGACGCCCTGGCGACCGGTGGGGCTGCCTGGCACTGCTCCTCGTCTTGCCGTGCGCGTCAGCCCAGCAGCCCCGTGCGCGTCAGGCGGCAGCACGGCACGTGGATGTGCCGGGTCAGATCGACGTCAGATCGACCAGCTCCGGGGAGCTCAGCGCGCACCGCCCGCGCGGGTGCGTCAGGCATCGGGCGGGTGTCTGTGCCGGGTGCCGGGGGTCGGTGTGGGGTCAGGGCAGAGCGATGGCACGGTCGGCTTGCGCAGCGTGGGGGAGTAGGGGAGTGGGCGTGGTCAGGTTGGGTGTGGCGGTTTGGGGTGTGGTGAGGAGGCAGTTGAGGAGGAGGCCGGTGGAAGCGTTGCTGAGTGCGTTGTGGCTGGCCGGAGTAGGCGGTCGTGCCAGTGAGCGGGCAGGGCGAGGGCGATGAAGGTGGCGTGGAGGCCGGGCAGGGTGAAGGAGTCGGCCGCGCAGACGTTGTCGGCGGAGAATTTCAGGACGTCGAACTGTGCGGAGTGGGGGCCGTGAAGGTCGAGGGCATCGAAGAGGATCCCGGGTTGGTGATGGGCAGGCTCGTTGTCACCAGATCGGAAGGCGTGTCACACAGGGCGGTCCGGAGGTCGTGGGGGTTGAGTCCTGCTCCGTGCGGTTCGCTGAGTGGCATCAGCCGCTGGGGTAACCCTCAGGCGGGAGCGGGAGCGGGAGCGGGAGCGGGAGCGGGAGCGGGTTCGGGGTAGGGGTAGGGGTAGGGGCTGAGCATGGTGTCGAAGTAACCCTCCGGGGCTTCTTCCAGGAAAGTCGACAGGTTTTCCAGGAAGGCGCGCAGCGGGGGCGTCGCGTTGTGCCGGTCCAGGTCTTCCTGTGAGCGCCAGACCTCGTACAGGAAGAAGCGGCCGTCCTCGTGCTCGTGAAGGTGGTACTGCAGGTTGCCAGGCTCTTGCCGGGTCGGTTCCACGAAGGCGGAGAGGGTGCGCCGGACCTCGTCCGCGTGCTCCGGCCTGGGCCGCAGGAAACCGTAGAGGGCGATGGGGCGATCTGTGTTCGTCATGTCCCTCAGGCTAAGATCTCACATCAATGTGAGGTTCAAGGGGTTTGTGAGGGGCACCACATGAAGATCGGTGAGCTCGCCGCCGCGACGGACACCTCAGTCCGGCTGCTGCGCTACTACGAGGAGCAGGGCCTCCTGGAGTCCTACCGCCTTGACAGTGGCCACCGCCGCTACAACGACAGCGCCCTCGCCGTGGTCCGCCGCATTCGCGCGCTGCTGGACGCCGGCCTGCCGACGCGGGTCATCCGCGACCTGCTGCCGTGCGTTCGCCAGGACGGCACGGTCGCCGGATGCAAACTGGAGACCCTTCAGGAACACCTTCAGGGTCTGGACGAACGGATCTGCGCGCTGTCGGAAACCCGTGCCTCTCTGGCCGGGCTCATCTCCGCCACCGAAGCCCGCGAGCCGGCACTCGGGTAAGACCGCCACCACTACCGCGCATCCGCGGTGACGTCGATCCTCTCGCCGGGACAACGCGGAGGCTCGCGCAACCTCTGGCCTGCCGTCCCGGCCAGGCTTCAGTCTGTGCGAAGGCCGTCCCTCTTTTCCCTGCAAGCCGAGGACCGGTTTCCGTGAAGGCCAACTCGTTTACGACCGACACCACCTCGCATCTCCCAAACCAACTGACAGTCCCGCAGGTCAGAGGCCTCCCTTTGCCCGGAGCGCGACAGGACTGTCCTCCCGGCAACGTGTGGATCCACCCGCCCGGGGAGGGGGGCAGGGCCCCTGTTATCGTGCGTCGATGTCAACGATCAAGCAGTTCCAAGTGACCTTCGACTGCGCGGAACCCGCGCGCCTCGCCGCGTTCTGGTGCGAGGTGCTGGGGTACGTCGTGCCGACAGTCCCGGAGGGCTTTGCCACGTGGGAGGAGTACCACCGCTCGCTGCCGCCTGAGGACGAGGTCTACTTCGCGTGTACTGATCCTTCGGGTGTGGGCCCGCGCGTGCTCTTCCAGCGAGTTCCCGAAGGCAAGGTCGTCAAGAACCGGGTGCATCTTGATGTGTGGGTCGGCACAGGGCTCGAGGGTGACGAGCGCCTGGCCACACTCGAAGCAGAATGCGCACGGCTGATGGCGCTCGGCGCGAAGCATGTGCTGACGCAGCGCGCTGATGACGTCAACGAGTCGTGCATCACGATGCAGGACATCGAGGGCAACGAGTTCTGCTTGGCCTGATTCTTCTCCGGGACTGCGAGGGGGAGCCGTCTCCCGGGGACCTCTCAGGTCTCGTATACGGCAGGAGCCTTCCCGTGAGCGCGAGGTCGTGCAGCCGGGCGACGGCCGAGCATGGCGTGTAGGACGCCGTCGCCCCTGAGACGGCAGTCGCGGAGGATCTTCCAGGTCTTCATACGGGCGAAGACGTGCTCGACGCGGGCCCGGACCTGTTTGTGCGAGGTATTGTGCTTGCGCTTCCAGCCCGGCAACTCTTCGCTCCGGGCGCGGCGGTGGGGCATGAGCAGGCCGGTGTCCCGATAGCCGCCTTCGGCTATCGGGAGGGTCCTGACCACGGCGGCCTTCGCGCCGGACTCCTCCCCATGCCCGGCAGTCGTTGCGATTGCCGGGCAAGGGCTCACCGACCACAACGACCAGGCGGGTATTCGCGTCGATGACGACCTGGCGGTTGGTGGAGTACCGGTAGTTCTCATAACTCATCGGTGAGCCCGAGCACGGCAGTGCAAGGGCCTCCATGCGAGGTGGAAGCCTGCCGCCTTTCGGCCCTGGATCCCTGTGTACAGACCGGCTATGCCTGGCCCGCGCCCTGCCGGTGGAGACCTTCGGTAGTTCCGGGACCTTGATCTGTCGTCAAAGACCGGTCCTGCCTGCCCGGCAGGAGCTCGGGTACCAGCTTTCATGTCCTCAGCCCCCCGACGAGGCCACCTCTCAGCAGTTCGCGAGCCATGAGCTCTCCAGCAGACCGAGGTCCCTGTCGGTCGCTGGAGACACGAATGGCTCATGAGATGACGTGCCTTGAGTACTTTCGTGAGAGCGCCGCGTGCTCCGCACAGGTACGACCTGCTGATTCATACGGAGGCACAGGGTTGAACAAGATCTTCTGCGGCATTGACTGGGCGGAGGGGTACCACGACGTAGCCCTGGTCGACCAGGACGGAACCCAGGTCGGAAAGCTACGGATCAGCGACGACAGCGCCGGCTTCCACGCGCTGATAGAACTTCTGGCCCAGCACGGTGACACCGCAGCAGAGCCGGTCCCGGTCGCCATCGAGACGCCGCCCGGGCTTTTCGTCGGTTGCTTGCGGGCCCACCGGTCGCGAGATCTACGCAAGCCATCCACTGGCGGGGGCACGATATCGCGATCACGCTCGCGTCGCCCGAACCACGTCAGACGCAGCGGACGCCCGGATTGCAGCCAACACCTTGCGGACCGACCGGCACGCCCGCCGGCCTCTGCCCGACGACAGCGAGGCCGGGAGCGGGCTGTCGCCGTCCTGGCCCGCGCTCACCAGGACGCAATCTGCGACCGGCAACAGATGATCAACCGGCTCCGGTCACACCTGCGCGAGTACTGTCCAGCCGCTCTCGCTGCCTTTCACGGCCCTGGAGAACCCGGACTCGACTCGCCAGGCGCCCGCGTGATCCTGACCGCTGCACCCACGCCGACCGATGCCGCCAAGAGTCGGCCAGGAAGCGGGGATGGTGGTCGACCCGTCAGCCGTCTCCTCTTGGAGGGGACCGAGACGAGGGACCATGGGTACGCCGATCGGATCGACAAGGAACAGCGGCAGTCCGTGGAGCGGCTGGGCACCGGCGGCGGCCTCGACACGTAACGCCGCCGCCCACCGGTCGCGCTTTGTCCAGAGGGGCACTGGTGCCAGGGTGCGTGCTTCGTGCGCCGGTGCTTCGCGCCTGGGCCGAACCCGAGGGGTAGGCAATCATCAAGGGACTCGACGTCCGCGCTTCACCGCCACGCGGTGGGTCGGGCTGCAAGGCCGCAACTGGCGTCGTGACCGCATGAGCTGAGAAGCCCCCGGTACTGCCCGATAACCCAGTTGATGCTGCCACGCACGCCGCGGAGCGCCAGCTCGGGGATAGGAAGGCTTTATGGAAGAAGCATCTGGTGGTGCGGAACGACGTTGGTGGGACCACGCCACGCTGGACGACGAGGACTGGCTGATACCACCGCTGCTGAGCCGAAGGGGTGGAAGCTACAGCACGGAGGAGGCTGAACACGTTGTCATGCCGAAGGGGCCCGCCCTGTCTTCGTCCACGCCTGCTTTGAGCGAAGAAGCGGCGCGTCGTGTCCTGTCAGCCTTGTCGCACAGGCCCGGGTTCGCCGCCCTGCGGGGTCTTGGAGTGGACGGGCTCAGCGATGAGGCGTGCGCCGACTTGTGCCGGTCGGTGATCTCCGTAGCGGGAGCACCTCGTCCCAGGGAATCCGCCGCGCCGATGGACGATCTCCTCACCACGCCGCAAGCCTCAGCGAGCGCAGACGGAAATCGCGTTGGTGTGGAGGTGGCGGCGCTGGCCCCGCACACCGACCGGGCCGGCCCGCCCGGACCACCGCGTTTCCTGGCCCTGCTGTGCGTCAGACCCGCTCCCCAGGGCGGGGAGACCGTGCTGATCAGCGGGCGCAGCGTCCATCAACGGCTGCTGGACTGCCGGCCTGCGGTCTTGCCGGAGCTCTACCGTCACTTTCACTTCGGCGCGGAGCCCGCACTTGCCCGCACCGCCCCCGTCTTTACCCGGACCGGGAACCGTGTCTCAGTGCAGTACAACCGGTATCAGATCGAACGCGGCCACCAAGCCGTCGGCCGCCCGCTGACACCGGCACAGACAGATGCTCTCGACGCGTTCGACGAAGTACTCCGCGACCAGACCCTGCTCCAACGCCTGCAACTGCGCCGCGGGGACCTCCTCCTCCTGAACAACTACACGGTTCTGCACGGTCGGACCGCCTACACCGACCCTCACCGGCAACGCTGCCTCACCCGAGCCTGGGCCGACTGACGCAGCACCGACGAGTCCATCCCTGCTGGGCGGAACATAGCCACCGACGCCGGTTACCCGAGCCGGCGATCCTGCGGACCATTGTTCCTCCCCGCGCTACACGTCCACGTGCAGTGCGGGAGGCTCGCATGCCCCTGCACCCATCGCCTACGGAGACCCCATCAACAACGCACCATCTCCCGCCACCAGTCGCCCCCAACCCGCGGGAGCCGGAAGACAGGAGTCGACCGTCGCTACTCACGGCGCCCCCCGAAGACAGCTCACTCAAGCGGCTTGACACTACATAGCAGGCTCAGGGGTATCGCCTGCAGCATGTGAGGCGACGCAATGGAGACGAAAACGGCCCTCTAGGGCTCCGCGGGCAAGATGCGTTACGTGACTTCGCCGTATGCCTGTGCATTGCGGGCAGTTGGCGTCCGCAGCGTCACTGGGCTTGATGCTCGCTCCGCAGTACAGGTGGCTGCCGCCCCCCACGGGCGTGACAGGCCCCAGGCCATCTCCCCGTGACGCGCAGCCGTTAGCCTTGATGCTTATGAACCAGCGGAAAAGGAAAAAGCTCTCCCGTCATCTCTTCGGTGCGACTCTGATGGGTGACGTCGCGCGTGTGAAGATGGTGTTGCGGGCTGGGCTCGACCCCAGCGAGCCGTACAGCGATGGCACCACCCCTTTGTATCTGGCATCCGTCACCGGAGAAACGGACATCGCCCGTCTTCTCCTCAAAGCCGGCGCCTCCCCCAACGCCGAGAGCGGCGGGGGAATGGGCTCGGAGGGCACTGCGCTGTGCGCGGCCGCGTGCTGGGGACGCGCTGCAACAGTGCGCGAACTGTTGGCGCACGGCGCCGATCCCAACCTGCGCGAAGACCACGGAACGGGCCGCTCCCCGCTGGAGTGGGCCAACGAAGGCCCTCACCCTGAAACCGCCGAGCTTCTCATGGCAGCGGGAGCCACCTCCCACAAGAACGCCCGGACAACCCAGGGCCCATAAAAGTCCATGGTGGTTGCGAAGGTGTGAGGGATCGCATCAGGCGGCAACCGGCTGCCGACTGCCCGCACCTTCCAAAGCCATTCCGTCCGCGGAGATCGCGGAACTGTCGGAGTTCTGCAATGCCACGGTGCGGATCATCCCGTTCTCGGCACCGGCCTACCGCGTGACGTCCGGCGGGTTCAGGGTCCGGGACTGGGACTCGGCCCCAAGGCCCTCCCGGGGCTGGCCGTGGCCGTCACTACGGCGTCGCCCACGATGCACGTGGTACAAGCCCAAGGTGGTCAAACAGTTCGCCCGCCGTTTCGACTTCCTCCCTGCAGGGCTTTGGCGGACCTTCCACGGCTGCTAATCGATCGGCGGCGACGTGGTCCTGGACAATCTCTGTGCCCACAAGGGCGAAACCATGCCGCGCTGGGCCAAGAAGCACTGGGTCGAGCTGTGCTTCGCCCCGGCCTACGCGTCCTGGGCGAGGCTGATCGAGATCCACTTCGGTCCGCTGCGGTAATTCACCGTTGCCGATAATGGAATCGCAGGAGGTGTCCATGCTCGCCCTGCACCTGCTCCAGTCCGCCCTCGTGCACGTCAACACGCTGGTGATGCAGCAGGTCCTCGCCGATGAGGAGTGGGCCGACACGCTCACCGATGCCGGCGGCGGGCCCTGTCACCACTGTTCTGGACGCACGTGAACCCCTACGGCCGGTTCGAGCTGGACATGAGCAGCCGCCTGGAGCTGGGCCTGGTCTCCCCGGCCAGGGCGGTGTTTGGCCCACGCAGCCCGCAGGGCGATGCGGCATCAGCCACCATGTTGTTGCAGATTTTTGCGGCCTGGCCGGCGCCCGCGGCGCGCGTGCACGACCTTCCTGCCCATGGCGCCGAGCAGCGGTTCGGCGGCGGCCGCGAGGCCAGCAGGTCGGCCGCGAGGTCGAAGCCCAGGACGCAGTGCCCGGCCTTGAGGAGGTTGGCCGCCATGGGGCCACCCATGTGGCCGAGCCCGATGAATACGACGGTGCTGATCACCGGACGACCTCCCACGATGATGTGGTCGCGACAAGCCGGAGCTCGTTCGCGTCGAGCGGGGCGAAGAACCTGTCCACGTCAGCACGGATGACGTCTTCCAGCGTGGCCGGGGACCAGTGCGGATCGCGGTCCATATCGATGACCTGGCCCCGAGTGCCCTCCACGAGGTCGGGCGAGGACAGGGCGCGCGTGAGACGCGGTACTCCTGTTCCAGCACCCGCTCCAGCGGTCCGAGCCCCCGGGCCCGGCGGAGCGAGGCCAGGGTGACTTTGACCGCCGTGGGGGACTTAGCCAGGAGGATTTCGGTCGCGTCCTTCGCGGCGGGCACGCCCGACGCGGGCAGCCGCGCGACCACGTACCCCTGCAGCAAGGAGTGCACCGGGTCGGTGGAGCCACTTCTGTTGCTGTCCGGCTCGTTGCGTCGTACGTCATGTTGCTCGCGTCCACTGTCGGCACCGGCTACGCCATCCGCTGGCGCGTCGAACTGAGAGACGGGCTGGCGGAGGGTCAGAGGAAGCGGCCGCTGGCGAGGTAGGGCGCGGGGACGGGCGTGCCACGGGCGGCGATATAGCCTTCCTGGCCGATGCCGAGACGTGCGGCGCCGCTCCACTGTCGGCACCGCCATCCGCATACCGCATGGTCGTGGCGCACAGCAGGGATCACGCTGTGTCAACCCCGACATCACGCAGAAGAGGCCAGTAATGCAGTGTTGTCAGTCGCCATGCCCACGACCGGATAACAAAGCTCCAACCCTCCCGATACCTGCCTCAGCGGGACCAGACCACGCTGACCTGCTCGTCGGGGCAACCTGTCAGCGGCCGACTCAGTGCGTCCCGTTCGGCCGGGGGTCGATGCTCAGTCCCCAGCTGATTTTGTCTGCCCCTCAGTCCGTGACGTACTGACAGTGATAGCCCAGCGCTGGCGGCGGCCATGTGGACGGATGTATTCCACCCTCGACCGGTTCCAGGCAACAAAGACAGCGATCAGGGCCCGGTGGTCGATGCCGCGCTTCTTCGCGTCGTCGAAGTACAGGCCGTCGTACGGCGAAAGCCAGGTGCGGCCGCGGCCTCCGGGGGGCACGGCGCGACTGCCGTCCGTCGGACTGTACGTCAGGACGCGCTTCCGTCGGAGAAAGGAAACGGCGGTTCGCCCAACCATCTGGTTCAGTGAGCCAAAGCTCAGTCGTTGTCACCGGCGAAGCCGGATGACATGGCGAAGGAGACCGAACGAAGCAGCGTGTTTGTCACCGACAAGGCAACGCAGCTTGTCACAGCCGCTCACCCCGCAGCCCTTCTGTCACCAGTCCCGCGAGCAGCGGTTGCAGAGGTGCGCGGCCGTTGGCGCTCACCTTGCGGTCCGAACATGATCAGGTACTCGACCGGACCGCCGGGGCTGGAGTTCGCCACCCCGTGCGGAGTGCGGGCGGGTCCTCGAGGGCGGGCAGGACGTGCTTGTGGGCGTGCAGCCCGCCGACGTACCGGGTCAACGGCACCACCGCCTTGGCGTCGCCGAAGCCCAGCGGCGCCACAGCGCGCCGCTGGGCCGCTGGGGCGGGTG
Organism: Streptomyces sp. NPDC026377; assembly: GCF_055567715.1. Taxonomy (NCBI): domain Bacteria; kingdom Bacillati; phylum Actinomycetota; class Actinomycetes; order Kitasatosporales; family Streptomycetaceae; genus Streptomyces; species Streptomyces sp. NPDC026377. The sequence goes on from NZ_JBVHPV010000023.1 coordinate 22,494, forward strand.
CTGTGCCGGCCAGCTCGTCCAGGGAGACGCCGTACTCCTTCGACTGCCGCAGGAGAACCTCCAGCGTGGGCTTGCGTCGGCCGGTCTCGATCCGGGACAGCGTGCTGGGCGAGATGCCGGTCGCACAGCTGACACCGGCGAGCGTCGCGCCGTGGTGCTCGCGCGCGGCCCGCAACGTGGCCCCATCGAGGCCTCCGCCGGCACCGGTCACGCCACCCCGTCCCCGACGCTGACGCCCGGGCGGTCGGTTCGCACGAGCGAGTAGATGCCGCGATACGGTGCGGCGTCTGCGCGAGATCCCCTCAGCTTGGAGTTCGAATCCGATCCGGGTTGCCGACCGCATCTCGGTTCGGTGGAGGCCTCGGTCCTGGCCATGACGTCAGAGCTCGTCGCTTTCGGCTGGCGTCCGGGTGTTGAGGAACGGTCCAGGACCGAGTTCACCGTGCTTACGGTAGCGATTGACCCATTGCGACGCGCAGGCGCGGGAGATGCCCATCTCGGCGGCTACGCGCGCGATCGGGCGGAGCTGACATCGCTGCACGAGTCGCGGCCGCCCGTCGGGGGACAGTGGAGCATTGCGGTGAAGCACAGGCATTCCTAACGCCAGGGATCGAGGGCGAGCTTGCCCTGGGTCTGGCCCGCTTCGAGTTGCTGCAGCACTGCTCGCCCCTCGGCCAGGGAATGGATGTGGGGAGTGCCGGGCGGGTACACACCGTGGGCGATGAGCGTCTCGATTTCGAAGAGCAACGACTGGTAGATGGACGGGGCCGCGACGGCAAGCGCACCGATGTGCAGACCCTTGACCTGGACCTGGTGGGTGAAGACGAGGTCGTGTGTGGTCAATGTGGCGTCGCCGGAAGCGGCGCCGAACACGACGATGCGTCCGGTGAAGGGTTTGGTGACCGACAGGCTGGCCTCGAACGTGGCCTGTCCCACCGATTCCAGGACCAGGTCGACTTCGCCGGTGAGGCGGGTGATCTCCGCGGCCAGATCGGGGTGTCGGCTGTCCAGGACCTCGTCGGCACCGAGGGCTTTGACAGTGTCGTGTTTGGCTGGTGACGCCGTTGTGATTACGCGTGCACCGTAGTGGCGGGCCAGGCGGACAGCGGCTTGCCCCACTCCGCCGGCCGCGGCATGCACGAGCACCACCTCCCCGGTCTTGATCTCCCCCAACGGCTTCAGTGCCGCCAGCGCGGTGGCCCAGTTCAACACGAGGCCGAGGGCTTGGGCGTCGCTCCAGCCGGAGGGCACGGGAAGCACCCCTGCGGCCGGCATCGTCATGTACTGCGCGAAGGCGCCCGGACCGGCTCCGACGACGTGGGCGCCGAGTTGCAGCGGGCTCTCGACGTCGGGGCCGACACCCACGATCTCGCCGGCGGCCTCGAAGCCCGCCACATAGGGTGTCTGCGGCCCGCCTCCGTACGTTCCATGGGTCTGCATGACGTCAGCGAAGTTGACGCCGGCGGCGCCCACGCGGATCAGATACTCGCCGGGTCCCGGGGTGGGGCGGGGCTGATCGGTCGCGATGTCCAGACCCTTGGTGCCCCGGTGCGACCGCTGGACCAGCGCTCGCATCGTCTGCTCGGCGCCTTTCTGCTGCTCCTTGATCTCCATGCACGGAACGTAGGAGCCTGACACTTGTGTCAAGGTCAAGTGGCGTCAGAGATCAGCACGGCGGGCCTCGCGAAGGTAGGCGTCGAGTGCCGCCTGCTGATCGCTGAGAATCGCTATACGTGCGGCGAGCCGATCTCGATGGCTCTGCACCTCGTGCAGGAACTCCGCGCACACCACATCCGTGCCGATATCAGACTCGTCAGTGAGGCTGGGCAGGAATTCCCTGATCAACCGCACGGGCAGCCCGGACTCCAGCAGCGAGCGGATGACGAGCACTCGGTCGATCGTGGATTGGCAGTAGTCGCGGAAGCCATTGCTGAATCGGCCAGGGACGATCAAGCCCTCGTCCTCGTAGTGCCGCAACGACCGCGCACTCGCACCGCTGACTCTGGAAGCTTCGCTGATCTTCATACCCGGAGACAACGCCCGGGAGCACGGCGATCTTCCGACACCCATCGCTACGACGAAGTGCAGGCCTGCTCAGGCGTCAACAACCTCATGCCCCGCAACAGCTAGGGCCCCGGCGACAGCGCGGCCAATGCCGGAACTGTCACCGGTTACCACGGCAACCCGTCCGTTTTGCGAAAACAGTTCGTAGAGGCAGGTCTGCGCTGTCATGGCCCGAATCCCAGACGGCGAGCCCTCGGTGACAGCGGCCGGGCAGTGCAGGTCAAGCGGTCACTTCCGCGACTGGGCTTGCTGGCCTCTCAGGGACTGGACGCATGTGACCCCAGCCTGACGATGTTCAGAGGGCAGAAACAGTGCACCTTCGGAATAACCCCTCCCGCCAGTAATCCACGAGATCGAGCGCGGGGCACTCTCCCAGCACTACGGCGCCCCTGCGCTCGCCTTCCGGAAAGTGAAGGGTGACGGCTCCCGGCCCCGCGGCTACTGGTGGATCATCGCCCCGTCTCACAGGCCATTGCGGTTGCCGAACAGCTCACCTGGCACGACACCAGGCGACACGTTGCCCGCCTGACCCCGCCTGACCCCGCCTGACCCCGCCTGACCCCGCCTGACCCCGCCTGACCCCGCAGGGCCTGCGCTCCGGGCCCACCCGCCTCGCGGGCGGCCCGGAGCGGTCCCGCCGGGACCGGGGGGATCAGTGCTTGGTCGACAGGAGCATGACCAGGACGTTGCGGATGTCCCGGATGTTGCGGAATGTGCGGCCACCCACGGTCCGCGGCTGCGGCTGCTCGCCCCGGAGCAGCTGGCGGGTGAAGCCCGTCAGGGCGCTCCAGTCGTTCTCCAGCTCGATGTTGTCGGTGGACTGGCGGCCGCGGTCGCCGCCGTCCGGCATCGCGCTGAGGATGCTTTCGTACACCGGCCGGAAACGGGCCGCCTCGGACGTCGCGGTCACCATGGTGAGTGCGGCCGTGGCCACCCTCCGGTTGTCCGCCGTGCCCGACCTGTTCGCGAAGTCGTAGAGGTCGTTCAACTGGGAGACGAGCGTGGAACGTTCGAAGGTGAGATGAGCGCGGTCGACGGACGAGTTGGCTTCGAGGTGCCCCTGCTGCGTTCCGTACCGGCCGTTGAACGGCAGGATGCGCGAGGAGCGGCCCATCTGGCGGCCGAGGTCGAAGTCGTTGAACTGCACCACGTCCCCGCCATCGACCGAGAACCCGCGCAGGTAGAGGTTGTCGGCCGTGTAGTGGAGGCTGACGTAGCGGTTCCCCGGGAGCTGCACGCGCAGCGTCACGATGTCGGGGCTTGTGCTGGTCTCCAGCAGCGTCGGGTCGGCTTGGAGGTGGTGGCCGACCGCTGTGCGCAGTCCGGCGATGACCCGGCCGTAGGTGGTGCGGACCGAGGCGTCGTCGGTCTGGGTGAGGTCCCAGATGTACGGTGCCTGGATCGCCTGGGGCCCCACCGTGGCGGCCGCCGTCGCCACAGAGGCGTGTACGTCGGCGGCCTGCGCGGCGGGTGCCACGCCGGTGAGCAGGGTGGCGGTGAGCAGGAGAGCGGGTATTTCCTTGCGCATGGTGTTCCTTAGGAGAGGGAGGGCGTCGAAGGGCCGCTCTGTGGCGGCCGGCCGGTCAGGCCGTGCGGATGCGGAAGGAGACCTGCGCGTTCTTGCCGCCGCCGCCCGACTGGTCGCACGCGAACCCGGTGGGTACGTTGCAGGTGTAGCTGTTGCCGCCGGAGAACGGGTTGTTCCAGCTGATCGAGACGATGCCGCCTTCCGACATCATGTAGGAGGCCCGTCCCTCGGTGCCGGTCATGAAGCCGGAGGACTCACTCTTCCAGTAGCCGCTGGCGTTGGGGTTGATGAGCGAGGCCGGCAGGGAGTTGTCGCTCCAGACGCCGTGCGACAGGCTCGCCCCGGTCCGCACGAGCGCACGGCCGGAGTCGTTCAGCAGGTTGACCGCGGTGCTGCGCACGGGGGTGGCGGCGGCGACGGCGGATGCCTTCAGCGTCGCGGGGCCGCCAGTGAGTGTGATGCGGACGGTGGCGTTGTTGCCGCTGCCACCGCTGATCGTGCACTGGTAGCCGGACGGTGCGTCGCACCAGTAGCCGTTGCGACCGGAGTACGGGTTGTTCCAGTGGATCCGCACCTCGTCCGCGGTGCCCGCGATCCGGTAGTTGGTGTATCCCTCGGTGCCGGTGAGCATTCCACAGGAGTGGCTGCCCCAGGAGGGGCTGGTGTGCTTGGCCACGTAGTCGGGCGGGAGGTTGTCGTCGTCCCAGCAGCCGTGGGAAAGGCTGGAGTAGGTGCGGATCAGCTGCTGGTTGGTGCTGTTGCTGAAGGCCACGCCCACGCTGCGGGCGGAGGACGCGCTGACGTCGGCGGACGCGCCGGCGGCAGAGGACACCGAGGAGGTGGCGGGGGCGGCGGTCGCGGCCTGCGCGGCCGGGGCCAGGCTCACACCGGCACCGGCGAGAGCGGTCACGGCCAGGGCCAGGGTCCGCAGGCGGGTGGGACGGCGGGTGGAACGGGGGGAGCGTACGAACATGGTCGACATGCCTTCCGAGGAGAGGGATTGGGGGGCGCCGCAGTCGGGCGGGGCGCCGGCCGGGCTGACGTGCCGCGCTGACGGGCGGCCGCCGGCCCGCCGGGTGACCGGCCCGGCTGGGGGGTCAGTTCACGTAGTACAGGTCGAACTCGTCGCGCCCGTTGTCCACGCACTCGTAGCGGCTGAACAGCCCCATGCCGACACTGAGCGAACCCGCCGCGCGGCAGGAGTCGTACGTCTTGTAGTGCCCGCCGAAGTAGCGGTAGTCGGCCGCCTGCGCCGACTGGGCGGCGGCGCCGCCGAGCAGGAGGGCTGCCAGGAGCAGGGATCCGGTAGCGGTCGTTCGCATGCGCATGAGCCAGGTCCACCGTTCGGTGTGTGCCGCGTGCGGCTGTGTCTGTCAGGGACGTGACGAGCCTGTCGCTGCCCGCCGACGTTTCACCGACGTACCGCTGACGCTTCGCTCACGCCCGCCGCTTCCCCTCCCCGGCCCGGGCCGCCAGTGCCGCACGGCGCTCGGCATACTCCCGGGCGCCGGTGATCCGCGAGAGCAGTTCCAGGGCCTGCCCGGCCGTATCGTCGAGCCGGTGCACCTCCGCCTGCCCCGCCGACTCCTCCAGCTCCGCCAGCGCCTCGGCGGTGCGGCCGAGGTCCCACAGGGCCTGCCCGCTCTGCAGGCGCAGCCACGCCCGCCCGACGACCTCCTCCTCTCGGGTGAGCGCGAGCGCCTGCCGGGCGTGGGCAAGCGCCTGCTCGGGGCGCCCGGCGTCGAGGGCGAACCTGGCGAGGTGCTGCAAGGCCAGTTGCTGGGTCGGCAGATGGCCGCAGCGGACCGCGAGTGCCAGTGCGCGCAGGCACTGGGTACGGGCGTGCCGGGGCTCGCCCGCCCGGCCGTAAGCCATTCCGAGGTTGATCCGGGCCGTCGCCTCGGAGACCGGGTCGGTGGCCATCGTGGGGGCCGGCTCCAGCCGGCGCAGGGCCTCGGGCAGCCGGCCCTGCTCGATCAAGAGCCAGCCGAGTAGTGCGCGGACGCGTGATTCGCCGTCCGCCCCGGCCGCGTGCGGGTCGCGCTGTACGGAGTCGAGCGCGCCGGTGAGCAGTGGGCACCACTCGTCGCGCGGGCGCAGGACCATCAGCGGCCACTGCAGGATTCCCAGCCGCCAGGCCTGGGCGTGCAGGTGCTCGGCACGCGCCGCCTCGACCACCCGGGCGAGCAGTTCACGCTGCTCGGCGTACCAGTCCAGGGCCTGGGACCGGGAGGCGAACTCCGCGTGGGAGGACGGCACCCAGGTTCCGGGCGGCAGGGAGCAGCACGCCTGGGAGCCCGGTTCGGCTGCCTCGGTGGCGGCCAGGCAGGTGTGCAGCAGCAGGTCCACCAGCCGCCGCAGCGCGCCGTCCGCGTCCGGCCCGGCCGGGGCACCGTCTGACCGCTCCCCGGTGGCGCGGGCGTACAGGCGGACCAGATCGTGCAGGGACCAGTCGCCGTCGCGCCCCTCCACCACGAGGTGGGCGCCGGCCAATGCGTCGAGCGCGCGCAGCGCGGCCTCCTGGGTGGTGCCGGCCAGGGCGGTCGCCGCGTGGAGGTCGATGCGCCCGCCCGGGTGCGAAGCGAGTGCGTACAGCATCCGGCGGTCCTCGGGAGCGACGTGCCGCAGGGAGGCGCCGAGCGCGGCGCGCGGCCCCTGGTCGTCGAGGGACAGCAGGGCCAGTCTTCGGTTGCCGTCCAGGAGTTGCGCGGCCATCCGTTCCAGGGAGGCGTCCGGCTGGTAGGCGAGGCGGGCGGCCACCACGCGCAGGGCCAGCGGCAGTCCGCCGCACAGTTCGGCCAGACGGCGGGCGGCGGCGGGCTCGGCGGCGACGCGCCGGGCTCCGAGTACGGAGACCAGCAGGGCCGTGGAGTCGCCGTCGTCCAGGATGTCGACCGGTACGGGCCGGGCGCCCTCGGAGACGACGAGGCCCCCCAGCCTGCCTCGCGAGGTGACCAGCGTGACGCAGCCGACTCCGGCGGGCAGCAGCGGGCGTACCTGCGCGGAGGAGCCCGCGTCGTCGAGTACCACCAGGAGGCGGCGGTCCGCGGTCAGCTCCCGGTAGAGCGCGGCGGCGCCCTCCGCCGAGTCCGGGACGTGCTCGGGGGCGACGCCCAGGCGTCGCAAGAACTTCTGGAGCACGACGTCGCCGTCCGCCGGGCCACGTGCTCCGAAGCCGCCCAGTTCGGCGAAGAGCAGGCCGTCGGGGAAGTGGTCGGCGTTCCGGTGGGCCCAGTGCACGGCAAGCGCGGTCTTGCCGACGCCCGCGGGGCCGGTGACCAGGCAGACGGAGGAGTTCTCGGCGGCCAGCGCGTCCAGCCGGGCGAGTTGGCCGGCGCGGCCGGTGAAGCCGCCCGGGGGGCGCGGCAGGGCGCCCCGGCCGGTGCGAGCCCCGGGGAGGGGCGTCGTCGCTGCGACGGACGGCGCCTCGGTCGGGGCCGGGGGCTGGGAACACGCCGCAGGGGCCGGGGCGTCGGGGCCCGCCGGGGGCGCGGAGCACGGTGCCGGGGCTGGTTCCGGTGCCGGGACATCGGGGCGCGCCGGGGCCGGGGTTTCGGGGCAGGCCTCCGGGGTCGGGGGCCGCAAGAGCGCCGCCTGCACCGAGGTCTCGGCGCGCGTCGCCCGGGCAGGTCGCTCGCGCGGCGGGGTCGGTGGCTCGTCGCGCAGCACCTCTTCGAATGCCTGGGCGAGCCGGGGGCCGGGGCACACTCCCAGCTCCTCGGCGAGCAGTCTGCGCGTGTGGTGGTAGCGCTCCACGGCCTGGGCCCGGTGACCCGCCCGGTGCAGGGCCAGGACCAGGGCGGCGGCCAGCGATTCGCGCAGCGGGTAGGCGCCCGCTTCGGCGCTCAGCTCGGCCGCCGCCCGCTCGTGCCTGCCCATACGGGCGTACGCCTGCGCCAGTTGCTCCACCGCGCCGACCCGCTCCTCCTCCAAGGCGCGGGCCGCGTCCAGCAGCAGGGGGCCGGCGGTGGTCCCAGTGAGGGCGGGGCCCTGCCACAGCGCCAGCGCCTGGTGCAGCAGCCGCACCGCCTCGGCGGCGTCCGGCAGGGCCCCGGCCCGGTGCACCAGTTCCTTGAAGCGCGCGCTGTCCACCTTGGCGGGCGGGGTGCGCAGTTCATAGGCGCCGGTGTGGGTGATGAGGTCCACGTCGTGTGCGGCGCCGCCCGCCTTTGCGATGAGAGCGCGTAGCCGGGAGACATGGCCCTGGACGACCGAGCGCGCCCGGGTCGGCGGCTCGGCTTCCCACAGCGCCTTGCCCAGGGCGGTGACTGGAACGGGCCGATTGGGCAGCAACAGCAGGGCTGCCAGCAGACTGCACCGCTTGGGCGGCCCGAGCGCCAGCCCGCCCGACTCCGTGTCGATCCCCACCGTCCCCAACAGCCTGAACTCCATCGCGCCTCCTCCGAGCTTGCCTGCAACCCGAAGAGGACAGGGAGTGACCGTCGGTTGTCACGGAGCGAGAACGCGCCGCCTCCTGGCCGAAAGCAGCCAGGTCAGCGGCCGGGTACCTGGCCCGTCCGTCGGCCGCGCGCGGGGCGTTGCCCAGGACCAGGCCTGCGGCGGTCGTCCGGGCGACCTACGCGGTGAGACGCTGCCGCACCTCGTGCATGCGCTCGAAGACCTCGTTGCGGCGGGTGGGGCACTTCTCGATCCGCGCGGCTCATTCGCGGGCGTCGTCCTCGAAGTCACCCGGGCGCTGCGATCACCGGGGGGCATGCAGGCCCACTTCAGCGGCCCCGGTATCGCGCTGGAGGTCACGCTCGGCAGACGGCAGGAGCTGCCGACCCACGAGGCGCACACCGCCGCCCTCACGCGACTCTTTCGCCACACCGCCGGCACCGTCGGCGCCCGCAGCACGCCAGGAGGCGGCCGGTGCTTCCACGGCGACGGGACCGGGCTTGCCCAACACCTACGGGAGCCGCCTGCCGGGGCACGAGGGAGCGGCACGCAAGAGGAACGCCCGCGCCCCGGGGGACGCCCTTCTGGACGGCACGGGGCGTGGGCGGGCGCAAGGAAATCGGAGGCTTGGGCCGGTACGGGCGCAGGCAGGCGAGCGGTGAGCGCCGGCCCTTCTCCACCGTGGGCAGCTGCTCCCAGTCGACCTCGGGGTGTTCGGCGGGCACCGCGTCGACGGTGCCGTGGTGGAGAGCGCGATGTCGACGGCTCCGGCCCGGCCGGAGCCGAAGCGGATCTGGATCGACTGCGGGGAGCGGACCCATCCGAGCCGCGCCATGTGGTCGAAGTCGGCGCGTCGCACCCGGAGCGGGCGGTGGCCTGCTCGGGTCCGAGCGGGGTGTCGGCGGCGACCAGGTCTGCCAGGTCCTCGCGTCGGCAGACCTGGTCGACCTGGCCGGGGCGGTGCAGCGTCGGCGGCCGGGTCCGCGCTTGCGCCGCCCAGCAGGCTGCGGTCGACGAACGCCGGACCACGAAGGCCGTCACGTTTCGACTTTCCGTGATCACTGCGCCGAGTTGTGGCTGTTTCTGTGAAGCTCGTTGTCGGGTCGGGTGCGCTGAGGCATTTCGGTACAGTGCTGGGGTGCTGACTGTCTGGTCGGCGCCTTCCTGGGGGGATGAGCGAGACGAGGGTTATGCCGGAGCAAGCGAGTCCGCCTGCGATAGCACCGAGCGGGCCTGTGGCCACGTCGGCCGAGGCGGCACGGTTGGCGGCGGTGCGCCGTTACGACATTCTCGATACCCCGCCGGACGGCGCCTACGACAGAGTCGCGGCGCTGGCGGCACGGTTGTTCGAAGTGCCGGTGGCGACGGTGACGATCGTGGACGAGGACCGGATCTGGTTCAAGGCCACGCACGGACTGGAGGGTGTCAGCGAGATCGGCCGGGATCCGGGCCTGTGCGCCTCGGCGGTCCTGACAGATGACACCACTGTCATCCCCGACACTCTGCTGGACCCGGTCGCCTGCTCCAACCCGCTGGTCGCCGGGCCGATGGGAATACGGTTCTACGCCGCCGCTCCGATCATCACCGCCGACGGGTACCGGCTGGGCACGGTCAACATTCTCGACACCCGCCCCCGCGAGATCAGCGAGGCCGATGCCTCCACCCTCGGGGACCTGGCTGCGGTAGTGCGTGACCAGCTGGAGCTGCGGCTGTCGGCGTTGCGCGTGGTGCGCGCCGAGCAGGAGCGCCGCAAGGTCGAGCAGGAGAAGCGCCAGGCGGAGGAAGAGGCCCGTCGGCGCGCGGAGCGGGACAAAGCGGCCATCGCCGCGTTCGCCTCCACCCTGCAGCGCACCCTGGTGCCCCCGGCACTTCCCGCTGTACCGGGCCTGGAACTGGCCTGCCATTACAAGACCGCCTCCCCGCAGGAAGTGGGCGGTGACTTCTACGACGTCTTCCCCGTGGGCGGGGGCCGGTGGGCGTTCTTCCTGGGCGATGTGTGCGGCAAGGGCGCCGAAGCCGCCTCGATCACCTCACTGACCCGCTACACGCTGCGGGCCGCAGCCCTCGTCGACGCGGACCCCACGGCCGCGCTCAAAGCCCTGAACACTGCGCTGCTCCTGGACGCGGCGGTGGGGACACGCTTTTGCACCGCCGTCTTCGGCCTGCTCGATCCCGCCCGGGATGGCGGTTTCACGGTCACGCTGGCCACCGGAGGCCATCCGCCCGCCTACCACCTGAGCCCCACCGAGGAAGGCGGTGTACGGGTGGAGGCGGTCCGCGCCAAGGGCGGCATGCTGGTCGGCGCGTTCGCCGAAGCCGCCTTCGCCTCACGCACCCTGCACCTGGCACCCGGCCAGGGCCTGCTGCTCTACACCGACGGGCTGACCGAGGCCCGCACCGCCGATGGCCACATGCTCGCCGACACGGGCCTTACCGACTTCCTGGCCCGGCGGCCGGCGCCGGTCAGTGCCGGCGCCCTGATCGACGACACCGTCGCGCTCCTGGACACCCTCCCCGACACCGAACGCGACGACGTGGCCCTGCTGGCCCTGTCCGTCCCCACCCCCGATGCCGCTCCCGCCGGTATCACCACCACCGCCCACAGCGCCGCCGCCCCGACCGCCGACGTCTCCGTCGGGCAGGAGAACCCACGCCCATGACCGACGCATTCCACATCGACGTCCCGCACACCGACGGCGCCCTGGCCGTGATCGCCCTGTCCGGCGAGTTCGACATCGCCGCCGCACCCGCCGTACGGGCCCGCGCCCTGGAACTCATCGCGAACGGCCACCCTGACCTGGTCGCTGACCTCTCAGGCGTCACCTTCTGCGACTCCTCAGGGCTGGGCGCCCTCGTCGGCATCTGGCGCTGCGCCAAGGACGCCGACGGCTCGCTGACCCTGGCGGCCATCCCCGACCGGCTGAGCCGCCTGCTCAGCGTCACCGGGATGGATACCCTCCTGCCCACCTACTCCAGCGCCGAGGCCGCGCTTGCCGCACGCCAAAGCAACCGCACCACCGCCTGAAACCCCTCGCTCGCCAGGGCGGCGCCAACAGCTGGCTAGCACTGCCCAGCCCGGCCACGCAGCCTGCACACCCCAGCCGCCGAAAGTGCGCACCACTCCGCTACCGGGCGACGTGCTCGCTGGCAGGCCGTTCAGACGCTCTCTACTGAACTTGAACGCGTGATGTGGGTCGAATCCTGGTGGCGGTGCCAGGGTCAGAGACCGCCGGCTGTTGCCGGCTCGGGTTCAGGAAGATGGCTGTAGCCAGCGCCGCGCCATGGTGAGATCGACCTCGACGTCATCGCTCCAAGAGGGGCCCCAGTGCTTACGGGCGCACACTGGGGCCCCCGGTTTTCCAGGCAATCATGAGAGTGGCCGCGAATGCAGTCGTGGACGCGATCAGGGCCCGCGCAGGGAGTGTGACGAAGAGTCACGTGTGTAGGGTGCCGCTCGGGGTGCCTGAGTCGAACTCAGCAGCCGAGGGGTTTGGCTACTTGTAGCCCAGGTTGGTCTGGCCCGGAATCACCTTGCCCGCGATGCGCAGGTTGCCGTTGGGTCTGTGCGGCCGCCGCCGCGGACCCATGCCTGGACGAGAAGATCGTGGCCGCCGCCATCTGCGCCCACTGCCTGGACATCAGCGAGCCGACGACCGTGCGTGGTCTGGAGTCCGGCTACCGCCTCTACACCGCCTGGTGGGCCCTGTCCGACCTCCCCGACCGCCGCCCCCCACCCATCCCTGCGCCCGATCCGGACCGGCAGCCCCCGGCCGATCCCGGCAAGTCGGCCGCGCCCCGGTACCCGGGCCAGAACGTGCGGGAGTGGGAGATCCCCCGCATCCCGTCGCAGTACGAGTCTGCTGTCCTTGCTGGCGTGATGGTGCGGGAGGAGCTACGCACCGCCACTGTGCAGGATCGGGCGTACGACGTCGTCGCCCACCAGCGGGCGGCGATGCCCGAGGAGCTGCTCGCGCCCCGGTCACGGGGGTCGAGCACGACGACCAGGAGCCGGAGGTCGGAGACCGGGAGGCGATTGATATGAAGGCGCTGCGGGCCCTCCGGGAGTCCCGCACGGACGTGGAAGCCCTCGATCTCACGGTCGAGCGGCCGCGCCGCCTCCAGGATGCCTTCACTGCGGCGGCCTACAGAGCCCGCGCCACTACGGACCACTACGCCAACCGGGGCGATGCCGACGGAGTGCACTTGGTGCGCGAGGACGACCACGGGGCGCACAGCCCGCATCAGCCCGGCACGCACCGCGGCCGGGGGCCCGGCCTCCCATCGGTTCAGCATCGTCGACGAGTACGCCCACAGGGCGGCATGGGGCAAGAGGCATGCGGCGTGTCAACGGGAGATGCTGTGTGAGATGTCCGGAGGGTATTCCATGGACAGGGTTCACTGCGGCTCGACGGCGGCGATCAGGTCGCCCGCAGCACCGGTGGCTATCACCCCCCCCGGCCGCCGGACTCTCGCGACGCCTTGGCGGCGGCGTCCCTGTGACCCGCTCCCTGGCGGAAGGCACGCCCGGCCGAGGTGCGATGCGGCGGTGCATTGGCGCCGGCCCGGCCGAGGTTCGGCATTCGTGTGCTCAGTTGGCCGCCCCACCCTGCTGCCATTCACGAGGCCAGTTCCCGGACGGAGGCGGGGGTCCGCCTACCCCCAGGTCACGTCGGGCAGAGGCATAGAAGATGTCGCGTTTCTGGCTGACCTGCCGCGAATCGTGGGTCCAGCCCCCCGGATCGTGCCGCCGCTCTTCCACATGCCGCCCCAGCGCCCAGATTGCCTCGTGCCACGACCGCGCTGCGGCAACGGTCGTCGCGTCACCGACCAGCAGTACCGATTCCCACAGTGTGGCCCGGCGCGCTTCGGCTTCGGCGAGAAGGCGCAGGCCTTCAGCGGGCTCCAGTGGATCGACGATGTGCGTATACCCCAGCGACCCCAGGGTGGCACCGATGCGCTGGGTGACCCAGATCTGTTCCTTCAGCGCATTGCCGTACCGCGCATACACCTCGAACTTCTTCTCATGCCAGCGCTCGGTTTGCGTCCGGCGCCAACGAGCCCTTTCCGTGAGCATCGTGGTGGCGTACGAACCAGCAGCGCCGACTCCCACGCCCAGCAATGTGGCCACCTGATCCAGAAACACGCATTACCCCCGCAGTCGATGTCAGCGGTCAGGCTGCCGCGCCAGAGTCCGGCTCCCGATGCCTCGGCCGGATTCCACCAGTCTCAGCCGAGGAGTTCCCGCTCGGGCACACGGATACGGGCATCGGAGCGGATGGTCGCGGAGAAGACGAACAGGTGGCAGGCGAACGGTACGTGCCTGTATGCCCCGTTGCGGCCCGCGGGCAGCCACGAAAAGGCTGTAGACAGCCTTCACGCCGTGGCTGACGACGGGGGTGGACCGCGCTGGACCGCCACGCGCACAATGCGGGTGCGGCCGGCCCAGTATCTCCGACCGCACCCTGCCACCACGGTGGCCTTCGTGTGATGAGGGCTTATGTGCCAGATGCTTTGTAGCGCGCCCTCTGCTCAGGAATTCAGCACTGGGGGAGCATGTTCTGCGCCCGCCAGAAGTCGGTGTCGCTGAGGTTGACCATGTTGACGTAGACGTTGCGGTGGCCGCTGTCGTCGTCAGTTCGCAGCCACGCACCGGAGATGTGTCCGTTGTTGGAGTACCAGTCTCCCGCGGTCCAGCAGTAGAAGTAGTTGCGGCCCGCGTACAGCGTGCCCGCGTGGCTGTGCAGGTTGGGCTGGTAGTGGGACCACTGGGTCACCGAGGTGGTCAGATACACCTTGGCCTGGGCTCGTGCCGGCGCGGCCTGGGCGGGAGTGAGAGCGGAGCCCACAGCCAGCACCCCGACAGCGGCGGCAATGCAGCCAGCGGCCCGGACGGAACGATTCTTTCGCATAACTTCTCCCCGACGTGCACTTCCCCCGATGCGCGCCCGTCCGCTTCGCCAGTCGAGCGATGGACGTGCTGCGCTCAGGAAACGACTCAACTGATCTATAGACCAGTCAAGTGGGAGCGTAGGTCCGTCGGGTAGCGAAACGGTTCCCGCACGGTCACAGGCTCGTCCCCAGCGTCCCCAGCGTCCCCGCGCACAGCGGCACACGTCACGCCGGCCTGCCGGGGGCGTCGAGGCCGGCGCTCCGCGCCTGGCTCTCCTCCCGGGGTCCGGACCAGCGATGGCTACCGCCGCGCTTGGTTGGATGCATGAGGCGATCGGCGCGCAAGTGTGCGGAGCATGAGGAGAGCGGTCGTATGACGACGGTGGAGACCAATCTGGCTTCCAGGCTCGGGTTCCAGCCTGGCGCGGTCGTCCGGGTGGTCGGGTACGGCGATGACGCCGACCACGTAAACACTTCCGACGTACACAGGGTGAATCCGACAGTAGGCGTCGGCGGGCGAACGCCCGGGGCGAGCTTCTTGGCACGGGACGCCGCCGCCCGCTGTGCTGTGCGCCCTCCGGCGAAGGGGAACTGGGTGAAGCTGGGTGTCGACGGCGGAGGGGGCGGGACGGACCTTGCGTCGGGCGTCATGTTTCCATGCCGATTGCGACCTGTATGCGCATAAATGCGATCAACGTGCGCGTTGTTGCGACGTCATGACCGTTGGCGCGGCACTGCCGTATGTCCATAGTGGTAAGAGAGCCGTTGGCCGAGTCGGCTCGCTGACCATTGCTGCGAGCTCACCGTTCGGAGGTGGGGAGCGGGTCCAGGCTGGGGGTATACCCCTGGTGAAGGGGGCCGAAATGCCTGATGAGCAAGCGCCGGTCGGATTTAGGGGAGGAAATGATGTCTGCGATGAGGAAACTGAGCACGATCTGCAGCTTGAGTGCGGTCGCAGCCCTGGCGATGGGAATGCTGACGGCCGGGCCGGCCTCAGCAGACATTCGCGCGGCCTCCTGGCCCAATGACACGTACTACGTATGTGCTGACTACTGCGACGGTGCTACGCAGGGCGGGGTCGTCTGGGGCAACCGGACCTCGAAGCTTCAAGGTTGGGTGGAGGCATACAACGGCACCGCAACCGTCTACTTCGACGCCTTCGCCGGTTCCACCAAGGTCGACAGTGAGTCCAGGACCTCCAGTGGCCCTGTGGTCCCCTACAACTTCTACATCGGCGACCCCGATCTGCCCGGCGGCGTCGATCGGATCAGGGTCCAGGTGTGCGCGCCTCGCGGCTGCGGCGAACAGTTCAACCTGATCAGGGACTGACGCACCTTCCGTAGCCGTACGGGCTGCCGCACAAATGCGCTGGAACTCCCGCGGCATCCTTCGGGGAGGCGGAGGAATGCTGGGCGACGCAACTGGCAGGGCCGGTTTGTTCTGCTCCTCCCGCCCGCGCTGAAGTGGCGTTTTGCGGCGAATCGGATCCGTGAGGGCCGGTGTAGAGGGGGAGCGGTTGAGCGTGCAGGCCACGCAGGAGAACGTTCCCGTCCGGGGCCCGGCAACGGCTAAACAACGACGTCCGGTCTGGGCGGGTTAGCTCGGCAAAGACGTGGCGGGAGGCTACCTGCTGAGCCGTTCTCAGGCATCCCGGCGCCGTACGGCGAGCACGGCGACGGTCACCGAGACGAGTGCAGGCGCCGAGTGTGATCCAGGAGCCCGTGATCGTGGCCGGATATCTGCCCAGGCTGGCGTGGCCCTCGGGGTTCAGTGCCAGCCGGGCCTGTGCGGCCAGCGGTAGGTGGTTGCCTATTTCCTTCAAGAGCCGGTACCTCTCGCCCCCCGCATAGCATGGGCAGGATGAAAAGCATTCCCACGACAGCGACGATCGAGGCCGTGGCGTGTCGCAGGACAGCGCCGAACGCCAGGTCGATCTGCGCGCAGACCGGGATCACCAGCGCGTATGCCGCGACGGCCCGCAGGCAGCCGGGGTCGTGAAGGGAGAGTCCGGCGTGGCGGGAGGCGAGCATCGCGTTGGTAGTGAAGAACGATGTCACGGAGAGGAGTCCCGGCGCGCTGGGCGTGGTCGGGGGATGAATTTTCATTCTTATGCCGTCTGGGTGTGGCATCCGGTGCGACACCTAACGCGACAGCGGGCCGAGTTCGTAGCGTTGACGGCTCTGGAGCAGCGGCGGGTGAGGGTGCGGCGGGCGGCGGCCTGGCGGCGCCGGCGTCAGGCCGCTGGGCTTGTGCTGGGGGTGTTCGCGCTGGTGGTGGGCCTGCCCGTGCTGCTCTGGCGGGGTCCTCACCTGTTCGACGGCAAGTACCTCGACGACGCCGAACTGCGCAAGGGCTCCGCCGCCCTGGTCACCGGCTTACGGACGTCGCTGGTTGCACTGGTAGCCGCGCTTGGCGCAGGCATCGCGCTGCTCTACACCGCTCGCACCTACCGCCTCACCCGCCGCGGTCAGATCACCGACCGTTTCACCAAAGCACTCGAACGCCTCGGCTCGCCGGAGATCTATGTCCGCATCGGCGGGATTCTCGCCCTGGAGCAGATCGTGCGAGACGCACCCGAGCAGGCGGCCACGGACGCTGCCCGGGTACTGGGACACTTCATCCACGAACGCGCCCCCAAGGCCCTGTCTGCGCCGGGCCATCCGAACGGGCCTGAGGGTGACGGGCGCCCGGCGGAGGAACCGCTGCCCAGCCGACCGGACGCAGACGTCCAAGCGGCACTCACGGCCCTGACCCGGCCCGAGTCCCGCACCCACGTCGATCCCCGCGAACACCTCGACCTGGCAGGGCTGCATCTGGCTGGAGCCGACCTGAGACACGCTGACCTCACCCAGGCCTGCATGCGCAACGCGACGCTGGCTGGAGCCGATCTCCGGAACGCCATTCTCACCCAGGCCCGGTTGCGTAACGCGACGCTTGCGGGCGCCAATCTCGAGGGTGCGGCGCTGACGGAGGCCAGCCTCGTGGGTGCCACGCTGACCAGCGCCAGACTGAGCCATGCGACGCTGTTGAAGACCAATCTATGGGACGCGGACCTGAAGAGGGCGAATCTGATGGGTGCGACACTCACCGACGCCTACGTGCGGGCTGCGAACCTGACAGGGGCCTACCTGGCTGGTGCGACGCTGACAGGGGCGGACCTGTGCGGGGCCGTGCTGAAGGGGGCCTACCTGGCGGGTGCGACCCTGGAGAGGGCCAACCTGTGGGGTGCGACGCTGGCGGGGGCCACCCTGTGGGGAACAGTACTGGCCAAGGCCAACCTGGTGGATGCGACGCTAACGGCTGCGAAGAACCTCACTGTCGAGCAGGTCAAAGCCGCCCGGGTGACCGAGCGCACGGTCCTGTCTGCGCGGTTCTACGCGTACGTGGGCACGGCCGAGGATACGGAATGAGCCCCCGGTGCTCAATGTTCAGTATGGTCTCGCAGGCCTGGTTCAGAAGCAGCTTGTTAACGCCGCCCGCCCCACCGCTGCTTGGCCGGGGTGCTCAGCTCTGACCGGCGGCCAGCAGTGGGTCGCGCGGGAGCTGGAGGCGACGGCGGCCGGTCTGGCTGCTGCGGCCGCGCTGGGCGAGACGGCGGGCGCTGGATCACGGCGCCCCGTGATGGCCGGCTGCAGGATGAAGGCTGTCCATCAGTGCGCCCCTCCGCGTCGACAGTCAGGCTGGTAGCGAACACGCCAGCCGCTTCCTCGCCCCCGGAGGCATGTGGCACCAGTGGAACGACGCCTAGTCCAGGCCCTCGCCGCCGAGCGGTTCATGGACGAGGAGGTGGAGAGGCAGCCGGACCGAGTGGTGTTCAGGGCTCGGGTGCGGGCGAGGGCTGCGGTCTGCCAGTGCGGTGAGGGCTCGGCGCGGGTGCACGGCCGGTACATATGCTGCGTGACGTCGCCGCGGGCGGTCTCGGTGTCGTGATTGAGTTATGTGTGTGTCGTTTTCGCTGCGAGAACGCCAGGTGTCCGGCGGTGACGTTCGTTGAGCAGATCGGGGGACTGACCACACCGCACAGTCGCTACACCCCGCCACTGCGGGGGATGTTGAGGCAGGTCGGCCTGGCCCTGGCGGGCCGGGTGGGAGCCCGCGTGGCGGCCGCCATCGGTATCCCGGTGGGCAGGGACACAGCGCATGTCAGAGCCGGAATCCAGGAACTCGTTTAGCCAGGCGTTGTGTTGGCTGTCCAGCGATCGGACCGGGCCCGGCCACGCGCCTGCTGTCGGCCCCCAAGCCTCCGTCGGTCCGTGAGGTCACCTCCTGGATTATGACGCACCGCGAGCACCTGCGGGACGAGAACACGGCCTGGTTGCACCGTCTGCGCGAGCGCGATGAGGAACTGGACCGGCTCACCGGCCACGTCCGCAGATTCGCCGCGATGATGACCGGCCGCCACGGCGACCGTCTCGAGGACTGGATCACTGACGCCGAGCACGACACCCTGGCCACGCTGGCGTCATTCGCCCGCAACCTCCGGCACGGACCCCGACGCCGTCCGCAACGGCCTGACCCTGCCGCATAGTTCCGGAACCGTCGAAGGCGAGCCGGTCCACGGCACCGGCCCGACATGCTCTTCGCCGACCGCGGCTACGACCACGACACATACCGCGGGCTCCTGCGGCAGCGCGGGATCGGGCCCATCATCGCCAGAAGGGGAAAGTCGCACGGTACCGGCCTGGGCACCTTCCGCTGGGTCGTCGAACGGACCATCTCCTGGCCGCACGGCTTCCGCCGCTGCGGTTCCGCTGGGAACGACGCGACGACATCCGCGAAGCCTTCCTCGGCCTCGTCCTCTGCCTCATCACCTACCGCCACGTCCAACGCCTTTGTTAGGGCCAGTTAGTGCGTGTTTGAGTACCTCGGAAGGCCAGGTCAAGGCGGATGCGTGACGCCTGGGGCAAGAGTTGCCGTTCCGGGAAAGCGTCACGGTGACGGCACTTGATGACGGACACCGAGAGCACTTTGCGCCTTATGCCAGAAAAGTCGATGATCACCGCCTAAACCGTCTTCGTCCAGACAGGTCACGAATGCCGACTCGCCGGTTCCTCTGGGGCCGAAGGTCCTGACAGATCAGGACCTTCGGCGGTACTTCACGAACGCCGACCTGCCTAGGGTCTTGATCACAAATCAGGGGCTCGAGCCGACGCCGTTGCTGACTTCTCGTCAGAGGCTGCGCGGAAGGGGCGGGTCAGCTGGCCGCACTTCGCCTCACCGCACCAGCGGCCGTTGTCCCTGTCACAGAAGTTCCGACCAGGGATAAATATGTTTTCTGCAACTAAGAGCCGTTTACTGGTGGCCTGTCTTGCGGGTATGACCAGTGGGGCGCTCTTGGCTACCTCGGCCCACGCTGCTGGTGCCGCAGGCCCCCCTGAGCCCCGCCGAGCCGCGGCAAGCGAAGCAACACCTCCTCTCACCCCGGAACAGCGGCAGTTCATCGAGGACGGCATGGGCTCGGAAGCTCTTGCCGAAATAACCAAGGCGATGAGCGAGCGGCCAGCAGGCACGGGCATCCCGCAAACCAGGGCCTTTCCTGTCGCTGCTGCCGCTATCGGTGCGGCGGCGTGGTGCGCGAAGGGCGCCGTGGCCAGTATCCGCACATCCGTTCCCAGCGACATCGCAGCTGGCGAGGCCTCAGGCAAGAAGACCTACGTACGCAACGCCATCCTCGGATGCCTCGGCGGCGAGATAGGCGGCTGGGCCTGGAAGGTCCTGCCGAACTGGGTGAAGAACAAGGCTGTCAATATGGTCATCGTCTTCATCATCAAGTACATCCGCTAGCACCGCCCACTACGAGAAGACACAGAGACCGTCATGGCCTACGCGCTCATCTTCAGCTGCTTTGCCGTACTGGCGGTGGCAAGCCTTCTGGCCGCCCGCGTCGGCTACCGCGGCCAGGCCTGCAACAGGGCCGTCGGATACGACGTTCCTGCGGCAGTGAAGAGGGATCCCGCACTCGAAAGGCAAGCGAACCGACTGCTCGCGTTCTGGTGCACGGGCGCAGCGCTGCTCAGCCTGGCACCTCTGGTGCCCATCGGCAGCGTTCTGCTGAGCGGCGGCGGGAGGCCGGTCCCCACTTGGGGGCTGATGGCTTTCGCGGTCTACGGTCTGGCCGTTGTGGCCGTGGCGGCCTACCCCTTCGAAAAGATCAAACGCCTCTCCGGTGACTGAGCCGTAGCGCTGTACGGAGGGAGGGACGATCTGGTGCTGTCGGGTGCCTGTATTCGCGGGCACCCGACATCTGTCCTTTCTCGCCGAAACCGGTCGATCCTGAGCAGCTGAGCAGGAGCAACCAGCTTTGAGAAGGTTCGCCCCGATGGCGTTAACGTCGTGCGCGGCTCCGGTGTTTTTGAGCGGTGACACCGCTCGGCCAGGCCCGGGCCTGCTCCTACGTACGTGTTCCGCGCCCAGAACCGACGACGCAAGGGGAATCGATTCCATGACCGTCACAGCAGCACACCGCACCATGTCACCGCGTCGCTCCGCCGCCCGCACGGCGGCCGTGGCGGCCCTGTCCGCCGCCGCGCTCCTCGGCGGCGGTCTCACGGCCCAGGCCGCCGCACCCGCCCGCACGACGCGCGCGGCTGTGGAGTTCGCGCCGGCCGGTGTGCCCGCGACCCTGTGCTACTACAGGGTCAATGCCAGCGGCGGTCTGCTGATCCGCAGCGGTCCCGGCACCGGCTACTCGGTCGTCGGGTCCTACGCCAACGGCTCCACGATCCTCGCGTCGGCGTCCACCACCAATGGTTTCCGCAAGGTGGGTACCAACCGCTGGGTCTCCTCGGCGTACACCGTCCGCATCACCAGCTATCCCTGCGAGTGACAGGGACCCGCGTCGAGAACACCTTTTCCCAGCCCTCTTCAACGGGCCGCCGGCCGTCGGAAATCTCTTCGGCGGCGGACGGCCTGTCCGCTGCCTCCGGGCGGTGGACTCGCTGATCCCGAACCCGGCAGCGACCTTCGCCAGGGTGGTGTGCTCGCGCAGGTTTACACCAGTGCCACCATCGCGCGCTGGGACGGACGGGGCTTGCAGCGCCGGTCGCCCTCACGGGTGACGATCAGCATGGTGACCCACTCCCCGAGTGCGTGCGACAGGTCGAGTGCGGCAGGATGGACGACCAACGAGGCCCCCGAGCAATGTAATTGAGACGTCAGACATCTCGATCAACAGCCGAGCCCTCGCTCGTTTCGCTTCACGGGCCGTCACCCGATCGGTGGCCACATCGAAGAAGCTCATCGAAGAAGCTCACTGGCGGAGCCAGTCCTCCCGCGATCTGCGGTACGCCGAACGGAGCTTGCGGCCCGCGGTCAGGGCGAGGGCTGTGGCCGCCAGAACGAACATCGCCACCGCGCAGCTCACATGCGGCGTTGACTCTCCGTGGGAAAGGGTCAGGATGCCCCCGCCGACGGCGCCCAGGGCCAGGCCCACTGCCGGTGGCCAGCGGTCGGTGACCAGGCCCATGATCACCACCACCATGGTCGGCACCCCCAGCAAGAAGAACGCGACGGCCGACGTCCAGTGGAAGGTGTCCGTCATGCAGCCGCCGTGCCGTCCCCGTACACAGTCGTCGGTGATCCCCACGGTCGCGGGATCGATCCAGAAGTCCACCACGGCCCAGGCCATGGCGAACGTGACGGCCGCACCGACCACGATCCACCACGGCTGCCGCCAGGTGTCCTCGATGTCCCCGCCCCCGGACGGACCCTGACCGCTCATCCTGCCTCCCCCGTATGAGCCGATACCGCGACTATACGAGGGCGCACTCCCGCTCTACTGCCACCCCCGCGGCCGCTTCGGAGCCACCCCCCTCAGGGTCAGCTCGTTTGCCCCGCGGGTATGACGATGACGGGGGGATCTCGCGGGTGGACCACACGCGGTGATGCCGCCGGTCATGGCGGTGCCGATGGTGACGACCTCGTTCGTGGTCGTCTGCGAGCTCTGCGCCGCTGTCCTCTGACGTCGAAGTTGGAGGCGCTGGAGTCGGCTGGACTCCGGCGCTTGGCTTTCGCTGCCGTCGGCCCGTACACCGACCGCGGCGTCCTCGCCCGGCAGGTCACCCGCGAGGAGAGCAACGCCGCGCTGGACGGTGCCACGGGTGATGAGAGTGGCCGCGAATGCAGTCGTGGACGCGATCAGGCCCGCGCAGGGAGTGTGAAGGAGAGTCACGTGTGTACGGTGCCGCCTGATAATGATCTCTGAAATTGGCTCTGACCGGAGTTCCGTGATTCGCAGGTCAGCGAAGGACTGCGGGAACGTTTCGGCAGGGGATTGTCCGTCATGGGGGTCTGTCCGCTGGAAGATGTGCTGTCCCCGGAGATCGATGTGCGGTTGGATCGTGTCGTGTTTCCGCGATCACAGTGCCAGCCAGTAGTGGTAGTTCACCGACGGGCGCATCACTTCGGGACGTCCTGACCATCTACGGGCCGTACGTGGACCCCGGCCATCCGATCCAGACCTGGGACACGAACGAAGACCCCACGCCGGCTCCTGATGTACTGCGAGCTGAGTCAACGCTCGCGCTCCGAACCGGCGCTGACGATGCGGGTGTACGCGCACCTCATGCCGTCGAGCCAGGAACGAACCCAGAAGGCCATCGCCAAGGTGTAGCTCGCCGAAAACGATCAGATGTGACTGAGCGTTTTCAGCTTCGCCACTCCAAGGTGACCTCATGGTCCTCGCTTGAGTCCTGGAAGCTCCTCGGCTGGGCCCGTCGGCACGGTGGGTTTTCTGTGAAAAGTCGCGGGCGGTCACTTCGCTGAGGGGCTGGCTCCGCACTTCGGGGCGGAAGACGATCGCGGGGAAGATAGAACGCATGCTCGAAGTATCATCCCTGCAAGGTTCTCCGGCCGTACTTCCCGACCTCCGCAGTGGCGTAGTCGGACGGAGGCATCCCTGTGGAGAGGACAGAGGGCGATGAGTGTGGCTGAGAGTTGGTCGCGTGTGATGAGTCTGCTTCGGGAGCACGCGCCGGCCGATCACGCGGATCTGCCCGGGCCCGCTACGGAGCAGATGCTCGTGGCAGCCGAGGAACGGATGGGGATCCCCCTGCATGGGGACCTGCGGACGTGGCTGTTGCAGAACAGTCTGGATCTGCCGGAGGAAGATTTCGACGACGAAGTGCAATGTTGCGGTTTCGACGGGTTCCCCGACGAGGGAAGCTTCTTTCTGGGCATCCGGGCGATGGAGAGGCTCTACGCGAACCGCTCCACGTCCTGCGGATTCGACCCTCCGGACCAGCCGGACTACCCGTTCTGGCGTAACGAGTGGATCCCGTTCCTGTCGGACCAGGACGGCTGGATGGGAAAGTTCATCGACGTGAGGGACGGACGTATCGGCAGATGGTTCGTGGGTGGGCCCACGGTCACCGGCGAGTACGAGTCGATGGCTCACTACTTCGACTCCGTGGCGGAGATGCTGACGAGGATCGGCGCGGGGGACCATCCGGTCTGTTCCGTTGCCGAAGAGCGACTTGTCTGGTCGTGAGACGGTTCCCAACTGGACGACGGCCATTGCCCATCCGTCTTCCCCCTGGAACGGCAATGAGATTCACCAGTGTTGACGTTCCAGGGTGAGGATGGCTGCAGCGATGACGGTCGTGCGGTTGGGGCTGCAGCGGGCCCGGCGGAAGAGCTGCCAGGACTTCAGCCTGTACGTCGACAGCCGCGGCCACCTAATCGCCCACGACCGGATCTACCGCCCCTACGGCCGCTGCGACCTGTCCGGCATACGCGTCATCGATCAGGCCCGCCCTTAACTCCCGCTCCCTGGTGCGGTCACGCCGCGTGGGCGCGTGACCCGTCCCGGCCAGGGAGTGGGGTTCAGCCGTTCCGGTCTATGGGTGAGGGCCATTCCCCCGGAACGGGGACACGCCCGGCCGGGGGGCGCAGAGTGAACTCATGCCCCCGGGCGGGCCGCGATCCCACAATGCGCGTCAGCGCTCCCGCTCCTGACCCCGTGCCGCTCACCACTCCCCGGCGGCACGGCTCCCCGGCCCCGGTCGGCGCTTCCCCCGAGCGCCCGGCCGGGGCTCTCCACGTCAGTGCCTGTTCCGCGGATTCAGGTCCATGGGGATGAAGGCGCAACGGGTAACCCCTGCCGTGAGCATCGCAAAGCCGGGATCGTGGGTGTCATGCAGACCACACATCTGAACGGGCCCGGTCTCGTGGCCGTGGTGATCCGTTCGATCCGCGCCCGCCACGAGGGCGCGGACGATCTCGTCACTGATGACCTGTACCTCGACCTGCGGCGCGCTCTGCGGAATCCGGCCGATGACCCCGCGATGCGCTACCGCACCGGCCTGGACGGCGACGTCCGGGCCCACGTACTCGCAACCCCCCGCGCCCGCATGCGGGGGCTTGGGCTTGGAGCCACCCGCGCATCAGCCGGTTGCTGTCACCGTTCACCGTGACACAGGCGGTGGGGTGCGGGTGGTGACCTGGCAGCCGGGCGGTCAGCCCTTCGCGGGTTCACTTTGTGCGGCGCGCGGGCCGCCACTACGTCGTCGGCCGATGTGTGCCGGCCTCCACCAGTTGGCAGGGCCGAGAAGTGCCATGACTGAGGGGACGAGGATTCCGCGGACCAGGACTGCGTCGAGGATCACTGCCGAGGCGATGCCCACGCCCATGAGTTTGAGGATGGTGACGTGGGAAGTCGTGATGGCAGCGGTGGAGAGGGCGAGGGCAGCTGCGGCGGAGGTCATCAGCCGTCCGGTGCGGGAGATGCCCTTGATGATGGCTGCCTGGTTGTCCAGGCCGCGGTCGAACTCCTTCCTGATCCTGCCGAGGAGGAAGCCCTCGTAGTCGATGGACAGACCGAACGCGACGGCCAGGGTGAACAGCAGCAGACTTGCGTCGAGGGTGCCGGTGACCGTGAACCCGCCAGCACGTTCGCCCCGTGTCCGTACTGGAAGGTCCACACGATCAATCCGGTAACGGTAGTCAAGCTGATGACGGCCACCGCGAGCGCTTTCAGGGGGGCCATTGCCCTGTGGGTGAACGCAGTGAGCGCGGCCAGCAGGAACACACACATCGCTACTGCCACCCAGGGCAGCGCGCCGCGCACCGCGTCTATGGTGTCGGTGATCTGCGCGGCACGGCCGCCTACCAGGACCGGTCCCGGCGCGGCCTCCCACGATGACCAGCCCGAAGGCGGCCCGGTCCCTGAGGGCCGCGACCGCGAAGAGCTGGACATCCACGGACGGCCACGGCTTCTGGTCGCCCGCACCCGCGAACGCCACCAGCAGATCCACGAGCGCATCGAACGCGGCGACAGCCTTCGAGCCATCGCACGCGACCTCCAGCTCAGCGGCGGCACGGTCAACCGCTTCGCACGCGCAGCAGAAGTCGATGAACTACTCCTCGCAGCCATCCACTGACCCGCCCTGATCGACGACTACGCCTCTGCCTGCACCATCGCTGGATGGATGGCTGCACCAACGCTGCCGCGCTCACCAGGGAAATCCAGCGTTTGGATGGCCGACGTCCGCCTCGACGGACAACGCGAACTCCGCATCCCGGCCAACGGCATGCGACGCGACCGCGCGGCCATCCAGGCCGCACTCACCACGACCTACACATCCGGAGCGGTCGAGGGCAGCGTCACCCGGATCAAGCTACTGAAGAGACAGATGTACGGCCGCGCCAACGTCGATCTCCTACGAAGCCGCATCCTGTTCTCACCATGATCAAGAACCCGAGACCCCCAAATTAGTGACAGCGCCAGGTTCTGTGGACCGGTCACGCTGCGTCACTGGTCGGCGCGTGGGGGCGCGGCTCCAAGGAGAGCTCGGGGGGTAGCCGGAGCTCCGAGCTACCGCCCGGGCGCTTCAGGGGCGCGATCATCCCAGAAGCTGCGCGGTCAGCGTCGGCCGCCGCCGATGCGGCGGTCGTCGGCCAGTGCGGTAAGCGGGCCGAACTCGCGGGCAAGCTCGTTCCACGTCAGAACCTCGCCACAGCGGGCCGGGAACTCCTTCGGGTTGAACTCGGGCATGGTCCAGGTGCCAGTGCCCCGGTCCCGCAGCCACAGGTCCCCGTCACCGTCGACCACAGTCGGCGGGACCGGTACGGGCTCGGCCTGATCGATGGGCTCCCAGGTGACCCGGCCGGGGTGGGAAACGCGGCGCAGCTCGGTGGTGGCCAGCCGCGCGGCCAAGTCACGGGTGGACTCTTCGGCGTCCTTGACCGACTCGAGCCGGAATGCGTCGTCAAGTACGGGCAGGGCTGGATTCTTGCTGCGCTTTGAACTCATACGCTGACTACCTCCGGTGGGGGGGCGTCACATCCGTTGTGGCACCCCGTAGAGGAACACGGTATCCGAGGCGGGAGCCCGGCCGACTACGACCACTGTCCAGATGGCACACCGGGGCGGTGGGGCTAGGTGCTGGTCCTGGACGTGGCGCAACCCGCAGTGGTAGCGCTCAGATATGGCTGTCCGGGTCTGAGAAGGTGAGGCCGGCGGGGGCGAGCGGGCGTCGGGCCGGGGCGGGTGCGGGCTCGCCGGGCGGCTGGCGGAAGTCGGCGGCCTGCTCGACCGGCATCAGCCGGCGCCCACCCGCCTGGGCGGGTACGGGAGCGCTGGAAGTGGGCTCGGAGAAGGCGGGCAGCGAGAGCGGTCGACGGTCGGTCATGATCCCTAGTGCTGGATTCCTCAAAGGAGGTACACACATTGTCGGCGTAAGAGGCGAGTTGATGGTGCGGGCCGCCCCCATACCCAGGGCCGGGCTCGGGTGTTGAGCTGGGCTGTTGCGAGGCCGGTGACTTGGTCGATCTCGGGTGGCCCGGCGAAGGACTGGCCGGCGAGGGCGGCCTTGCCGAAGATGCGCCACCAGCCTTCCTGGAGGTTGAGCCAGCAGGCGCCGACGGGAATGAAGACGTGCCGGATCCTGGGGTGGCCCTCCAGCCAGGTCCGGGTGGACAGGCTGTCGGTTACCACGTAGATGTCACCGAGAGGGTTGGCTGCCTCGACTTTCGGAAGAAACTGCTGGTAGAAGGCACTATTGCGGGAGGAGGCGGTCATGGCGGTCTCGTGTCCGTCCCGTATTCGCAGCGCGCCGTAGACCCAGGTCTTCTCCGGCCCGCGGCCGTAATCGACTGCAGACTTGTTGCGGTGGCCGTCCGGCGACCAGCCCGGCGCCGACGGGAATGTGGGGGGGATCACCGGTCCGAGCTCGTCGGAACGAGTCGGCCGGCGCTCTCCCACTGGTGGACGAGGGCCGCAAAGATCGGTTCGCCTGCTCGTACACCGTAGATCGTGATCTTGCTGGTTTGGCCGCGGCGGATGGTCCGGCCGGAGGCGCGTGCCTGGCGGACGGCCTCGTCTCGGGTGGTGCTCTGGTGGTTGGCGAGCAGACCGGGCAGGTCGAGCACTACATCCGGCTTCGACACCGACGCGGGCTGCAGCTCGCCAGGGCCCGCAGTGGGGACGTCGAGCAGCTCAGGCAGTTCGCGGGCGCTGGCGGCGTCCAGGACGCGGCGGATCGTCTTGGGCGCCACCCCGTACCGCCGTGCCAGAGCCGGCGACTTCACCCGCTACGACGCGGACGCCGTGCGTGAGCACCGGCGTGCGGTCGACCTGGTCCGCTATCGGTACTTCGGCAGCGGCCACTTCGGCCTGGAGGCCGTGGCCTCCGTCAGGCCGGCGCCGGAAGCTACTCCTTCGACCACGCCACCGGCCACGTCCTGGACCGCCTGTGGACGGTCGCCCTGGCGTTCCTGGCCAGCGCGGCGGCGGCAGCCGTGGTCGTGGGGCGACGGGCGCAGGGCCAGGCCGGGGGCGAGGACACGGGGGCGGAGACGGACGCCTCCCCGGAGGCGGGGACCTCCGCGTAGCCCTCCGTCCCGTTGCCTGCTGCGCGGCCCGAGCGGGGTACCGCACGGGCATCGGTATCGAGTCAGCCATTCGGTTCATGTGGGCGCGTTGTCGCACACAAGGGGGCACCTCCCTCCTGCCTGACGCAGTGCCAGTTCGTGTCCAATATGCGGGACTTGTCATTGTCACGAGCCTCACCTGCCCATTACGCTGCCCTCTGACCAGGGCTTATCCGGCGGATGAGCCTGGTTCGGTAGCCCTTGGGTGATCCGAGTGGGCAAGGGGGCGGGTGCGTACAGCTACGCCCGGTTGCCCCCTGCTCGAGCACAGTGATCAAGTGGAGGATGCATGAGTCTCGGCCCTCATTCGGTAAGTCGCCTCGCTGTCACCGTCCCGGAGCGCTCTGTCCGAGGGAGAGCCGCGGCGGACGGCGGTCACCGGAGGGCCGCGCAGGCGTTGCGGGCCGCCATACCTGAGGTGCTGGAGAGCTATCAGGCCGGCCTTCAACGTGTGGGGAGTGTGCTGGCCGAGCGGCCCGAGCTGTGGCGGTCGTGCCAGCGTCAAGCGGTGGCGATCATGGAGGACTGCATCGCCGCCCTGGAGAACGGATGCCTGCCCGAGACCGCGGAGGCGGAGGAGTACACCAGGCTGCTCGGCGCGAACCGGGCCCTGCAGAGGATTCCCGTGGCGGAGTCGGTGCGCGCCACCGAGGTGCTGTGGTCGGCCGTTCAGCCCGCCGTTCAGCTCGCCTCGATGTCCGCACCGCCGCAGCAGCGGGTGGTGATCTGGCAGAAGGCGAACGCGGCGTTCAGGGCTGCGACGTCGGTGCGGCTCTACGCCGGAACCCAGGGATACGACGAGACGCGCGATCGCATCCTTCCGTCCGCCGATGCCCGCCTCCGCGAGCCGCAGCCGCGCACGGCTGCCGGGCCGGCGGGGGAGGGGAGCGCTGATTGCCCGGACGGACTGACCACGCGGGAGCGGCAGGTCCTCGACGCGGTGGCCTGCGCTCTTACCAACCGGCAGATCGCCCGCAAGCTGGAGATCAGCGAGGGGACCGTGAAGCGGCACCTCCACAACATCTTCAACAAGCTCGGGGCGACATCCCGTATGGACGCCGTGCTGAAGGGCGCGGAGCGGGGATGACTCTGCGTCACCGGGCGGTTAGGAGCGTCACGAGCATGACCACGTTCGCGACGTACTGCGTGACCATGAACGCCCGGTAGGCGCCGCGCCGCGCGTGCCGGGTGTGGTGCTCGGTGTGCCCCGTGCGAAGGCAGCGCACGATCACCCATCCGGCGCCGAGGGCCAGCGGGACGGTGCCCGGCAGGACTGCGGGCGTCCAGGTCCACGCGGCGGCGGGCGCGCCGAAGCCGACGACCGCGGCCCCCGCGACCGCCAGCCGCCGGGCGACGAGCGGGCCGCGGGTGGCGGCAAGGGTGCGCCGCCCGGCCTGCGCGTCGCCCTCGGCGTCGCTGAAGTCCTTCACCACGGCACCGACCAGGGCCATCCATGCGGCCATGGCGCCGGCGAAAACGAGAGCGGGGGCGTCGAGGCCGTTCCCGGCCGTGGCCGCGCCACCCGCATAGGACGTCCAGCCGAGGCCGAACACCACGAGCGCGCACGGCAGGCTCGCCCGCTTCGCCGCCAGGGGCGGTGCGGAGTACGCCCAGCCCAGTGCCAGGAAGACGAAGACCCAGCCAACCAGTCCGGGGACCGCGGCGGACAGCCCCAGGGCGAACACCGCCGCCGCGAGCACGATCGCGGCGGCCCGGCGCAGGGAGAGGTCGCCGCGGGCGATGGGGCGGTCGGACCCGTTGCGGCGGTCCTCCTCCACATCCATCACGCCGTTGAACAGGTACGCGAAGAGGCTCGCGCAGGACCAGGCGGACGCTCCAACCAGCAGCCGCAGGAGGTCGATGTCGTCCCGGGCTGCGAAGACCGCTCCCGTCACGAACCGTAGGAGGAAGGCGAGCTGGACGGCCGGACGTGCTTCCGTCCAGCACAGGCGGACCGTACGCACGGTGTGGTAGGTGCTCGACGGTTTGGCCGAGTGAGGAACGTCAGGCATTTGGGTGAAAGCAACCATGGGCGGGAGCGTAGAAGGCCCCCCGGCGCTTCGGGGCCTTCTACAACCAACGTTGGATCAGTGACACAACCGCAAGGCGCTGTCATAAACCCCTGGTTGAGGCCGCGCCGTCGCTCTCCTTGGGCAGCTCGGGGGCCGTGACCACTCGGGTGCGGGGGAGGCGGTGTTCGACGCGGACCACGGCGGTCGCCACGAGGAGCAACAGGGCGACGGCGAGCGTGCCCGGCACGGTCAGGGGATGGCCGAGGGCGCCCTGCACGAGGTAGGCGAGGCCCGGTTGGGTCGCGAGCAGGGCCATGGTGACCGGGGCCGCGGTGCGCTGGGCGCCGATCTGGAGGGCGTAGAGCGGGATGACCACGCCGCCGAAGGCGACCAGGGCGGTGACTCCCCACTCCAGCCGCGGCGGCTCGGCGAGTTGGTCGCTGGTCAGGGCCAGGGCGGCGAGCACATAGGTCAGGTGGAAGCGGTGGGCCATCACGACGGACGGCGCGATTCCCCGTTCCCCGAGCCGACGGGAGAGCCGGGCGAGGACCGTGGCGCCGATCCCCGCGAGCAGCGCGAGGCAGGCACCGACGGCGCTCGTGGCCGGGCCGGACTGCCAGGACGAGGTGTCCAGCAGAGAGGGCTGCACGGCTGCCGCGGTGAGCACGGAGGCGACGAACAGGCCCACCGAGCGGACCCAGGAGGCGGCCGGCCGGGTCTCTCCCGACAGACGGGCCAGGGTGCTCGCGGCCAGGGGGCCGATGCCTGCCATCAGACTGGCTGCGAATGCCGCCGGTACCCACACCAGCGCCACATACAGGCCGAGGAAAGTCACCGCGCTGGCCACGTTGAGCACAGCGAACGACCGCCACTCGTGGTGACCTGACGAGATTTCAGCAGACCCGCGGCCCGTCGTGCGGTTTGTACGGCCGGCCGTCAAGAACAGCAGGGTGCAGCCGAGGAAGGCAAGCAGGGAGAAGCGAAGGCTGTCACCGCTGCTGATGCGGCCGGAGAGGAATGCCTCGGCGGCGGCCTGCATCAGTACCGAGAACGCTATGAGGGAGTGTGCGCGCACGATCGGGCAACCGCTCCTTCGGGTCCGGGGGCATGGTGCGGGAGGGTAGGGGCGTCGGCCATCCGGTAGAAGGCGTCGTCGTCCTCCAGGTGGTGGACGAACTCCAGCGAGTTGCGCAGCAGGTCCTCGTCCTCGTGGACCAGGTAGGCGATGCCCGCGGCCCCGGTCGTCAGGGTCGGGTCGGGGATTGCGGCGCCGGTGGCGGGCAGTCGGTCGATGGAGTGGAAGCCGGGCAGGCGCCGCAGAGTGCGCGCACCCTCCACGGAGGCGAGCACCCCGTCGCGGAAGCCGCGCAGGAAAATCTTGGCGAGGGTGCGGCCCCCGCCGTAGGGGAGGTCGAAGCGGCGGGCGAACTCCTCGGGCCTCAGGAAACGTTCGGCGACCAGGTGCTGGTGGCTGTAGCCGAAGGCGGCGTGGTACGGGTCGGGGGTCAGGGAGGGCCCCATGACGCGGGAGTTGACCTCGACCAGTCGTGGTCCGGCGGCGGTGAGCATCACCTCGGTGTGGGCGGCGCCTTCCTTGATGCCCAGGGCGTCCAGACAGCGCAGGACGTAGTCGGTGAGTGTGTGCTCCCGCTCGTCGAGCTCCGGACGGGAGATGATGTGGCGCAGCACGGGGGAACCGTCGCGGGTGTCGATGCGTTCCCGGTAGACCTCCGTGACCAGGTGGCGGCCGGCCATGCTGACGGTGTTGACGATGTACTGGGTGCCCGCCAAGTACTCCTGAACCAGCAGGTCGGTGTTGGTCTCTCCCATGAGGTTGGACCGCAGCAGCGTGGTCTCGACGGCGGTGTGTGCCTGGGCGCGGCCGGTGACCACGGTGCAGCCGTCGCTGCCCGCACTGTCCCGCGGCTTGATCACCAGCGGTGTGCCGGGAGCGGTGCCCCACGCGTCGAGCACCTTGTCGAGTTCGGCGACAGAGGCGATGGTCCGGGTGCGGGCGGCCGGAACGCCGGCGTCCTCCAGGGCGCGCACCATGAGTTCCTTGTCGCGGCGGGCGGCGGCCAATCGGTGCTCGTGGTGCGGGAGTTCCAGCACATGGGCGAGCGCGTCGGCGAACCGTACGCCCCGCTCGCTCGCGGCGATCACCGCGGCGACCGGATGGGCGCGCAGCAGCTCGGCCGCCTCCTGTACCGCGCCGGGGCCGTTCTGCGTCAGCAGGTGAGTGTGGGGGCCGGTGTCGAGGGCGTGTTCGGCGTGCAGGGCGGCCTCGTAGAGGTGAAGGACGCGGGCGCCCTCCTCGCGGAAGGCGGCGGCGAGCTCACGGCCGGTGGAGACGGGGTCGACGAGTACGTACACGAGGATGCCTCTCGTAGCAGGAGGTCGGGTGGTGCTGTGCATGCCTGAAGGGGTCAGGAGGCGGCCAGTGTCCGCGCGACTACCTCCGCCTGAGCCGCCGCGGTCCACAGGTAGTTGACTATGGCGGTGCGGGCCCCGCCCGCGGCTCCCACCATCCAGATCCGCTCCGGTCCACCGTCGCCGGGCGGCGTGAGCCTCAGGTGGGCGTCGGTCGGGGGCGGAGCACAGTCGGCGGAGCAGGCGGCCGTACCGAAGGCGAGGAGGTCGGGCCCGTGGGTGCACACGGCGGGGGGCCGGTAGCCGGACGCCGCGACCACATGGGTGTAGTGCTCGGCCCGCCCCTCGGGATGCCACCGGGCGTGCCAGCCGCCGCCGGGCGCGGGGGCGAGCACGGGGGTACCCCGCCGTACCGTGAGGCGCCCGGCGAGCCCGTGCTGCGCCAGGCTTCGGGCGCTGGAGACGGGGATGGCCGAGATATGGCGGGCAATCAGGGGGCGGAAACGGGCGAGCAGGCGGTCCCGGTCGCGGTGCGGCCACCCCCGCGTCCAGTCGTTCAGGGCCTCGATGAGTTCGGCGATGACGGACTGCCAGGCGTTGGCGCCCGCCTCGGTCTGCCGCAGTTCGGTGCCGAGCCGCTGGAGGGCTTCGGGCTCGGTGCCGAACTGCTTTCCCAGGGCTGGTGAGGGGCCCGGGGACGCCTGGCGCACGGCCCGGACCAGGAGTTTGGTGAGCGCGCGGTCGAAATCCGGCGACCGGTGGTCCAACGTACGCAGCCCGGCGAGCAGACCGGTGGGGCGGGCCGGGCGGCACAGGTGTTCGCGGACGGCGGGGAGCTCGCCCGAGGGGGAGCAGAGAGTGATCTGCCGCCGTGCCGTGCACAGCACGAGCGCGGCGTCGATCGCGGACAGTTTGGTGCCCAGGACCAATGGCCTGGCGTCCTCGGGCAGTGCACGCAGGCGGGCGGAGGGATAGGGACCGGGCAGGAGGTCGGGGTGGTCCGCGTGGTCGCGCAGCTGTTCCGGAACGCGTGGCTGGTCACCACCGACAGCCACCACCACGTCCGTGGCGTCCAGGGTGCTTCCGTCGTCGAGGGTGACGAGGTAGCCCTGCCCAGGCCGTACGGCGGATCGCACCGCCTCGACCCTGGCCGTCACCTGGCGCAGCGCGCATCCGCGGGCCGCCAGCGTACTTCGCATCTGGGCAAAACGCTCACGGCAGTACTGGCCCACCAGTGCCCGCGGGACGAAGTCGGCGCGGCTCACCGGCCACCCCCGCCCGGACAGATAGCGCAGGAGGTCGGACTGACCGGCCCGGTGCAGCGAGGTCACATCGACGGAGGTGTTGCAGCGCAGGCGCGGGTCGGTGGTGCCGAAGGCCAGGCCGAACCCGGCCGGCCGGGGGTCGACCACTGTCACCGCGTCGGGCCGGACGTCGGGGTGCCGTGCGAGCTGGTGGAGCACCGCGGTGGCGGAGGCTCCGCCACCGACGACCACCAGTCGTCCACCTGTGCCTGGGAGACGCTCATCGCGCCTGTTCACGGAACGTGGCTCCTCTCTCTTTTCTCTCCGGGAATCTCTTCGAGCGGGACCTGGTCTCACGCTCGGGCGGCGACGGCGCGGAGCCAATCGGCGAACGCGGGGGTGGTCAGCAGCCCGGAGTGGCCGCCGGGGAAGGCGCGCCGGACGCAGGGTCCGGCGGTGGCGCCGGACCATTCCCTCAGGCCCGCGTCGGAGGTGAGCGGGTCGGTCTCTCCCCGGGCGGCGAAGACCGGGCATCGCGGATACGGCTGCGGGGCGGCGCTGTAGTGCGCGAGCAGCCGAAGGTCCTGCATGGCGGTGTCCAGGACGACATCGCGCCATTCGTCGGACGGGTCCGGCAGCAGGCCGGGATCGATGCGTTCCAGATAGGCCGCGGCGGCCGACCGGTCCGAGCCCAGGTCCGGCGAGACGGCGAGCAGTCGCGGCGCGTCGGCACCGACGACCACCAGCGCGTGGACGAGGGTCCCGCGCCGCTCCAGCTCCGCCGCTGTGGCATGGGCGACGTACGCGCCGAAGCTGTGGCCGACCAGGACTGTCCGTCCTGCGGTCAGGCTCTCCACCTGGTCGGCGCATGCGTCGACCACCTCGGGAAACGTCGTCACCCTGCCGAAGTCACGGCCGAACCGGCCGGGGTAGCGGGCGAGCCGGGCGCAGGCCCCCAGCTCGTCCAGCAGCGGTTTGAGCTCCCCGCCAAAGGATCCCGCCCCGGGTAGGACGAGGATGCGGGGATGTTCCGTGGTCACCGGTGGAAGTCCCCTCGTGGTCACAGGGTCAGACCCAGCTCGTCCATGATCAACGCGATGCTGATCGCGCTGATCCGGAAGTCCCACTTGTCGGCCTCGGCCGGCCGGTCCAGGCAGCCAGCGGTGAACAGGCCGGTGGCCTCGACCAAAGCCCGCCAGTCGTCCCAGGTGCGGTCGTCCGCGCTGGACTGCAGGTCGTAGGCGGTGAAGCCGTGCTTTCCGCGTTGCAGGACGGACTGCGGCACTCTGCCCTGGTAGGCCGATTTGAGGCACGCCTTGCCCTCGAAATCGGCCATCTTCCGAGCGTCCTCGACCCTCAGGGCGAGGTCGACGACGGAGTTGGCCAGGAACGGGTAGCGGCCCTCCACGGAGTGGCGCATGACCATCGCGTCCCCGTGGTCGCCGAGCAGGTGGCCGGACATCTGGACGTACACATCGGCGATGGAGCGCAGCTGCATCCGGGAGAGCTGCCGCACCTCGTCGTCGGCGAACGGGATGAGCCGCGAGCGCCAGAACTCATCGCCCACCAGGGCCTCGCGCACAGAGGGCGCCAGGAAGCCTTCCCGTCGGCGGGCGACCTTGTCCCAGTCGACCTCCCACCCGAAGTCCGGCCGCCCCCATGCCTGTTCGTTCTCGGAGCGGGAGGTACGGCGGGAACGGGCCAGGCCGTCGAACGCGTAGGAGTCGTAGCCGTAGAACAGCTCGTCCGCGCCCTCGCCGGACACCACGCCCTTGATTCCCGCATCCCTTACGCTGCCCGCGAGCATCATCGCGGCGACGTTGTAGGTTTCGCGCTGGGGGTAGCAGCAGTGCCGGACCATCTCCTCGAACCGGGCGGTGATGTCCTCGTGGCGGCACACGATCTGCTCGTGCTTGCTGCCGACGGCCTGGGCCACCTCGCGCTGGAACCGGCCCTCGTCGAGGCCCGGGTCGTCGAAGACCACCGAGAACGTGCGCGCCGGCTGCGCCGAGAGGGTCGCCGCCTCCGTCACGATCGCGGTTGAGTCGAAGCCGCCGCTCAAGTAGGCGCCGATCTCCACATCCGCCTCGAGGCGGTCCCGGACGGACGCGCGCAGCGCCTCCCGCAACGCCGCGTCGGTGACGGGCTCGGACGCCTGCGTGAACTCGCCGTAGCGCCAGTAGCGCACCGTCCGGCTCCCGTCGCCGTCGAACCGGACAGCGCACCCCGGGGGCACCGCCCGTACCCCTTCGACCAGGGTGCGCGGGGCGACGATGTTGCCCAGGGAGAGGTACTGGTCGACCGCGCCCAGATCCACCTTTCGGGCCCGGTCGACACACCGCACCAGGGGCTTGAGCTCCGAGGAGAAGTGCACCTGGGAGTCGACCTCGGTGTAGTACATCGGGCAGATGCCGAAGCGGTCGCGGGCGAGATGGAGGGCGTTCTCGGCGCGGTCCAGGACGACGGTGGCGAACTGTCCGTCGATCAGGCGCAGCCCCTCGACTCCGTACCGTGCGAAGAGCTCGGGGACGACGCAGACGTCGACGCCGTTGCCCCGCACGCCGAGCCCCAGCCGGGCCCGCAGCGTACCGGCGTTGTAGATCTCGCCGTTGGTCATGGCGACGTAGCGGCCGCTGCGGTCCTCCGCGGGCTGCCAGCCGTCGGTGAGGCCGGTGAAGCCGAGGCGGCCGAGCTTCGCGCAGATCGACTCCGTGTTCAGCGAGTACGTCTCGTCCGGTCCGCGGTGCACCAGTTGGGCGTGCATGGCCGCGGTGAGGCCGCGGTCGATGACGCCGGACGGGGAGTAGGTCCCGCACACACCACACATGTCCTTCAGCCCTCCCTTTCCTGCACGCGGTCCATCAGCACCTTCAGGTTCTCGGCCCTGAGAACGTCACGGACGCCTGCGTCCATCCAGCCGAGCTCCTTGAGCTTGTTGACGAGAATGACCGTGGAGGCCGAGTCGCCGCCCAGGTCGAAGAAGTTGTCCTCCACGCCCGCGTCGGCCACGCCGGTCAGGCGCTGCACCAGGGCGAGGACCTGTTCCCGCGGCCGGGCGTCGCGCGCCGCCGCGCTCGCCCGCCTGCGGTCCGCGCGCAGGGCGTCCCGGTCGACCTTGCCGTTGCGGCTGTAGGGCAGGGCGTCGACCTGGTGCAGCACCGAGGGGACCTTGTACGGGTCGAGCACGGCCTCCAGGTGCGCACGCAGTGCGCGAGGGGTCGCCTCGCCTTGGTAGTGGCACACCAGGGCGTCAGCCACCGAGTTGTCGTCACCGTCGTACGCCTCGGCGTCGACCACCGCCTCCACGACGGTGTCCAGCCGGCAGGCCGCGCTTTCGATCTCTCCGGGGTCGATCCGGTAACCGCGGACCTTCAGCTGACGGTCCAGCCGTTCGACGAAGTAGTACTGGCCGTCGCGGACCTCGACGATGTCGCCCGTGCGATAGATGCGCTGTGCCGGCACCCCGTCGTCGGCGAAACGGCGCAGGCCACGGGTGGTGAGGTAGCCGATGGCCACACTCGGGCCGGTGATGACCAACTCACCCCGGGCGGGGCCGAAGCCGGTCGCGGGCTCGTCCTGCGCGCCGGGCAGCGGGACGATCTCCACGCCGCAGTCCCCCACCACCGTGCCCAGGGGTACGCCGCCGGTGCAGTCGTCGGGGTCCAGGGGCGCGCTCAGGAGGTTGCAGACGGTGCTCTCCGTGGTCCCGTAGGCGTTGTGGAAGTGTGCTCGCTCGGACCACTTGCGCACCACCGCGGGGCGGCAGGCCCCGCCGCCGTTGAGCACGTGCTGCAGGCTCATCGCCGCTGTCGGATCCGTCGCGGTCAGCGCGTACGGGGTGGTCTTCAGGTGGGTGATGCGGTAGTTCTCCAGCGTCGACCGGAGGACCGCGCCAGGGCTGAGGTGTTCCTCGCCCAGCACCACCAGGCATGCGCCGGAGGTCAGCGTCCACAGGATCTCGGTGAGGCAGCCGTCGAAAGTCAGCCGGGCGAACTGGAGCGTGCGGGACTTCGGCCCCAGTTCCAGGGCGCGGACGTGGTCCGCGATCACCTTGGCCAACGGGTCGGCGCTGACCAGCACGCACTTGGGCTCACCGGTCGACCCCGAGGTGTGGATGGCGTAGCCGACCCGGTCCTCGGGCGGCGCGATCGGCGTGCCGACCGGCTCGGCGCGGTCCTCGGCGTTGGTGCGCCACCCCACGGGAGTGGGCACCAGCACGGGGGAGTCCGCCGCCGCGGAGGTCTCGGCGATCCACTCGACGGCAAGCGAGGAGACCTTGGCGTGGTTGGAGGAAGGGCTGTCGCGCGGGTCGAGGAAGACGAACGGGCGCTCTGCGCGCAGTGCGGCGGCCAGGGCGATGACGGAGGCCAGGGTACGCACGGCCTCGATGCCGATGAACTCGCCCGGTGCCGCCAGCGTTGCCAGCTCCTCGGCGAACTCACTCACCCGGCGGCCGAATTCACGGTAGGTGACGGTGCCGTCCTCTGTCTGGACGGCCGGCCGGTCCGGGTGGTGCTCGACGGCCTGGAAGAGGGCGTCCTTGATGGAGAGGTGCTGTACGGTCACGGTCTCAGCCCTTCACCGAGTGGGAGAGGGTGCCGACGCCTTCGACGACGGCGCTGATCGAGTCACCGGGTTCGATCACGGCCGCCCCCGGGGTGCCGGTGCAGATGACGGTGCCGGGCGTGAGGGTGCGTCCGGCGGTGAAGTACTCGACCAGGTAGGCGAGGTCGTACTTCATCTCCGCCACGGGCGCGGACGCGACGACCTGCCCATTGCGTACGGTGGAGACCCGTGTCGACCGCAGCGCCACGTCGTCGAACTCGTCGAGCGTGACCAGCTGGGGGCCCACGCTGCAGAACGTGTCGAAGCCCTTCGCCCACGGGATGTACCGCGGGTTCTCGCGGATGACGTCCTCGGCGGTCAGGTCCAGCACGGCCGTGACGCCCGCGATCACCGACCGCCACCGCTCGCGGGACACGTTCTTGCACTCCGTGCCGATGACGAGCCCGAGTTCCGCCTCGGCGGTCACCCGGCTGCTGTGCGTGGGAAGTCCGATCTCCCCGCCGTTGTCCATGAGGCAGCCCCGCGGCCGCAGGTACGAACCGGGGCCGGAGACGGGCTGCTGGGCGCTGAGGTCCTGGGAGTGGCCCAGGTAGTTCAGGCCCGCGCCCCAGATGTCGCCGGTGTCGGAAATGGTGGCGGCGTCCTCCAGGCGGACCTCGACCGGCCGGGCCTCCGTCGCCCGCTCGATGAGCTCGGCGAGTTCCCGCCGCTGCACGGTGCCCAGCAGGTCGCCGAGGCGTGCCGGCAGCTGTCGGCCCGCGGCGGCCTCAAGGGCGGAGAGCTCCATCCAGCGGTCACCGTGGGCCACTACCGTCCGTGGGCCGTCCTCGGTGTTGATGCGTGCCAATCGCATGGCGTTCCTCTCGAATGGTGTCGGTGACGCTTCAGGCCGCGACCGTCTGGCGGCACAGCTGCTGCGCGGCAGCCCGCAGATCGCTCTTCTCGGCGCTGTACCGCGCCAGGCCGGCGGCGGTCTCCATCAGCGGGGCCGGTTCGACGGACTTTTCTTCACAAAGCTGGTCGATGAACGGGAAGAATCCGGAGTGGATTCCGATGACGCCGCCGAGGACCTGCATATTGCGGTCCTCAGGAAGGAGTTCGAGACTGGTGCGGCAGAAGTGCGCGAGCTGGGCCAGTTCCTTGTAGTCGAAACGGTCCTCACCGAGAAGGCGCATGATTCCGGCGAGCGACTCGGTCTCCGCGTTCCCCGCGCCACGCCCGATACCGTCGAGCGTGCCATCAGCGATGGCCGCGCCCGCTTCGTAGGCGGCGATGCTGTTCGCGTTCGCCATCCCCAGGTTGTCGTGCCCGTGGAATCCCACGACGGGGCAGATCTCCTTGGCGACATTCACGTACCGGCGCACGTCGGCAGGCATCATCGAGCCGCAGGAGTCGACCACGTAGACACCGGCCACATCGGGTATGCCGCGCAGGAGTTCGGGCAGATCGTGTGCGGGGGTGCTGCTGGTCTTCATCAGGTTGAGATAGACCTCGCCGCATATCTCGGTGGCTCGCTCGATGTAGTCGAGGTGGTTGCGGACCTTGTCGGGCTCCACACCGATCCGTACGAACGACATGCCTTCCTTGCACAGGTCGGTGAGCGTCTCGAGCCGGCTGAAACCGGGCTGGGCGAACATCCCCCAGGGCGTGGTGGGCAGCTCCTCTCCGACGATCTCGCACCATCGCGGGAGATCGATGTTGCTCGCCCTGATCCCGGACCGCTCCGCCTCGAATCCGAGACCGTGCCCGACTTCCACCTTGGTGATGGGGGTGGCCTCGAGCTGACGGAGCAACTTCCGTACGAATGTCTCATCGAGCTGGAAGTCCACTGCGTAGGAACCGTCCCGCAGCGTCGCATCGAGAATCTCGACCCTTGGTACCGGGAACTGCGGGGCGCGGTGTTCCTGCATCTTCGTCCTCCTGAAGGCTGGGAATGGGTCCGCTGGGTCACCGCGGATCTGTTCCGACCTTGCATCAGGTGGCGCCGCCCCGGGGCGGCATGCGCCCAAGGATGAGGGGAGGTGCCGCGCGGCCTACACCTTTCGTTGCATCGCGGGGTCCGGGGCCACTCAACCCCCCTCTTCACGCTCTACGGTCCAGGTGTCGAATTCACCGCCCCGCAAGGGGATTCCGTAACGAGAACCCCCAGGAGGAAAGATGCGCGCAGCAGTGCTGGCGAACCTCAGGGGCGCACTGCCGGAGAAGGACGTTCCGGCCATCGAGGAGTGCGTCACCGAACTGCACGAAGCCCTTCCGCACAAGGACGACCTCACGCGGAACACCGTCATGGTCGCCTACGGCGGCGGAAAGGACAGCGCGTACGCGGTGGCGTTCGTGCGTGCGGTCCACCTGGCCCTCGCCGAGCGCCACGGGGCCACCTTCAACCTGCGGGTGGTCACCATGCGGCACGGCGGCATGCCGTATCAGGTGATGCTCAACATCGACCGCACCTACCAGGCGCTGGGCCTGTACGAGGACCCGGACGTGGAGCTGCTGCTGATCGAGCGTGACCGCGTGGTCCCCTTCGACCGGGACCGGAGCATGCCGCACCGCCTGGTGGCCTTCAACCGGACCGACATGCTGATGTCCGGCCACCGCAGCTACGGCGACGGCCGGGCCACCTTCTGCAACGCCTGCAACCTGAACGTGGCCAGCTCGTTCGGTGTGGCCGCCCGCCACGGCGCGGGCGTGGACCTGATCATCACCGGTGACTCACCGCAGGAGCAGCGCGACTACGCCCTGTGGATACGTCAGTTGGCTCGCGGCGCGGGGCAGAAGCCCGCCGACAGCAAGAAGCGGTTCCAGGGGACGCTGGAGACCCTCGACGGACTGGCGCAGGCGTACTTCCAGGAGATCCACGGCGGCAACGCCGAGCGGATCGCGGAGCGGGGCGTGACCTCCGACGTCCCCGCGACGCTGGAGTTCTTCTCCATCTACGACTACACCAGCTACGCCTCGGGCGCGCACTGGCGCCTGCTGACGGACTTCCTCGGCTTCGTCTTCGACGAGATCGCGTTCAACTTCACCGAGTCCGACTGCGCCAACCCGGCACTCATGGCGCACCTGCGGGGCCTGCGCACCGAGCGCGCGTACGGGCGCAGCTACGGCGAAGGCATCGCCCAGTACGTGGACTTCGCCCTGGAACTGATGCGCAAGAAGCACTTCCCCGAGCATCTCGTCGAGGAGATCGCGGGACGCTACCGCACCGAGGCCGGCGTCGAGCGGATGCGCGAGGCCGCCACCCGTTACGCCGAGGACGCCTTCGGGGTCGACACCGAGCAGCTGGTCTGCATGGTCTATTCGCCCTTCGCCGGCCGCGCGGCGAACCTGCACGACTACCTGGCCGGGGAGTTTCCCGAGCTGCTGCCCGAGGAGGACCGCATCCGCGCGTTGCTGGCGGGCAAGGAATCCCACGAGGGGCTCGCCGCGCGCTTGGAGCGTCTGAGTGGGCTGAGCCTGACCGACCTCCGCGCGCTCCACGACGGCCCGCTGTGGTCGCCGTTCGCCGACAAGGGTACGCAGCCGGGCGTCCTGCCTCTGGTCATGGACAGCGACCCGCACAAGAAGATCATAAGCGTGCGGCGCGGCACCGACGGGGACAAGATCCTGGACCGGGTCGCCGGCCGCTAGACGCTGGGGGAAGCGATGACATCCGATGTGACGCGTCCGGCTGCGGCGGCCCCCGCCGCGGCTCCCTATCTGAATCTGCTCGTGACGATGGTCATGTTCGGCAGCGCGTTCGCCAGCTCCAAAGAGGTCGTCGGCGCGATGCCGCACCAGATGGCCGCAGCGCTCCGGTTCGGTGGCGGAGGGGTGCTGCTGATCATGTTGGCCGCCGTGCTGCGCGGCCGGAGCGCCCCCATCGGGCGCTCCGCCGCCGTCCGCGCGGGGCTGGTCGGCCTGCTCGGCGTGTCGGCCTACAACTTCTTCTTCTTCTGGGGGCTTTCCCTGGCTCCCGCACTCGACGGCAGCATCATCGTGCCCGTGCTGAGCCCCATCCTGACCACCGCCACGCTGCTGGCGCTGCGTCGTGAGAAGGCGTCGTGGGCGCGTATCGCGGGCCTGCTCATCGGCCTGGCCGGCGCGGTGGTCTTCCTGCTCGGGGCCGGCGGGGACACCTCTGGTACGCGGCTCCTGGGCGACCTCGTCTTCGTCGCCGGGGCGGCGTGCTGGGCGGCGTACAGCATCCTGTCGAAGTCGCTGCTCGCGGGCCTGCCCCCGCTTCGGACGACGGCCTGGGGGACCGCCGTCGGCGGGCTGGGACTTGTGGTGCTCGCGGCGCCGACGGCGGACGACGTGGCCTGGTCCTCGGTCCCCGGCCCGGCCTGGGCGAACGTCGTCTTCCTCGCGGTGGGACCCACCGCGATCGCCTACCTCTTCTACTACCGCGGGCTGCGCGACGTCAGCCCTTCCGCGGCCACGGTCATGATGTTCACGGTGCCGGTGTTCGGCACGTTCTTCTCGACGGTCTTCCTGGATGAGTCGTTCACCGGAGTGCAGCTGAGCGGCACGGTGGTCATGCTCGTCGGGGCCTTGCTGGCCGTCCTGGGCAACACCCTGGTCGAGCGGACGGCGCGGCCGCGGCTGTCGCCGGGCGCGCAGGTCGACGAGGTGTCCTGATGGATCTCGGACTCACAGGCCGTACCGCCCTCGTCTGCTCGTCCACACAGGGCATCGGCGGGGCGATCGCCTCGGCCCTCGCCGCGGAGGGCGCCAAGACCGTCGTCACCGGCCGACGCGGCGCGAGGGCGCAAGAGATCGCCGCACGCCTCCCGCAGGCCATCGGCGTCGAAACCGACCTGCTGGCCCCGCACGGCCCGGAAGAACTCTTCCGGGCCACCGTCGACGCCTTCGGCGCGCCCGACGTCCTCGTACTGAACGGCCCGGGACCACGGCCGGGCCAGGCGGCCGACGTCACCGTCGAGGACGTCGGGGCGGCGATCGAGGCGACCGTGCTGCCGCACATCCGGCTGATCTCGCTGGCCCTTCCGGCCATGCGGGCGCGCGGCTGGGGCCGCATCCTCGCCGTGGGTTCCAGCGGGGTCGCCGCTCCGCTGGCCAACCTCGCCCTGTCCAATCTGGGCCGGGCAGGGCTCGCCGGGTACCTCAAGACCCTGGCCGCCGAGGTCGCCGCGGACGGCGTGACGGTCAACCTCCTGCTGCCGGGGCGGATCAGAACCGACCGCACCGCGGCCGTCGACGCCGCCAACGCCGAGCGCACGCACCGCACCGTGGCGGACGTGGAACGCGAATCGGTCGCCGCGATCCCCGCCGGCCGCTACGGTCACCCCGCCGAGTTCGCCGCTGCCGCCGCGTTCCTGTGCAGCGCCCCTGCGT
The DNA here is from genome assembly GCF_055567715.1 of Streptomyces sp. NPDC026377. Taxonomy (NCBI): domain Bacteria; kingdom Bacillati; phylum Actinomycetota; class Actinomycetes; order Kitasatosporales; family Streptomycetaceae; genus Streptomyces; species Streptomyces sp. NPDC026377. The sequence goes on from NZ_JBVHPV010000023.1 coordinate 65,771, forward strand.
CGTACGTGACCGGAGTCGCCCTGCGCTGTGACGGCGGCCTCGTCCGCACCCTGTGACACCCCCCGCCCATCTCCCCACTGTCGAAGGAAGCACCGCCATGCCCACCATCACCCGAGCCGACGTCACCGCCGCGCTCGCCGAGATCATCAGCGAGATCACCGGCGTCCCCGTCGGCGACATCCGCGAGGACAGCTCCTTCGCCGACGACTTGGGCACCGACTCCCTGTCGATGCTCGAGATCGCCGTCGCCGCCGAGGAGCGCTTCGCCGTCGTGATCGCGGACGACCGGGTGAAGACCTTCACCACGGTCGGCGACGCGGTCGACCACATCGCCGCGCACCGCGCCTGACCGCCCTGCGGAGACCATCGTGAACCGCCTTGTACTGCCCCTGCCCGACCCCCGGGCACCACTGACGACGTTGCGCTGCCGGGGTCTGGCCGGCCTCCTCGACCGGATGGCCGCACTGGACGGCCACACCCCCGCCACCACCGGTCCGGCCGATCCGGTGGCCGCTCTCGCCCGCATCGTCACCGCGGCTGGACTGACCGGCCCTGACGAGCCGTTGGACGGGGACGAGCTGCGCTATGTGCCCACTCCGGCGGCTCGTGAGCGCGTCGGCTCCGAGCAGGACGGAGCGTGGCCGCAGTCGACGAGATCCCGCCACCGCAGGGCCCTGCGCCGCACGCCCGGCGCGCTGTTCACGTTTCCCCTCGAAGACCCCGAGACGGCCGGGGACGCGCTGACGATCTTCACCACCAACTGGTCGCCGACCCCGGCAGGCTGCGCCGTGGCCGTACATCGCGGGCACCCACTGAGCGCCGGGCTCCCGGTCGGGCGCACGTCCGCCTTCACAGGCCGCTATTGCCGCCATCCGCTGACCGGCGACCTGCTGCCGGTGTGGACCGCGAGCTGGGTCGCCCCGGAGTTCGGCACCGGGGCCGTCCTGGTCAACCCCGGGCACGACGCGACCGACCTGGTCTTCGCCCGCGAGGTCGGCCTTCCCGTCCGGTTCGCGCTGGCCCCGGTCGACGGGGAGGAGGGACCGGAGCACTGGCCGTCGCCTCCCGTCACCGGAGGCGGACGCGCCATCAGGACCGGCGCCACCGACGGGCTGGACGCGGCCGAGGCCCAGGCGGAGTACCTGCGGACGGCCATGGCCCTAGGTCTGGCCGACAAGCACACGGACGTCGGTGCAGGATCGTTCGCCGTGGCCGCCTTCGTCCCCGAGGGCCCCCACACGGTCCAGTGGGACCGCGAGCGGCGCACCGTGTCGCACGCAGGCCATGGCATCCCCGTACGGGTCAGCCCCTCCGCGGTTCTGGCCGTCGTCGACCCGACGGCGCGCCAGGCGGAACTGTGCGTCGTCGCTCCTTCCTCGACAGTCGAGTCCGAGCTGCTCGCCCTGCGCCTGCTGCTCGCCGAACCGCATCTGGGCCCACTGCCACAACAGGCCCCCGATGTCCTTCTGGTGGGCCCGGTCGCGGGTGAGGGGGACGGTCTCACGCCGGATGTCCTCGAACTCGCCGTCCTGGTCGGCGCCGACCCCCAAGAGACCCTGTCGCTCAAACCACAACAGACCGAAACGGCACAGCGATTCCTGCGCACCCACACCGAACTCCTGGCGTCGCCGCAGGAGACGCCCGGTGAGGCCGACTACGGAACCCTCCAGGCTGCCGCCCAGATCAAGTCGGCGCTCCGGCAACGGAACGTCAAGCAGGCGTTCACGCACCTGTACCGCCTGCAGAAGTCCCTGGCAAAGAGCCAGGCGCCGCTCAGCGATGCCCTCACCGTGTACGAAACGCTCGCCCACGCCCTCGCCGGCCTGCCCGGCCGCCCTACCGACGCGCAGCTCGGCCGGACGTGGCAGCTCGTCTGAGAACCACCTTGCGCCCGCGGCGGTGTGACGGTGATCACGGACACCCTTCGGGAGGCGCTGCGGAGGCTTGTACAGTGGTCGCGGTGGGGCCCAGGAGGGCCGGTGAAGCTCTCCTGCAATCCTGGCGGCGCGTCGGAGAAGTCGGCGAGTGGTCAGCATGAGTCCGGTGAAACAGCATCACCGAGGCAGCTCGAATTCTGGACGCCGGCCTCTGGGATGCGGCCTGAAGCATCAGCGGGCTCACGGCGACCCAAGGAATGCGGTCGTCCTTAGTGGTTGGCCGGGAAGGCTGGTCTGAGGCTGATCCCGATCTTCCTCACCGCAGCCGAGCGGCGCCGCGTTCGAGGCGGACGCGGAGATTGCGTCCCACGGCAACCCTGAAGGGCGACCGCCATACTGAGCACGATGCGCCCCAGGTGCGGCAGCTCGGTGCTGCGATTCTTGGCCGCCCCGGAGGCGACCGCCATGGTGACTGGTCATGCCCGTGTCCCCGGTCATGACCAAGTTGCGATCCTGGGCCGCCCCCAAGGACGACCGCCATTGCAGCCCCTCGGATCACCGACCCATGGAATCGGAGTTGCGGTCCTCGGCCGCTCCGAAGGGCGACCGCCATACCGGTGCACCGGTCAGCGCTGGGTGCTGAAAGTGCTGTTGCGATCCTCTGCCACCTCGAGGGGCGACCGTCACCTTGATCTGCTCGACAGCCGGTCCGTCCTTGCAGGAGTTGCCATCTTCGGCCGCCCTAGGGGACGACCGTCATGTGTCGTCGGCGGCCCACTTGCCATACGGCCGGTTGTTGCGATCTTCGGCCGCCCTGAAGGGCGCCCGCCATGCTGGAGGCCAGTGCCGAGGTCCGCCACTGATTGTTCCGTGTGGACCGGCTACGACGCGCGGGGCCGCACGACCGGACAGCGTCTCAACAACGCCACCAGCACCCCGCTCACCTCTTTCACCTACGACCAGGTCGGCGACGGCCTTGGCCAGCCGACCTCGACCACCCGCTACACCGACGGCGCCGCCTACACCACCACCATCACCGGCTACGACGCTGAATATCGCCCCACCGGCAAGATCATCACTATCCCGGACACCGCCGCGGCCAGGGGCCTCACGGGCATCTACGGCTACACCTACACATACACCAGGACCGGCCTGCTCCAGTCCGTGACCGAACCCGCCGCAGGCGGCCTGGCCTAGGAAAAGGTCGTCACCCGCTACAACCAGGACGGCCTGCCCTCTCCCACCTCAGGCCTCGACTGGTACACCGCCGAAACCACCTACAGCCCCTTCGGCGAAGTGCTGCGCGCTGTCACCGGCGAACAGCCCTACCGGGTCTGGTCGACGAACGTCTTCGACGAGGACAGCGGCCAGCTCTAACGCACCGTCACCGACCGTGAAACCGCAGACAGCCATCGCGTCAACGACCGCACCTACAGCTACGGCGACGCCGACAACGTCACCAGCCTCACCGACGCCAGCCCCACCTCCGATGCCCCCGACGCACCCGTCAACGCCGACCGTCAGTGCTTCACCTACGACGCACGCGGCCAGCTCACCGAAGCACGGACATCACCCAACCCGGGTTGCCTCGCCTCCGGCCAGAGCATCCGTGCCCCGCTCGTCAAGGACGCCTCCGGCGCGGTGGCCGGGACCAACGTCACCGACGCAGGCGACGGTTACTGGCAGACCTACAGCTACGACGCGCTCGGAAACAGGACCAAACTCGTCGAGCACAAGGCCGCCCCAGTCGTCAGCGGCGGCAAGGTGGACACCACGAGCGATGTCACCAGCACTTACGCCTACGGCATCGACCCCTCCGGCTCCGGAGTGCGCAAGCAGCCCCACACCCTCACCGGCATCATCAGCAACAGCAAGGCCATCGACAGCACCGCCAGCCTCTACGACTCGACCGGCCACACCACGAGCCGCACCTACGGTGGCGACACCCAGACCCTCTTCTGGACCTGGGACGGCAAGGTCGGAAAGGTCTCCGGCTTCGGCAAGGACGGCGAAGGCCAAGTCGTCGGCCCGGCCGGGAAGTGCCTCGACCTTGAACACGCGAACACCGCCGCCGGCACACGCCTTCAGCTGTTTTCGTGCCACGGCACGAAGTCCCAGCGCTTCCAGCTCGCCCCCGCCACCACCAGCGACGCCACCACCGGCACGCTGAAGATCCTCGCGTCATGCCCACCGGCGGTTCAACCGCCCCCGGCACCCAGGTCACCCTCGTCGCCTGCACCGGCGCCGCCAACCAGAACTGGGCCGATACCACCGGCGGCACCCTCAACACACCGCCTTCGGCCTGTGCCTGGACGTCCTGGGCGCCAACAGAGACGACGGCACCATCCTCTAGGCACTGTTTCTTGGATCATGTTCGGAGCCAGATGATGAGGGCTGCGAGGGTGACGGTGCCGAGGTAGGTGTAGGCCCGTTTCTCGTAACGG
>NZ_JBVHPV010000024.1:0-15076 GCF_055567715.1 Streptomyces sp. NPDC026377
GCGCGCGGTCTGCTCCGCAGACACGACGCGCCGCCGCTACGCGGCGGAGGAATTACCGCGCTCCGCGCGGCTGAATTACGGCTTCGCCGTAATTCTGGGGCCAACTCCGTTGGCCCTGGGCTCGAATCGCTTCGCGATTCGGCCGGAATTGAATTCGCTCCGCGAATTCAATTGGTCTGGCTAGGGGTTGGGGGTCGGCCGGTTTTTTGGATTCCGTTTTTTGAGGGCCCGTCAATTCCCGGACCGGGATACCGGATTCACCTTCCCGGCCCGTCCCCTATTGAATTGAAACCCCACCGTGGCACACACCGGCAACCCCCGCAACCCCGGACCACGGCGAGCACAGACCATCCCAAACTGCTCACTTGAGCACCGGTCACTGTCACGCTTCACCCATTAGGTCTATGGGGGCTACGTCCGCCTGTCGGCCAACAGCCGCGCGTTGGGCAGGGCTTGCGCCGCTTGCGGCCCGGTCCGGCACCGTGCTGCCACTACCAGGTCGCAGCGGCTCCTTCAAGGGTTCGCGAATCCTTGCCAGCCCCCTGGTGAAGCGGCTGTGACCAGCGTGTTTACCGATTTTCGCGAACTCTTGAACACCCGCTGTCCAAGGCCGAATCTTGGCCCCGTCCCACCCCGACCACCCCATCGAGAGGACCTGTCATGACCACCTGCCCCACGCCGGACTCGACCCCGTCGACTGCCCCGGTTCAGCCCCCGACCACCCCGGCCCCGGCGCCGGCCCCCGCAGATGCCTCGCTGCGCCGCCAGATGCAGGCCCTGGTGGCCGGAGTTCTCACCCTGGCCGCCGCGTTCGCCTTCTACGTCCTGCTCGAACACCCCGCAGCCGTCCCCGCCCTCCAGGCCGTCGGCGCACTGGCCGCCACCGCGGGCGCCATCTACGCGTTCGCCAAGCTCGTCAACCCCCGCCCATGACCCGTCGGCTGTCGCGTTGGACTCCGCCACGGGGATCAGCCGGGCGCGCCGCAGGTCGCGGGAGACCTGTCGCGCCGACAGCCCCAACCCCCGCAACAGCCCGCAGGCGCCCGCCGGAAGCCCGGCCGGGGCTCCGCCGGGAGTTGGCTCCCGGCGGGTGTGTGGAGGCCGCCTGGGGGCCGTGAACGGCCTCCAGGCGGTTGCCGGGGCAGCCCTGCCCCGGCCGCGCGCGGCCTCGCCGACGCGCGCGAGGGGCAATCCGGCCGCCCGATCCCCCGAGGCGCTCCCCGCGCCCGCCGCTCCTTCCCTGCCCTTCTTCTTCCTGGCGTTGCGGTCGTGGGGTGCTCTGAGGGGGATGTCAGACCCCCGACCACGAGCAAAAGGGGGTGGTGACCTGCGAAGGTAAGTCGTGTCCCGGATGGCTCGCGCAAGAGATGTCGCAGGAGATAGCGCAGGAGATCCCGCAAGGGATGACGCAGGAGATGTCGCAACCTGGGGTCTGGTTGACCTCCCGGCCCCCTTGTGTCGTGAGCGCCCGCCGGAGGGCGGGCGCAGCGTGGCGCTCCCGGCGCCACGCAACGAGGAGACGACCCCGCGTCCGATCCCCTCCTCCGTCCGCGCGCCCTCCGCCCACCCCTTCCCATTTCTGTTCTAGGGGGCGAGGCAAGTGGTCGTAGAGGGGATGTCTGGGGTCCCACCACGCCAAAACCAGCCGGTGAACTGGGGCTTTGCCGGGGGTGCCGCGAGGTTAGGGGAGCAGATGTTGGAACAGTTGTTGCGCCACTTGTTGTACCCGTCAGCGCACCAGGTTCCGGCTCCCGGCCGCAGGCGCCGCAGAAACTGGGAGGAGCGCGTACTGGAGGGCGACAACCCGGGGTTGTCACCTCCGCGTCGCGCAGCCCCCGGACGGGCGGGGGCTTGCTGCGGGGTGCCGACCGCGCTGCGCTCCCCGTGCTCGTAGACCTCTCTCCGACTGTCGCGGAGAAGAGGTGTCGGCGCGGAAAACAGGCTTGCCCACGGGGTCTGAGCTGGGGAAATGCTCAAGATCACGGAAGGGGGGTTCACACCTCCGGTAGTACCTTCGGTACAACTCCGGGAGCACCTGTGCAGACAACGGTGCAGGCAACCGTGGGCGCAACCCTGAGAGCAGGCGATACAGCTCCGGGAGACGGGCCCGCAGCACGCCATGACGTGAGCGCTGCGGGTCCTGGGTGCGTCCCGGGGAAGAACGAGTCTCGGGCCGGTGCGGTCACGGCGGCTTGCCCGCCTTACGTGAGGCTTGCCCAACAGGCTTGCCGCCCCCGGCCACGGCAGGTCACAGCCTTCCCCGCGTCATGACCACGACGACGACCGAGTTCAGCAGGCTCGCGAGGCTCGTGACGGTGGTCTGGGCGGCCTGGACCGGTACGACCAGCGCCGGGCGGCGGTGAACGGCGATAGCGACGCCGACGGCGACCAGGAGCACCACGACGACGGACAGCGCAATGAGCACAGCGGTAACAGACATGAGTCCCCCCCAGGGGAGTCGGGGCACGCGGAAGAGCCGCGTGCCGGTGTGGTGGATACAGAGCAGGTGTGCCTTGCGTCCCGGGCAGAGCGCCGGAGCGGGACGCGACGGGGCACCAAGGTGGTACGGGCGGGGGCAAGCCCCGCAACCCCGCTACCGAGCGCCCTGATAGAGGCATCCGGAGGCGATGTCTGGCCCCTCCAGAAGTCCCTCCACCGCCCCGACCACAGGCCCGACCACGGTTCTGTCGCCCCCCTCCAGAACCCCATCCATGGCAGGTCAGCGCCATGCGACGTACATGCGGGTCGGGGCTGTGCCCGGCCAGGAGCAAGCGGGCGACCCGGCGGGCATTGCGCTGACGCGGGATGAGCTGGGCATAGTCGTCAGCGGCTTCCGCGGCGGCTTCGAGGGCGGCGGTGCGGGCGCGCATCCGCGCCAGGTCGTCCTCCCGCTGGTCTGCCTCCAGGGCCCGCAGCCGGTCCTCGGCAGCCTTGCGGGCGAGTTCCTGCGTCTCCGACCTCCAGACGCTCCGCCTCCGCCAGCTTCTGCGCCGTGCACAGCTTCTCATCAGCGACGGCGGCCTTGTCCGCCTCGGCCTTGCGCAGCGCCGAGGCGGCCTCCGCCGACAGCACCGTGGCCGCCTCGGCCTGCGCGGTGGCCGTGTGGGCGGCGGCGCCGTGCTGCGCGGCCTCGATGTCGGCCGCGTCCTCAATCGCCTCGATCCGGGCTTCCTTGTCCTGCTCCGCCGCGCGGCGGGCGGCCTGGCGCTGGCGCCCTTTCTGACGGCTCTGGGAAGGCGTCGACGCCCAAGCAGGAGACGCAGATCAGGGCGATGGTGGAGCAGATCCGCAAGTTGCGGATCTGCACCGGCCGGGCGCGGGCCGGTGGCTTCAGCGCCGCGGGCGGCGGGCTGGGGCGCGGCTGGTCGACATGATGGAGGCTGGCGGCCCGGAGCTCCTGCATGAGGCGGATACAGCAAGCCCCCGGTGCTCAACCGGGCTAGCTCCTCTTGACGACGAACAGCATCGTCAGGATGTGCTCCGCGGTGCTCAGCAGACAGCGGGCTAAGGGCTGTCCCGTAAAGATCTTCGATTCGGTAGGGCTGTGATCGGCTGCTATCCGCTCGGCTCGCCTATCGGCCGAGTGCGAGGTTGTGCAGGTGGGCGATGCCTCTCATGGCGTGATGGACGCCGTCGCCCTTCAACCGGCAGTCGCGGAGGACCTTCCAGGTCTTCATGCGGGCGAAGGCGTGCTCGACACGGGCGCGGACCTGGCGGTGAGAAGCGTTGTGCTCTTCCTTCCAGGCCGGCAGTTCGCTCTGCCCGCGCTCGCGCCGGTGCGGGATGACCAGGCCGGTGCCCCGATAGCCTCCGTCGGCGATCACTGCGGTGTTCCCGACGGCGTCCTTGGCTCCGGAGAGTGCCCACGCCTTGCAGTCGTTGCGGTTGCCGGGCAACGACCGGCCGACCATGACGACGCGCCGGGTGTCGGCGTCGATGACGACCTGATGGTTGGTGGAGTACCGGTAGTTTTTCGACCGCTCGGCCACGGTGTGGTCGCGGGTGGGGACCAGGGTTCCGTCCACGATGAGCACGGTGCTCTTGCGGAATCGTTTGCGGGGCTTGAGCGCGAGCTGAGGGCCGCGGTGACTGATGATGCGGGCGGCTGCGGACTTCGAGACGCCGAACAGCGGGGCGAGCTGTCGCAGTGTCAAGTTGGTGCGCCAGTAGGCCGTGACCAGCAGCACCCGGTCCTCCAGCGGCAGGCTCCACGGCCGGCCTCTGCGAACCGCGTCGGCTCCCTCGTGCCGCAACTGTGCCACCAACGTGCTGAAACAGCGGGGGCTCAGCCCGGTGAACGGGGCTATCCAGGACGGCTGCGACGCCGTGATCACACTAGCCACGACGGGAGCCTCACACGGTTCACGCCGTGGCCGGTCCGTTGATCACTTGCTGGACAGGCGGAGATCTCCGGACCAGGTCTCACATCGGACATGGCCGGAGACGAAGGTGATCTCCAATGCGATCCGCCCGCTGTCCGGGACACTCTCTTCGCTGACGGCCAGTACCCTCTCGCCGAGGTGATCCGCGAACGGGATCTCGCCGCTGATCGGCGCCACCTCGACACGACCCGACTCCGCCATGTCATACCCGGCGAAGGGGTCTGACGTCTCCACGATCAGGCACCAGTCCGAACCGGTCGTGATGCGCGTGGCGACCGCTTCGCTGTCGATCAGCCACATGTCCAGCGGGCCGGACGGTCTGAGCCGTACACGTGCCACGAGGCGACTGCTTGCTCAAGATGGCGTCCGACCAGGTAGTCAGGACGCACGCCGGCCCCGTGCAACGGGCACTCGCTCCCCCTCTTCGACTCCACCCGCCGACCGTACCGTCAGGCAGACCCCCAGCTCACGCCCTTATACGGGACAGCCCTTATACGGAACAACGTTTAGACCGTGTCCTACATGGTGAGTTGGTCGTTGGGTGGGTTATGGGGAGTGGGCAGTGGGGTTGGATCGTTCCGGCTGGTCTGTGGGAGTTGGCCAGGCCGTTGCTGCCGCCAGCGCGGGTGCGTCCGCAGGGCGGTGGTGTGGCGAACATTGATGATGAGGCGGTTTTCGCCGCGATCGTCTACGTACTGGTCAGTGGGTGCGCCTGGCGAGCTCTGCCGCCCTGCTTTGGTGCGTCGAAGTCAACCGTGCACCGTCGCTTCCTCATCTGGTCGCGTGCCGGGGTCTGGGGCCGGTTACACCAGCGGGTTCTTCAGCTCCTGGACGAACAGGGCCTGGTGGACTTGTCCCGTGCGGTCCTTGACTCGGCTCACGTCCGTGCGAAAAAGGGGGTGAACTTGCAGGTCCGAGCCCCGTGGACCGGGGTAAGCCCGGTTCCAAGATGCACATCCTGTCCGATGTCGCGGGCCTGCCCCTCCGGGTCGGACTTTCCGCGGCCAACACCCACGACAGTCTCGTCCTGAAGCCGATGCTGTCCCATTTCCACATGGGACACCAAACCCACGCAGTCGGCTCCAAGCCCACACGGTTGCACGCCGACAAGGCGTACGACATTCCTCACCTGCGACGATGGCTCTGGGGCAAACGCATCGGCGTCCGCATCGCCCGCAAGGGCATCGAGTCCAGCGAACGGCTCGGCCGACGAAGGTGGGTGATCGAGCGGACGATGTCGTGGCTGACAGGCTACCGCCGACTCAACCACCGATATGAACGCCAACCCACCAACTACCTGGCCTTTCTCGGCCTTGCCGCAGCCCTCTGCTGCTACAAGCGTTTACTCAAACTCACCCTGTAGGACACCGTCTTAGTGATGATGGTGTCAGCCTCTGGAACTCCAGGAAATTCCGCAATATTGCGTATGGATGATCGCCGTTGTCCATACGGGCATCCGCGGGACGCGGCAACCACCAGGCACCGTCGTAGCCCCGTCGGGGGACTGGCGGGGCTACGATACATTACAGAAGACCAATATCAGCTTGTCCGAATCGCGGAGGTATCACCTCAGTGCGAAAACGAGGCATGAAGTAGGCTGCCCACGGATGCCCAACTCGGCAAGGCGTGATGAACCTGCGCAAAGCCCCCGCTTGAATAGTCCGGCGGTACGTCACCAATTCCCTCCGACTCGATGACATAAAACTCCGCCGAATCTCCCGCGACAGCGAGGTGAGCTTCTGGAAAGAATTCACATCTCACATGGAAGGGACCATGCAACCGTTCGGGGACACTTGACGTCACGGTCAACGCCGCTAGCGGAGAGAGCTTCGCCGTCGGCAACTTCCAGTCAAATGAGCGAACACCTCGTACCACGAGCAGGGCCGAATTACCGACATCAAACTGCAAGGATGTCCGCAGATCGAAGAGAAGTGCTGCCGTTGAGGTCAAGTGGCACATGCGGGAGTCAAGCAGTTGCGCTTCTTGCAGCGCATCCACTTCCCGCAAGGGGTCCGATTCGACGGAGTCGGGAATTTTCGACACCAGCCCAGCCTGGACGAGCTCATTTATCGAGATCATGATATCCGGATGTGATTATAGGGGTCTGACCTGCTGACTGTCTGCCCAGTCAGCGGATTAATCGCCTGATCTGCTTTATTCATATATACCACATACCCCTTAGGGTACTGATACTTTCCGGTGGTTACGGGGTCCATGACCCGGACTCGCGTCACCCGGGGGTCGAGTCCTTTGGTTCCGGCCGGAATGTCGTACGCCCAGCCCTTCCCTGTCTTAACCGGTGTGCCCGTAGCCCCCTTGGGGAGCGGCAGCTTCTCTCCAGCAGGGCCGATCACGGACCCAATGAGGCAGTTGCTGTTGTGGACAAGTACCGGAGTCTCGCCTGCAAGCACATAGTACGTGTGCAACCCGGCAACCGTCAGGTTATACGTGCGAGCTGTCTTGCTGAAGGAGCGGTTTGCCCGGACCGTGAGCGTGCTGCCGTCCACGCTCCGGAGAGTCATCCCAGGATGGAGGTCGACCGCCTTGATCCATGTGTTCTGCGAGGGGGACCAGAAGGGGTGCTCGTAGGTTGCCGTGAGCTGTTCCCGTCCACGCGGGGTCTTGATCGTGAGCTCGTTGAATTGCTTGTCGTGCTCAGTGACGATAAGAGCCTCGACGGGACGCGGCTCGGTAACCCCGGTGGCAGGGTCCGTGGCAATCACGGAATCCCTGATTTCAACCGACTCGATGTTCTTCGTGGAGTTGTCCGCCATGAGCACCTTGGTGCCTGCAAGGAAGCACTGGATGCAGTTTCTGGTGGTTTTGGTAAGGCGCGATCCCTTGACTATATCTTCGACGCCCTCAGTGGCCTTTTTGAGGAGTTTCAGCTTGCCGATAGGAAGCACGCCCGCTGTGGCGAGGGCGCACTGGCCGAGGGCGGGATTGTTAACGCAGTCGAGGAGGTCATTTACGCCCAGAACTTCCATTCCTCCCTTAAGGAGGAGCTTTCCGAGGTCCATATCTACGCCGGGCGTGACGATGACAGCATCTTCGTCGTATACACATGGAGCGAGGCTGTCTCGGCTCATGAATTGGACGCACTTGTGCTTCTTGCGCTCGCTCTGTTCCTGCTGCTTGCGCTGCTCCTCAGCCTTGCGCCTTGCCTCAGCCTCTTCAGCCCGTTGCTTCGCTGCAACATCAGCCCACGCCTGCAAGGCCAGAGTGTTAGCTTCCGCTGAGCTCTTGCCCGCAGAGATTGCCGCATCACGAGCAGCCTCAGCCGAGTTATTAGCAGACTGGGAGGATTCACGAGCGTAATGGGCGGAGAACTCGGCCTGCGCTGCGGAATCGGCGGCCGCTGCAGCGTCGCGGTCAGCGGCATCGGCTGCGTTGCGGGCGCTCGTAGCGGACTTGGCGGCCTGATTGGCGCTGACTTGTGCCTGGTCGGCTGAGTCCTTAGCCGCGTTGGCGTAGGTATTAGCCAGTTTGGCCTGTTTGTCGGCTTCGGCTGCGGCTTCGTTAGCCTTGTCCTTGGCGTGGCCGGCGTCGGCTGCCGCCTTGGCGGCCAGATAGGCATTCTTCTTGGCGGTGGCGGCTATCCCGTCGGCCTCGTTGATCAGGCGCTGAACCTGGGCGACGTGGTTGTTGGTGAGCTGGTCCTTGCGGTCGGCCATGTACTGGCCCGCCTGGATGAAGGTGTGGAGCTGGTCGGCCGAGCTCTGCAGCGCGGCCAGGGCTGCGCCCTTGACCTCGGGGCCGCCGTCGTTGACGAGCTTGCTCGCGAGGACTCGCTCGTCGATGTTGCGGGCCTCGTACTGGCCGCTGTTGAGGAAGGCGGACATGGCCTTGGGGCTACCGTCGGCGAGGGCGGCCTTGGAGGCCTCCTTCACACTCGGTCCGCCAGCATTGTTGATCTTTGAGATCAGTACGCGGTAGTCGATGGCCGCAACCTCGTACTGGCCGGTGGCATAGAAGTCGCGGACCTGCTGATCGTTGCCCTTCAAGGCCTCGGTCGCGCCGGTACGTACGGCTTCGTAGGGGCTGTCGGATGCAAGATCCGCGACCTGCTGGCGCACCTCGTCCGCCGCTGCTTTGTTGATCCCTGTACGCAAGTACTCAAGTACGTCGGCGTCCTCACCCGACAGGGCCCGGGCGGCTGCTTCCTGGCGCCAGGAGCCGTAGTGCTTGAGTGCGCGGAGCGCGATTGGGCGGCCCTTGGCCGCGATGGCCTTGGTGTCGGCTCCGGGCTTGTCGGCCTCTGCGGCGAGTGCGGCGGCGTCGTTGATGATGTTGGTGTCTTCGAGTGCGACCTGGGCGAGTTGTTTGGTGAACTCCTCGCTGGCGGTTTGGTTGGACTTGGCGCGCTCGACAGCCGCATGGTTGCGGGCGGTGAGTTCTTCGGTCTCTGTTTCCCGGGCGATCGCGAAGAGCTTTTTGGCGGAGGCTACTGCGGCGCTTGCGTCGTCGGCTGCCTCCTTGGCCTTGGCCGCCTGCTTGTCCGCCTCGGCGGACAGCTTGGTCGCGTCACCCGCGTATTTGGCCGCCTCTTCCGCGGCATCCGCAGCCTTCTCAGCGTGGCCGGCAGCCTTGTTCGCGTGGTCGCGGGCCTCGAACGCCGCGTCGGCGGACTTCGTGGCCAGGGCTTGGGCAGCGGCGGCGGCGCGGTTGGCTTCCCGGGCGTGGCGGCGGGTCTCTGCGGCTGCGGCCTTGGCCTCGCCGGAATGGATGCCGGCCGCTTCGGCCGAGGCGTTGGCCTCGTCAGCCGAGGCTGCTGCGGCATCGGCGTTGGCCCCGGCATCGGCCGAGGCCTTCGCTGCCGCGCCGGCGGCGACGGATGCCTTGCCGGCCTGTTCGGCGGCGGCTGCCGAGGTCTTGGCGAGTCCGGCGGCCTTTCGGGCGTTCTGAGCGTAGTTCTTGGCGTCTTCGGCCTTGTTCTTGTTGCCGAGCGCGGCGAGCGAGGCGTTGTAGGCGTCGTCCGCGGCGCTGGCGGCTGCGGCTGCGGCGCTCGCGGTCTGCGCGGCTGCCAGGGCGGCAACACGAGCCGAGCGGTTGGCTGCGTTGGCCGCGCCGATCGCCGTCTGCGCGGCTGCGGCCGCAGCCTTGGCAGCGGCCGCAGCCTGCTTGGCCTTGGAAGCGGCCATACCGGCTTCGGCCTTGGCGTCCTTCGTTTCGTCCGCAGCTGTCTTCGCTGCCTTCATGGCCAGGTCCGAGGCGGCGACCGCCTTGGCGGAGGCTTCCTGGGCTGCCTTGGTAGCTTCCTCGGCCTGCTGCCCTGCCTGGACGGCCTGCTCGTTGAGCTGGGCGATGCTGGCACGTTCCTGGTCGCGGTTGCGAGCGGTGAACTGGCCGATCTCGAGGAACTCGACGATGTCTTCCGGGCTGCCTTGCAGCGCGACCTTCCCGGCAGCCTTCATAGCCGGGCCGCCGGAGTTGATGAGCTTGGAGACCTTGACCCGGTTGTCGATCTTCCTGGCGTCGTACTGACCGTCGGCCAGGAACTTGGCCACGTCGTCCTGGCTGCCTTCCAGGGCAGCCTTGCCCGCGTCCTTGACGCCGGTACCGCCGAAGTTGATGATCCGCGACACCTCGGCGCGCTGATCCGTCTCGAACGGGGCCTTCCAGCCTTCCTGCAGAAACGCGGCCACATCATCCGGATTTTTGGACTCCAGGGCCTTCTTGGCTGCCTCGCGGACCCCCGTGCCGCCAGCATTGATGATCCGGCTGACATCCACCCGGTCATCAGTGCGCTGAAGGTCCTTCTTGCTGTCCAGGAACCTCCTGATGTCCTCAGGACCGCCAAGCAGCGCCCGCTCTGCAACCTCCCTCACCCCCGCGCCACCGGATCTCCAGTACTCAACCGTAAAGCCACGGTCTTCTGAAGCATCGCCAAAGTCTTCGGCGGAGGCGGGTGTGGTGCTCAGAAGTCCAGCCGCGAGCATGGAGGGAAGCAGCGCTGCGTAGACGACACGCAGTCCGCGGCCCCGTCGACATGCATGTGCTGGCAAGCGCGGCGCCCTGACGGAGGGCAGTGAACGTTTCACCCGTTTTATTCCTTTCGCGTCCAGCGCGAACGGTTGTAGCTGCCCACCCGGCAAGTGCGTCGAGGTTCCCCCTGCACTTATCAGGCTAGGGGGAGGGTGCATGCGCCTGCGAAGGCGTGTCTCGGTAGGCGCGGCTCTCCCCCGGGAGACCACAACTCCCCCTGGTCATGGGGTCGGGGGCGCGCTCAAGTGCATCTTACATATGTTTTACTTACGTGAATCTCATGGGCTTCTCATGTGCCTGTGCTCCATGATTGTGAGGATGTTGTGACGTTGTCCCGTGCCCGCAAGGCGCTCATATCAGCCGGTGTTGGGGCGGTTGCAGCATCAGTCGGCTTCACCGCGCTCGTTTCGGCACAGGCAGCGCCCAAGGCCAGGCCCTCTGCGGCCGCGTCGGCGGACGCCACTGACATGCCGTCGACCACGGAGAGCTTCGCCTACCCCGACGCGGCGCAGATCCTCCAGAACCAGAAGATCACCCTGAAGCGGGGCGACGGCCACATCCTGCTGACCGACTGCGAAAGCGGCTACGACATCCAGGTCGAGTCGCACATCGGCGGACACTTCTTCTGCTTCGCCGTCAGCGGCAAGCAGGGCTTTCTGACGCTGGAACTTCCGGACGCCTATGGCATCTGGACCAAGGCCCACCCGGTGAAGGCCACCCTCACCGCCAAGGCCGACGGCACACAGGCAGTCGTCAACGCCCCGGCAGCCCAGCCCGGCGAGGAGAACGAATACACCCCCATCGGTGAGACCAGCGACATCGGCAAGCGCTCCGTCCTGGTCGAGTTGCGCGTTACCCCCTGTGGGTCGGCCCCCGACCCTGAGACCGCCAGTCACTGCGCGAGCAACGTGTCTCTGAACCGCTAGAGCATGTCCACCGCCTCAGCTTCGGGTGGCTCAGGGCCATGGACCTCCCGGCCGTCGAACGCCGCCCGGCCCGATCGGGCACCTCCTTCCTCCGCACTCTCCAAGGATCACCATGTTCGCAGTCAGTTCGCGCGCCGCGTGGACGACCAGTTTGCTCGCCACCGCTGTGGGGGCAGGGCTTTTGACCGCCGCCCCTGCCACCGCTCTCGCCGGTGACGAAAGCAAGGGCGGTGACTACGCCTTTACCGCGAAGCTGAACATCGGCGACCGGGCCGCCTGTTCCGGCGCCCTGGTCGACGCCCAGTGGGTCATCACCGCCGCCACCTGCTTCAGTGACGGCGGCAAGCCGGTCCTGGCGGGTAAACCCGTGGTCAAGACCACGGTCACCGTGGGCCGTACCGACCTGACCCAGGCGACCGGCAGTGTCCTGGTGGCTGTCGAGCTGGTCCCGCGCCCCGACCGTGATGTGGTGATGGTCAAGCTCGCGCAGCATGTCCCGGAGAGCGCGGCCAAGCCGGTCAAGGTCGCCGCCAAAGCCGCGGTTCAGGGCGAGCAGTTGCAGGTTGCCGGGTTCGGCCGGACCAAGACCGAATGGGTGCCCAACAAGCTCCACACCTCCGCCTTCACCGTCGCCTCCACCGACCCCGCCTCCGTGGGGCTGAACGGCTCCGACAACGCTGTGCTCTGCCAGGGCGACGCCGGCGCCCCCGCCTTGCGGGGAACTGGTGCCGGTACCGAGCTCGTCGCGCTCAACATCCGCTCCTGGCAGGGCGGTTGCCTGGGGACCGACGAGAGCGAGAAGCGCACCAACGCCCTCGACGCTCGCCTCGATGACCTCGCGCCGTGGGTGAGCACCGTGGTGTTCCGAGATGCCGCCGCGGCCCCGGCCGTGACGGTCGCCGGTGACGACAACGGTGACGCTGTCACCGACCTGTTCACCGTGGGCGCGGACAAGTCCCTGAGTGTCCGCGACGGCGCCCGAGGCGGACTGTTCTCTGCGGGCAGGCAGCTGACCGGCGGATGGGGCTTCGGCCAGACCACCGCCGACGACTTCACCGGTGACCGTCTGGCAGATCTGGTCGCCACGAACGCCGGCGGCGACCTGTTCCTGTGGACCGGCAGCAGCAGCGGTACGTACAGCTCGCCGAAGAAGCTGACCAGCGGGTGGGAGTTCACCCAGACCACCGCCGGTGACTTCACCGGCGACGGCAAGGCCGACCTGGTCGCCCGCACGGCTGCCGGGGAACTTCGCCTGTGGCCCGGCAGCGGCAACGGCACCTTCGGTGCTCCGCGCAAGCTGACCGGCGGATGGGAGTTCACCCAGACCAACGCTGGTGACTTCACCGGCGACGGCAAGGCCGACCTGGTCGCCCGCACGGCTGCCGGGGAACTTCGCCTGTGGCCCGGCAGCGGCAACGGCACCTTCGGCAGCGCGCGGGCACTGACCGGCGGCTGGAACTTCACGCAGACGGTGGCCGGTGACTTCACCGGCGACGGCAAGGCCGACCTGGTCGCCCGCACGGAGGCCGGGGAACTTCGCCTGTGGCCCGGCAACGGCAACGGCACCTTCGGAAGCGCCACCGCACCCGGGCAGTAGCACCCGTACCGACGGATCAGGTGCCCTGACCGATGCGGAGCAGGGGTGTCCGTGTGCCTTACGGACACCCCTCACGGCTCTGGCGCTGCAGTCGTTCTGCGGCGCGTTGTGCCCTTGGCATCGTCGCGGCCGCACCGAGCAGGCGCACCTTCGCGTCGTAGCGGCTCCCGCACCGAGCCGCAGGCCATCCATCCCATTCCTGCCTTGGAGAGGCGAGTACTTGTTACCTGTCTCAACCCGCAAAAGGAGAACCGTTCATGGGCACCCATCGCAAACCCCGAGACCGGCGTAGCACACGTGTGCGCGCGGCGATGGTGGGCATGCACACCGCTGGTATGTCCACCGCGCTGTTCGCGTTCGGCGTGCCCAGCCAGGCAGCCGCACAGCCGTCACCTGCGGGGCCGTCCGCACCCGACGCCGTGCCCTCCCCCACGCAGTCGACGGCCCCCGACGCACAGCCCTCACCCACGGCACCGTCGGTGACCGCCGGTCAGCCCTCGCCCGCACGGTCGTCTGCGGCTGCCGGCCAGCCTTCTCCCACGAGGCCGCCTACAACTGGCGGACCGCACGCGCCCGTTAGGGCATCCGCGGCTGCCGGTCAGTCCTCAAGTGGTGCGTGGACACGGACTTGGGGTACGGCCCTTGCCACCGCGGGCCCCGCCGCCGAATCGAAGGTCACCGGAGGGCAGACCATCCGCATGGTGGTGCACACCAGCATCGCCGGCAGGACCGCCCGCATCCACCTGGCCAACACCTTCAGCACGGAGCCCGTGACGATCGGGCATGCCACGATCGCCCGCCAGGACAAGGGGGCCTCGGCCCTGGGCACTCCTGTCTCGCTGACGTTCAACGGTTCCCGCCAGACCGAGATCGCGCCGGGCGCCGGCGTCGACAGCGATGCCGCGGCGTTCCCGGTCAAGGCCGACGAGAACCTCCTGGTCACTCTTTACCTGCCCAAACCGGTCGCGACGGCTCCGTACCATGAGTACACCCTGACGACGTCCTACGCCTCGGCGCCGGGAGACACCGCTGACCGCGCCACGGCCAGCAGCGGTGCGAGCTTCCCCGCACGCTTTGGCAACTGGTCCTACCTCAGCGGACTGGACGTCACCGCCAGCGCCGGTGGCGACACGATCGTGGCGATCGGTGACTCGCAGACCGACGGCGGCCACACCACCCCCGACACTAATAAGCGCTGGATCAACGACTACAGCCGGGCCCTGCAGAGATCCGCGCACCCCAGCGGCATCGTCAACGCCGGGATCTCCGGCAACCGGCTCCTCACCGACAGCACGGGATCCCGTGCCTCCTACGGCCCCTCGCTACTCAACCGGTTCGACCGCGACGCCCTGGCCCAGCCCGGCGTCCGAAAGGTCATCATCTACGCCGGCGTCAACGACATCCTCTACAACCACGCCACCAGCCAGACTCTCATCCAGGCCATTCACGACCTTGCCCAGCGCGCACACGCCGCAGGCCTGACCGTGACCGTCGCCACCATCCCCCCCTTCAGGGGTGACCCCGACTACACCGCGGCCAAGGAGCAGATCCGTCAGGAGTTCAACGACTACATCCGCACGACCCGGGACATCGACAGCTATGCCGATTTCGACCAGGCCACCCGTGATCCCTTGGACCACACCCGCCTGTTCGCCGGCTACTACACCCGCGGCGACGACCGCCTCCACCTGAACGACAACGGCAACCAGGCCATGGCCAACACCCTGGCGCCTGCCCCGGCCACCCGCCCCGCCCCCCACTTCACCCAGACGAGAGCGGCCGACTTCGACCGCGACGGCACCGCGGATCTCCTCGCCCGCGACAGCCGCGGCACCCTCTACCTCTGGCCCGGCAACCAGGACATCGACGCCCCGAGGCGCGGCGACGGAACCTTCGGACGTGTACGCCGCCTGACCGATGGCTGGAACTTCACTCAGACCACTACCGGCGACTTCAACGGCGACGGCAAGATCGACCTCATTGCCCAGGACTCCGCCAAGAACCTCCAGCTGTGGACAGGCCGGGGCAACGGTGCGTTCGACCGCGCCCGCCGCCTGACCGGCGGCTGGAAGTTCACCCAGACCACCGCGGGCGACTTCAACGGCGACGGCAAGATCGACCTCATTGCCCAGGACTCCGCCAAGAACCTCCAGCTGTGGACAGGCCGGGGCAACGGTGCGTTCGAC
>NZ_JBVHPV010000024.1:15170-17496 GCF_055567715.1 Streptomyces sp. NPDC026377
GTACGACCGCGCCCGCCGCCTGACCGGCGGCTGGGACTTCACCCAGACCACCGCGGGCGACTTCGACGGCGACCGCAGAACCGACCTCGTCGCCCAGGACAGCCGAAGCAACCTCTGGATCTGGAAGGGCAAGGGAGACGGCACCTTCCGCGGCAAGGAACTCCTCAGCCGCAACTGGGCCAGTACCCAGACCACCGCAGGACCCTTCCGCGGCCCGGGCCGTGACTACCTCATCGCCCGCAGTGACACCACGGGCGACCTCAACCAGTGGATTACCGCAAACCCGCAGCTCACCAACCCCCTCCGACTCACCGACAACTGGTAACGGCAATATCAGGGCCGAAGTTCTTCCCCCCTGCCTCCAAGACCCTTCCGCGTCGCCCGAACTCTTGGGCTCTACCGAGCGATACAGCCGTGCCGGGCAGCGCTGCTGCCCGGCACGGGCGCTCATGACCGGATAGCCCTGGCGAGGCTGCCGCATGCCAGCCGCACTTCCGTTCCGACGGCAGGGTGCGCGTACATCCGCGCACACCCCCTGCCAGGTCGTCTCCACCACTGCCTGACACAGCAACCCGTACGAGGAGAACCACCGATGACGCCCTCCCGCCCGCGCAGGTATCGGGGGATGACACGCATACGCGGGACGGTGATGGTGGCGACAGGGCTGTCGGCCGCCCTGTTCGCCGTCGACGCCTCCGCCGCGGCGGCCGTCCAGCGGTCCCCGGTGTCATCGCCCGTCGCCGCCACCCGCTCGGCGGCAGCCGAGTGGACCCGTACCTGGGGCACGGCCCTCGGCACGGCGGCCCCCGCCGCCGAGTCCAAGGTCACCGGACGGCAGACGATCCGCATGGTGGTGCACACCAGCATCGCCGGCAGCTCCGCACGCATCCATCTGGCCAACACCTTCAGCACAGAACCCGTGACAATCGGGCACGCCACGATCGCCCGCCAGGACCAAGGGGCCGCCGCCCAGGACACCCCCGTGTCCCTGTCGTTCGGCGGTACGCGTCAAGCGGTGATCGCACCGGGCGAGAGCATCGACAGCGACCCCGCGGACTTTCCCGTCAAGGCCGACGAGAACCTCCTCGTCAGCCTGTACCTGCCCGAGCCCGTGACCACCGCGCCGTACCACCAGTACACGCTGACGACTTCGTACGCGTCGGCGCCGGGGGATGACACCGACCTCGCCGCAGCGAGCGGCTCCAAGAGCTTTCCCGCGCGCTTCCCGCACTGGGCCTACCTCAGCGGGCTGGACGTGACCGCCCGTGCCGGCGGTGGCACCGTCGTGGCGATCGGTGACTCGCAGACCGACGGCGGGCACACCACTCCCGACACGAACCGGCGGTGGACCGACGCCTACAGCCGGGCGCTGCAACAAGGAGGGCGTCCCAGCGGCGTCGTCAACGCCGGAATCTCTGGCAACCGCCTGCTGATCGACAGCACCGGTACCCGCGCCGTCTACGGGCCCGCGCTGGTCCGCCGCTTCGACCGCGACGCCCTGGAACAGCCCAACGCCACGCATCTGATCCTGTACTCCGGCGTCAACGACGTCCTGTACAACGAGGCCACCAGCGAAGCCCTCGTGGCGGCGGTCCGCGACCTCGCCGAGCGTGCGCACGCCGCCGGGCGCACTCTCACCGTCGCCACCCTCCCCGCGTTCGAGGGGAATCCGGACTACAGCGCGGCCAAGGAGCAGGTGCGCCAGGAGTACAACCGCTACATCCGCACGACCCGGGACATCGACAGTTACGTCGATTTCGATCGGGCCACGCGTGACCCGCTCAACCCCACGCGCCTGTTCGCCGGTTACTACACCCGCGGCGACGACCGGCTGCACCTCAACGACAACGGCAACCAGGCCATGGCCGACGTACTGGCTCCCGCCCCGGCCACCCGCCCCGCCCCGCGCTACTCCGAGACCACCGCCGCCGACTTCAACCGGGACGGCACCGCGGATCTCATCGCCCGGGACGGCCAGGGGGTGCTGTACCTGTGGCCCGGCAATCAGGACATCGACGCCCCGGGCCACGGTGACGGTACCTTCGGTGGACCGCGTCAGCTGACCGGAGGCTGGAGCTTCACCGAGACCACCGCCGCCGACTTCACCGGCGACGGCAAACCCGACCTCATCGCCAAGGACACCGCCAACAACCTCCACCTGTGGACCGGCCGAGGCGACGGCACCTTCGACCGCCCCCGCCAGCTCACCACCGGCTGGAACTTCACCGAAACCACCGCCGCCGACTTCACCGGCGACGGCAAACCCGACCTCATCGCCAAGGACACCGCCAACAACCTCCACCTGTGGACCGGCCGAGGCGACGGC